>JAJEGF010000013.1 GCA_022820025.1 Chloroflexota bacterium
TGGGACTTCTATCTCGCGTCCTGCGCCGCGAGTTTCGAGACGGAGACCGTTCGCGACGTTCAGGTGCTGATCGAGCGAGCCGAAGCGCCGGGTTCTGCAGCGCGCGCCGGCGCGTAAGCACCGGCGCTGCGTGCGAGCCGCCTAGGTTCCGGACGATGCGACGTGCCCTGTTTCTATGGTTGCTTGTTCGCGCCTGACCCTCGAGGGCGAGCTTGCGAGGCGACCGCGCTTTGCGCATCCTCGATTTGGACGTATCGTGGCCGCCGCGCAAGCGGCGCGGCACACAGGGGGATGACTGGCTGGTGACGGATACAAGCCTTGAGCCTTCGCGGGAGGGCCTGACGCTCAAGAAGCTCAAGATTCCGAAGCGAATCGAGCAGCGCTATACGGCCTGGCAGGCCATTCGGCACAACTGGGGCTTCATTGCTCTGCATCTCGGCGTGCTCGCGGCGTTCATCGTGGGTGTCAGTTGGCCGGCCGTCGTGGCCTGTCTCGGCTTCTACTGGATGCGCGTCTTCTTCATTACGGGCTTCTATCACCGCTATTTCTCCCACCGCACGTTTCAGACCACCCGGGTTTTCCAGGCGGTCATGGCGCTGCTGGGCACGTTGGGGATTCAAAAGGGTCCGTTGTGGTGGGCGGGCCACCATCGCTTTCATCACCGGCACTCCGACGAGGAGGAGGATGTGCACTCACCGCTCAAGGGCGGATTCTGGTGGGCACATATCGGCTGGTTACTGGCCTATAACCGCGACGACACCCGCTGGGAAGAGGTCAAGGACCTGGTCCGGTTCCCGGAGCTTCGCTGGCTCGACCGATGGTATTTCGGCAGCACGCTGCTCTACGCCGGCGGCACGATCGCCCTGGGTTTCTGGCTCGAGCGCGCATTCCCTTCTACCGGCGTGTCCTGGCTGCAGGTATTCGTGTGGTGCTTCCTGGTGAGCACCGTCATGCTGCTGCACACCACCTACCTCATAAACTCCGGCGCGCATATGTGGGGCAGCCGACGATTCCCCACGAAGGACACGAGTCGAAACAACCTCCTGCTGGCGCTGATCACCCTGGGCGAGGGTTGGCATAACAACCATCACCGCTATCCCGGCTCTGAGCGGAACGGATTCTTCTGGTGGGAGATCGACGTGACCCATTACCTGCTCACCATCCTGAGTTGGACGGGATTGATATGGGATCTACGACGACCGCCGGCGCACGTATATGACGAAGGCGCCCGTACCGTCTGACCGTGAGTTGACATAAATGCGCGTCGCCGTCAGCGGATCGACCGGGCTCGTCGGTGCGGCGCTCGTCGCCGACCTTCGTGCTGACGGACACGAAGTCGTCCGCCTGGTGCGTCCAGCCACCAGGAGCGGGGAGCCCGGCGACATACGCTGGGACCCGCAGACAGGCGACATTGATCGCTCCGGGCTGGAGGGCACGGATGCCGTAGTGCATTTGGCCGGCGAGACGATCAGCGCGTTGCGATGGACGGCCGAAAAGCGTCGACGAATCCGGGATAGCCGCGTGCGCGGTACCGACACGCTGGCGAGAGCCATCGCGGGCTTGTCACAAAGGACTTCGGTACTCGTCTGCGCCGGCGCCACGGGCATCTACGGCGATCGCGGCGATGAACTGCTGGACGAGAGCAGCCTGCCCGGAGAAGGGTTCCTGCCCCGGGTATCCACGGAATGGGAAGCGGCGACACGGCCGGCCGCCGACGCCGGAGTTCGCGTTGCGATTGTCCGTCTGGCGCCCGTAATCGACTCCCGGTCGCCGGTGGTAGCTCGATTGCGTTTGCCCATCATGCTGGGAATCGGCGGTTGGTTTGGGTCCGGCCGGCACTATTGGCCGTGGGTTGACTTGGCGGATGTGATTGGGGCCATTCGACTGGCGATCGCGCGGGAGACGCTGAGCGGCCCCATCGTCGTGGCGGCGCCGGAAGCCATGACCAACCGCGAGTTTGTAAAGACGATGGCCCGCGAATTACGCCGCCCGGCAATTCTCCCGATACCCGCGCCGATCCTCCGGACGGCGCTCGGCGATTTTGCCCGGGAAGCACTGCTTTCGAGCCAACGGGTTGCTCCGCGAAAACTCCTGGATGCCGGCTATGCATTCCGACAGCCGAGTCTCACGCCGGCGTTGCGCGCGGCGCTTCGGTCGAGCCGATAGCGGGGATTGCGCGTGACGCTCAATGGCCGAAGGGCATGGCCTTAGTGCACCGCCAGTTTCGGCAGACGCTGCGATCGCCGGATCGCGCGACGCGGATGGGCAGACATCTTCGTGGTGGCATCGCAGTGCTGCTGGCCTTCGCGCTGCTTGCATTTCCAACAGTTGGTGCCGCGTCCACTCCCGCCAGCTTTCCGCTCCAGCACGGCTTCTTCTATACGCAGACCGGCGGCGGGGGTGGTCTTGGCTACGCGGTCGTCGATGACCGCGACGCTCAGTTCTGGACCGCCTACGAGGAACTCGGAGGCCACGAGACTCTGGGTTTTCCGATTTCGCAGCCCTGGCACGAAGCGCCGTTCGTCTACCAGGCCTTTCAACGGGCCGTGCTTCAGTCAGACCGCGACGGCGGCATTCGTCCGGCCAACATCTATGACGTGATGTCCGCGGCGGGACATGATCGTTGGTTGCTTGACTTCAAGGGCGTGCCGTATGGCACGCCCTTGCCAACCGACGCCGGTCCACTGGCCCGGCTCGAAGCGCTCGCCGTTGCAGCGGAAGTAGCTGACTTCTGGCGATCCGCTCCGAATGCGCTGACTCGATTCGGACTGCCGCTGGGATACACGTCCGCACCTGACGGAGGCGTGCTGCGATCCCAGCGAGCCGTCTTGCGCCTGCACGACGGGAGGGTCCGGCTGGCACCGGCCGGCGACCACTTCAAACAGGCCGGGATGATTCCCTTGGCGGCGACCATGCCGGTGGCCCCGCCGCGCATTCCCCGCCGACTGGTGGAAGCCCACAGTCCACTGGTGACCAGCGTGGCGTTCGACCCATCAGGTTCGACGTTCGTGACCGGTGGTTTTGACCGTCGGGTCGTGATCTGGGACCGGGCGACCTTGACGCCGATTCATGAACTCGAGGGCCACTACGACGGCATTTACGAAGTCGCCTTCTCGCCCGACGGCTCGCTGGTCGCCAGCGCGTCGGAGGACGACACCGTACGGCTCTGGGATACGCGCTCGGGCGAGCAGGTACAGGTGCTCCAGGCTGACGAGCGGTGGTTTACGAGCGTGGTCTTTAGTCCGGACGGAACGCTGGTGGCTGCGACGACCTACGCCGCGGCCCATGTGTGGGATGTGGCGACCGGTGAGCATCTCGCTGAGTTCGACGACATTGACGCCTGGTCGAATGGCGTCGCGTTTACACCCGACGGCGGCGGACTGATAACCACCGGATGGGCCCGAGCGGACATCTGGGACATGGCTACGGGCGAGCGCCTGCTCGAATTCGTCGAGCAGCACTCGCGGGCCGTGCTTTCTCTGGCAATCAGCCCCGATGGCACGCGCCTGGCAACTGGCGCCGACGACAACACAGCCGTGCTCTGGGATGCCACTGACGGATCGGCGCTGGCCACGCTCGCGGGACATAGCGACTCCGTGTGGCAGGTGGCGTTCAGCCCCGACGGGCGTCGAGTGGCCACGTCCTCAAGCGACGGAACGGTGGCCGTGTGGGATGTCGCCACCGGCAGGAGGTTGTACAGCCTGACTGGACACACGACCGACGTGCAGGGGCTCAGCTTCAGCCCAGATGGCGAGATCCTGCTATCGGGGAGCTGGGACGGCGACGTCGGCGTCTGGTTGACGGCGCTCTCGGAACTGGCCGCCGAAACTGCCCTGCCCGCGCCGATCAATGCCGTGGACTACAGTCCCCACGGTACGTCGGTGGCAGTCGCCTTGGACGACGGCTCGCTTGTGATCGTTGGAACCGACGGTGTCGTGCGCGCCTCCATCGCCGCCCACGACCGGCCAGCGCGAGCCGTGGCTTATTCGCCGGACGGACAGATCGTGACCTCCGGCGGAGACGACGGGCGGGTGCGGACTTGGGACTCATCCCAGGGGACGCTTCTAGCAGAGGCGCCAGCGGTGCCGGACAGCATCACCGCGCTGGTATTTGCGTCGGACGGTGAGGTCCTGGCCGGCGACGCGCGTGGCGTCGTCCGAAGGTTAGACGCGCGAAGCGGCGCCGAACTCTGGAGTGCCGCTGGACTTGCCACTTCTGTCACGTCGCTGGCCACGAATGGCGCAGACCTCGCGGCCGCCGGCACTTTCCGTGAGGTCTTACTGCTGGACGCCGTTTCGGGAGCCGAGCGGCTGCGACTTACCGGTTTCGACGACTGGATCCGGGCGATTCGCTTCGATCCGCAGGTCGCGGAAATGGCGCTGGCGGACGGCGATACGATCAAGATTCTGGCAAGTGGCTCCAACAGTCTGCTGCGAGAGATCGAGCCGGAGGCGGGGCTCATTACATCACTGTCCTATCGGCCGCACGGTCACGAGCTGGCCATTGGCGCGTATCAACGCGCGCTCCTGCGCGACCCCACCGGCAACCTGAAACTCGGACGCGCCATCGATGCCCACATCGACTGGATCCGAGCGCTCGCCTATAGCCCCGACGGCGCGCTGCTGGCCACGGTCGGGGACGACCGAGCCCTGCGCTTCTGGATCACCCGCGCGGACTGACCCCACCGGGTCAACGGACGAACGCAAATCGCTATCTGGCTGACAGTCCTCACGGGGCTGGCAGTTGCTGCTGCGGGCGCGTGGGTATGGTTGCTGCTCGGTCGCGGATGGTACTGGCGAACCGACGTGCGACTCCCGGCATCGTCGCCGGACGTGGAACCGGACCGCTGGCCTGACGTGACCGCAGTCGTGCCTGCGCGCAATGAAGCCGCAGTGCTTCCGTCCACCCTTCCCACGCTCCTGGACCAGGACTATCCCGGCCGCTTGGAGATCGTCGTAGTGGACGACTCCAGCACTGACGGTACCGCTGACGTTGCTGCGGGCCTTGGCGACGGTTCTACCGGCCCCGGAGTGCACGTCGTCGCGGCCGCTCCACTCCCGGATGGATGGGCCGGCAAGGTTTGGGCTATGCACACCGGCTCGACGTCCGACTTAGCCCGACGGTGCGATTACATCCTGCTGACGGATGCCGACATCGCGCATCCGCCCGACCTTTTGCGGAGGATGGTCGGCATGGCCGAATGCCGCGATTTGGACCTCGGGTCGGTAATGGCGCACTTGCGTGCGATCACACCCTTCGAGCGGCTGCTCGTGCCAGCCTTCGTCTATTTCTTTGGCCTGCTGTACCCCTTTCGTTGGTCCAACGATTCCCGCCGCAGAACGGCGGCGGCCGCCGGTGGCTGCGTGCTGGTACGCCGACAAATGCTCGAACGTATCGGTGGCCTGAAATCGATCCACGACCAAATCATCGACGACTGCGCCTTGGCCGCCAGCATCAAGCAGGCTGGAGGCCGAACCTGGCTGGGACTGGGGCGCGACGTCCAAAGCGTTCGCGGCTACGCCGGGCTATCCGGCGTCTGGCACGTCGTGGCGCGCACGGCGTACACCCAGCTTGCCTACTCGCCAATAGGGCTCGTGGGGACAGTCGTCGGGCTGCTTCTGACATTCCTCGCGCCGCCGATCGCAGTCGTCGTCACCAGCGTCGGTCTCTTGACCGGAGCCGCCCTTGAGCCGTCGCTCACGGCACTCGCGGTTGGACTTCTTGGATGGGGCCTGATGTCCTTTAGCTACATACCGATGACCCGCTGGTACCGCGGCTCGACGCTGCTCGCTGTCACGTTGCCGCTGTCTGCCGTCATCTACGTCGCCATGACGCTGGACTCGGCGCGCCGGCATTACGCAGGCGTTGGCGGCGGCTGGAAGGGACGAACTTACGGTCGCTAGCGGAGCGGAGCCTGATTGGCCGACCTCCGGCCAGGTTGGTGGCCACACCAGTAGTTGAGCGGTTCGGCACTCACCCTGGCTGGCTATTTGAGGCCGCATGTCCGGTTTAGACTGACCCGGTCGCGCTGCCGGAGCCCAGCCCATCCAGATCGATACCGAGCAACTCCTCGACGACGGCTTCGTGATTTTGAGAAACGTCGTTCCACCCGAACGGCTGGACGAGTTGCGCGCCAGCTTCGAAGCGCTGGTCGACCGGCAGCAGGCGAACTGGGCGCGCAATCCCGAAGACCCGGGCTGCTTCGCCTACGCGGCCAAGCAGCCTCGCCTCGCGTTTCAGACTGTTATCGATGCAGCGACGGCCAACACGGTGGAGTTCTGTCTCCACGAAAACACGCTCGGTGTCAGCCGGCAGGCGCTCGGCACCCTTGACGTGGGGCTGAAGCAGATGATTCTGCTGTGCAATCCGGAGGTGGCGTATGGACCGGACCTATGGCATCGCGACGTGAGTCACGGGCCAACGAACAATGCTCCCCTGGAGGGTCTACAGGCCGACATGCTGGCCAACGGTCCAAGCTCCGTGCAGTGGAACATCCCGCTGTACGACGATGATGTGCTGTGGGTCGTCCCCGGCAGTCATCGCCGTCTGAACACGGCACGGGAGAACCAGGAGCTCCTGAACGACCCCCGCGCCAAGCTGTCTGACTGTAGGCAGGTCAGGCTCAATGCCGGCGATGGGGTGATGTATATCAACACCATCCTGCATTGGCCCAGCAACTATAGCGCCAGGCTGCGGCGCATCATCCATCTCAGGTACACCTCGTTCGGTGGCCAGTCGTATCCCTACGGCTCCCGTTTCCTTTGGGAGCCGGGATTCGTCAAGCACCTATCGGCGGAGGGACAAGCGGGCTTCCGCCGGTTCATTGAACTGGCTGAACGCGAGGACGATCGGATCGAGGCCTTCTATCGCGCGATTCTCGACCGGGATCCGGCGGCATTCCGCCAAGCGCTGGCCCTGCTGCATCCAGGCCACACCGGGCGGATGGTCTGCGTGGTCCTCCTGTCCAAACTGGCTCGCCGGATCGGTGCACTGAAGCGCCCGGAACTGGCCGACCTGCCGAAACGCGAGCGGGCGTCAGCCGTAGGCGAGCAAACCTTCAGTATCGGCAACCTCGAGGCCCTGGCCCGGAGATTTACTGCCGCCGAAACGAAGCTACTCGGACAGCGCTTCGCACCTCTGGACTCCCGGCTCCAAACGGAGACCGAGCACTTCGTACCTAGCCTCGCGAGCAAACCCTCCCGCTGGGCGCAAGAGCACATGCCCGCCGACTTCGACCTGGACGACTTCATCGAAAGCTGGAGCAACGCCGCCTAGGCTCAAGTCGAACCAATTCGAATGGTGTATGGCAGAGCCGGCGCGATGTGTCCACCGCGTAACAGGTTTGGACGCTGGTCGGGGCGGCCGGATTTGAACCGGCGACCTCCTGACCCCCAGTCAGGTGCGCTACCAGCCTGCGCCACGCCCCGAGTGCGCGAGTCTATCAGCGAGCGTCCGAGGCAGTTCTCGGATCGTCGGTCGCCACCGTCTGCCGCAACCGCCGCTGGCGTCGCCATATATCCCACGGCCACGACGGGCCGTTGACATACGGACGAATGTTCTCCCAGGCAACGCGCCGGCGGGCCGCCTCACGCTTTCGCTGCTGGAGAACTCGGCCAAGAGCTCGCAGCCCCGCCAGTCGTCCGCGAACGGCCGCCAGGCTCCGCTGGCGCGTCATCGTGATCGGCAACGACGCCAGGTCATAGGCCACCAGTAACGGGCCGTACATCGAGAGGGCGCGCGTGGGGTGGTTCTTGGCGATCGTCCAGACCTTGTTGCGACCCAGGTGAAACGTCTTAAACGGCGAATCTTCAGTCCCTGTAGCCGAGTGCGCATGCACCACCCGAGCTTCCGGAACATAGCGCGCCGTCCAGCCCAACCAACGGGCGCGCCATGCCAGGTCCACATCCTCCAGGTAGGCAAAAAACGAGGCATCGAATCCGCCGGTCTCGTCGAGCAGCGTCTTGCGATAGAGCGCTGCGCCCGCGCATGCGCCGAAGACCTCCCCGGCGGTATCGACGCCAACCGGCTCCGCGTTATGCCGGTCCCAGGCGATGCCCAGTACGTCTGTCACCACCCCGGCGGAGTCGATGATGTTCGGATCCCGATCCAGCACGATCCGGCTGCCGAACGACCCGGCCTCGGGATGCTCATTCGCGGCCTGAACCAGCGACTGCAGCCAGGCGGGATCGGGAACAGCGTCGTTGTTGAGGGTTGCAACCAGGTCCGCTCGCGTCAGTCCGAACCCGATGTTGTTGGCCGCGGCGAACCCGTGATTCGAGTCCAAGCGCTCCAGCACGACTTGCGGATACGTCGCAGCAATCCACTCCGCCGTACCGTCCGCGCTGCCGTTGTCCACGACGATGGTCTCGAACGTCACTCCGGTCTGGTCATGCAGTGCTGGCAGGCAGCGCTCAAGGTGGCGCAACCCGTTCCAGGTCACGATCACGACCGAAGCTTCGGGCTGGTCGCTCACCATGCGCACAGTCTTGGCCTGGCGGCTGTCCCAGCGCTCAGAGACCCTCGACGGACCGCGTTTAGGATGGCGCAAGAACTACTCAGCATGCGTGTCGACATGCAACGGCAGCTCCGGTCAATCTCTCCCACACAGCTACGCACCTACGACACTTGTCCGCTCCAGTATCGGATGCGTTACGTGGATCGGGTGCCGACCACTGACTCGCCGGCGTCGCTTGTCGGCCAGGCGGTCCACGCCGCCCTGGAGCGCAACTTTCTCGAGAAACGCCACAGCGGCTACGACCTGGATCTGGATGAGGCCGCCGAGGTCTACGACGACGTTTGGGACGCCCGACTTCCACCCGGGGCTGCATGCGGAACATTGGCTGACGAGTTGGACGAAGCCTATGCGTCCGGCCAATCGGTCCTGGAGCTCTACTTGACCGAAGTTGCTCCCCGAGTCATTCCGCATCTGATTGAGCACAGATTTCGGTTCGACATTCCAGGTGTCCAGGTCCAACTCGTTGGCACCGTCGATCTAATCGATCGAAACGGCGTCGTGATCGACCACAAGACCTCGTGGCGAGCCTATCCCGAGTCATATCCCGATCAGGACCTGCAACTCCAGTGCTACGCGATCGGCTACGGAGTCTTCAGGGCCGGCTCTCGGATTCGTCCCGGTAGCCTGCCCGCGCCGTTCTTCATTCCCCAGGTCCGGGTGGATGTGCTGGTTCGCGAAGATCCGCCATTCGTCCAGCAGCTACATGGGACGTACGGCCGCGAGGACCTTGAACAGTTTGCGGCCCGAGCAACTGAAATCGTTGTTGGCATCGAGGCGAGCCAATTCGATCCGTTCTGGCAAGCGCCGAATCGGGCCGAGGACCCCGGGGTCTGCCGCCGCTGCCCCTACGGACAGGTGTGCCCCGCGTCGCTCGTGCGCGACGAGCTACTGGAGGACGGCGGCCAGGATTGAAACGAGGAAGAACAGCGTTGACGCGCCGATCGTGAAATTGAACGTCAGCCGGTCGACCCCGCGCCGGGCATGAAAGAACGAACTGTCGCTCCCACCTAAAGCCGAGCCCATGCCTGTGTTGCGCAATTGGATCAGAACCGCGGCAATCACGATCACGGAAAGCACCAACTGGGCAAGCTGCAAGGGCGCATTCATCGGTTCAGGCGGTCTCCGGGGCCGCCGAACGTCCGTCGCTGACGGCCATGGTGGCGGCAATCTCAATGGCCATCTCCATACTATCCGCCCGCGCGATGCCCTGCCCGGAAATATCGAACGCCGTGCCGTGGTCCACGCTCGTCCGGATGATCGGCAGCCCGACCGACACGTTGATGCCGTCAAAGAACCCGGCCACCTTGACGGCCACGTGTCCCTGGTCGTGATACATCGCCACCACCCCGTCGAACGCCCCGTTACGCGCCCTATTGAAAACAGTGTCACCCGGCTCGGGCCCCGTCACGTCCAGGCCGTCGTTGCGGGCGTCTTCAATTGCCGGCCGAATGAACGCGTCATCCTCGTGTCCGAACAGGCCGCCCTCTCCGGCGTGCGGATTGAGCCCGCAAACGGCGATGCGCGGCTCTGAGATCGCCATCATCCGCAGCGTGTCGTCCAGCAGCCCAATCACGTGTCGCACGTTCCCCGGCGTCACCCGGTCAATGGCCTCGCGAAGCGATACGTGCGTGCTGTTGTGGATCACCCGCAGTCCCGGCGCCACCAGCAACATGCGCGCGCCGGGCGAGTCCGTCAGGTCGGCCAGCAACTCGGTGTGCCCCGCGTAGTGGTAGCCGGCGGCGTTGATGGCGGCCTTGTTGATTGGGGCGGTCACGATGGCCGCCACGCGCCCCTTGAGCGCCAGTTTCGTCGCCACAATGACCGCCTCCGCCGCAGCCGCACCGGATCTGGCGTCGACCATCCCCACTGGCACGTCACTCAGATCGCGTTCCCAGGGGTCATAAACCTGAAGCTCGTCGTCTCCCTGGTCCAGTGCGTCTACGTTCGCGGCGGCGACATTGAGCCCCACCGCACCGGCCGCCCGTTCCATCGTCCGTAAGTCACCGACCACCACGGCGCGGCAGGCTGCCTGGATCTTCGGGTTCGCCAGCGCCTTCGCCGTGATTTCCGGTCCGACACCCGCCGGGTCCCCCATGGTGACGGCAATCAGAGGACGCTGGTCGGAAGAATCTGGCGTCATGCTGCTTGGTTGACCCTGGAGCAGAGGCGCCGGAAGGCGCTCGTCAGCGCGTCCGGACCTCCCATGTTCCCACCCTTGGTGACCACAGACGCCACCTGGCGAGTCCCGCGCAGCGCATGCCCGCCGGGCACGCCCCACTCCACCTCCCCCAAAACCTCGATCGCGTCAACCTCCAGCGCGTCCAACGCGGCGCGTGCGGTATCTCCGCCCGTGAGGATCAGTCCGGGCTGATCGGCCGCGCCAACGATGGCACGGCAAAGATCGCCGACGCACCGTAGCTGCCGCCGGCGTTCCTCCGGCCGCGGCGCCCTTACTTCAAGCGTTGTGTCGTAGATCGTCAACCGGTCGTTCGATTGGTTAAGGCGGATTTCCCGAACCGCGGCTTCGATGTCCGCTCCGCTTCGAATTCGCACCCGCCGTGCAAACCCCGTGGCCAGCGCGCGCTCAACCTGTACTGCGGTATGCGCGCTCGGCGTGCCCACCACGGCGGCCACGAACGTCGAGCGTCCCAGGTCCGCAGGCTGGTCTGAATCCTGATCCGCCCGCGCCAGGTATTCGGCGAGCCCGGCCGAACCTGCAATGATGCCTCCGCCATCCCACCCGCGAAGCGCCGACGCAATGGCTTGCAAGTCATCCTCGGTCTCGACATCGGGCGCCAGGACCTCGACGCCATTTCGGCTTGCCCTGGACAGTTCGGCTACGAGCGCCTCCCAACCTCCGCGGACAACGTCGAGCGGCAAGCACTGAGTCTTAAGGCCGCCGCTATCCAGCAGCAGGGTTGGTATGTGCGATTCCCGAACCGGAGTCAGCGGATCGCGTCCCGGCGCGGCCTCCGCAACCGGCACGCCCTCCAGCCGGTGTATTCCATCGATCGTCGTGCGGCCGCCGGTCGGATAGGCGGGCGCAAACACCAGCGGACCTGAACCGGCGGCATCGCACAGCGCTCGCAACTCGGCCCCAATGTTCCCGCGTAGCAGCGAATCGGTTTTCTTGTAGATTCGTGCCGACTGTCCGCGGGGCAGCGAACTAAACGCGGCATTCACGCGTGCGGCGGCGCTGGCGGCCGGAACATGCCTGGTTTCCGTGCTCAGGGCAACGACTGTTCTGCCGGTTGGCCAGACGCCCGGACGGGTCGAAACCATGGTCTTCCGACCGGCCTTCCGAAACTGCAGCGCGGTATCCAGCGCCCCGGTCAGGTCGTCAGCGATGACGGCCCAACGCTCCATGCCTCAGGCCACCAGCGGCAGCGTGTCCGGTGCGTGCGTCAATACCCCCACCTGCGGCGTGGTGCCGCTCGTCCGTGCCAGGGCTGAAAGCGCGGTCTCCACGTCCGGCGCCGTATCGAACCCCAGCGCCGCCGCCTCGTGCGGGGCGATGCCGTCCGACACCAGCACCACGCGCGCGTACTCCCGAACCCTGGCCCAGGCCACGGCCAGCGACGCCGCCACGCGGTCGTCGATCTCGTTGCGCTCGTAACGCCCAAGCAGCACATCCGCCGGCTGAGCCGTGTAGTCGAGCATGTCCGGGTGCGTCACGGCCACCCCTTACGGGCACGGCGTGACTACGATGATGGTTCCGCCCGGCCGCACCATCAGCATGGCCGGATACAGGCTCTTGTGGGCCTGCCAGAACTCGATGTCGCAGGGGTGCGACCCGGCCACCACCGCGTCCAGCCCGGCAGGCGCGCGAACCCCGTAGATGCGCCGGGCATCCTCGACCGCCCGTCGATAGGTCGGCCGCGTGGCGCCAAAGCGGGCGGTGACAATCTGCCCGTCGGCATTCAGCGTCACGTTCAGCACGTGCCGCATGCCGCAGCGCTCGGCAATCAGCTCCATCTCGGCCCGTACCGGCGTGTCGACCCGGCCCAGCAGCGGCGTCCGCGCCCTGGCGCTGAACATGTGCGTGGCCGCCGTCGTGGCCGCGCCGGAAACTCCCGGCTGCACGATCTTGGCGCCCGCCGAGAATCCGGCAATGTGATGAGGCACCACGGCGCCGGTCCCAATCACAATGTCGGCCTCGAACAGGTGCTCGTTCACCTCGATCGGCGTCCCGCTCGGCGTCACACCCAGGTCGCGCAAGGGCGCCGTGCGGTGGTCGTGCTGCGTGATCCGCACCCGCGACAGAACCTCATCGCCCACTTTGTGGCGAATCTCCTCGTCGTTCATCGGCCGGTGCGTGCCCAGGGCGATCATCACCAGGATGTCGTCCGCCGAGATTCCCGCCGTCTCCAGGTCGTCCAGGATCGGTGGCACCAACAGGTCCGCCGGCGTCTCCCGCGTAATGTCGTCGATCAGGACAAGAGCGCTGGTCTTGCCGCGCGCCGCCTCGCGCAGCGACTCGGACCCTATCGGATTGTCCAGCGCCTCCCGAATGAGTGCCTCGGGAGCGAGTGCCGGCAGAGTCGGACGGGGCGTGTAGATACCCGCCAGATCCACTCCGGCTGCGCGGACAGCCAGTGACTCTGCGCCGTACGGCAGGTCGAATCTGCGGATCATGCCGCCATCACCCGTGGCCCGCTAGGCGGCCACCACCGGATTGCTCAGCACCCCCACGCCTTCCACCTCGATCTCGATCACGTCGCCCGGCGACAGAGCCGACGGCCCGGCGCACGTGCCCGTGTAAATGCAGTCGCCCGGCCTGAGCGTCACACCCTGCGACGTGTAGGCAATCAGGGCGGCCACGCCGAATAGCAGATCGTCCGTACTGCTGTGCTGCTTCACCTCGCCATTCAGCCGCGCCATGATCTCGAGGTTGGAGGGGTCGAGATCGGTCGCGATGCACGGCCCGAGTGGGGCGAACGTATCCATCCCCTTGCTCATCAGCAGTACGCCGGTCGCCATTTCCTTCACCTGCAGGCCGCGTGCGCTGACATCGTTGCCGCAGCTGTAGCCCAGCACGTAGTCCAGCGCTTCGTCCTCCGAGACGTTTCGGCAGGTCTTCCCGATCACCGCTACCAGCTCGGCCTCGTAGTGCACTTCGCCGAACGGGTCCTGCTGCAGGTCCGGATCGTTCATCGACTGGGTGAACTTCGCCGGGTCGGGGAGCACGATCGGCGCTCCGGGCCCGGTGATGGCCGAGTTCGGCTTCATGAAGAGCATCGGGAACTTCGGAATGGCGTCTTCGTCGTGCCCTTCCAGGATGTGCGCCAGGTAGTTGGCCCCAACGGCGATCACGTTGCCGGGATCCACCGGCGCCAGCAATTCCAGGTCGTCCACGGTGCCGACCTGCGCCCCGACCTCGTAGTCGCCGAACATGTCGCCGCTGACGGCGTAAACGGCGCCTGACTCCTTCAGAGAGCCAAGGGCCGGCCCGGATTCAGTCGCGTAACGAACGAATTTCATGCCGAGGGTCCGTCGTGTGGTGCGCGTGCTGGCTCGAAGGCTAGCACTACGTGCTTGCGCCTAGAGGCCGAAGAACCGCACCAGTTCGGCCCGCAATTCGTCGGGCGCTTCCAGGCTTGGCCAATGCCCGACGCCCGGCGTCGAAACCACCTCCGCGCCGGCCAGTCGGGCGGCCAGGATCTGCACGTCGCTCTCGCGTACCAGGGGGTCATCGGACCCGCGTAAGAGAAGCGTGGGCGCCTCGATCTCGCAGGCCTCCTCCAGCAACACCCGCCGGGCGCAGCTGGCGAGACAGCCGGAAATCACGTCCGCGTCCACCTCGGCCGCGGCGTCGCGCATGGCGTCAAAGTGCGCCTCCGCCAGGTCCTCAACAAGGCCTGCGCGAAGCCAATCCTCGGCCGTGCCGGCGTCCCATCCAGCCTCGGTGATCCTGTCCCGTCGCCCCAGTGTCGCCGCCGGATTGCTGTCGAATCCCGCCGTCGAAATTAGCGCCAGCTTCGTTACATGGCTTGGAAATCGTGCCGCGAAGTTCAGGGCCGCCAACCCACCGTAGGCGTGTCCCACGATTGCCAATGGTTCCGTCTGACCTTGCGCGTGCAACACGCGGTGCACCAGGGTTGCCGCGTCGTCGATTGCGCCTGTCGCATTCCCGCGTTCGCTCTTGCCGAAACCGGGCAGGTCGAGCACAAACGCGCGGCATGATTCGGCCAGGCCCTGGGTGACCAGGTCCCACGCGGCGGCGCCGGGCCCCACGCCGTGGATGAACAACACCGTGGTGCTGCCGGTACCACGCACGTCCAATGAAACGCTGCGGCTGTCAACAGTAACCAGGGGCATTGGGCTATGAGTCGCCTTTCAAGTCCAAGGCGTCGGCGCTCGCAATATACGGCAGGCCGCGAAACCGGCCATCCAGGTCGAGCCCGTAACCAACCACGAAGACGTCCTCGATCTCGAACCCGACCCAGCGCGGGTTGACTTCTATGACCCGGCGTGAAGGCTTGTCCAGCAGCGCCACCACTTCGATCGAACGCGGGTCGCGGGACTCCAGCAACGCCAGCGCGGCTGCCGCCGTGCGGCCGGTATCGACGATGTCCTCTACGATCAGCACATCCCGCCCGGCGATTTCACAGCCCAGGTCCTTGACGACCTGCACCTGTCCGCTGGACTCGCGCCCGTGGTACGAAGCGAGCGCCAGCGACTCCACCTGATACCCCGCCGTCAGGGCCCGCGCGAGATCGGCGGCGAAGATGAACGCCCCGTGCAGCACCAGCACCAACACGGGCTCGCGGTCCGTGTAAGCCGCAGAGATTTCCACGCCAAGCTCACGAACGCGGCGTGAAATGGCATCGGCGGAAATGACCGTCGGCAACGGCGCGCCGGACTCTTCGCCCGCCGGTGCATTAGCCAATGTCACGCGATCCCGAGACGCTTCGGTGAGTTGCAAATTGTTTGTTTGGTTCAATGGCGATCTGCGAAAAGTGTGCGGAGTATTGCCGTGGTGCCGCAAACACCTTGCCGAAGCTCAGCTGCCCAATGCACGAAATCCGTGCCCACGCTGCCCGACTACCTCGCACCCGGCCTCGACATCCTGCTGATTGGCATCAATCCCGGCGCCTATTCCGTTCGGGCCGGCCACTACTACGCCAGGCCCGGCAACCGCTTCTGGAACGCGGCCAACCGGGCCGGCCTGTTCGGCGAGCCCTTGGGGCCTGAAACCGACGCCCGCGTCCTTGAATTCGGCATCGGACTCACCGAGGTCGTCAAGCGCCCGACCCCCAGGGCGAAGGACCTTCGAGCCGCCGACTACCGCCGCTGGACGCCGGTTCTCACGGAGAAAATCAGGCGCGTCCGGCCCCGCATCGTCTGCTTTCAGGGTATTGGCGGCTACCGCAACTACCTCAGGCATGGCGAGGGGCTCTTCGCACCGCCGCGTCTGAGGCCGGGCCGTCAGGCGCGAGATCTGGAATCGTCGGTGGTGTTTCTGGTTCCCAGCCCCAGCGGTTTGAACACGCGCTACTCGTTTGAGGACCTCGTCGGCTGCTACCGGCAACTCGGAGTGCTGCGGGACGAACTGAAGAGCGCGTAAGAAACCCGTCCGGGCTGCGTGCCGTTTAGCTGCCGCCCATCCGCGCCGTGCGTTTCAGATCGTCCAGCGCGCGCCGTGCCTGCTCCAGCGTGGATCGCGCCGCCGCGCGGCCACGGTGATACTGCACAACCGGCGGCAAAACACGCGTCTCGATCACCGTATCCACGCGCTCGCTTGCTCGTTCCAGCTTCGCGGCGGTCCGACGCAGTCCGCGCCGCACGTTCACGGTGGCCTCCACGATGGCAATGGACCCCAGCACGCCGGCCACGAACGCCGCCAGCCCAATGATCAGCCCCTGGACGACCAGGACGATGATCGCGATGTCGCGCGCGGCTTCCATCAGCCCCGGCCTCGGCGTCCGCGGCTGCGTCGGCGGCGGCGCCCGCGCGAGCGCTGGGAGCGGCGACGGACGCGTGCCTCCGCCTCGTTGGCAGCCCGCTGCGCCGAGCTGCGAATGGCGCTAAACCGTTCCGGCAGGCCGTCCAGAACTTTCTGCGTGCGCTGCGGCGCAAGCACGGTCCCAATGACGCCCCCGACAAAAGACCCAATGGCCGCCCCGATAATGATCCAGGTCATGGCGGCATCCACTTAGCTCCACCAGCGGAGCGCCATCCGCAAAACGCGACGGAACTTCTTGACCGCGCCGGAGGTTGAACTCGTGCCGTCCTTTACCACGTCGCTCACAAGTTCCGTGGTGTCTCTGACCGTGTTGACGGTCTCACGCGCCGACTGAACTATTGGCGCAATGTCAGTCCTGATTGCTGCCAACAGACGCCAGACCAGCATTCCGGTAATCAGCATCACAAGCGTGGCAACCAAGGCCACCGCCGCCAGCACCACCACCGCAATGTCGCGAACGCCTGCCAGATCCATGGTTCAGGCTCGAACTGGAGTGAGGCGACGCAACGGCCGCCGCATTGTGCGTACCATGAGTTTCAGGCGCACGCGTCGCCAAGCCTTGTCAACCATGCGTCGCTCCGAGCGTGAAATCTGCCGGCGGCCGTACGTGGCACGAACATACGTCTCCGCAACAACTTCGGGCGGGGCCGCCCCGCCGGAGGTTGATTCAATGGCGGGCGTCGGAAAAAGCTCCGCCGACAATTGGCGGCCAAGTTCCGCTGGAGTGAATCCCTCGGCAATATTGTACCCCGCCCGTGCCGCCCATTTGACCATGCGCTCGTATCGCCGGCCAACCGCTGAGCGCGGATTCTGAAGAACGTCGCGGACCAGCGAGCCAAGCAGGTAGAGCACGGCCAACATGATGAGCGCGGCTCCAGTCACAATCAGCGCGAGAATCGCTCCCCCGAGGTTCCCCAGGAACTCTTGAATCGGATTGAGGTCGTCGGTCGGCGTCAACGGTTGAAAGTTCGCCGAGTCCAGCTCGTCGAGTTCGTCAAGGAACTCATCCACCATCGAAAGGTCGGCGGCGTCCGGGTTGATGGTGCCTCCGCCGTCCACGCCTTCGGCAGCGCCGCCGCGCACTTCGGGTGCCCTGAATCCTGACGGTTCAAAGAGCACCCATCCATATGTGGGGAAATACACCTCTACCCAGGTGTGCGCATCGCTCGGGTTAACGATGTAGCGCTGGGTGACCGGATCGAATACTCCCTGCGCATAGCCGGCCGCCACGCGCGCCGGAATCCCCATGGCTCTCACCAGCACGGCCATGGTCGAGGCGATCAACGTGGAGTGCCCGCGACGAAGGTCAAATAGGAAGTAGTCGGTGGCGTCCCGGTCTGGCGGCAGCGGCTCCGTGTCCTGGGCGAACGGAAATCGGCGCATGAAGAACTCGGTGGCGCGCGCCCGGTCGAGTGCCGTGTCGCCCGTGTCCGCCAGTCGCGCGGCAAACTCAAGGACGCGGGGCGGTAATTCGGGCAGCTCGAGATAGCGTTCGGCCCATGCAGGGTACGTCGTTGGCGCTTCCCGCAGCTGTTGGCTCGTCGCGGCTGCAAGCGTCGAATCCACGGAATACACCAGGCGCTGCCCGACGCGTCTCGTGGCGCGGATTGATGCGTAGTCGTCTACGGCCACCTCGCGCTCGGCCACCTGGATCTGATACGGGCGATTGAGACGCAAAGCATCCCCCGGCGCGAACAGGATTGCTGAATTCGAGTCCAGAATCTCAATGTTGGAGCGCGACGCAAGCCGTGACCGGAGATTAATGCTCTCGGTCAGAGGTTCGTTGGCTCTGCGTCCTTCCAGCATCCGCATGGTGCTGCGCCAGCCTTGGCCGGTATAGGTATCGAAGGTCTGACCGCGCCAATATGACGGAACCGTGCTTTCGATAATCAGCGTCTCCTTGCGCGCGAACGGTTCCGGTCCCGAGAGCGCGAGCGTTTCGCGTCCGGCCAGGGTGGAGCCCGAAGGATTGGTAACTCCCCCGAACACGCGCTGAATGCCGGCTTCGACATTGCCCCAGCCATCGCCCATGTACGTCCAGAAGGCTTCGGCTAGGGGGTTTCCTCCAGCGCGCGGAAGGATCAGCGACAGAAACACGACAGCGGTGATAAGCAATGCGCTCACGATCAGGACGGTGGGGCCAAGCTCCTCCGAAAAGTCGGTATGCGTGTCTTCCCACCTGGCTTCCAGCGAGGCCAGCCGCGTGTGCACGGTCAAGGCCAGTGCCGCGATCAGAAAGATGGCGAACGGCGGCCAGTCGGGACCGATGTACGTGATGTTCACCGCGATGGCCAGCGTGCCCGGCGCGATCGCCAGATAGGCGTTGCGAAGGCGAAACGCCGCCCAGGCTGCCGTGAATCCCATGCCCCAGGCCGCCATGGTCATCCAGAACAGGAAGACCACGTTGTCCCGGCTGACCTGGAAGGCGAATGCGGCTTGGAACCACGACTCCAGGCGGAAGAATAAGTCCTGAAACAGCCCGGCGCTCTCGCCCACGGCCGTCGCCAGCGGCTGTTCGCGTACCAGGTTTCCGGCCTGTCGTATCTGCACCCACTCCACGGTGTCTCCAAAAAGCAGGACGAAGTTGCGAGCGGCGTCAAGCGGACCTGGGAACGCTTCCGAAGCCACGATGTATGCCACGGCCAGGTCGCTGACCATTCCGATCAGGACGATCGATCGGGACGACAGTCGGCTTCGTGACAGCGCGAATCCAAAGGCGATGGCCACGACGGCGACTGATAGCAGCACTTCCGTCCCCGGAGCCCAGCCAACCGCGTGGATACTGACCAGCGGGGCCAGCGTGGCTGTTCCAACCAGGATCAGCGGCAGCCAGGCTGTGCGCGGGAGCTGCAAGGCTCGGGTCAGCGGCCGCGGGCGACTGGCAACGCTGGCGGTCACACCGCTCTCACGCCGGCGCCAGCGTGACGGGGCGCCGCTGGGTGCGCTCAATCTCGGCGAAGTTCTGCCCGTCGGCCTTCAGCAGTTCAAAACGCGTCCCCTGGTCGACGCCCAAAAAACCGATTCCCGCGGCGCCGGCTGCCGGTCTGAGACCCGCATTCGATTCGCCGGGCCCGAAAGTTGAAGCGTCGATCGCGACAGCCAGTGGGTAAATCGCCCGGTGGCCCAGTTGGGTCAGGCTGGTAAGCCATCGCGGGTCGGCTGAGGGCGTAATCGCCACCAGGCTCGTACCGCGGCCCAGCCCGGCTGCGCTTGCGGAGAGAAACTCGTGAAAGGGCGCAGTGCCAGTGGCCTGAACGACCGCCAGCGTCTCCAAAATACGCCACAGCTGTTTGAGCCCCTTCTGGGGCTCAATCAGGTGTCGCCCCTGGCGGCTCAGGGCGACAAAGCCGACGGCCTTGTTGTCTCGCACAAATTGATGGGCCAGCGACGAAACAATCTTGACGCCGTACTCCTCGGTGGACTCATCGCCGTGACCGGCCTGAACGTCCCGATGCAGGTCAAGCGCTATCCAGAGATTGGCCGTCGGCTCCAGATCGAATTCCTTGACCAGCAACTGCGAGCGACGTGCGCTGGACAGCCAGTGGATCCGCTTGAGCGGATCGCCCGGTTGAAACTCCCGCAAGCCGCCCGCATCCGACGTGACCTGGTGCGTGCGAATCGACGAACGGGAGGTCCCCACCATCGACCCGGCGGGGATTTCGACGTCCGCCATGATCGAAATTGGGGGATAAACCACAACGGTGGTGCGAACGTCAATCCGACGCTCCGAGGCGAAAATCCCGAATGGGTCGCCAACGCGAAGGTCAGTCGGTCCGAGTCCATAGAGTCCGCGGCGTTCCGCCAGTCCACGTGAAATCCAGCGCTTTCGCTGTCGAGGGCCGAGGCTCTCGGCGACTGACGCCTGGTACCCGGGCAATTCCGAATGGTCATCCACTTCCACAAGCAGAATCGGCAGGCGGCTGGTATTGACGAGTTCGAAGTCCTCCTGAACCTCGTCTCCCACAGTTATCTGATGCCCGCGAAGTCGTCGACGTAGTGTCAACGACCGCGCGGCGTTGCGAGTCCAGACGTAGGAGAGCAGCACAAGGCCGCCCAGCGCATAGAGCAGCCAATAGGCAATGGGCGACGTCGTGACCATGGCAGCCACCAGCAATACACCCAAGAGGATGACGATGGCTGGCCGCTCAAGGCTGACTGACGAGTTGGTCTCGGACGGTGCGCTTGCCACTGGGCCTCCACCGCCCGAATGAGCACCCGGTTCCGAGTCCGGGTGCCTCGTCCACGCTGCGTACAGTATGCGCGGAAACCATCGTGCCCGGCTAGAGTGACCGCCGCGTAGAGGCCGAAACACAGGTTAGGGTCCCGATGTCCCAAGCGGCCGTCGGATCCGCCCGATTCCATTAGGCCGCCACACCAAGCCCTTGTACGACGGCGCCCAGCGCCGCGCCTGCGAGAATCAGCCAAAGCGAGTTGACTTTGGTGAAGATGAGAACGGCAAGGGCAACCAGCGCTGCCAGGATTGTCGGCATATCGACCAGCGCCGACCGTCCAAGCAACACCAGCACCACGGTCATCAGGCCCACGGCGGCCGCGTTGACGGCGTCGAGAATGGGTGCGGTCACACGAGAGGACCGCAGACGCTCCACCAATGGGTGCACCGCGGCCACGAAGACAAACGAGGGCAAGAAGATGGCGATCGTTGCCACGATCGCACCCGGGACTCCGGCCAGCAGAAATCCAATAAACGTTGCTGTCGTGAACACGGGGCCCGGCGTCACCTGACCAATGGCTACGGCATCCAGCAGCTGTGTTTCCGTGATCCATCCCATGCGTTCCACAAAGTCGCCCCGTAGAAACGCCAGCAGCACATATCCGCTGCCGTAGAGCACGGCGCCGATCTTCAGGAAAAGCAAGCCCATGCCCGGCAGGCTGAACGAAGTAGGTGCCGCGCCGACCGCGCCAACGCTGGCCAGCGGCGCGAGCAGCACCCCCGAAAGGCGTCCGGTCAGCCAACGCGGGCGTTGAACCAGGGCCCCCACCGCGCCGCCACCGAACAGGAGCAGGAGTTCATTGACGCCCAGCAGTCCAAGCACAATCACCACGGCGGCCAGGAGTCCGGTCTGCCAGCGGCGTACAACCACGCGGCCCAAACCCCAGATGGCCTGCGCCACAATGGCAATCACCACCGGCTTGACGCCATAGAGCACCCAGCTCACGGTCGGCGTCGATCCGAACTCGACATAAACCCAGGCCAGCACCGAGACCATTACCGCAGCCGGCGCAATAAACGCGACGCCCGCCCCCATGAGTCCTCGCCAACCGGCCCGTTCCCGGCCGAGGTGAATCGCCATCTCGGTCGAGTTGGGGCCCGGAATCAGGTTCGTCACGCCCAGCAGATCCAGGAACCGCCGGTCCGTCAGCCATTCCCGCCGGGTCACGAACTCGTGCCGCATCATGGCAATATGCGCCGCCGGGCCCCCGAACGCGGTCAGCCCTAGCCGTAGAAAGAGCAACGTGATGGTCAGCGGCCGTTCGATGTTTCGTGTCCCTGGATGTTGACGCGGCCGAGCGCAATCCTCCGACAACCGCGCATTCTGCACTAAGCTCTATGAAATGAACTTCCGAAACTCTGCCATTCATCGGCGCCCGGCGTCTGTGGTGGCCCTGGCGCTCATCCTCTCGATGGCGCTGGCGGCCATCACCTGCGACGGGACCGTCGAGCCGCTTGCCACACCCACGCCCGCCCCCGAGCTCAAATTCGAGATTCAGACGGAGGAAGTCGGCCCCAGCCGAACCAACGTGATTCTGCTGGCGACCAACATCGGTCAAACCGACGTCCTGGTCGAAACGTCGCTGACGCTCGCCGAAAACGCGGGATCGGACAGAGACTACAGTCCAACCACCCGCGCCAAGATCACCAACGACGGCGGCCGAGAAGTCGGCGGCGGTGCTCGCGAAGTCAAGACGCTGACCTGGGTTCCCGAACGTTTGCGGGCCGGCATCACGCTCCGCTGGGAGTCGGCCCTGCGTTGCCTCGTTGACGAACCCATGCGGGTCTCAGCGCGAATCACCTCCGTCGAAGTTGGCAACGTTCGCGAGGCTTACTTTGACGACCAAACCAAGGATGCCGAAGTAACCTGCCTGCCCCCGCGCCAACCGGGA
Organism: Chloroflexota bacterium; assembly: GCA_022820025.1. Classification (GTDB taxonomy): domain Bacteria; phylum Chloroflexota; class UBA11872; order UBA11872; family UBA11872; genus UBA11872. Next base: position 22,605 of record JAJEGF010000013.1, read on the forward strand.
ACCTACCCGCCTGGCACCGCCGGCACGACCACTTCGGGCCGCGCCGGTAGATCCTCCGGCCGCAAC
>JAJEGF010000043.1 GCA_022820025.1 Chloroflexota bacterium
GGTCCGCGAACTGGTGCCCCGCTTGGTCAAGGCCGGCGCGGAAGGCATCATCGAGTTCCCCCTCAACAAGTTCCTCTGATGCCTGACACCCGTCTCCGCTTCGGAATCATCGGTACAGGAGGCCGCGGCCTCGGATCCTTCGCCCGCGGCCTCCGCAACGACTTCCCCGACCAGGCTGAACTCGTCGCCCTCAGCGACATGGACCCGGTCCGGCTCGCCCTCGGCGCCAAGCACTTCGAAGTTGAACGCACCGACACCAACCCATCCGTCGTCCTCGACAACCCCGAAGTCGACGCCGTCGTCATCACCACGCCCGACGCCACCCACGCCAACTACGCCTGCGCCGCCCTCGAAGCCGGCAAGCACGTCATCTGCGAAAAGCCCATCGCCACCACCGTCGACGACTGCAACCGCATCCGCGACATCGCCCGTCGCTCGCCCGGCGGATTCATGACCGGCTTCGTCCTACGCTACGTCCCCTTCTACGACCGCATGCACCACGCCATCGTCAACGGCGAAATCGGCGATCCGCGTCTTGTCACCATGACCGACAACCGCGACGGCGCCGGCTACTTCCGCCGCTGGCACCGCCTGCGAGCCAACTCCGGCGGTCTTCTTGTCCACAAGAGCTGCCACGCCCTCGACATCGCCGGCTGGATGCTCGGCGCCCGCCCCGTGAGCGTAAGCGCCACCGGCGGCGTCGCCTTCTTCACCCCCAGGGACTGGGCCGGCGAGCGCTGCCTCACGTGCGACGCCGCGGACACCTGCCCCGAATACGTTGACATCACCCAGGGCCGTCTCAAGGAGCTGTACTACGACGCCGAGGCCACCAGCGGCTACGTCTTCGACACCTGCGTCTTCAACTCCGAGAAGGACACCGTCGACCACGCCAGCGCCAGCATCGAGTACGAAGGCGGCAAGCGCGTCTCCTACAGCCTCTGCCTCTTCGCCTCCTACACCACCCGCGAAATCGGCGTCTGGGGCGACGACGGCAAGGTCGAAGGCCGCGACGGCCAGGATGCATTTCGACTGACCGGCCGCCGCGACGACCGCGACGAGCAACGCCCTGTCGAGGTAGCCAGTGGAGGCCACGGCGGCGGCGATATCCGCCTTCTTGCCGACGCCCTCGCCGTCTTCCGTGGCGAACGCGATCCCGTTGCCGGATTGGATGCCGCCTACTGGGCCGCCGTACTCGGCATCGTGGCCGAGGAATCCGTGGCCCGCGGCGGCCAGCGTCTCACCCTGGCTGAACTCGGCGCCACCCCATGACCGGCCGCGCCGCCGTCGTGCGCGAAGCCAACCTCGTCGAGATCGAGGAGATCGCAATCCCGGGCCCCGTCGGCCCCAACGAAGTCCTCGTCCAGACCGAGTGCACCTTCATCAGCGCCGGCACCGAACTCGCCAACTTCACCGGCCTCGACCCCGGCGTCCACGTCCCCGGCAGTTGGAACCAATTCCCCGCCCGCCCCGGCTACGCCAACTGCGGCCGCGTCATCGAGTTGGGATCGGAAGTTGAGACCCTGGCGCTGGGCGACCGCGTCTTCACCCAGCACAAGCACGTCTCCCATCACCTTGTTTCCGTCAACGACCCCAACACCATCGTCGTTCCCGTCCCCGCTGACGTCCCCAGCCATCTCGCAGCCGCTGTCCGCATGGGCATGGTCGCCATCACCGCCCCGCAGGTCGCCGACAACCGCCTCAACGATTGGGTCGTTGTCTTCGGTCTCGGCCTCGTCGGCAACCTGGCCGCCCAGCTATTCCAGCTCGACGGCGCCCGCGTCATCGGCGTCGACCCCGTCCCCGCCCGCCGTGAGCTTGCGCAGCGCGTCGGCATCCGGCGAATCATCGGCGACGACATGTCCACGATCGTCGACCAACTCCGCGAAATCACCGGCGGCGGCGCTCAAACCGTCGTCGAAGCCGTCGGCCATGCTGGCGTGGCGGCAACTGCCATCAAGACTGCCGCGCCCTACGGCGAACTCATCCTTCTCGGCTCCCCCCGCGCCCCCGTCACCGCCGACCTCAACGAGTTCCTCCAGCCCGTGCACAAGACCTGGGTCACCATCAAGGGCGCCCTCGAACACCGCCTACCTATTAACCCGACCACCCGGGGACATCCCCTCTCCATCGCCGGCAACGCCCGCACCATCCTCGACCTCGTGGCCTCCGGACGCCTCCAACTCGCCGAACTCATCTCCCACCGCCTCCCCGCCAGCCAGATCGCCACCGCCTATGACGGCCTTCTCAATCAACCAGACCACTACTGGGGCGTCGCCCTCGACTGGCGCTAGCCTCGGCGTCGGTTTCGGGCCGATGCAATAGCCCCGTGTCTCAATTCGGGCCTGGCGGAACCCCAGCAATCCGCCGTGCATCCTTCGACTGCCGGACTTCACGGCCCGATCTGGGGCCCTGATTTCAATTGGACGCTGCTAACATGGCCCGGAATTCGGGCAACGTCGCTTAGCTTCGCCTTCTATCATGCCACTGACGCCGAGAGTTGGACAAAACGTATGCGCTTTGAGCCGGCCGAAAAATGCCCACCCCGGCAGGCGCTCGGAGCGGCTCTTCTAATCTTCGTTCCTAATACGATTAGCATCGTTCTGCTGACCACCTTCGTCATTCGAGCATCCGAAGAGTCGGATAATTACCTGGCGTGGGCCACCTTCACGGGTCTGGCAATCTCCGGTTTAAGCATGATTTTGCATGCCTTTCCGTTTCGCTATATGGGATCCGGCGGTCTGGTTGTTACCAACTTGAATGTCCCTCTCCTCGCCGTCTCCGTTCTTGCTCTGGCGCGAGGAGGCCCGAGCCTCTTGGCGAGCCTGGTCATTACGTCAACCCTGCTCCAATTCCTTCTTGTTTCGCGCCTTGCCTCGCTCCGTCGCATATTCACACCAACCGTCAGCGGAATCGTCATCATGCTCGTCGCAGCCTCCGCTGTACCGTTCTTTGTCGACCGGACCATAAGCCACTCACTGGGTGATTCGGGCATAGTCCTGGTGCCGGGGATTGTTGCTCTCGCCGCGGGCTTATGGGGTGCGGTGCAGTCGTCGGAGGCGCGACGTCTGTGGACGTTGCCGATCGCTGTTGCGTCCGGCCTGGTGGTCGCCGTTCCGATGGGCCTCTACGATGCAAACCAGGTCGTTGATGCGCCGTGGCTTAGCGTCACCGACCTGCAATGGCCGCTGCAGGGACTCGACTTTGGCATACAGTTCTGGTCCTTGCTCCCGGCCTTCCTGGTCGTCAAGCTCACCGCTTTCCTGAAAGTCGTTGGCGACCTCTCCATTATCAGCCGTGCGTCGTACCGCAATCCGGCGGCTTTGGACTTTCGGAGAATCCAAAGCGGTTTGAATCTCTACGGAGCCACGACACTCCTGACCGGACTCCTGGGCACGCTTCCCGTGTCTGCCCCGTGGTCGTCCACCGCCGTCTATATTGGCTTTACCGGGATTGCGGCTCGCAGTGTTGGAATCTACCTCGGTGTCCTGACAATCTTGGTTGCGCCGTTCGCCAAGATCGTCGCCGTTCTTGCCGCGACTCCTGACGCCGTTGTTGCCGCCGTGTTTATCATCATATTCGGCCTGCTCTTTATCGAGGGGTCCAAGGCAGTGTTCACGTCCCCAATGGACTATAGGAAAGCCGTAATTGTCGGTGTCTCTATGGTTCTCGGTATTTCGGCAGCCAGCTTTGGCCGGTTAAGCGATGGAATCTGGGGCGACTTGCTCGGAAACACCATAATCGTCGGCGGGGTTACGGCAATCGGTATGACCGTAGCGACAGGGTTCAGGGGATTCTGGCGGCGGCGCTTGAACGTCGACCTCTCGCTTTCCTCGTTGACCGACATCTCGGAGTTTCTGGAGGATTTCGCTTCCAAACGCGACTGGAGCGACTCGGCCAGGATGCGACTGAACCTGGCCGTTGAAGAAGTCGTGCTTACGCTCGTGGACCAGAGCGGCGAAAACTCTCCTGATCAGGCGCGACGGCTAAGTGCCTCGGTGCATGCCGATGGCGATGCCGCTGAAATTGAGTTGATCGTCTATTCGCAAGACGATATCAAGGGCAACATTCAGGACCAGCTCGCCCTGGTTAGCGACCAGGCGTCGCTGGACGATGCTCACCAGCTATCGACAATGCTGCTGCGGCATTACGCGTCGTCGGTCCATCATCGAAAGTACTACGGCGTCGACATTGTGACGTGCCGGGTCGAAGAACATGTCGCGGGCTCGGAGACCGAGCGTCGTTGATCGATGGTGGGCGACCGCGCCCGAAAGTCGCGCCTGGTTCGGAGTCCTGTGCCAGGTCTGCCTGGTCCTCCGGCATCCGGGTGCTCGTAGCGTCGCAGGCACTGCGGTGCGCCGGACCGACCACTCCAGCAGGCTGACTGCCGTCTCGCGGATGAAATGAAAGAGCCTCGGCCGCGGCATTGGCCGCCCGCGCGGCGCATCGCCGGCCGCGCCCCCGCGGCGGGTGGCGGCCGAGTC
>JAJEGF010000047.1 GCA_022820025.1 Chloroflexota bacterium
TTCCCACGAAACCATCTACCGGTTCATCGACGCCCAGATCCGGCGCACCAAGGACTACACCTGGCGCCACTTCTTGCCCCAGGGCCGGTCGAAACGCGGTCGCCGCAGCCGCAAGGCCCTGAGTCCGGCCGCCTTCATGGCCCACCGCCGCCCGATCAGCGAGCGCCCGGCCGCGGCGGCTGCCCGCCACGCCCCGGGGCACTGGGAGGCGGACCTGATGCTCTTCCGTCTCTATGGCCAAGCAATCCTGACCCTGCACGAGCGCCACTCGCGCCTGCTGCTGGCCGTTCGGCCGCCCGGCAAGGCCGCCGCGCCCATCGCGCAGGCCCTGACCGACTTGCTGGCCCCGCTGCCCCCCGCCTGGCGACAGACCGTCACCTTCGACAACGGCACCGAGTTCGCCCGGCACTACGACCTGCATGCCCTCGGGATCGCGACCTTCTTCTGCGACCCGTATGCACCCTGGCAGAAAGGCGGGATCGAAAACGCGATCGGCCGCCTGCGCCGGACCCTGCCGCGCAAGACCGACCTGGCCACCCTCTCGGCCACCCGCTTCACCCAGCTCGTGCAGGCCTACAACAACACACCACGCAAATGCCTCGGCTATCAGACCCCGGCCGAGGTTTTCTGGAACCGCCTGTTGCACTTGAAATGTGAATCCACCTCTCCGCGCGCGTGGGGATGAACCCTTTCCCTAAACGTTCAGACCGAACCTCAGCGTGAATGTTCTTGAATTTGTCCAGCTTGGAAGATCGGATCGGTCTCGAACCCGCGACCATCGGCCAATGGCACCATCGCGACCGCGGTTCACGCGTCGCGGTTCCACACATCTCGTTGCGCTTCCGAGGCGTGGCGTTGCCCTCTGGCCTCCACGGCTTCTGTCCCCGTTCGGTCGGGCAAGTGCTGACGTACGACTGCCGTCGACTTAATTCGTGATCGGCCCGCGATTTCGAGTCCGCTAGATTGTCGGGTGACGATTCTGGGCGTCGCTACCCGGGCAACGACGCTCCCCAAGAAATCACCACACCACATTTGGCTTGTACGCGTTTCGCTCGGGGACTACCGGTTACTGCCAAACCGCTGTGAGCGAAATCCTTGGTAAAAATGGAGTCTCTAAGCGCTTTGGCGAAATGAAGGTGACTGAGTCTGAAGACCTTGCCATGGTTTGCCCCTGGATGGCTGAGGTGAAACTCACACTCGGACCTGAACGGCCCACCTCGTCGCCACGTGAGTCATCCAGCGTCGACTTCGGCACGCACGTCGCGTTGCATTCGGATCCAGCAGGCGAAGGTTCGGAAGGTGCAGTGAGTTGAGACTCGGGCTGCGTGTCGAAAATGAGCGTTCAGAGTGGTTCCTGCCCCAGATTGACCGCTCCGGGCAACATCACATCAAACTGAGGGACTACGGTCTTGGTATATCAGGTCGGAAACCGGAAACGCTTACAGCTACCAAGGAGAGCACCGTGCCCGATTCCGAGAGTCACTCTGAGCGTTTTGATCCAAACGAAATGGCATTACGTGGTCGGATCGGCGCGTTCCGGCTACACGCGACGCATGATCCTCGTGAGACCACGGCCAAGGCGCGCGCAGCCTTTCTCATGCGCTTTGAGACGGAGGTGGACCCGGACGGTGTGCTGGATCCAAGCGAACGCTCCAGGCGGGCGCAGGCGGCTCGGAGCGCTTACTTCGCCCGACTGGCATTGAAGTCAGCCCGCGCTCGGCGTCGTCGGAGACCGACTAACCAAGAGCCTTCGTAGTCTTCGGAAGCGAGCTTGCCCGCGTCCGTCGGAACCAAGTGCGGGAGTGAGCAGCTGGAGTTTGGCCGGTTTCAAGCGAACCTATGGGCTGATGCCGCTCGTTGGACGATTGTGACGGCGTTTCAGCGCAGGGTTTGGTTATGGCTTGAGCCACGGAATGTCGATCGCACGGCCTCGGAGAACCGATTACTCCCTAACCTGAGGAGTCACCATTCACACGTCTGGGAATCGTCTTGCCTACGTTCGATTCAGTGAGGCTGCTCGTGTTCGCGACGCTGCGGGAGTCATGCGCTTCGAGTCATCCGTTCCGAGATGGAATGGGTAGGCAATCGTTGAGTCGGTCGACAACCTTGCGACCGAACCAGAACGCCGGCTCGCGGACGTGATCTAGAGGTTTGGCCCTTACGTCTATAGAGAAGCGGCAGCGTCCGTCGAACATGCTGCGTGGAGTCCTAGGGACTACGGAATCCTTGCTAGGCAACGGGGCGTACCTACAGTTCACTGGACGCTGATGGGCGTGCAACCAGTCGCATCAAGTCGCCGTAGCCCTCCAGGTGTGTCCGTGCGCCGGACGAATACAGGTCCGGGTCGTCGACCGCGGGCGGACTGGGAGAGGCGCATTGAGCACGCCATGCGTCACCTGCGGAGCGCATGGGATCTCCAGGACAACTCGTTGTGCCGACTCTCGGCGGTGAAAGATCGCGCATCGCACAGCTACCGCGGGCGACCCGGGGCTGAGGCGCTGGCGCTGCGGGATCTCGTCGAAGAGGCGGCCGGGCTCGCCGGCGATCTGCTCGCGCCTCCCTATGCGGTATTCCTGCGTCGCTGGGTAGAAACGGGCAACATTTCCGCGGTGGCCCGTGAAATGGGCAAGGACCGCTCGCACCTGTCGCGCGACTATCGACCGCGGGTTGTGATGGTCGTGACCGACGTGTTCATGCGGCTCACCGGCAACGGTGACCGACGTGGACGAAGCGTGCCCCCAAGCCGGAGCCGCCGCTAAGAGCAGCCGACGACTTCGACCCTTTTGGGAATCGCCGTAGCGACGGTCGCTGACGGTGCCCGGGCATCAGATCAGTCGTGTGTCCCCGCGGCAAGGCGGCAACGTGGAGCCATACATCATTCGCGCGGCGTCGCAGTCGTGACCGCTCTGGTCGCCATCGGTGTCACCGCGAAGTGCTCTGGAGCGAGGCGGAAGGGCGTCAACAGACTGGTTTAGTCGGCGGCGGAGAGCGTCGTTCGGGAGCTGGGCATTACATATAATTGTGGGCGTATCGGACGCAGATTTGACGAAAGAGCGACAGCAAGCCTGCAGGGCTAACACGGACGAAACGAAGGCATCGCAAACCTGTTAGGGCGCGAAACTCGCCGGGTGCCGAACTAATCGTGCTTCCAAGCTGGATGTCGCGGGTTCGAATCCCGTCCCCCGCTCCTCGCCTGACTAGAACGGCGCCATCGGCCGTCCCGTCGCGTGGCGTGCCGTTGAGCATTCGGAACACTCTTGCTTCATCCTGGGCTCCCCTGGCTCGAAGAGACTTACAAACTCTTGCGCTCAGCGGCCGGACGCTTCCGCGGGTGCGATTGCACCATGTGATCTTTCACGGTCGGGTTGTCCTGGTCCGGGCCGCAGTCGATGCACCAGGTCACCTGGGCATGCGCGTCGGGTCCGGGCGGGGTCCCCAGTCCTCCACCCGACGCAGAGATACTTCGGATCAGTTGCCCTGAGTCGTGGTCGGGATCCGATTGGACGCAGCGGCTCAGCACGGCCGTGTCCGCCGCCAGGGTGGTAGCTATTTCTGCCGGCTGCTTGGTCCCCACGAGCTAGCGGACAGGCGGCACTCCGAACCGAGTATGTGTTGAGACAGTGAGCCACATCCTGGTGACGGTCGCCGAAGAGTACTTTGACACCGCCGTGGCTCACCGTGACGAGCGCGATACTGCGAGCAGGGGCGTCGTCTGCGCCCCGTGCGACTGCCTCGCCGTCGACGTGTGGGTGTGACGGATCGGTCGACGGGTCCAGCGTCGACTCCCCGGTTGACCTTGTGTCGGCCGTATTGGTCGCCGAGCCGACCGCACGAACTCGAGAGCCGTCCGATGGCGTGAACGCGGTTCGCGGGCTCTTGTCTTCCAGGCGTCGGCGCGGCCGAGTTGTCGCTGTTGCAGCTGTGGCCGACATTTGAATCGTGATTTCGATCCACTGGATCCCGTGCCGGCGCGGTGATCGATGAGCGAGCGTTAGACCGCAACAGCAAGTCTGGTGGGGCAACCGGATCGTGCAAGGTGCGCGCCGTCTGGCACTGGCACGGTCCCAGCCAGCGCTGTCAGCAGGCTAAGTCCAAGGAGTGCCACCGCCACCACCGCCAAGAGCCAGCCGCCTGCGCCGCCGCCTGCGATTTGGAAGTGTCGGCAAGGATCGGTAGAACCACACGTGCACGATTGACCGTGGCCGCCGAACGCGTCCTGGTCGGTGCGAGTGTCGATCTCTCGTTGCTGGGCGCTGAGATTCACACTGGTGGCAGATACCGTCGCAGGCCAACTGAATCGTCTAGGTTGTCAGTTGACGAGTTGACTGCCTTATTGTTCGCTACACGTAACCGGAGGTCGTCGCGTCGGACCTTCAGTCCCACTCGGGATGGAGGCCGGTGGAGCGCTTCGGCTTTGCGCGGGGTTCGCAGCTTCGGGCGTGAGCTGTGACTTCATTACCGGCGCTGGTCACTACCCGCGCAAAGCCGAAACGCTCCACCTCGGCAACTACGCGGTGAAGCGATTATGAACTATTTGGCATTACTCGTCCAAGGATGAGCGTCGTGTGTTCATCCTGACTGATATCGACTCTCGCCAATGGGCCGGGCAAGCATCGTCGAAGGCGAGACCGGCAACGCTACAAGTCGCTTTCGCACCAGTCGTGTACGCCGGGTCGGGCGGACGGCCGGAGCTTCCTCTAAGGTATACGGCACCTCGGATGGGCCGAACCGGAAGCTCCGGCTGCTGCCCTCAAGCTCTTGGGATCGGTCGGCGACGTCACGCCCGACCTCCGACACGGCGAAGGAGGCCACCGGCCTTCTGGTGCAAGGAGAACCGTGACTCGTCTGGCGCAGTGGCCTTGCGCCAACGGCCGCGCGCGTCACGACTTGGCATTTGCGAAGTAACACGATGCTGACGTAGAGATGCACGTGTTGTCATGGACTGAGCCGGCGTGCGCACGTGATGCGTCTCATCAAGACATTCGCTGATCAGCACTGGCGCCTGCGACGTGAGAGGAATGGCACGCACTGGCCCGGGTCCTACATGGACGGCGGTGGTGGTGCACCGGCTGATCCTGCTAGCCGAACTTGGCCGTTAGCCTGCGGCAGCCGACAGTCGCTGCTCCGCGCAGGCCAGCCAGGAATCGACCAGCGACTGCGAGACGCTGTCGGGGCCGAAGGGCGATCTGGTCGCTAGTCCGCGGCACCGGACAACTGGCCGTGGGCGCCGGCTATAGCGGGCTGGACGGGCAAGCGTAAGTCGTGGAGCGTCGGGAAACGCACGAGACGGATAGTCCGTGTGGTGGCGCTGCAGGCCGCCGGACAGCCCATTGCTCGGGCAGATCCTCTGGCCGGACGTCATTGCCTATTTCACATTGCGCACCGCGGCGCTGGCGGCGATCGCGCTGGACGGCCGCCGCCGCCGCTGGATCACGCGTTGCGGAGCCACGGCCCGAACGAGCCATGCAGCCACCGGAATGATTGAAACGCTCACGCGTGGCGCTACCTGCCCGAGATCTCCGCCTTCGAGGCGCTTAGGTTGTAGCGTTGCGGCGGTACGGTGCCGGACTCGGGGCAAGTCGAATGGGTGACCGACGCGCTGTCGGGCTGCCGAATCCGGTCCATCCGGAACGCGTATGCGCCGACTATTCCGCCTGCCGGACGTCCCAGCCGGCGGTGTGCGTTCAGGGCCGGGACGCGCTGATTGCGCGGCTTTCGGAATGCTCCAGGCGACACCCAGTCGCATCTCTGTAATCTGTTCGGGGCCGCGTGGCAGACTGAGAGGTACAGGCGTGAGGGGCATCCCGAGGCGTTGACTTGACGGACAGCGACGACCTGCGGTCGGAAAACGAACGGTTGAGGTCGAGACTCTCCCGGCTCACCGAGGCGATTCTGCGCATCAGTCAAGACCTCGAACTTGACACTGTCCTGCAGGAGATTGTCGATAGCGCGCGGTCCCTCACTGATGCGCGCTATGCGGCGATCACCACCCAGGACGAGATGGGTGAACTGCAGGACCTGGTTTTCTCCGGTCTGTCCGACGACGAAATACAGGAGGTTGTGGCGTTCCCGCACGGCATGGCCTTATTCAACTATCTCAGTCGGTTGCAGAAACCGCTGCGCACGCGAGACTTCGTGGCTCACGCCGACCTGGCCGGATTCCCGAGCTTCGTTCCCGCGATCAGCAGCTTCCTGAGCGCGCAGATTGGAACGGGAAGCGAACAGGTCGGCACGATTTACATCGGCGAGAAGGAACGCGGACAGGACTTTACTTTTGAAGACGAAGAGACCCTTGAACTGTTTGCCGCGCAGGCGGCGACCGCCATCACCAACGCGCGGCGTTACGGCGACGAGCAGCGGGCCAAGGCCGATCAGGCGGCCCTGGTTGAGACATCCCCGGTCGGAGTATTAGTCATTGATGCGAAGACCCGGGAGCTCGTGCAATTCAACGAAGAAGCGCGTCGCATCGCCGGTGGCTTGCACGGGCACGACCGCGCGTTCGACCACGTGCTTTCGCTGTTCACCTTTCGGCGGATCGACGGTCGGGAGATCCCGTTTGCCGACATGCCGGTGGAGCGTGCCCTCAGTAGCGGCGAAACCATTCGCGCCGAAGAGATTGTCATCCACCGCCCGGATGGGACGGCCATTACCACGGTCGTCAACGCAACCCCAATTCACTCCGAGGACGGGGACATCGTGTCGGTCGTCTCCACGATGCAGGACATCACGCCGCTGGAAGAACTCGAACGCCTGCGCGCCGAGTTCCTCGGCATGGTGAGCCACGAGTTGCGCACGCCCTTGACGTCCATCAAGGGATCCGCCGCGACCGCGCGGAGCGCGGGTTATCCACTCGATCCGGCTGAGACGGGCCAGTTCTTTCGCATCATCGAGGAGCAGGCCGACCATATGCGCGACCTGATCAACAATCTCCTCGATTTAGCCCGGATCGAAGCCGGCACCCTGTCGGTGGCGCCGGAAGCCGCAGACGTGGCGGACGTCATTGATCAGGCGCGCAACGCCTTCCTCAGCGGTGGCTATCGCAACAGTATTGAAGTGTCCGTCGCGGCCGACCTTCCCCGGATCCCGGTGGACCGGCAACGCGTTGGGCAGGTGCTCTACAACCTCCTCTCGAATGCGTCCAAGTACTCGCGCGAATGGTCCACGATCCGCGTCACGGCCACGCTCGATGACCTGTACGTATCGGTGCGTGTTATCGACGAAGGCCGTGGGATTTCAGCCGAGCAACTGCCGCGCTTGTTCAGCAAATTCTCGCGGGTCGGTTCCGACAGCGGCCCAGAGATCGAGGGGTACGGCCTGGGTCTGGCGATTTGCCGCGGCATTGTCGAGGCCCACGGCGGCCGCATCTGGGCCGAAAGCGACGGCGAGGGCCACGGTACACGCGTCGCGTTCACGTTGCCCGCCTTCGACGTGCCCGACGGGCCCGCGGACCCGTCCGCCGCTCCCGCCACCGCTCGCACGCAGGGCGCGTCGGCCGCAGCGGAGCGCATTCTTGCGATCGACGACGACCCACAAGTACTGCGCTACGTTCGGAGTATTGTCGCGGAAGCTGGCTACTCGATCGTTGTTACGAGCGAACCGGCTGAGTTGGACCGCCTCATCCAGGTCGAGCAGCCGCACCTGGTTCTGCTGAACCTGGTGCTGCCCGGAACCAATGGCTTCGAACTGATCAAGCGCATTCCAAACGTCTTCGAAGTCCCGGTCATATTCCTGACCGGTCGAGGCCGGGAACAGGACTTTGCCAAGGCATTCGAGATGGGCGCTGCCGACTACGTTGTGAAGCCGTTCGCGCCAACGGAGCTCGTGGCACGGATCCGGGCGGCGCTGCATAAGCGGTCCGTCTACCGGCAGGCCCAGGCGGTCGAGCCCTTCCGAGTGGGCGACCTTACGATCAACTACCTGGAACGCAACGTCACGCTGGCCGGGCGCCCGGTGAGGCTCACACCGACCCAGTTCAAACTGCTCGCCGAGCTTTCCAGCAATGCCGGACGGGTTTTGACCCATGACGAGCTGCTGATGAATGTTTGGGGACAGGGACACTCGGCCGACCAGCAGTTGCTGCGCTCCTTCGTCAAGGGCCTGCGAAGCAAGCTGGGGGATGACGCCAGGAACCCCGTCTATATCTTCACGGAGTCGGGGATCGGTTATCGGCTGGCAAAGCCGTAGCGGCTCGCGGCGCGGCGAGCTCCGCGCCCCGAGCACATAGCCCGGGCGCCTAGGCCCAGTCGAGCGGACGACCGAGTTCGACGAGATGTCGGGCGTCGGTTTCTATCGCCGTCTCGATGATGCTTCTGAGAAACCGTTAGCTCCAATGCCAGCTCAGGATGTCCGGGCGCGCTGGGGCCTGTGGCGGGTGGAGCGTGATCGGGTGCACTTGTCCGCGTGCAGAGACTCTGCGGGACACGAGGATGGGTTCCCAGGCCTCAGAGCCGCGGAAGAACTCCTGCGGCCCTGTGTCGGATCAATCGCGATTTCGGGCTTTCGCGCACATTTCTGCGCTGGTAGCCCTGATGAGCGTCAGGTGGCTGGTCGAAGCGGCCCTGTCTGCCCCGCCTGATCGTGCGCTTCGTCCTCCTCCTCCTTTCGGCGTCGCCAGAAGAAGAGGAAGATGGCCGCCAGGCCACCGAACAGCGCCGCCCAAAGGGACGTCTGGAACTTCCACTTGAGCAGCGTCGACAGCAGCCCGAGAAGACCGAGTATCCCCGGCCCAAGAACGCTGAAGATCAGAGCCTTTTCGGGCGTCCACACCTCAAAGCCCGCCAGGAGACTTGGGCCTGGATTCTGATCCAGCGGATACATTCCGTAGCCGGCCTGGGCTGCGACTGCTCCCAGACCTTCCGCGGCGCGTGATTGCACCTGGGTCCCTGTGGGACTGTCGGAGGAACCGCTGGGTGGGTTCGTAGGCGCCGGGTTGCCGGAGTCGCCGGGACCATTGGGACCGTTGGGGCCAGTGGGACCGTCCGGCGGTGGCGTGGGCTCATCCGGAGGGGGTGTGGGGCCATCCGGCGTGGGGGTTGGCTGACTCGGCGGAGGCGTGGGCTGACTCGGCGGAGGCGAAGGCGTGGGCGTGGGCGTGGGGTTCGTCGGCGTGGGGGTGGGCTGACTCGGCGGCGGCGTGGGTGCGTCCGGCGGCGTGGGGCCATCCGGCCGCGGATCGGGCAGGGTTGCGACTGTTGGAGCTTCCGTGCGGCCCTGGCCGACGTTCGACCAGGGACCGAGGCCCTCCACGTTGGCCGCCGCCACCTGCACTTCGTAGGCGGTGTCGGAGTCCAGACCTGAGAGCCTGGTCGTCGTGCCCGCGCCGACGAAGGCGTGTTCGGTCCACGACGCCGCGCCTACCTGCCGGTAGCGCAGATCGTAGTCGGTGATGGCCGGCCGGCCCTGGTTGGCGGGGGGCGTCCAGGTCACGTCAAGCTCGGTCGTGGGCTGAGCGGCGGACGGTGCGAGCGCCGGCGCATCCGGCTTGGCCGGCGGCAACTGGTCGAGCACCTCAATGGTGACGTCTGCCGTGGCATCGACAGTCGCGTCAGGGTTGCCCTGCGCGTCCTTGCCGTCCGTGACGCTGACCGTGACCGTGTACGAGGTGGTGGTCTCGTAGTCGAGCACGGCGCCGCCGGCCACGCGAATCTGGCCGCTGGCAGCGTCGATGATGAAGGCGCTCGCGCCGGACAGCGCGTAGGTCAAGGTGTCACCGTCGCCAGCGGTCGCCGTGACTGGCGCGCCGACGGGGGTGCCAGCGGGCGAGTTTTCCGCAATCGAGCGCGTGAGTGTGTCGCCATCATCCCCTGGAAGAATGATCTCGGAGAGTATGCGCGAGGCCTCGGTGCGGCCGACCCCGGAGTCCGACCAGGGGCTCGTGCCCTCGTCGTTGCTCGCCGCCACCTGCACCTCGTACGCGGTTCCGGGCTCCAGACCGGTGAGGGTGGTTGCGGTGGCCACTCCGTCAACAGCATGCGCGGTCCACTCGGACGCGCCGTCCGGCCGGTAGCGCAGGTCGTAGTCGGTGATGGCCGGCCGGCCGTCATTTGCGGGTGCCGTCCACGTCACGTCCAGCTCGGTCTCCTCGCTGGCGCCCGGAACCACGGTCGGCGCGTCGGGCTGATCCGGCGGCTCGGCCACGTCGGTCACGGTGATGGTGACGGTCACTTCAGAGTTGTCGAGGCCGTCGCTGGCTTGGATGACCACGGTGTAGGACGACCTGGCCTCATAGTCCAGCGACGCCCCCGCGGCCACGCTGAGCTGCCCGGTGGCCGAGTCCAGATCGAATTCGGACGCTGCCTCCCGCACTGTGTAGGTCAGCGGGTCACCCTCGCGGTCGGTGGCCGTGACCGGGCTCCCTACGAGGGTGCCCGCCGGCGAGTTCTCCGGCACCGAGCGCTGCGTGGTCAGGCTGCTGAATTGCGGGGGCAGGTTCGGTCGCGCCGTGGTGCCCTCACCTGGCGATGACCACCCGCTGCGACCGTGGTCGTTGCCCGCCCGCACCCGGACCTCATACGTCGTCCCTGGCGTCAGGCCGGTGAGCTTCGTTGCGGTCGCCGTACCGGTGAAATTGTGGTTCGCCCAGTTCCCGCTGGACTGCTGCCGGTATTCCACGTCGTAATCGGTGATGGGGGGACCGCCGCGGGTGTCCGGTGCCGACCAATCCACGTCCAGCTCGGTGGTGGGCGCGGCTGACGACTGCGTGACCGCCGGCCGATCCGGCGCCAGCGGCGGGAGCTTCGGATCCCGGTCGGGCGGGTCAGGCGTGGCCGCGGGTTTACGTGTCACGTTGATGGTCAGCGCAATCGTCGCCGGCAGGCCCTGCACCGTGAATTCCACGTTGCCGGTGTAGGAAGTCTTGGTGTCGAAGTCGAGATTGGCGCCTTCCGCCACGCTGATCTGGCCGCTGTCCGCGTCGATAATGAAGTCGCCCGAATCCGCCGCTTCACCCGTCAGCGTGTAGCTCAGCGCCTCGCCCTGATAGGGCGTCCCGGTTACCGGGTCACCCACCAGCGTGCCGTCGGGGACGTCCTCGCGCACGCTGCGGGTCACGCTTTCGGTCACAGTCACAACAAAGGTGCGCGAGACAAATCCGCCGTAGCCGTCGTGCGCGCCGTAGGTCACCGTCGACGAACTGGGGTTGACGCCTTCGACGGTAAGCGTGGTCTCGAGGATGCCCGTCATATCGGTTCTGAGGATCCCGGCATGTTCCGCGGAAGCCCAGAAGCTCAGCTCGTCGTTATCGGGATCCTGGAAGTAATGAGTCTCGAGTGATTCATCGATTGCATCGATCAGCTCGATCTCGCGATCCTGGAGCGCGAGTTCAGTCGTCGTCGGCGGACGGTTGGCCCGTCCGGTCCCGGTGTCGGACCAGGGACCAGTGCCCTCGTTGCTGACGGCGCGAATCTGCACTTCATAGGTCGCGCCGGCATCCAGGTCGGGGAGGTTGAGGCTGGTCGCGTCGGCCGCCAGGGTGCCGCTGTAGGGGGTCCACGCATTGGCCGGTTCACCCTCGGCGACTTGCTTCCGGTATTGGGCTTCGTAGCCGCTGATGGTGATGCCGGTGACTGCGGTGGGCGCGGTCCAGGTGACGTCCAGGGCGGGGTCGGAGGGTTCGCTGAACGCGGTGCGGGCCAGCGTCGGCGCGTCGGGCTGGCCGGTGGTCAGGTCGGTCACGTTGATAGTGAGGGTGACGGCCGACGCGTTTCCGTCGACCGTGTACTCCACCTGGCCCGTGTAAGAGTTCTTGGTCTCGTAGTCCAGGCTGGCGCCCTGCTTGACGCTGATCTGGCCGGTGGCGGCGTCGATTTCGAAAGCGCCGGAGGTGGCGGCCTCGCCCGTCAGGGTGTAACTCAGCGCCACGTTGTTATAGGGCGTGCCCGTGACCGGGGCGCCCACGGTGGTGCCGGCGGCGGCGTTCTCGGCCACGCTGCGGCTCGCCGTCGCGGTTCCGGTGAGGGTTATGGTGCGGGTCACGGAGCCGCCGTAGGCGTCGCTGGCTGTGTACGTGACGTTGGACGTGCCCGGATTGACGAGCGTGACCTGGAGCTTGGCGCTTTCCGCTGCGCCAGTCAGGCTGACGCCGAGCAGGGCGGGATGCTGGGCGGCGGCGGCGTAGGTGAGGGTATCGCCGTCGGCGTCGGCGAAGAGGACGCCCAGGGCGCCTGGCCCGGTCTCGTTGAAATCAGCCGTGGAGCCGACCGGGAAGCTGCCGCCGGCGAAGGCCGCGCTGGTGGCGGTCGGCGGCCGGTTGGCCGTGCCCGAGCCGGTGGCCGACCAGGGACCCTCGCCCTCGAGTGACGTGACCGCGCGCACCTGGAACTCGTAGGTCGCCCCCGCTTCCAGATCCGGGACGCTGAGCGTGCGCGTCGATGCCGCCAGCACGCTAGTCTCGACCTCGTTGGCGTCGGTATAGGTGTAGGTCGTCCAGGCTGCGGGGGTCTCTCCGTCGGCGACCTGCTTGCGGTACTGGACCTCGTAGCCGGTGATGGTGGTGCCGTTGGCGTCGGGGGCGGTCCAAGTCGCGTCCAGGGCTGGATCGGAGGGTTCGCTGAACTCGGTGCGGGCGAGCGTCGGGGCGTCCGGCTGGCCGGCCTCCAGGTCCGTCAGGGTGATGGTGACGGAGATGGCCGACGCATTCCCGTCGACCGTGTAGCCCACCTGGCCGGTGTAGGAGCTCTTGGTTTCGTAGTCCAGGCTGGCGCCTTGCTTGACGCTGATCTGACCGGTGGCGGCGTCGACTTCGAAGGCGCCGGAGGTGGCGGCCTCGCCGGTC
>JAJEGF010000008.1 GCA_022820025.1 Chloroflexota bacterium
AAGGCCGCCAGCGCCGCCGGGAAGTACTCGCGGAGGATGCTGCGGAGCCGGTTGGTCTGCCGGGTCCGATCCCAGATCAACTGCTGGTGCGTCCGGGCGAGAATGCGGACCGCCGCCACCGCGTCGCTGTCGCCCGCCACCGGGCGATGATTGTGCTGGTCGGTGCGCACGAGGTCGGCGAGCAGTTTGGCGTCGCCGGCGTCGGACTTCGCGCCGCTGACGCGATGCCGGTCCCGGTAGCGCGCGACCGAGCGGGGGTTGATGGCGTAGACGCGATAGCCGGCGGCGCGGAGGGCGGTCACCCAGAGGCCGCGGTCGGTTTCGATCCCGAGGACCACGTCGCGCGGGTCGGTCGCGTGCTCCGCGATGAGGGCGTGCAGCTCAGCCATGCCCGCGAGGTCGTCCGGCAGCCGGCGGGTAGCCAGGGGCTCGCCCGCCGCGTTCATCAGATGGACATCGTGATGGGTCTTGGCCCAATCATCGCCCATGTACAGAACCATCGTGTGTTGCCTCCTTCGATCCGTGCGACGGTGGTCCGGGCGACGCCCTAATGGCCAAGTGCTCATGGGCACGACACCCCAGGAGTGCTGCCGACCACCCCGATGCACCAGCCGGGGCTCGGTCTTGTGGAAGCGATCCGACGGTCGCTGGGATACCGGGAGCTCACCGACTAGCGAGTCTGGACCAGTGTCCCGGATAACGCCGGGCTACCGGTCAAGTCCCATTAGGGGCGCCTCTACCGGATGCGGGATGGGCGGGGATGGGGGGTGAGGGGGTAGGCTCGCGGAGGATTTCCTGGCGGGAGGGGCTTTGTGCGGATTGAGGACCTGGCGGGGACGACGATTGGGGCGGCGGTGTCGGGTGGGTTGGATAGCTGCACGGCGACGCGCTGGCTGGTGGAGGAAGGCGTGGGCGTCGTTGGGCTGACGGCCGACCTGGGGCAACCGGACGAAGACGACATCAATGACGTGGCCGAGCGCATGCGCGTGGCGGGGGCGCAAGAAGCGCTGATCGTGGACGCGCGGGAGTCGCTGGCGCGGGCCGGGCTGGAAGTGATCCAAGCGCAGGCGAAGTACGAGGGCGGCTACTGGAATACCACCGGTATCGCGCGGTACGCGACCGTGGCGGCCATCCTGCCGGAATTGACCGCGCGAGGGCTGACGGTGCTGAGCCACGGGGCGACCGGGCGGGGCAACGACCAGGTCCGGTTCCAACTGGCGACGAACATGCTGGCGCCGGGAGTGCAGGTCTATGCGCCGTGGCGGGACCCGAGTTTCCTGGAGCAGTTTCCGGGGCGGCGCGAGATGATCGCGTATTGCGAGGCGGAGGAGATTCCGATCCGGGCGACGCTGGACAAGCCGTACTCGACGGACGCGAATCTGCTGGGGCTGACGCACGAGGCCGGACTGCTGGAAGAGTTGAGCACGCACGCGCAGTTCGTGGAGCCGGAGATGGGGGTGTACCCCAAGGACGCGCCGGACGAGGAAACGCGCGTGTCGTTCCGTTTCGAGGCCGGTGTGCCAGTGGCGATGGATGGGGACGAGATTCCGCTGCTGGAGGTCTTTGAGCGGGCGAATGCGATTGGCGGGGCGAACGGGGTTGGCATAGGGCTTCATACGGTGGAGAACCGGTTTGTGGGGATCAAGTCGCGCGGGGTGTATGAGGCGCCGGGCATGGAACTGCTGGGCAGCGCGTACGAGTACCTGCTGCAGCTGATCCTGGACCGGCGGACGCGGCCGGTGTTCGATTCGCTCTCGGCGGCGCTGGGGCGCCAGATCTACGAGGGCTACTGGTATGACCTGGCGAGCACGGCGCTGCGGCGGGCCATCGGCGAAATCACGCGGCTGGCGACGGGCACGGTGCACGTGGACGTGTACCGGGGCCACGCGCAGTTTGCGGGGGCGGAGGACGCGCCGCATTCGCTCTATAGTGACGCGTCCAGCATGGAAGGCGTGGGGGATTTCGACCATGTGGACTCGGAGGGATTCCTGGGTGTGCTGGGGGTCAGCGCTCGCGCGGCGAACGCGGGTGGGCAGACGAGCGGCGAGTAGTGGGTAGTTTTGGGCTGTGAGCTACGCAAAGACCCTCACCTCAACCTTGTCGCGCGGGAGACCTTTGTCTAACTCAAGGGATGGTTGCCCGGAAGACCCTCACCCCAACCCTCTCCCACGGGGAGAGGGAGCAAGAGCGGGTTCACCATTGAGCCCGAGGGGCGAGTAGCGCATGACGACGATCATGGTGCGGCGGCCGGATGTGGGGACGCTGTCGGTTGCGGCTGCCGTGGTCCTGGGCTTGCAGGCGGTCCGGGTTTTTACCAGCCATATTTTCTGGGTGGTTGGGGAGACCTCGGATCGGGTGTTTCTGGCGGCGATTGTGTTTGGCGGGGTGATTTTGTGGGGCCTGGCGGGGCCGCTGGCGCGGTTTCTCGGGATAGGTCATGCACGGCGTATTTCAATTGTGCTCCTGGCAGGGCTGGCCGTGGGAGGTCAGCTATCGGGATCGCCGACGGCCGACATGTGGATCGGCGGCGTGGGGACCGTTGCCTTTGGGTGGGTGCTGGCGCTGTGGGTGGCGAGCGTGGGTCGCGCGGCCGGGCAAGGACTGGCCCTGGCGTTTACGGCGGACGTGGCGATCCGGGGCGTGTTCCGGACGGTGGACGCGCCGCTGAGCGACTCGCCGTGGGCGGCCGGGATCGTGCCGCTGCTGGCGCTGCTGGCGCTGGGCGGCGGCTGGCGAGCGGCGGGGCGAACGGCCGAGTTTGGCGGGCCGCTGCGGAGCATTCCGCTGCTTGGGCTTGGATCGGCCCTGATGGTGTTCATGGCGTTCAGCGGGAACTTTGGGCAGACGGCGGCGCCGAGCGGACTGGACTTGCGAGCGGCGCTGATCTGGGTGGCCGCCGCCGCGACGGCGGGGCTGGGGTGGTCGTCGGCTTCGGCGAAGTCAGGCCGAGGGATGAGTTTCGTTCACGTGGCGGTGGCATCGCTGGTGATGGTGGCGGGTGCTTTGTTGGCCGGCTCGGCACCGAGCAGCACGATTCCGGGGCTTGCGCTGGTGGGGTTGGGTCTGCCGGTGGTGGTGACGGCGCTGTTTCCGGAGGATCGGAAGCCGCGGACGTCGGCATGGTCGGTTGCAAACGTGACGGTGGGGGGCGTGCTGCTGGTGGCGCTGCTGTTCATTTTCTATTCCTTCTATGCACCGCCCTGGGTGCTGCCGGGGTCAGTTGGGGCGACGGTGGTGCTGGCGTTGGGGGCGTCGTTGAAACGACAACAATTGCAAGGCAAGCGGTTGATTCCGTTCTGGGCGCCGCTGCTGTTTCTGCCGCCGTTTGTGGTGGGGGTAGTTTCGGGCGCGCCGTCGGCCGATTCGGCGCCGCTGGCGGCCGGGTCCAACCTGAACGTGATGACGTACAACATCCGGCAGGGGTTCGGCGGGACCAGTAAGTTCGACCTGGAGGCGGTGGCGCAGGAGATCGAGAAGCGGCCGACGGACATCGTGGGCCTGCAGGAGGTAGGGCGCGGCTGGGTGATTTCAGGCGCGGTTGACACGATGGCGTGGTTGTCGCTGCGGCTGGACATGCCGGCGTACTACGGCGCGAACCTGGGTGATCTGTGGGGGAACGCCGTGCTGACGCGGCTGCCGGTGTTCGGGGTGGCCAATACGCACTTCAATAGCGAGGGCCGAGTTCCGCGCGGTTTTCAGCGCATCGGGATCCAGACGACCGGCGCTCCAATCACGATCCTGCACACGCACCTGGACCACGAGGATGACGGGGATACGGTGCGGGCGGCGCAGGTGGTGCGGATCCTGGAGGACTGGGGGAATACGCCACGGACGATCCTGCTGGGCGACCTGAACGCGGAGCCGGATTCGGTGGCGATTCGGACGCTGGGGAATGCGGGGTTCGTGGACGCGAGTCCGGACGGTCCGTTGACGTATCCGGCGGTCGAGCCGGAAGATCGGATCGACTACATCTTCGTGACGCCGGACCTGAGCGTGACCGAGGCCGAGACGCGGGAGTCGCTGGCTTCGGACCACTTCCCGGTGTGGGCATCGCTGGCGGGGGCGTAGGCACAGCCGGCAAAATTTCGATCCGGCCGGCGACGGCGAGCGATGCCGACGCGGTGGGTCACTTGCTGGCCGACGCGGCGGGTCCGCTGGCGGCGCCGATCTGGGGCGGCGGGAGCATTGAACGCACGCGGGAGCGCTTTTCGGGAATGTTTGCGCGCTGGGGTGGTTCGGACCATCACTATGTGGCCTGCGAGGACCAGCGGGTTGTCGGGGTGATTGCGCACATGGCGGATCGAACGGATCCCTGGCAGTCGCTGCGATCTTCGCTCGCGACGCTGCGGGTCTATGGCGTAGTCGGCTCGATGGCGCTGTCGTGGCGGATGCGGCACATGGTGTCGGCGGAGCCGGCGTTCGTGCGGAACAGTTACAGCGTGTGGAACCTGGCGGTGGAGGAGGAGCAGCGGCGGCGGGGGATTGGATCCGAACTGCTGGCGCACGCGCACGCGGGGGCGCGGGAGGCGGGGGCGTTGACCATTGGGCTTGAAGTGCTGATTGGGAATACGGCGGCGATTCGCTTCTATGAGCAGGCGGGATACAAGGAGCGGCGGCGGCGGGAGTCAGCCGGGCTGCGAGCGATGACGGGGGCGGCTGGGCTGATTTACATGGTGAGGGCGGTCGAGGACAGCGACTAGGCGGCGGCGAGGATGCCCTCGAGGTAGGCGCGGGACCGGGGGAGGACGACGGTGGGGTCGTCGGTGAAGCCGAAGGCTTCGATGGAGAGCAGGCCTTGGTAGCCGACGGATTTCAGCTTGCGAATGATGGGGGCGAAGTCGGTGTCGCCTTCGCCGGGGGCGTGCATGTTGGCGTCGTTGACGTGGACGTGGGCGAGCCAGGGGAGGGCGGGGTCGACGGCTTCTTCGAAGGTCTGCGATTCCTGGCTGACTTGCTTGACGTCGAGGACGAGCTTGACGGCGGGGTGGTTCATGGCGCGGGCGACGGCGATGCCTTCCTGGGTGTCGTTCATGAAGTTGGTGAGGGAGGCGACCAGGGGTTCGAGGCAGAGGGTGATGCCGAGGCGGGCGGCCTCGTCGGCGGCTGGTCGGAGTTCGTCGATGAAGAGGTCGGTCGCTTCGTGGAATGTCGCGTCGGGAGGCGCGTGGCGTTGACGGGGTGAGCCGACGACGAGGACGGATGCGCCGAAGTGGGCGGCCATTTGGACGATGGCGACCAGTTCGGCGGCGGATGCGCGGCGCAGGTCGGGATCGCGGGTGACCAGGTTGAGGTGCGGCGCGTGCTGGAGGAGGGAGTTGAAGGCGACGACCTGGAGACCGTGGGCGCGGGCGACCTGGCGGACCTGGACGCGCATGGCGGGGTCGGGGTCGGCAACAGGGGTGCCGAGAGAGCCGGGGATTAGCTCGACGGCATTGAAGCCGGTTTCGGACGCCAACTGGAAGAACGCCTCGATGGGGCGGTCGTCGAGGGTCTTGTTGCAAAGGGCGAGGCGCACTTAGGAACCTTTGAACAACCTGGGATCGGTTGCCCGGAAGACCCTCACCCCAACCCTCTCCCCGGGGAGAGGGAGAAAGAGCGGACGCGGCTTAGGGGGCGAGGGGCGTTTTGCAAAGGTCTCACCTAGGGGTTGCGGATTTCGGCGAAGGCGGGGAAGTCGTGGGCCTCGCGGTGGTATTCGTGGTCGAAGTAGGTGGTGGTTTTGTAGTACTCGTGGCGGCCGTCGGTGGCTTCGCGGTGGATGCGGGCCAGGAGGTCGGACTGTTCGGAGTCCGACATCGGGGTGAAGGTGCGGGCAATCTCGAGATCTTGGGCGAGATCCCGCTCGTCGACGATTCCGCAGATGAGTGCGGCGATCGGCTGGGAGAGGGCGTAGCGGCGGCAGTCCTGGGCGGTGAGGCCGTTGACGCCGACGAACTGGCCGTTGCCACCAAGGGACTTCATGCCGAGGCAGGCGATGCCGCGCTGGTTGAGCAGCGGCAGGATCTCGGACTTGAAGCTGCGGAAGGCGCCGTCGAAGGGACTGATTGGCATCTGGCAGGCGTCCCACTCGAAGTCGAACTCGAGCATGGCGCGGAGGATGTGGGGGCTCTTGTGGCCGGTGAAGCCGATGTAGCGGACAAGGCCACGTTCGCGGGCTTCGAGGGCGGCCTCGACGGCGCCGCCGGGTTCGAAGATCCACTCGGGGTCGTTGTCGTAGTTGACTTCGTGGAATTGCCAGAGGTCGAGGTGGTCCACCTGGAGGCGGCGGAGGCTGTCGTCGAGTTGCTCGCGCGCAGTTTTGGCGTCGCGGGCGCAGACCTTGGTCATGAGGAAGACGTCGTCGCGGCGGCCCTGGATGGCACGGCCGTAGCGTTCCTCGCTGACGCCGTAGCCGTAGTCCCAGGCGGTGTCGAGGAAGGTGATCCCGGCGTCGATGGCGTCTGGGATGATGCGGGCTGCTTCGTCGTCGGTGACGGAGGAGCGGGAGAGGTGGCCGCCGCCGAGGCCGATGATGGAGAACCGGTCGGGATGGCGGCCGAGGCTCCGGGTGGGGAGCGGGGTGTCGTGCGGGGGCATCAGGTCATGCCTGGCACTTCGAAGTCCCACAGGGAGTAGACGCCGCCCTTGGGGAGGACTTCGTCGGCGTATTCCTCGGCGTTGTCGACCGGGCGGTAGCCGAGTTCGCTGACGGCGTTGGTTATGTCCCAGTAGGCGCGGGCGTTGGCGGAGATGCCGTAGTAGATGCCGTACTTGATGCCGGGGGCGACGATGGACCGCTCCACCAGGTTGAGCAGGTCGCGGTCGCTGAGCCAGGTGGAGAGGATGCGGGGGCCCATACTGAAGTCAGTCGGCTTCTGGCGGTACTCGTAGCTGCCGATTCGGAGGACGATGACTTCCATGCCGTGGCGGTCGGAGAAGTAGCGGCCGAGGGCTTCGCCCCAGACCTTGGCGGCGCCGTAGACGCCATCGGGCCGGGGAAGGGACTCGGCGTCGCAGCGTTCGCCGACGATTTCGTACCAGCCGGTGGCGTGGTTGGAGCTGGCGTAGATGAAGCGGCGAACGCCGGCGAGGCGAGCGGCTTCGTAGGCGTTCCAGAGGCCGACGATATTGGGCTGCACGTAGGGTTCGAATTCGTCGGTGTTGTGGTTGGACTTGGCGTGCATGTGGACGACGACGTCCTGGCCGGCGAAGGCCTGGGCGATGGTGTCCACGTCGTCGAAGTCGAGTTGGATGAAGCGGGGGTCGTCGTTGGGGCTGCGCGAGGTCCCGGTGACGTCAAAGTCGTCGGGGAGGTCCTCCATGAGGGTCTGCCCGATCTTGCCGGTCGCGCCGGTCACCATCACCTTGAGCCGATCAGCCATGAACAAGCTCCCCGCTGGGTTTGCGGGCGCCGGCCGGCACCCGTTGGCGAAGGATACCGAGCCGAGGCCTGTGGGCAGGCGGGCAAGCGCTCCGGATGTGGCCTACCAGGGCGTTGCGGTCGAGGTTCGACCGGTTAGTTGCCCGGTTGGCCGGCGGCGCCGGGTATTCCCTCGACTGAGTCGGCGAAGGCACGGATGTGGTCGGCGGGGGTGTCCGGGGAGAGGCCGCCGGCGGTGCATAGCAGCATGCCGCCCGACGGCGCGCCGACGGCCAGGCGTTGGCGGCAGTCGCTGGTGATTTCGGGCGGTTCGAGATGCTGGACGACGTGGATGGGGGGAACGTTGCCCATCAGGCAAACGCGGCCGCCGAGGTGTTCGGCGGCAACGTCCATCTCGATGCCGAACATGAAGACGGTGCAGTTGATGTCGGCGATTCCGGCGACGGCGGCGTCGGGGACCAGGTTTTCGTTGTGATAGAGGCGGAAGGCGGCTGAGGGGAAGGCGTCGAAGATGTCCCTCAGGTAGGGGTAGATGAACTCTTCGCAGTGCGCCTGGCCGACCTGGCCAGGCAGGTGGTCGGTGACCACGAGTCGGTCGATGGTTCCGGTGATGCGTTCCTGGGCCTGCACATAGGCGATGTTGGCTTCGACGACGCGCTTGTTCCAGTCGTGAATGAGCTTTGGGTGCTCGTAAAGCTCAATGAGGTAGCGCTCGTAGCCGAGGACCAGGGCACCGGATTCGACGCCCATGCAGCGGCCGTAACCCTCGAAGTGGCCCCAGGTTTGGGCGATGACCGGATCCATGTGGTCGGCGTACCAGGCGTAGTCGTTGAGGGCGATGGCCATGTGGCCGGACTTCCACGGATCGGGCATTTCGAGCGCCGGGAGGTCGTGGATGTCGTTGACGGCGGCGAAGGGCACCAAAGGGCCGTCTTCCTCCTGCTTAATTGGCGAGCCCCAGGCGGAGGTTTCGGGCGCGTAGCCGTAGTCGGGGGCAACGCCGGGGAGGTGCAGGATGTCGGGAAACTCGAGCTGGAATTTGGCCTGGGCGTAGTACTTGGCCTCGACGGTTTCGTAGTACTCCTGGCGGCCGACGCCGGCGTAGCCGGAGAGGAACGGTTCGGAGGCCCAGACCACGGGCGGGACCTCGTCGACAGCCTCCTGCCGGTTGGCGGCCATGACACGCGCGTAGACGTCCTTCGAGCGGCTGGCGGCCTCGGTGCTGTCGGGCAAAGGGGGGCGGGGCATGGGCTATCTAGGTGGTGGCATCAGGCCGGTCAGTGTCGCCTGATGCGGCGGGATCAAGCAACGGCCAGTCGGAATCTCGCAGATCGTCCGGCGGCGGTTCGGGTAGCCAGCGGGTCAAGCTCCCCAACGGACTGCGAAGTGATGCAACAAGGTCGTAGGCGCGGTCGATCAGCAGTCCGACAAGCGGCCAGTAGCCGACGGACCGCCAGGAAGCATCCGGCTGTACCCGGCAGAGCACGGCACGCAGGGCCACGCCGGCGTGAAGCACACGCCCGTCAGGTCGAATCACGTGCATGCTCTGTTGCCGTCGGGTGGGCGAGATGGTTGACATCAGGGGCTCTGCGATGGGCGAGGTCATGTCGACCCGCGCCACTCGATGATCAGGGTCCAAACGAACAAGCAGCGCCACACAGCGGCGGCAGAAGCCACAGGATCCGTCGTATAGAAGGATCGGGCGGCGGGCAGCGGTCTGGTCACCCCGGACGTTCATACGGAGAGTGTAAGGCGAGCCGACCTTTCGAGACTCTCTTTGCCGGTCAGGCGGTACACACCGGCGCCGCTCGGACTGAAGCGGATCCGTGATCGACTTCTGCGCTGGCCGTCAGATTGACGGGCTAGCCGCGCGGTTTGAAGCGGGCGAGTTGGTCGTCGACCCAGGCGTGGTTGGCGTCGCGGGTGCGGCCGGCGTTGTGGGGGGTGTGGACGACGTTGTGCCGGCCGAGCAACGGCGAGTCGAGGGGGACGGGTTCTTCGGCGAAGACGTCGGCGGCCAGGGCCAGTTCATCGTTGAGGACGCGGCGATAGAGAGCGTCGGTGTCGCAGACGGCGGCGCGAGTGACCTGCACAACCAGCGAGCCGTGGGGCAGGGCATCAATCAGCTCCGCAGTAACCAGTCCGCGAGTGTTGTCGGTGAGCGGGAGCATCGGCACAAAGATCTCCGAGTCCCTGACGAGTTCGGACAGGTGGAAACAGCGCCGGACACGGGCCGCAGCGAAGGTGGCGTCGGGCGCGTAGGGGTCCCAGATCGCGACGTCGGCACCGACGGCCACGCAGAATGAGGCGAAACGGGCGCCGATGTTGCCGGCGCCGACGACGCGCACGCGCTTGCCGGCCAGAGTGCCGCTGGTGAAGCGAGGGTCGTCGCCGTACTGCTCGCCGCGCCGGCCCGGGCGGCCGACTTCGGGGCGGTACTTCCAGGTTTCGTGTCCGCGCTGCATGGCGGTGTAGGTCTGCGGGGTTCGGCGGAGCGCGGCCAGGGTGAGTCCCAACCCGTATTCGGCCACGGACTGTCCCCAGTAGACATCGAGCCTGTGGGGGATGAAGCTGACGCCGCGGGCGATGGCCGCCTCAATGCCGTCGGTTGTCGAGTCGCCCCACCAGTTGGTGAGGAGGTAGCGCGGGTGGAAGCACTCTTCGAGCGCGCTGAAGGGCTCGAGATCGTGGGCAGCTGCCGGAAGTCCCAGGAGCGCCAGGCGCTGGACCGAGGCGGGGTCGGGGACGAGTTGCGGGGCGCGGGCATCGGGATCCGCGGTGCGATAGAACTCGCAGCCGCCCTGGCGTTGCCAGCACTCGTACCAGTAGTCGGCCGCAAAGGGCCACGCGGCGTCGAACCGTTCGTTGACACAGATGACTGATCGCATAGCCCGCAGCCTCCAGATGCCCGATGGCCGGCCAATGATGCCTGCGCTGTACTATCGCAGACTGTCGGTGTGTGGCCGTGTTCCCCGGAGCTAACCATGAAGCGATTTCTCATTCAGTCAGAGACTCCACGCGACCAGTTGGACTGGGGATCGCTGGGGTGGCTGAGCAATCCGCCGGTGACGGGCAGCAAGTACCTGACGGTGATCGACGTGGAACTGCTGCCGGGCAACGGGCACGACTTTCACAAGCATCCGGACCAGGAAGAGTCGATCGTGTGCGTAAAGGGCACCGTGGAGCAGTGGGTGGACCAGGAGCAGCGGATGCTGAATCCGGGCGACGCCGTATACATCCCGGCCGACTGCGTGCATGCCACCTTTAACGAGGGCGACGAACCGGCCAAGGTGCTTGCGATCCTGGGTCCGTGCGTGGGTGAAATCGGGTACGAAGTGGAAGAGGTGGCCGAACAGGCGCCCTGGAGCACTCTTCGCGGGTAGCCGGCCGCGCCGGCTCTAGCCAGTGCATAGTTGCGGGGCCATACATGTTCCGAGGGCTTGGGCTGGTCTCCGGGTGGGTGGATGCTCCAAACTGCGGGCCAGGTTTCCCATTCCGCATTGAGTGAAGGCTGAGCATGGCGCACCACGAGTTTTCGCCCACGACGTACTACAACACGATGGGGACACATCCGCCGGCTTTGCATGTCGAGGCGGGTGATTCGATTTCGACGACGACGGTCGATGCCCGCGGGTTCGATCATGAGAACGTGGAGCGGGCGGGGCGGCCGAACCCGCAGACGGGGCCGTTCCATGTAAGCGGCGCCGAAGCCGGGGACACGCTGGTGCTGCACGTGCACGAGGTGGCGCCGAACCGGCGGATGGGCTGGACGACGGCGCGGCTGGCGCCGAACGTGCTGGACTTCGGCTATGAAGCGGATCTCGACGGTGACGTTGAGTTGGCCTCGTGGGACGTGGACGTGGAGGCGGGTACGGTCACGCTGGTGGAGCCCGAGAACCGCCTGACCGGGCAGCCGCTGCCGCTGCGGCCGATGCTGGGGACGGTGGGCGTGGCGCCGGACATCGGGGAAGCCATCAGCACGATGACCTCGGCAGCCCACGGCGGCAACATGGACTACAACGGGATAAAGCCCGGCGTGACGGTGTATCTGCCGGTGTTCACGGACGGCGCACTGTTTTTCCTGGGCGACGGGCACGCGCTGCAAGGCGACGGGGAGATGGACGGCACGGGCGTGGAGATCTCGCTGGACGTGCGGTTCAGTCTGGACCTGATCAAGGGCAAGACGATCGGCTGGCCAAGGGCGGAGGACGAAACCTACCTGATGGCGTGCGGCAACGTGCGGCCGCTGGACCAGGCGGTGCAGCACGCGACGACGGAGATGGTGTCGTGGCTGGAGACGGACTACGGACTGACGACTCGCGAGGCGCACATGCTGCTGGGACGGTTCGTGGAGTACGACGTGGGGAACATGTTCGACCCGGCGTACACGATGGTGTGCAAGGTGCGGAAGTCGGTGCTGGCGGAATTGGGGTTCACGCGTACGGACGGCTGAGCCACGCCGCCCGGTTGCGTGGAGCTAGGTGACTTCCGCTAGCGCTACGGGCCGGTTCTCGCGGCTGGATATGTCGCAGGCGATGGCGGCGCGGAGGGCTTCGACGGCGTCGTCGGCGGTGCTACGCGAGGGCTGGCGGCCGCGGGCCACGTCGAGGAAGGCATCGACCTCGGCTGCGTAGGCGTGGGCGAAGCGGTCGTGGAAGTCGGGGTAGGGATGCGCCCCGAGCGGCGGGGCGCCGGGCTCCAGCGAGCGGAGGGGGGCGCGGGGGTCCCAGCCGACTACGACGCTGTCGCGTGAGCCGAAAAGCTCCATGCGGATGTCGTAGCCGAGCGGGTTGTGGCGGGTGTAGCTGAGCAGGCCCAGGGCACCGCCGGAGAGGGTGCAGGTGGCTATGGCGGTGTCGCAGTCGTCGAAGCGACCGTAGACGTCCCACTTGCGGACGGCGGTTTGGGCGTAGACCTGAATCACCTCTTCGCCGGTGACGAAGCGAATGGCGTCGAAGTCGTGGACGCTGAAGTCGCGAAACATACCGCCCGAGCCGGCGATGTAGGCCTCGGTGGCGGGCTCGGGATCGTGACCGACGGTGCGAAGGGTGTAGAGCGTTCCCAGTCCTCCGGCAGCGACCAGGTCGGCGGCGGCCTGGAAACCGGGATCGAAGCGGCGCTGGAAGCCCATCTGCACCGGGACGTTGCGCTGGTGGATGAGGGCGACGACCTCGCGGGAGCGCTGGAGGTCGTGCGAGATGGGTTTTTCGCAGAGGGTGGGGATGCCGGCTTCAACGGCGGCTTGCAGGAGTTCGGCGTGGGCGGTGGTGGTGGCGGCGATCAGGACGGCGTCGACGGAGGCGAGCAGTTCGTCGTAGCCGGCGACGGATCGAAGGTCCAGGTCGTTGGCGACGGACGTCGCAAGTTCAATGCTGGCGTCCTGCAGCAGCACTTCCGACACTTCCGGATGCGCCACGAGCCGTTCGGCGTGCGGGCGCCCGATACGACCGACTCCGGCCACGCCTACGCGCATATCAGTACCTTCCGTCCACATTCCGACCGCCGTGCGGCCTGTCGGGTGTTTATTCGCTGGCAGTCACCGCGCAATCTGGACCGGTAGGGCCCGCGCGTCAAGGGCAGGGCGCGAGAAACGGATGGCAGGCAGCGTAGGCTTAGGCCACGTTCTCCGGTTGGAGCAGGATTGACGTGCGCGCTCAGAGTCAAGCCGCTTGCGGTCGCCGGAGTCGCCAATGAGTAAAGGCCGGCTGGCGGGGAAGGTGGCCGTGGTCACGGGCGGCGGGAGCCAGCCCGGGGAGATCGGGACCGGGCGGGCATCGTGCGTGTGCATGGCGCGGGAAGGCGCGCGGGTGCTGGTGGCGGATATTGCCGCCGAAAATGCGCATCGGACTGTTGACGCGATCCTGGAAGAATGCGGCGAGGCGTCGGTCTTCACTGGCGACGCGACTTCAGGCGATGACTGCCGGGCGATGGTGGCGACGGCAGTCGAACGCTATGGCGGGCTGCACGTGCTGATGAACAACCTGGGGTTCCGCTGGGGCGGGCATGACCTGCGCAAGGGTGTGGCGGAGATCGACGAAGACGTGCTAATGCGTGCCTTCGACCTGAATCTGAAGAGCGCGGTGCTGGCGAGCAAGCATGCGATTCCGGCCATGATTGCGTCGGGCGGCGGTTCGATCATCAACGTGTCGTCGATTGACGGAATCGCGGGAGCACGGCACCGGGGGGTGTCCTATTCGATCACCAAGGGCGCGCTGCCGATCCTGACGCGCAACACGGCGGCCTTTCATGGTCGCGAGGGGATTCGGGCCAATTGCATCGTGCCGGGGCACTTGCAATCGGCGTATCAGTCGAGAATCAAACCGGTAGACCGTGAACTGCGACGGCGGGTGAGTCCGCTGGGAACCGAAGGGACGCCGTGGGACATTGCATGGGCGGCGGTGTACCTGGCGAGCGACGAGTCGCGCTGGGTGACGGGCGTGACGCTGCCGGTGGACGGGGGCCTCTTTGCCGCGCAGCCGCTGCTGGCTCATGATTTGCTGCAGGAGCCGGACCTGGGGCCACTCTCCGAGGATGACTGAATGCCGTACAAACTGAAGCCGAAGACGATGTACCTGATGCCGACGCACTTCGGGCCGATGAGCGGCCCGCGGCAGGGGCCGGGCGGCGAGATGGGGGCGTTCGGCGTCGATGAACGGAAGTCGCGGCGGTATTCAGTCAGTTTTCTGACGGAGCAGGAGCAGCTGGAGGCGCTGCTGCCGCCGGGGTTCGAGCAGGTCGGGGAGCCGGTGGTGACGGTTTCGGCCAGCTACATGACCGAAATCGACTGGCTGGCGGGGCGCGGGTACAACACGCTGGGCGTGACGTTTCAGGCCAGGTTCAACGGATCGCAGGACCAGGCGACCGGGCCGCTGCTGCTGGTGTTGTGGGAGAACCTGACGGACCCGATTCTGACCGGACGCGAGCAGTTGGGCTTTTCAAAGATTTACTGCGCGCTGCCCGAGCCGGTGGTTCACGGGGGCGAGACGCAGTGCACGGCGAGCTGGTTGGGGTTCCGGTTCATGGACATGCGCCTTTCGAACATGGTGGCGGTGGAAGAGCCGGCGGCGGCACGGTCAGAGGATTCGGAGGACGGTTCGCTGAATGGGACGCTGCACTACAAGTACGTTCCGACGACGGGCGATTGGGGCGAAGCGGACGCGGAATACGCGGTGCTGAGTCCACAGAACCCGCCCGTGAGTGAACCGCAACGCTGGCAGGGGGAAGGCAGCGTGACGTTCGAGCGTGCGCGCTGGGAGGACTTGCCGACGCAGTACATGGTCGTGAATGCGCTGGCCGAGCTCGAGGTGAAGGAGTTTCGAGGGGCGAGCATCGAGCACAGCGTGGGCGGCAGGGATCTGATTGATCAGCGCATTCTGCGGTAGGGAC
Source organism: Chloroflexota bacterium (assembly GCA_022820025.1). Taxonomy (GTDB): domain Bacteria; phylum Chloroflexota; class UBA11872; order UBA11872; family UBA11872; genus UBA11872. The sequence continues at coordinate 14,747 of JAJEGF010000008.1, forward strand.
CTTTGGCACTTGGCGGAGCCATTGCTTGACATAATGTGGCGAAGTCGACGCTAGGCATGGGTTCAGCGGCGGCAGGGACCCAGGTGTCCAACGGACTTGCGCGGTGGCAGACGCCGCTGCTGGTGATTGCGGCGTGCGCGCTGATTGCGGTGATCGGGTTTGGTACGCGGTCGATATTCGGGCTGTTCCTGCCGCCGATGACCGAGGCGCGGGGCTGGTCGCGCGAGGCGTTCAGCGTGGCGATGGCGACGCAGCAACTGACGTTTGGGGTGGTGCTGCCGCTGGCGGCGGCCTCGTCGGATAGGTTCGGACCGGTGCGGGTGATGGTGGCGGGCGCCGTTGCCTATGCGCTGGGCCTGTGGCTCATGACGCTGGTTGAGTCGGCCCTGGTCTTCCTGCTGGTGGCCGGGCTGCTGGTTGGCGGCACTAACGCCTTCACGTCGTTTTCGCTCGTCATCGCCACCATGGCGCGGATGGTGGAGCCGAAACGGCGGCCTTTGGTGATGGGACTGGGGATGGCGGCCGGATCGCTGGGCCAGGTGATCTTCTCGCCGATTACGCAGGGGTTCATCAGCGCGTTTGGATGGAGCGACGCGCTGCTGATCCTGGCGGTGGGGTTTCTAGCCATCGTGCCACTGGCGTTCCTGCTTCCCGGGAACCCCGAGGTGGCGGCCGAGCAGACGGCCAAGGAGAGCGTGGGGGCGGCGATCCGGGAAGCGGTAGGACACCGGGGCTATCTACTGCTGACGATGGGATTCTTCGTGTGCGGGTTTCACGTGGCGTTTATCACGGTGCACTTGCCGGCGTACATGCTGGACCTGGGATTCGAGCCTCGCGTGGGCGCGATCGCGCTTTCGCTGATCGGGTTTTTCAACATCGTGGGATCGTTCCTGTCAGGCATGGCGGGGACGCACCTGAGTCGACGGCTGAGCCTGAGCTTCATCTACGCAAGCCGGGCCGCGGTGATTGCCGCATTCCTGCTGCTGCCGAAGACGGAGCCGGTGGCGTACATGTTTGCCTCGCTGATGGGATTGCTGTGGCTGGCGACGGTGCCGCTGACGAACGCGATCGTGGCACGGGTGTTCGGGGTGCGGTACCTGGCCACGCTGTTTTCGTTTGTGTTTCTTTCGCATCAGCTCGGGTCGTTTTCGGGCATCTGGCTGGCTGGTGGAATCTACGAGGCGACGGGTAGCTATGACGGGATGTGGGTCGCCGGGATCATTCTTGGGATTGCGGCGGCGCTGATTCACCTGCCGATCAACGAGCGGCCGATTGCGCGGCTGGCGGAGGCGTCGGGCTGACTGGGAGCGGCTCCGGCTAGGTTTCGTCGAGCGTTGGTCGGTATTGCAGGGCTTCGGCCAGGTGTTCGATGCGGATGGATTCGCTTTCCGATAGGTCAGCGATGGTGCGGGCCAGCTTGAGGACGCGGTGGTGGCCGCGGCCGCTGAGGGACAGTCGGTCGTGGGCGCTGCGAAGGAGGCGTTCGGCGTCGGGTTCGAGGGCGCAGATGCGGGAGATGAGGCGAGCGGTGAGTTCCGCGTTGGTGAAGAAGCCGTGGGGGGCGAGGCGATCTTCCTGGATCTTGCGCGCTCGGGCGATGCGGGCCTGGACGTGGGCTGACGGTTCGCGCTCGGTCTCGTCGGCCATCTTGGCGTATTCGAGGCGGGGGACGTCGATGTGGACGTCGATGCGGTCGAGCAGCGGGCCGGAGATGCGGTTGCGGTAGCGGCGGGCAGCTTCGGCGCTCATGCCGCTTCCGGGGCCGTCTGAGGCTGCGAAGCCGGAAGGCGAGGGGTTCATGGCGGCGACGAGCATCAAGCGGGCGGGCAGGTCGACGCTGTAGGAGGCGCGGGTGATGGTGATGTGGCCGTCTTCGAGGGGCTGGCGCAGGGACTCGAGAGTCTGGCGGCCGAATTCGGGGAACTCATCAAGGAAGAGGACGCCGCGGTGGGCGAGGCTGATTTCGCCGGGGCGAGGCGAGGCGCCGCCGCCGACCATGCCGGCGTAGGTGACGGTGTGGTGGGGGGCGCGGAAGGGGCGCTCGACGACGAGGCCGGTGCCGTCGCGAAGCTGGCCGGCGATGCTGTAGATCTTGGTGACCTCGATGGCTTCGTCGAGGGTCATGGGCGGTAGGACCGAGGGCAACGCGCGGGCCAGCAGGGTCTTGCCGGAGCCGGGCGGGCCGACCATGAGCACGTTGTGGGCGCCGGCGGCGGCGACTTCGAGGGCGCGCTTGGCGTGTTCGTGGCCGCGGACGTCGGCGAAGTCGACAGGGTAGGTGGCGGACCCGGTCGACATCTCGGTGACTGGCAGAGGTTCGATGCGAATCAGGCCCATGTAGTGGGCGATGAGTTGTTGAAGGGACTCGACGGGGTAGACGGATATGCCCTCGACGACGGCGGCTTCGGCGCCGTCAACGGCGGGGACGAAGGCCTTGTCCACGCCGGCGTCGCGGGCGGCGGCCACCATGGGGAGGACGCCGTGGGTGTGGCGAACTCCGCCGTCGAGGGACAACTCGCCGAGATAGACGGCCTGGTTGTCGTCGAAGCCCTCGAGCTGGCCGGTTGCGGCCAGGATGGCGACGGCCATGGGGAGGTCGTAGACGGGGCCTTCCTTACGGATGTCGGCCGGGGCGAGGTTTACGGTGAGACGGCGCTCGGGGAAGACGGCGCCGCTGTTGCGGATGGCGCTGCGGGTGCGCTCGCGGGCCTCTTGCACGGCGGCATCGGGCAAGCCGACGACGTTGTGCTTGGGCAGGCCGTTGCTGATGTCGGCCTCGACGTCGAGGACGACGCCGTCAAGGCCGGTGATCGCGCAGCTGTGTACGGTGCCAAGCATGTGTGCCAGGAGCGGCCCGCCCAGCCGCGCTTACTGCGCTACATACCCGGCCCGTCGCCGATGGTCTTGTGCATCTTGAATTGCCCGCTCTTCTTTTCCTCGCCGCCGCAGGCCGCCAGCAGCAGGCCGGTGGCGAGCAGGGCGACGACGCGGCGTCGAGGAACGCTTTTCCGCAGCTTGGTGGCCGGCATGCGGTACTCCCTGGCTTGGCCGACGGCGCCTATCGTACGTGCTCCCAGGCTGGAGGGTGACATTGGGCGACTAGCGCTGAACGGGGACCACGACGTAGGGGGTCTCGACGTCCAGGTCGGGGCCGATTGCGCCGTTGCCGAGACGGTCGATGGCCTCGACGTAGTACATGAGGTCCCAGTCGGACACGATGTCCATGCCGGGGATGGTGGCCGACCAGGCGCCGTTGGTCTGCTGCATGGGAACCGGTGTGTAGAGTTCGCGCTGGTTGAGGTCGCGGTAGTAGAGGGTGACGAGCGCGAGGTCCTCGTCCGAGTCCACGCGGGTGGTGACGGTGAGGTCCTGGCCGGGGACGGCGAGCGAGGCGCGGTCGACGTCAACGGCCGGAGCAGATACGGCGTTACCGACGGCCACGGGTTGGGGGGCTTCGGCGGAACCCCAGCAGCGGGTTTGGCCGTCGGTGTCAGTGGCTTCGATGTAGTAGGCGGCGTCGCAACCGGCGGAGACGGTTATGCCGGCTGAGTAGACGGCGCCGTCGGCGGACATGGGCGTGCGCTGCCAGGGGCCGTCGCCGGATCGCCAGACCAGGGCGACGTTGTCCACGCCGTCGGGCGCGGTGACGGTGGCGGTGAGGTCGAGCGGGCCGGGGGACGCGGTTCGGATTGGGACGTGGCCGATTTGGGGGGCGGCTTCGCGGACGACGAGGGCGTTGATGACCCAGTCGGAGGCGGGGTGCGAGTTGATTTCAAGCTCGAGGCGCCCGTTGGCGATGTTGCAGCGCTGGGTCTTGTGGACGATCTGGCCGGCGGGGATGGTGAAGCGTTCGGTCTGGTGACGGCCCTGGAAGGTGAGCCACATCGGGCCGCGGTCCACGGCATCCGGCGAAGTGTCACCCATGACGGCCGTTACGTCGTAGACGCCCGGCGCGACGTCGGCGCGGAAGGTGTGCTCGACGTAGCCGGGATTGGGTCCGCGGTGCTGGAAGTCGTCTTCCAACAGGCGGAGGGGAAGATCGCCGGGTTCCCGATTGCGGCCCAGCAGGTCGCCGTTGTCGGGAAGCCGGGGGCTGAAGGCGCGGATGTCGCGCGTCATCTTCCAGCCGATGCCGCGCGAGGGCGTGTACTGGACGTCGGGCGAGACGGCGCGGAAGCGTCGTTCGACCCAGGCTGACTGCATGGTTCGGGGGATCCAGGGGCGCGGGTCGACGGGTTCGGCGCCGAAGTCGAAGCCGTGGGCGAAGAGGCCGAAGCTGTCGAAGATTCCCTGCACTTCGTCCAGCCGGGCGAGGTCGTGGTCCAGGTAGGGCGTCAGGCGCCTCCAGGTGCCGGCTTCGTCCTTGACGGGGCCGAAGATCATCTCGTCGTCGTAGAGGCCGTCGGTGTGGTCGACGATGGCCTGCCACTGGTCGCGGGCCGATTGCATGTGGACCCTGGCGGACCGCAGGCGATCGGCGGCGCCCGCCAGGTAGAAGAAGGCGAGGTCCAGGCCCGCGCGCAGCTTGTGGGCGTGGTAGCGCGCGAGGCCGGAACAGAGGCGGACATCGGCTTCGATACCTTGGAATTCGGGGCGGGCCTCGCTTTGAACCGAGCCATCCGCTCGATCGAGGGCGGCATCGGCGGCGTTGGCGTGCCGCTCGAGGCGTTCGGCGATCTGCAGCGGGGTGAGCTTGGCGCGGACGGAGTCAGCGAGATAGTCCTCGACGTATTCGCTGGTGCCATAGAAACCAGCCAGGTCGCTCGGTTCGACCTCGAGGTAGGCGTCGAGCAGGCCGCCGGTGTCGCGCTCGGCCCACCAGCCGAAGACGCTCGCGGAGGGGAGGTGGGCGGCGGTGATGAACGGGAGGTAATGGGAGCTCTCCGAAACGGCTTCCAGCACGTCGGTTCCCGCGTTGGCACCAAAGCGGTCGTTGAATTCGCGCCGCCATGCATCGGCATCGCACGAGGGGTCGTAGCCGAGGCGGCCGAAGAGGAGGTACCAGAACCAGTAGCGTTCGTCCTCGAACTCGTACCAGTTCATGCCATCCGGCTTGAAGAGCGGCCAGGCGCCGCCGACGTTGCGGAAGCCCTTGTTGGAGAGGGGCGCGCAGACTTCGAAGCCCTTGGAGCCGCCGAGGGCGCAGCTCTCGGCGTAACGCCGGACCCAGGCCGGGTCGCCCCAGAGGGTGAACTTGTTGGTGCCCAGGTTCCACATACGGAGCAGGAACTCGTACTCGCGGGGGTACTTGAGGAGGTCGCCGTAGGAGTGGCGGCGGTCCATGCGGTCGAAGTCCTGCAAGAGACCGGCGGAGTAGGGCATGCCCTGGTGTTCGCACCAGAACTTGGTTGAGACGGTGGTGGGCAGGCCGGTGTCCAGGGCCCCTTCCCAGGTGTCGTCGGCAATGGCCTTGGCACGACAGTCGATTTCGATTTCGCGCCCGGCGGCCACGACGCCGCTGTAGATCGAGCGGAAGAAGGCCGGGCTGTCCTCGGCCTCGATGCCGGACTCGGAATTTACACGTAGCTGGACGCCGGAAATGTCTGGGCAGGCCTGCAGGACCTTGGCCATGCCGAGCTCGCAGTAGTCGGCGAGGATGTCCAGATTGAGACCTTCGACCAGCGATTCGCCGTACTCGTAGCTGTGCTGCTGCCAGACTCCGAAGGTGAAGTCGATGCCGCGCTCGACGGCGGTGCGGGAGATCATCTGGAGGGTGGCGAGATTTCGTTCGCGTTGCTCGTCGGACAGGCTGGGAACGGTGACATGGGGGAACTCGGGCATCGGAACGAGGAAGGCGTAGGGCGGAACCAGGTAGGCGGTCTGGTGGCCGAAGGTGAGGCTGAAGGCGTTGAAGCGGTAGAGCGAGAGCTTGTCGAAGTAGGCCTGCCAGAACTCCGGGTTGAAGTACCAGGGGCCGTCGCCGGCTTCGTTGTGGGGAAAGATGCAGACGCTGCGCTTGCGGAGGAAGGGGGATTCGCTGGTGGGAGGGAAGGCGGCGGCCCAGTCGATTTGTGCCGGGGCGAGTTCAATGCGGCGGGCGGCTTCGCGCAAGGCGTAGGCGAGGCCGCGGTCGTCGGAGCCGTCGATTGCCAGGGTTCCGCCGGCGAAGGCGAAGGCGAGGGACTCGGGCGTGTCGTTCAGGGCAGCGCCCGCCGCCCCCAGCAGAGCGGCCGGTTGGGTCGTAGCCGCCGTGCCCACATGGATCGTGATCTCGGCGTGGTCGTCGGTGACGGCGTAGCCGCTCTCGTCGAGCGTTTGCCGAAGCCGATCCAGCGCCAATTGCGCGGGCGATCCCAGGTCGCCGTTGACCACGATCCGAATGCGTGTCGCTGCGTCAGCCACGGCTATCGCCTCTCTTTGGGCGCGCCGAACGGTGCGCCCGATCGCCCGACTCGGAATGCTCGGGGCATTGTCGCAATAGTCGACCGGGTCAGTAGAACCGAACTCTCGTAACGGCGCCCTGAGCCGGCCTCATCCTAGAAGCCGGGGCGCGGGATGGGTGTTTCGCCCTCGGCCACGAAGGAACGCAGTTCCCTACCGGAGAGCGGCAGGAAGTCGCCGCGGATGGCGTAGATGCGCGCGTTGTTCATCTCGATTTCGAGGCGAATTGCCTGGCCGGTGAAGGAGGCTAGGCCGCGACCGCCGGTCCAGCGGGGCGACCAGTCGAGCGCGTCGCCGGTAAAGGGCTGGCAGTCGTCGTAGCTGTAGCCCTCGATCACCTCACCGGTCGGGTCGGTGACCTGGACGCGGGTTTCGAGACCGGACTGGATGTTGAACCTGGCCTCGCCGCCCTGCCAATAGAGAGAACGGGTGCCGATCATGCCCGGACCGAAGCAGGACTCGACGTAGTAAAAGCCGTCCAACCGCAGCTTGTGCATAAGCAGGGCGCCGGTGTCGTTGCCCTCGCCAGCCGGTCCGCGTTCGAGTCGTTTGGGTCCGATATGCGGGTTGATGTGGTAGCCGTGCTCGAGCTTGGAGGCGCTGGAGTAGATGCGGATCTGGTTGTCGTCGTCGACGACGAGGCTGTGCGGGCGCATGGTTCCCGCGCCGTATTCGCCCTGTTCGGCGTTGGGGATGAAGGGCTCTCGGATTGAGCGGTTGAAGTGCCAGCCGTTGTAGCTGTAGGCCAACTGGCAGTCGGTCTTGCCTCCCCAGTACTTCACCAGGGGGACGGGATCGGTGTGATAGATCCAGACCAGGCCGACGAACTTGTCGGCGTAGGGGAACGCGACCATGCCGTAGATTTCGGCCAACGGGGTGTCGAGGGCGTCGGTGGCGAGCACCAGTTCAGGCTCGCTGTAGGTGCGGAAGTCCTTCGTTTCGGACAGGGCCACCCGCCGCGGGTGCGCGTGAGGCGCCGGGCGGGCGCTGATGACGTAGCAGTCGCGCACGTGGTTCCAGTAGGCCGTGCTGGGAGGGTCGGGACTGTGCTTGCGCCATTCCACGCCCTCGACGCGCGTCCAATTCAGGCCCTCGGGCGAGGTCCAGAGGTGATTGCCCTTGCCGACGGCAAAGCCCTTGACGCGCTCGTTCGGGTCCTCGGCGCGCTCGTCGAAGTAACAGTCCCACTGATGGAAGTCCTCGGACTTCCTCAGCACCTGGTTGGGGTAGCGGCGGTCGGGAAGGGGAACGCGGTCGGTGAGGTCGGGCTTCTCCCAGTGGATGCCGTCGTCGCTCTCGGCCACCAGGGCGTAGCTGTCGGGCTGTTCCTCGGGGACGACAGACTTGCCGTTGTAGAGGATGCGCCATACGCCCGACTCGTGCTTGAAAGCGGTGGGGTAGCCGGAGCCGAGCCAGAAGCCGGGCTCTTCAAGGGTGGCCTCAGGTACCAGCTGCGGCTGACCGATTCCGCGCCGGCAGTTGTTCCAGCGACTCAGGTAGTTGTCGTCCCAGAAGAGGAGTGTGAAATCGCCGGAATTCAGCATGGCGGAGACTCCCTGCGTGGCGCACACGGCACCAGACTGCACTGACGATACCGCGCGGTGTGACGGGCCTGAAATCGCGCCGATGCACTGGCGCTAGGGGGCGGCCACGGATAGCGACCACGATTTGCCCCGGCGGTTGATGTCGGGGCGGATCTGGTCGGGCAAGAGTTGCGGACGTCCCGCGACAAGGCGTTGGCCGTCCACGAACCCCTCCGGGCGGTTGCGTAGCTGGTCCAGCATGCGCCGGCGCCAGAGGGCCACGCGGGATGCGGCGGCGGGGTCGTCTGCCGCGTTGTGGAGCTCGTGCGGGTCGCGTGCCAGGTCGAAGAATTGCTCGCGGCCGTCCGCGGGGTACCAGATGTACTTTTCGCGGCCATCGGTCAGGTACTGATGGGCCGGCGCGTATTCCGACCAGCGTGCGCTGCTGCGGCCGCGTCGGCCGCCATGGTGCTCGCCGTGAAGGAAGGGGCGCCAGGACGTTTGGTCGCCGCGAGCGAGCGGGAGGACGCTGCGGCCGTCGACTGAGTCTGGGATCGGGACGCCAGCCGCGTCCAGCAGGGTCGGCATGACGTCCTGGAGGCCGACCGGCTGGTCGATGACGGCGCCGTGCTCGGGTTCCAGCCAGTCGGGAAGCCGCAGGATGAAGGGGATGTTGGCCGATGGCTGATGCGCCCAGGTCTTGCGGAAGAGGTTGTGGTCGCCCAGCATCTCGCCGTGGTCGCTGGTGTAGAGCACGACGGTGTCCCGCCACATGCCGGCGGCGGAGAGCGCGCGAAAGACGCGGTTGACCTGGTCGTCGATGTGATTGACAAGCCCGTAGTAGGCGGCGCGCATGCGGCGCATCCAGGCATCGGGCAAGTTGATATCGACGGGCTGGATATTGAGGCCGAGGTTGGGTTGGTCGAATTGCCTGGCCCAGTCGCCGATGAAGGGCTCGGGGATGTCGTCGGCGCGGGCCATGTAGCGGTCGAAATACAGCTTGGGCGGGGTGAAGGGCGGGTGCGGATCGACCACTGAGACCCACAAGAAGAGCGGGGCCTCGGGGTCACGTTTCTGAATTAGCTTCAGCGACTCGTTGACGCACCACGTGGTGAGGTCGTAGCCCTCGGGCAGGTGGCTGGGGCGGGCGTTGAAGGAGTTGGTCTCGACGCCGTGCAGTTTGCCGGCCAGCACTTCGCGGCGTCCCTGGTCGTTGAGCCAGTCCGAGTAGTCGTTGCCGTCGCGCTGGCTGTTGGCGACGAGCATGTGCTGGAAGCCGAAGCGCTTGCGGCCGGGGTGCCAGTGGGTCTTGCCGATGAGTTCGGTCTGATAGCCGGCGTCCGCAAGGGTGGAGGCGATGGAGTGGCGGAGGTTCCAGTGGTAGCCGCCGTAAAAGCCGACCATGCCGTTGGTGACGGGGGCCTGGCCGGAGAGGATGACGCGGCGCGCGGGGATGCAGGTTGGCGACTCGCTGAAGGCCGAGCGGAACCAGGCACCGTTGCCGGCCAGATAGTCGAGGTTGGGGGTGCGTAGGACCGGATGGCCGTCGATGCTGAGCGCGTCGGCGCGTTGCTGGTCTGAGGTGATGAGGAGGATGTGCGGGCGGCGGCGGGACATGGGAATCAGGCGCTCACTTGATTGGTGGCGGGTTGTAGCTGTTCCGGGCGACGTTCGTGCTGTCCGGCGACCAGGCGCCCGTCGCTGACGAAGCCTTCGGGGCGAGCGGCCAGTTCGTCGATGAGGCGCTGGCGCCATGTGTCCACGCGTTCGCCGGCGTCGGCGTCGTTGACGGCGTTGTGCATCTCTCGTGGGTCGGCCTCGAGGTCGAAGAATTGCTCCTCGCCGGTGTGGGTGTACCAGATCAGCTTTTCGCGGCCGTCAGTCACCCACTGATTGCCCTGATCGGGCTCGTAGCAGGCGGTGTGCTCGCCGTGGAGGTAGTCGCGCCACGCGGGTGAATCGCCGCGCATGAAGGGGAGGACACTGGAGCCGTCGACGGACTCGGGGATCGGAACGCCGGCCGCGTCGAGGATGGTCGGCATGACGTCCTGCAGGCCGACGGGGCGTTCGACGGTGCGTTCGGCGGTGCAGTCCATCCACTCGGGGGCGCGGGCGAGGAACGGGACGCGGATGGAGGCCTCGTAGGGCCAGGTCTTGCGGAAGAGGTTGTGGTCGCCGAGCATCTCGCCGTGGTCGCTGGTGAAGAGCACGAAGGTGTCGTCCAGCAGGCCGCTTTCGCGGAAGCCCTTGAGCAGGCGGGAGACCTGGTCGTCGACGTGGTTGACGAGGCCGTAGTAGCCGGCGCGACAGCGGTGGAGGTCGTCCTCGCGCAGGCGCACGACGGAGGCATCGGGGTTGAGGCCGGGAGGCGGCGCATCAAGTTGGGGCGCCCAGTCGCCGACGTAAGGCTCGGGAAGGTCCATCGACTCGTAGCGTTCCCAGTAGACGAGCGGAGGGGTTAGCGGCGGGTGCGGGTCGACGAAGGAGACCCAGAGGAAGAACGGGGCGTCGGGGTCGCGCTGGCCGATGAAGCGGAGAGCCTCGTTGACGCACCAGGTGGTGTGGGAGAAGCGTTCGTCGAGATGGCTGGGGCGTCCCACCCAGCCGTTGGTGGAGACGCCATGGGCCAGACCCATCTCCAGCGACGTGGCGCCGTTATCGGCCAGCCATTCGGCGTAGTCGTTGTTGTCGCGCTGGCTGTCGGCCCAGATCATGTTGTCGAAGCCGTAGCGCTTGCGCCGGGGGTACATGTGGAGCTTGCCGACCAGTTGGGTCTGGTAGCCGGCTTTGGACAATTCGCCGGGCAGCGAGTGGTCGAGCGCCCAGCCGACGCCGCCGTAGAAGCCGACCATACCGTGGTTGAAGGGCCGCATGCCGGACAGCATGGTGCGGCGGGCGCCGATGCAGGACGGGACTTCGGCGTAGGCGCGGGTGAAGTTGGTTCCGCTGGCCGCCAGAAAGTCGAGATTGGGCGTGGCCAGGGGGTCCGCGCCGTTGATGCTGAGGGCGTCGCCGCGCTGCTGATCGGTGGTGATGAAGATGACGTGCGGGCGGCGAACAGCCAAGGCGCGAAACCTCTTGCAGCGGACGCGGCTCGATTATGGCGCACGAATGGTTGGAGGTCGCGTGCGGGCATCTCAGAGTCCGGATCGACATTACCGTTGGGAGTGGCCTGGCTGACCGGTGCGACGAATTCGGCATATAGTCAACGTCGCGGCCGGGGTTCGCTACAGGGGCGATGGTGATGGCTGAGTTGCTGCCGGGGCGGGTTCCGCCGTTCGACGTTGCCGCCGGGTATCACCCGATCATGGACTATCGGTTCGTCAACGCCGGGCAACCGCGCTGGGTTGGGGCGGACGGCAAGCCGATTCACTACTGGGAGACGGCGGATCCGGATCAGATTCGCGCCGAGCACGCGAACGTGCCGCGCGGGATCGAGTTGCGGACGCAGCGGGCCGAACGGTCGGATCCGATTCTGACCTGTACCGAGCCGTGGGAGTACAACAACGGCGGGCCGGCGATCATTCGCGACGGCGGGCTGTACCGCATGTGGTACCACGCAATCGCGCCGGACCATTGGGATCCGAAGGTCGCGCCATCGCTGGGGTGGGGTCCCGACTGGGGCGGATTCGTGTGTTACGCGGAATCCGACGACGGGTTCGAGTGGCGCAAGCCGGATTGCGGTCAGTACGCGTGGCAGGGGCAGGAGGGCACGAACATCGTGTTTGGCCGAGAACTGGCGGGCGAGCCGGGAATCCATGGAGAGTCGGTATTCCTGGATCCTCAGGCGCCGGCGCATGAGCGGTTCAAGGCGATTTACATGGGCCGGCTCTCGCGCGATGTCATCAACCGGTGGGCGCGGGAGCGGCCGGCGCAGGTCGACCCCTGGATTGCCGAGCATCCGGATCGAGGCATCTATGTGGCTACGTCGCCGGACGGGATCAAGTGGACTCCGCAGCCGGATCCGGCGGTGATCTACATCAGCGACACCATGAACGTGGTGGATTGGAATGCCGAGCGGGAGAGCTACGTTTGGTATTCGCGGGGCTGGTCGTGGGACCGGCGGACGATTGCGCGGGCCGAGACGCGTGACTTCTTCGAGTGGCCACTGCCCGAGCAGGTGTTGACCACGCCGCCGGACGACCTGGCGTTTACGGATATATACACCAACGGCAAGGTGACGTATCCGGGAGATCCGTCCACGCACATCATGTTTCCGACGCTGTACGACCGGGCGCTGGACACTACGTCGCTGGCGGTGGCCACGAGTTCGGATGACGTGGTTTGGAACTGGGTGCCGGGAGGGCCGGTGCTGGAGCCGGGGCCGGAGGGGACGTTCGACTCGGGGTGCCTGTTCTCGTGCAAGGGCCTGGTCGAGCTGGCGGGCGACCGGATTGGAACGCCGTATGGGGGGAATGACCTGCCGCACAAGTACCCGCGACAGAATCTGCAGAGCGCAACGGCGTATGCCACATGGGAGCGCGGGAGGATTGCGGGGCTGGTTGCGGAGGGGCATGGGGAGTTCGCGACGCCGCAGATGTTGCTGCAGGGGCGAGAGATACGGCTGAACGTGAAGACGGCTGCCGACGGCGAGGTCCGGGTTACGGCGCTGGAGCGCGGGCCGGGGTGGACGTCGCGGCCCGGTCATGGCGCCTGGATCGAGGTGGGCGAGAGCCGGTCAATTCAAGGCGATCACCTGCGTGTGCCGGTGGACTGGAACGGGAGCCAGGCGTTGCCGCTTTCGAGGCACGGACCGGTGGTTCTTCAGTTCAAGCTGCGGAAGGCGACGCTGCACGGCTTCGAGGTCGCGGGCTAGCCGCAGCGGAGCAGCCAGCGGGTCGGCATAGACTTACGCTGGCGCCTAGACGTGGGAAGCACCGAGGGTGACGCGCTAATGAAGATCGTAATTGGTACCGGTCAGTTTGGCGAGGACTACGCGGAGCGGCTGGGCGCGCGCTTTCCCGAGGTCACGTTCAGCATGGCCCTGACCGATCCGGACGAGGTGCGCGAGATCGTGGATGCCGATGCGTTCCTGGGCTGGCCGGAGCCCGAAGCGATAGCCGCGGCGCAGCGGCTGCGCTGGATTCACGTGCCGGGGATGGGGATCAACAACACGATGCTCAGCCCGGGTATTGCCGAGTCCGGGATCGTGGTGACGAATTCGCCGGGGGCGCACACGAGCCCCATAGCCGACCACGTGATGTTTTTCGTGCTGTCGCTGGCGCACCAGGGTCGCCGGCTGATGGACGATCAGCGGGCTCGGCGCTGGGACACCGGGTCGTACGAGCGCCAGCTGCGCGACCTGGACGGCTCTTCCATGCTGCTGATTGGACTGGGCGGCATTGGGCGCGCCGTGTTTCAGCGGGCGCAGAGCTTCGGGATGCAGGTGTCGGCGATCGATCCGACACCGACGGACGTGCCGGCGGGCATTCGCGAGATTGGCGGTGTTGAGCGGCTGGATGAACTGCTCGCCGAGACCGATTGGCTGGTCGTGACCGTTCCCATAACCCCGGGCACGCGGAACATGATCGACGCCCGACGGATCAGGCTGCTGAAGCAGGGCGCCGCGGTGATCGTGATATCGCGCGGCGGAATCGTGGACGAGGAGGCGCTGGCGGAGGGACTGCGCTCGGGTCGCCTGTCGGGGGCCGGTCTGGATGCGACGGAAACGGAGCCGCTGCCCGCCGACAGTCCGCTGTGGGACATGGAAAACGTGCTGATCTCGCCGCACTGCTCGGGGGTGACGCCGAGCATGTGGAGGCAACGGCAGCAAACGCTTGAGGACCAGGTGGGTCGTTTTGTAGAGGGGCGGCCGCTGGCGTATGTCTGCGATCTCGAGCGGGGGTATTAGGCCCGGGGGAGACTCGCGGTCCTTGTGGGCGTCCGAGCGAAGTGCCCAGCGATTCAATTGGGATCTGCGACTTTACATAAGTCATAACAGCAGACTTTGTGACCTGCGTGTGGGCGGAGCGCGGGTGGTTGGGGCGACGCCTAAGGCGTGGTCAGAAGATTTCGGCGGAGGTCGGTAACCCGGCCAGGGATGTTTCGGGAAGGCGCAGGTGCAGGGCCTGGTGCCAGCGGTGGGGGACGAAGATATTCAGCATGCCGTCGTCGACGAAGGCGTCGATGTAGGAGCACTGGTGGTTCATGAAGGGGACGTCGTAGACGGGTGCCAGGGCGTTGGCGAAGACGAAGCGGGGTTGGTCCCAGGTACGGCCGCCATCGGAGGAGACGGCCACCCAGATCTCGGAGCGGTCGCCCATCAGGGATTCCTTGTCGCCGCTGAGGCCGGTGTAGTCGAGGTCGTGGTGGCGGTTGTGGTGGAAGGCGGCAAGGTCGCCGTTGGAGAGCTTGAATAGCATGGGCGGGGCGTCGGGATGTACCAGCGGGGTTGGTTCCGGGTCTGACCAGGTGCGGCCGTCGTCCTGGCTGCGGAGGTTCCAGAGGTGGCCTTCGGGGGTTCGGGCCATGGCGTAAATCTCGCCGCTGCCCAGGTCGATTGGGCGCAGCTCGTCCATGCGGTTGAAGCCGCCGGCGTGCCAGCCGCCGTGACGGGCGTGGGGCAGCAGCTCCCAGGACTGGCCCTGGTCCTCGGAGCGGAGGATGTATTGGCGGGTCATGAGAGGGCGGTAGGACCAGTCGCCTTCGTGGGCGCCCAGGAGACAGGTTCCGGCCTCGGTTTCGCACATGCGCATGACGGACATGCCAGTGAAGCCGGGGTCGTTGGCGGGGCGGATCAGCCGGACTTCGGACCAGTTGCGGCCGTCGTCGTCGGAGTAGCGGAAGCCGATTGGCGCGTTTTCGTGCAGGCCGCGCCTGGTGGTGTGAAGGGCCCAGATGGGTTGGGTGCCGAAGCAGTAGATGCGGCCTTCGGGGACGCCGTTTCCGGCTCGGGGCATGAGCGGGATGAAGCCGTGGAGGTTGAAGTCGATGTCGATGGGCCGCGTCGGCCCGTGCCAGGTTTCTCCCCGATCACCTGAGCGGAAGGCCACCAGATCGTTGACCTTGCGTTCCTGACGGCCGTAGTGACAGCGCCCTTCGGGGACGGTGAGGGTGTTGGCGGGGAACATCAGGAGGTAGTCGCCGCGGGGCGTCCTGGTGGCCCTAGTTTCGAAGAGGGTTCCGCGCTCGGTGCGGTAGACGACGTGGCCGTCGACGGATGGGGCGGTGATCAGGCCGAGGTGCTGGCGCACGACCAGTTCGCCCGGCGGCGCGGCTAGATCGACCTGCCTGTCCTGCAGGTTGATTGTCTCCGCCAGGTGTTGCGGCGCGTAGCGCTGACTCATTTGGTCGACATTGCCGAAGGGCGAAGTCGCGCCCTACGTCAACCCGTAGGCATAAAGGCGGGCCGCGCCGTAAAGCCAGAAGCGGAGTTTGACCTGGCCGCCGCCGAGATCGGACAGGTTCCTGCCCTTCCAGGACACGGGCCGGCGCAGGCCGTCGATGAAGATGTCGTCGGAGTCCCGGCGGGTGAAGCCATCGAGGGGCTGGTTAGTGCCGGGGTCGAGGACTTCGACTTCGATCCAGCTGCGGTTTTGGCGGACGTCGCCGACGTTGAGGGCGAGGTTCGTGAGACCGGCCGAGTCAATAGTCGTCGTCGTGGCGTGGCCGGGCGTTTCGCGGTCGGGAGTTTCGAGGCAGGTGAAGCCGTCCTCGCGGAGGGTGGCAAGGCCCATGCGCACGACGCGCCCGGAGCCGCTGCCGGAGCCGCCGTATTCGACGCCGGGTATGAAGTTCTCGGGCGGCCAGGTCGTGAAGTCTTCGGCCGCGCCGCCGTAGTACAGGTAAATGGTGCCGTCCTTGACGACCGGCTTGTCGGAGATGACGAGCAGGCCGCCGTCCCATTCGGTGTGGGCGCCGCGCGGGATGGTGGGCTGGTGGGGGTTTACGCGTTCGAAGTTGGCGCCGTCCGAGCTCACGGCCAGGCGAATGTCTCCCCCGTACATGCCGTAGAGCCCATAGTCGCTGGGTACGTACCAGCCGTATTCGTAGGCCATGATCCAGGCGCCGCCGTACGGGCCCATCATGACGTGGTGGTCTTCTTCCTCGAGGCCGTCGTTGGGTGAAATCAGCGGGTTTTCGTCGGCTTCGCGGAAGTTCTCGATGTCGGGACCGTAGGCGAGGAACTTGGCTCGGCCCTGGGACGGGTTTCGCTTGGCGAACTGCTTCTGGTGGGGCTCATCAATATCGACCATCCACTGGTAGACGAACTTGAAACGCCGACTGGGGTCGGGGTCCTGATCGTCACGGACCAGGACGCCGACGTCGGGCGGTCGTCCACCCCATCGCGGCAGCAGGATTCGCTCGCCTGTGGTCCAGTTGATGCCGTCCGGGGAGAAGATGGCGCGCGCGCCATGCTCGCTGTAGGCAGGTTCGCCGACGTAGCTGTGGAGGCGCTTGATGCCCTTGTAGCGCTTGTTGGGATCAGGCTCGGCGTCGTCCTTGATGATCGGGCCGCGGCCTTCGATGACGATGTTGTTTGCTTTGCTGCCCTTGTACTCGAACATTCCGAGATTGGGTTTGTGCCAGTTGACGCCGTCTTCGCTAATGGCGTAGCCGGTGGCCCACCATCTGGCGCCCCCCATGTCGGAGCCGGCGTACCAGGCCTTGAAGAGCTTGTCATCTTCGTCGTAGATGACGCTCTGGGAGGACCAGGGGGCGCAGTGGGTGGAGTCCCACTCGTGGATGTCGCCGAGCGGGAGCACGGGGTTGAGCGGATGCTTTTCGGCCTGGCAGACGGCTCGGACGACGTTGTGGCAGGACTCCACGCGGTCAAGGAGGAGGAAGCCGTCGCCGCTGGGTGAGTTGGCGCTCATGTGGAGACCTTCGACGCTGAAGATTGGTCGAGGCTCAGGATAGACATCCGGGAAGTCCGGCGCGACCAGCACGCGCCCTTCACGATGTCTGCTGAAGCGAGGCGCGTTAGGGGGGAGTGCGTTAGCCCTTGATGCCGGTCAGCGCGATGCCGCGGATGAACTGCTTTTGGGCCAGGAAGAAGGCGAAGATCATGGGGACGATGAGCAGCATGGCGCCAGCCATGAGCAAGTGGTATTCGGTGCCGAACCTGGAGACGAAGAATCTCAGGCCGACCGCGAGGGTGAGGTTCTCGGTACGCAAGAGGTAGATCAGGGGTTCGAGGAAGTCGTTCCAGCGGTTCATGAACGAGAAGACCGCAATGGTGGCGATGGCGGGCACCGAGAGTGGGATGACGACCTTGCGCAGGATCTGGAGGTGGGAAGCGCCGTCGATGCGGGCCGCGTCGTCAAGCTCGCGCGGCAGGGTCAGGAAGAACTGCCGCATGATGAAGATATAGAACGCCGTTCCGAACAGGCGTGGAATCAGCAGCGGCCACAAGGTGTCGATCATGTCCAGGCGGTGGAAGATGAGCCAGCGCGGGATAAGCGTGACGGCGCCCGGGAGCATCATCGTGGCCAGCACGCCGATAAAAAGCTTGTCGCGTGCCGCAAAACGTGTGCGAGCGAAGCCGTAGGCCACCGACACGCTGGTTACCGTCTCAGCGACCACGCTGAACGAGACCACGATGAGGGAGTTCTTGATCCATGACCACGTGGGTCCGTTCTGCCACATGATGGCGTAGTTTTCCCACACCGGCGGCAAGGGAACGATGATTGGCGGGACGACGTAAAGGTCAGACTCTTTGGTCAGAGAGGTTCGCAGCATGAAGAAGACGGGGTACATATACACGAACGAGCCGCCGACCACGATGAGGTACAGGAGGATTCGGCGCGTCCAGCGAAACGCGCGCAACGCGATCGGCCGTCGCCGCCCTACTTCGGCCGTTGTTGCCGCCATCTAGCCTGGCTCCTGGTATTCGTAGTAGACCCAGCGCCGTGCGCCCAGGAACTGGATGATCGTGGCCACAAAGATTATGGCGAAGAGGATCCAGGAGATCGAGGCGGCGTAGCCCATCTTGAAGGCGTTCCAGCCCATGATCCAGATGTAGAGCAGGATGAACAGGGTCGCGTTGTCCGGGCCGCCCTCGGTCATCAGCAGCGCCTGGGTGACGACCTGGAATGAGCCAATCACGCCGAGGATCAGGCTCAGGAATATGTAGGGAGTCATCATGGGAATGGTCACATGACGGACTTTGGCCCACCAGCCGCCGCCGTCCACTTCCGCCGCCTCATAGAGGTGTTGGGGCACGCCCTGCAGGCCGGCGAGGAAAATCACCATCGAGGAACCCACGCCCCAGAAGCTCATGATGATGAGCGCCGGCATGGCCCAGGTGGTCGAGGTCAGCCAGCGCGGCCCCTCGATTCCGAACCAGCCGAGCATGCCGTTGAGCGCTCCGCGCGGCGCGAACAGCCAGATCCAGATGAGCGCCATGCCCACCCCGGATGTCACGGAGGGGATGTAGTACATGGTGCGCCAAATCGGCATCCCTCGGACCCGCTGATTGAGCAGGCCGGCCACCGCGAACGCGATGATCGTGGACCCGGGCACGTGGAACAGGGTGTAGTAGGCGGTATTCCAGAGGCTCTTGCCGACCAGGGGATCAGTGAACGCCGCCTGGTAGTTTCGAAATCCGATGAAGGAGGGCGGGCGTCCAACGTCCCAGTTAAGGAACGAAATGATGAGCGCAAATATGTACGGCCCGAGGTCGAGCAGGATGAACCCCACCACCCAGGGGAAGATGAAGATCCAGCCTTCCTGGGCGGCGATCCACTTGCGAGCAACTCGCCAGCGCGACAGGCGTTCAGGCGTCGGGCGCAGACCCGTGGTCTTCGCGCTAAGGCTGCTCGACGCCACGCTTCACCTCCGGGCCGACGGCCCGTTTGAATCTAGGCAACCAAGGCGCCAGGCCCGGGTTGCCGGTGGACAGCCGGTGGGGACGCCGACTTGGGCGTCCCCACCGGGAACGATCCTGAGAGCCTAGATCTCGCGTCGGAGAGCTTCGGTTCCCTCCGCGTCCAACTCTTCCATCATCTGGTAGGGGCTCTCGCCTCCAACCAGCGCCCGGTCGGTCAACTTGGCGCGGGAGAGACGGAACCACTCCAACCAGTTCGGGTGCGAGTGGGTGCCGCGGACCCAGTTCTCGCGGAACTGGCCCACGGCCTCGGCCTCAGCGGCCAAGTCGGGGAAGTTGTCCGTTCCGCTGGCGAACTCGGTAATGAACGGGCTGTTCCAGATGTTCTTGACGGCCGGAACCACGGGCTGGAACTCGGCCAGGTACGGCGCCATGATGTCGCCGTGCCAGAAGAAGGCAAGCCCGGCGGCCTCCTCGGCGTTGCCGCGCTCTTCGGCCGCCCGGTTGACCACGATGTTGTTGGTCTCGTTGTGGTAGCCGCGGAGCCCCGAGTAGGGCGACTGATAGGGCCAGAAGACGTGGAAGTCGAAGCGACCGCCGATGCGGTTCTTGATGCCCCCGCCCGAGTTGTACCCGAAGCCGGACATACCGATCAGGCCGGTGGCAAACAGGTTGTTCGAGCCGGACGTATTGGCCGGCGACTCCAGCGTGGCCTGTACCTCGTCGGTGTTTGGCGACACGCCGTCTTCCCAGGCCAGCTTCCACCAGTCGGCGAACGCCTCAACGGAGTTGCCGCCGGGCTGCGTGGCGATCGAAGCGGTGGACGTCTCGGTCGCCGTGTCGTACCACTTGGCGCCTTCGCTGGCAAAGCGCTCGGCGAAGCCCTGGTTCCAACTGTAGGTCTGACGCTCAAAACCCCAAACGTTGGTCTCAGGGTCGCGCATCTGGGCCGCCAGGTCGCGCAATTCGTCGAACGAGTAGTCCTTGTCGGGAATGGTGACGCCGAACCGCTCGACCAGGCTCAGGTTGGCCATCATGGCGCCCACGTAGACGCCGTAGGGCACGCCACGGGTGACCCCGTCCTTGTCGACCAGGTAGCCGTCGTGCCACCAGAAGTCGTCCTTCGTCAACCCCTCGCGCTGCATGTGCGGCTCAAGGTCCAGGTTGTACAGGTCAGCGTTCCACCACAGCTCGGACATTAGCTCCGGTCCTGAACCCGCCACGAGCAGGTTGGTCAGGATGCCGGAATAGCCAACGGCGGTGCTGCCGCCGGAACCCGAGATGATGAGGATGTCAACCGTAACGTGCGGGTTGACCTTGTTGTACTGCTCGGCCATGAACTTGTGCGTGGCCGCGCGAACGCCGGAACCCCAGTCGGTGGAGAACTCCAGCCGCACCGGCGCCTTCTGCATCGGCGCCTCGACCATGACCTCGACTTCCTTGGTCACGACCTTCTCGACGACCTTTTCGCGCTCCACGACTTGCGTCACGACGCGCTCAACCGGTACCTCGACTTGCTGGGTAACGATCTTCTCCTGCGTCACGATGCGATCGACGGGGACTTCCTTGACTTCGGTCCTCGTCACGATCGTCTCGACCGGGACTTCCTTGATGACCGTGGTCTCGACCGGGACTTCCTTGGTGATGATCTGCGGCTCGGCTTCGCCGCAGGCCGCCAGGGCCGCGACGCCAGCCGCGCTTACACCCAGACCACCGGCGATGCGCAGCATCCGGCGTCGGGTCACATTTGAACTGATGCCCATACCGTGAGCCTCCCCTTAAGTGCGCCGCCTCCGCTCGGCGCCGCAAGCCAAAGTACCATGCAGCGCCTAAATCGTCCTAACCCGAAACGGCAAAGCTCGTGGTATACGACCTGTTGATCACTGCCGGCCGCATCGAGGATCCGGCTCGGGGACTCCGCGGACCCGGATATGTGGCGACGAATGACGATCGCATAGCGATCACAACCATTGGAGCGGATGCGGACGAAATTCCAGAGGCGGGGCGGCGGCTCGACTTTCCAGAAGGCGTGCTGCTGCCCGGTCTGGTGGATATGCACGCGCACCCGGCGATTGAAGATTCCAAGTATGGAATCGACCCCGACGAGCACTTTCTGCCGCGGGGTTCGACGACCGTTATGTCCCAGGGCGACGCCGGTGCGCGCAATTGGCCGCGGTATCGCGAGCGAGTCATCGAACGTGCTCGCACCCGTGTGCGGATGGCCATCAACCTGGCGGCCTCTGGGGAGTCCAACCCCGGTTTCAGCCTGGGGGACTTGGCCGAGGCGGACGTGGACGCCTGCGTGAACGCGATCCGCGACGGAGGCGACCTGATCTGGGGCATTGCGATCAACGTGGCCGAGGCCGTTTGCGGGGACTGCGATCCGCGCGAGATGTTGCTCCGCGCCATTGAGGCCGGCGAGGCGACCGATCGACCGCTGCTTGTCGGCACGAGGCACGCCGAGGACTTTCCGCTGGACGAATTGCTGCACCAGTTGCGGCCGGGCGACGTGGTGACCTATTGCCTGCACGGACTCGTGGACCGCATCGCAAGGGATGGACGGGTCCTGGACTGTGTGTGGAAGGCGCGGGAGCGCGGCGTGCTGTTCGACACGGGGCACGGCATGGGGTCGTTTGACTTTGAGGTTGCGGAAACGGTGATCAAGGACGGGTTTCTGCCTGACACGATTTCGACGGACCAGTACCGGCGACACGTCGGCTCGAACCCGCAGCACGATCTTCCGCTTACCGTTTCGAAGCTGTTGGCTGTCGGTATGCGCGAAGAAGATGCCTGGCCGCGCATTACTTCGCGTCCGGCGGAACTCCTGGGCCTGGCGGGCGAGGTGGGCACGCTGGCGCCCGGCGCCTGTGCGGACCTAGTCGTGCTGACCGAAGCAAAGAAAGAAGTGCCTTTGCGGGATGTCAGCGGCAACGAGCGGCCCGGCAGAATTTGGAGCGCCACGGCTGTCGTCCGAGGCGGCGAGGTGGTAACGCCGCCGGCCTGTTAGCACCGGAGGGAGATCGTCGGCGCCTTACGTACGGTCGCTCGCTTGTCGCCGGATGCGCCGCCGTCTAGATTCTTGGCCAATCCACAGGCGTCAGCTCGGGTCGTACCGAGACCGGAGGCATCGTGATCGCTCCAAAGTCGCGCGTTCCCGCGTACACCTACCCGACGACGTTGGCCGAGCAAGAAGCCGCGCTGGCCACGAATCCGCTGATGCAGCGGTTGCTGGCGTCGCGGGAGTCGTATTCCGGCTTGCGTCATCGGCCGGCGTATCACTACGTGAACCCGGAATCGACGCTGAACGACCCCAATGGGCTTTGCTTCTGGCAGGGGCGCTGGCACCTCTTCTACCAGGCGTACCCGCCCGAGGACGACCGGCAGCACTGGGGTCACGCAGTGTCCGACGACCTGGTGCACTGGCGGGATCTGCCGTATGCGATTTATCCCAGCCCCGAGGACAAGTGCTTTTCGGGATCGACCCTGGTCGAGGACCACCGGGTGATTGCCATCTATCACGGGGTCGGCGCCGGGAACATGGTGGCGACCTCCAGCGATCCGTTGCTGCTCAACTGGGAAAAGGTCGGCAACCGGGCCGTGATTCCGATGCCGGATCGCGACGGTCCGCCCGCGCCGTACCGAGTCTTCGATCCGTGCATCTGGATGAAAGACGGCGTCTACTACTCACTGTCCGCGGGAACCAAGCCGGAAGGCCCCGCCGGCAAACCGATCCGGGCCAACTTCCTGTTCAGGTCCGAGGACCTGGAGCACTGGGAGTACCTGCATCCCTTCGTTGAAGACGATCACTACTCCATGGTCGGCGACGACGGCGCCTGCCCCTACTTCTGGCCGATTGGCGACCGCCACATGCTGCTCTTTTACAGCCACACGAGCGGCGGCCAATACCTGTTGGGCGATTACGACACCGAGCGCGACAAATTCGTGGTGACGAATGGCGCGAAGTACAACTTTGGGCCGTCCGGGCCATCGGGCTTGCACGCGCCGTCGGCAACGCCGGACGGCAAGGGCGGCCTGATCGTGCTCTTCAACATGAACCCGGGCAAGCCCACACCGCGCTGGAACCAGATCATGACGCTGCCGCGACGTCTGACGGTCGACGGCGACGTGGTGTTTGTGGAACCGGTCGAGACCCTGACTTCCCTGCGGCAGGTCGAGCAAGACCTGGGTTCACTGGACTTGCCGGCCAACCAGGAGGTTGTGCTGGACGGAACGGCCGGCGACTCGCTTGAGCTGGAGTTGGAAGTCGAGCCTTCGGCCGCGCCGATGGTTGAGCTGAACGTCTTGCGCTCGCCGGACCGGGAAGAGTTCACGCGCGTGGCCTTCTACCGCGACCGCGGCTATCGCACCAACCACTTCACCCAGGGGATCGTCGGACCGCTCTGGACCCATTTGAGCCAGCTCTCAATCGACACGTCGTATTCGTCGGTCGCGCCTGACGCGTTGTCGCGCGCGCCGGAGAATGCTCAGGTCCTGATCGCTCCCGACGAACCGCTGCGGCTGCGAGTCTTCGTTGATCGAAGCGCGGTGGAGGTGTTCGCGAACGGGCGGCAGGCCCTGGCCGTGCGCGTCTATCCGGAGCGCGAGGACAGCGTGGGTGTATCGCTGCGTTCGCAGGGAGCGCCCAGCACGGTGCGATCGCTCAAGGCCTGGACGCTGGAGGCGCTCTGGGACTAGGCCGAGCGACTGCGTCGGGTCAGCGGCTCTTCCAGTCCAGGTCGATGTCGGGCAGCATCGGCAGTTCCTGCATGAACCGGTAGAAGCGTCCGGTCGGGCCGCCATCGGGCAGCGCGGCCAGCCAGACGGCCGTCGGCACGGCCTCGGACGGAGGCACGTCCGAGGTCGGGTTCATATCGGTTTTGACCGAGCCGGGGCTCATGGCGTTGACCAGGACGTTGGAGGCCTCAACCTCTTTGGCCATGGCAATCGTCAGCGCGTTGACGGCGGCCTTGGACGTGGCGTAGGCCGACTCGCCGGGATTGCACATGAT
Source organism: Chloroflexota bacterium (assembly GCA_022820025.1). Lineage (GTDB taxonomy): Bacteria > Chloroflexota > UBA11872 > UBA11872 > UBA11872 > UBA11872. The sequence continues at coordinate 38,427 of JAJEGF010000008.1, forward strand.
GGCGGCGCCCGACGACACGTTGACGATGCGGCCGTAGCCGGCGGCGGTCATGTGCGGAAGCGCCGCATGGCAGCAGGCGAAGAGGCCGATGAGGTTCACGGCCTGAACACCGGCAAAAGCCTCCGGTGCGACATCGGCAACATGGCCGCGGGCGGTGCTGATGCCAGCGTTGTTGCACAGGACATCGAGCCGGCCGTGACGTGCGACCACTCCGTCGATGGCATTGCGCACAGCTGAGATATCGCTGACGTCCAGCGGCACGACGTCTGCGGTTGCGGACTCGGCGTCAATCTCGCCGGCCACGGCAGCCAAGCGCGCTTCGTCGCGCGCGGCCAGGACCACGTGCGCCCCGGCGCGTGCGAAGCCAAGCGCGACTTCGCGTCCGATTCCTCGACTGGCCCCGGTGACCAATGTGATTCGACCAGCAAGACTCATACGGACCGTCCTTTCGGCTGCCACAGCAATGTCAACGGATGCACGGTCCAACAGCCGGCCGCGGGAGTCGCGTCAACCGAATTCCGGTTCTAGCTGCCCTGGCCGGCTTCCTTGGCCGCCTTGGCTTGATCGAGGCCCGAGCGGCGCGCTTCGGCGTCCTTCTCGTGGTCCGTCGCGCCCACGCAGCCGCGTCCACAGCGTCCCGAAGGCTTGAACTCGAAGGAATCACTGTCGGCGCATGCGCTCAGCCCGATCAGGGCTGGGGCGGCGATGAGCGCACCGAGTACGGCGCGTCGGCCCAAGCGTCGAGGAGCATGATTGAGCATGACCCTGGCTCACTGATGCCCTAATCGGGTACGAGCATAGCCCAGACGGGCAAGCCAGTTGAAGCCCCGCCACGGCCGGGACCGGCCAGCGTCAGATCGGCTATTGAACCTGCAGCGGCCTCCGGCACTTCACCGGCACGTCGATGAGCGAGGGGCGGTCGAGTTCCAGCGCGTCGCGCAGCGTGGATTCCAGCGTTTCGGGTGTGGCTCGCAGGCCGACGGCGCCGAAGGATTCGGCGAACTTCACGAAGTCCGGGTTCCTGAGGTTGACCTCGTAGTCGTTGTCGTAGTCGCGCAGGAAGTCCTCCTTGATCGCGCCGTACGCATCGTCATTGATGATCACAACGGGGACATTCAGTCCCTGCTGAACGGCGGTCGCCATTTCCTGCGCGGTGAAGAGAAAGCCCCCGTCGCCGGTCAGCGAGATGACGGGTCGATCGGGAGCCACGACCTTGGCGCCGAGGGCGACGGGGTATGAGTAGCCCAACGTGCCGAACGCCAGGCCGTAGAGCCAGGTTCGCGGCTCGTAGAACGGCAGGTGTTCACGACTCCAGTAGCCCAGCAGGTGTGGGTCGCTGGCCACGATGGTGTTGCGTGGTAGCGCGCTGCGAATGGACTTCATGAGGCCCCATTCGAGAGGGGCGCGCTGTGCCAGTTCGGCGCGAACTTCGTCTCGTGCGGCTCGGCCGGCGTCGACCCATTCGTCGCGGTCAACCTCCGGCGCGTCGGCCGTGGCTTCGACCAGTGCCGCCAACCCGGCCTTCGCATCCGCATGCACGCCGATTTCGGCCGGGAAGTTCTTACCTGGCTGGGTGGGGTCGATGTCGATGTGCAGCAATCGCTTCGGCACCGGCAGCGTCCAGCGACCGCTGGACAGGTACGAGAACCGAGCACCCACGGCCAGCATGACGTCCGCGCGCTCCATGAAGCGGCGGATCGGACCGTGCTGGTTCAGGTTGCCGATGACCAACGGATGATCCTCGGGCATCGCGCCCTTACTGGTGGTGGTCAGCATGACGGGGATGTCCAGCGATTCGGCCAGCGTCCGCAACTCGTCCCAGGCACCCGACATCATCACGCCGCCACCGGCCCAGATGAGCGGGCGCTCGGCGGCGGCGAGAATGGACGCCATGCGCTCCAGGTCGGTTGAATCTCCCTGCGGCGGCTGATACGTCTCCTCCTGGAGCAACGCCACCTCGCCGTCACCCTGGAAGACGTCAACCGGGATTTCGACGACGACTGGGCGCGGGCGGTTGACCTGCATTCGGCGCAGACCCTCGTGGATGGCGCCCGGAATCTCGCCCGGCGACTTGGCCTGGCGGCTCCACTGGCTCAGACGGCTGAAGACGCCGAATTGGTCCTTGCTTTCATGGACGATGCCCTTGTCCTGGTAGAGGTAGGCGGACATGTCCTCGGCCATGATGTTGAGTAGCGGGATGCCGTCGCCATAGGCCTCGCCCATGGGGGTGGCGGCGTTGAGCGCTCCAGGGCCAGCCGTGCTCAGAATCGTGGCCGGCTTGCCGGTCACGCGCGCCGCGCCGATAGCCATGTAGCCGGCGCCCTGTTCGTGCCGCACGAGCACGTGGCGAACCTTGTCCTGCCGCATCAGCCGGCCGTACAGGTGCTCGCTGTGATAGCCGGGAATGCCGAACACGAGGTCAATGCCCTCGGCGATCAAACTCTGGACCACGGCGTCGGAGCCGGTCATCACTGCCATACGAGAACTCCCACAGGCGCGTGCGAGCGCTGATCGTAGCCGACGGACTGCCGCGGCCGGTCTACTTCACCAGTCCGGTTCCCAGTCGACTCCGAATCAGCCGCGCCAGGCGCGGCACTTCCGGGACCCGCATGAGCGCGAGGGCGGCGACGTACACGATGGCTATCCCGATACCGCTCACGAATAGCACCCGCCAGCCGGCCATTTGCGCGGGTTCCAGCGCCAGGGTCGACCATTCGCGCAAGAACAGGCCAACGGCCGCCGCAAGACCGCCCGCCGCGATCACCCGAACGCCAAAGAACCAGAGTCCTGGGTCACCGAATCCGCCCAAGCGACGCCACAGCAGCCAGCCCAGGATCGCGCCGTGCAGGCTGTTCTGGACCGAGTTGGCCGCGACCAGCCCAAAGACGCCGAAGGGTTCGACCAGCGCGAGCGCCACCACCAGGTACGCCAGCCCACCGCCGACTCCGACAAGTACGGGCGTGAGCGTGTTGCGGGTGGCGTAGAAGGCCGCAATGAACACCTGATCCAACGCGGTGAGGGGAAGTTGAACCGCATAGATCAATAGGGCCAGTCCCGTCAGATCGGTAGCTGCGGCGTCGAAATCGCCGCGTTCGTAGACCACGCGTATCACCGGCACGCTCAATGCGGTGAGGATGACGGTGACGGGGACCATCAAGACGAATGCACTTCGCCCGGCGGTTACCAGCGCCGACTTGAACTCGTCGGCGTTCACCAGGTCGCGCGGATCCTCGGGTGCGCTGCGGGCCAGCACCGGCAGAAATGCCAGTGCGATGGCCGACCCGATCAGGCCCAGCGGGAACTGCTGCAGGCGAGTCGCGAAACGCATGATGGCCAGGCTGCCTTCGCCAGTGCGGGACGCAAGGTTGGTATCGACGATTACCAACGCTTGCGCCACGACCAGACCGGCCGCAATGGGCAGATACAGGCGAAGCGCGCGAGTCGTGTCCGGATTGCCCCGCCAGGCGGGCTTCGTCAGCCGCACCCGGTCCCGAATCAGCGCCGGAACCTGGACCAGCAGATGGGCGCCCGCGCCCGCCAGGTAGCCGATCGCTACCCCCACCGGTCCGACGACCGGCGTGAGCGCGAGCGCAAGGACAATGAGCGTTCCGTTCAGCGTGGCCGGCGCAAACGAGGGGCCGGCAAAGCGATCGCGGGCGTAGAGCCGCGCCGCCGTGACGGCGGATAGCCCGAGGAAGAGAACCGCCGGCAGGGTGATGCGGGTCATGACAACCGCGAGGTCTCGCGTCGCCGGCGGCAAGCCGGGCGCGGCCGCTGCGACCAACGGTTCAGCCAGCAGCACGAGCACGACGATCACCCCGACCAACGCCAGCCCGACGGACGACATGAGCGTCGAGAAGGTGCGCGCCAGGCGTCGATCATCCGAGGCCATTTCGCTGAACAGTGGGATCAGTACGCCCGAGATCGCGCCGCCGATCACGAGTTCGTGCACCAGCTGCGGGATGCGGGTGGCCACTTCGAACGCGTCGGTTGCACCCGAGATGCCGAACAGGGCGGCAATCACCGGCTCGCGGACGAAGCCCAGGAGCCGGCTGAGGATGTTGCCGGCCGCGACCAGCGCGGCGGCCTGGGCCACCCGCCGGGCGGTCGCCGTGTTCACGTCGTGCGGCGGCTCCGGGCGATTAACTCGCTGGAGGCGTGACCGGGCGCGAGAGGCACGAAGACGGCCGGAATTCCAAGTCGGTGGAGCGTTGTCGTCTCGGGCAGCGTCCGACCTCCCACGGCCGGATCGTAGTCCGCTCCCTTGACATAACAATCCGGTCGAAGTTGCTCGATGAGTCGATCGGCGGTCGTCTCGTCAAAGGGTGTCACGGCGGTGACCCAGCGCACGGCCCGGAGAACCGCCAGTCGATCCTCCAGCGGCATCAGGGGGCGATCGGGTCCCTTCAGCTTGCGTACACCCGCGTCGCTGTTCAGTCCCACAACCAGCACGTCGCCCACGGCCGCGGCGCCACGGAGAAGGGCCGTATGCCCCGGATGGATGATGTCAAAGCATCCGTTGGTCAGCACGAGGCGCCGGCCGGCGGCGCGTGCCCGTGCGCCCCAGTCCGCCAGGTCGCCTGGGTGGATGACTTCGGCCTCAGGCGAAAAGCTCACGGGCCTCACGCACGATTTCTTCAGCCGACACCACGGCAACGCCAAGCTGGCGAACCACGACCCGGGCGGCCAGTGACGAAAGGACGGCCGCCTCCCGCGGCGAGGCGCCGCCCAGAATTGCGGTCGTCATGGTTGCGGCCACGGTGTCGCCGGCACCGGAGGGATCGGCCACGCGGCCTGTAGCCGCCGCAGGTATGAAGGCCTGTCCGTCCGTTCCCGCGTCCAATGCCATGCCCGCTGCTCCGAGCGTCACCAGCACGGCCCGGACTCCCACCCGTCGCCTCAGTTCACCGGCCGCAACCAATGCGTCGTCGGTCGACGAGATTTCGCGTCCGAGTTCGGCTTCGGCCTCAGGCTGGTTGGGCGTAAGGAGCGTCACGTCGCGAAATCTCGCCAGGCCGCCGTGCGCGTCGGCGGTAATCACCATCCCGGCCGCACGTGCCGCAGGCAGGGCGGTGTCCAGAATGGTTGAGCTGATCACGCCTGTTTCGTAGTCGGAGATCACCAAGGCGTCGTTCCGGGTGACCGCGGATTCCAGGTAGGCGGAGATACCCTCGGCGGTCTCGTGCGTGACCGGCGCCCGGTCGAGCGTATCCACGCGGGCAATCATGCTCTGCGGCCGCTGGCGGTCGCCGCCGGCCCAGATTCGTAGCTTGACCGCCGTCACTCGATCCGGGTCGGGCAACAGGCCATCGGTGCGAATGCCGCGCTGCTCCAACTCCTCGCGTAGCCGGTCGGCCATTGCATCGGCGCCAACGACACCGGCCACAGCCACGTCGCCACCCAGACCGTTCAGATTGGTTGCTACGTTCGTGGCCCCACCGGGTATAAGCCGACGCTCGTGCTGCTCGATGACGGGCAGGGGCGCTTCGCGCGAAAGCCGGCGAGCCGTGCCAATGATGTGCTCGTCCAGGACCATGTCGCCGAGCACGATGGCCCGCTTGCCGGCCGCACGGTCGAAGATCTGGGCGGCGCGTTCGGAACTTATGGTCGGGCCGGAGGCCCCCATCTATGGGCCGCGCGCGGCACGCAGGTACGCGGCGCACTGGCGCAAGGCTTCGGCCGGCTCACCGCGCATGCGGCACTCCAAGGCCGTTGATCCGGTGTAGCCGATGTCGCGTAGCGCGGCGTAGATCGCGGCAAAGTCAGTCGAGCCGGTGCCTGGATGTGCCCGCTGGTTGTCGGCGAAGTGCACGTGCCCGATCCAGTCGCCGGCGGCTCGAATGCTCGCCGGCATGTTGTCTTCCTCGATGTTCATGTGGAATACGTCGGCCAGGACCTTCACGCGCGGGCTGCCAACGCGCTCGGCGATGGCGATCCCGTCAGCCAGGGTGTTGATCAGGTGCATTTCGTAACGGTTGAGCGGCTCGACCGTGATGGTTACGCCCGCCGCCTCCGCATGCGGCGCCAGCTGTTCCAGGGCCCGCACGTAGCTATCCGCCTGGTCCTGCGCGACGATGCCGTCCGGCAGCGATCCGCGCACCGGCACGGAGATCAGGGCCGATACGCCCAATTCGTGGCAGGCATCGAGGGCTCGCCGCGTCTGGTCGATGCGACGGCGCTGGGAATACTCGTCCTCCACCAGGTCCAGGCCGCGACCGTCCGGGCACATGCTCATCGCGGGGATTCCGGCGTCCGCGAGGGCGTTGCGGTATTCCTCGACGTGATCGACCGCATCGCTGTGGATTTCGACGGCTTCGAAGCCTGCCGCGGCCAGACAGTCGATCCGCTCGGCGACCGAGTTACCCGGAGCCAGTCGTACCTGCGCGGAGAGTTTCATGGTTAGGCCCTGCTCCTTCGGGGCGGCAGCGTAGCAGAGCTAATCGGCGTTCCTGTTATCATTCCTCGAAACCTTTGGTTACTCAGAACTGGGCGTACGCCTCCGTTGAATAAGCGTAAGCGCGTGGCCTGGCGCAAGCACCGCCGCACCAAGAAACGCGGTCGCTTGCGCCGGAAGGCCGAGCGCGAAGCCGACACCGCACCTGGTCGCCGACGGTCGCGTCAGACGTCGTAGCGGCGCGGCCGTCCGGCCACCCGCCGCGTTGATGCCTGCCGCACTTACGGCCGAACAGCGCACGCTGGCAAACGGCGTGCATCTGATCGCAACTCCAGTTCCGCATACCGCAGCGGTCAGCTTGCACGTGGCCTCGCGCGCCGGATCAGGCAGCGAGCCGTCCGCGTTGAGCGGCGTTACGCACTTCGTTGAACACATGCTCTTTCGTCACCGCTCGCACGAACCGGGCGCGTTCGCCTGTGCGATCGAGCGTCTTGGCGGGCAGATCAATGCCGCGACGGAACCCGAACTGACGGTGGTTGGGGCCAAGGTTCCCGCCGAGGCCTGGCCTGACGCGCTCCAGATCGTGGCCCGAATGGTGCATGAACCGGCAATGGATCCGGGCGAGATCGAAAAGGAACGCACCGTCATCCTGGACGAATTGGCGTTGCTGGACGACCTGCCGGAAGAGTCCGCACGCCGTTCCGTGCTGGCTCGGCTGTGGCCGAAGCATCCGTTCGGCCGCGAAATCGCCGGAACGACGACAACCGTTGGTTCATTGACGCGCGACAACCTGCTCAGACGGGCTACCGCGATGTTTGCCGGTCGCAATACCATCGTGAGTGTGGCGGGAGCGCTGGATCCGGCGGCGGCCCTGGACACGCTCGCCGACGCCTTTGACTCGGCGCCCGCCGGATCCCGAGAAACCTATCCCGGGTTCCAGACCAACGGCCAGGTGCCGGGACGAGTTCAGATCGTTCGCCGTGAGGCTGAACAGGCCTACTTTTCCATTGCCGGATTCACGCCTGGCCGCACCAGTCCTGACCGCTATGCGATGGAATTGCTGGGTGCGGTTCTGGGCGCCGGATTTGGCGCTCGGTTGGTGTTGGAGCTGCGGGAACGGCACGGTCTGGCATACGACATCGGCGCCGATGTTGGGCATTGCGGGGAGCAGGGGGTTCTCTCCATCGACGGCGCGACCGATCCGAGCCAGTTGACAAAAGCTCTTGCGATCGTCCTTGGCGAACTGGGCGATGTGGTCGAGCGGGGAGTTACGGAAGACGAATTCGAACGTGCCCGCGCCTACATTGTTGGAGGCCTTGTGCGGTCCCTGGAGGACTCGGCGATTGTGGCGGCGTGGTACGCCCGTGAGCATGCGCTTGAGCCGACCCCGCTCGCACCGGAAACCTTGATTGGACGAGTGCGCGCCGTGACTCGCCACGAGGTCAACTCTTCCGCTCGAGCCTGCCTGGCCCGCGACTGGCCTCTGATCGCCGTGGCCGGCCCGCTGGTCGACGACATCGAGATTCCCACCGAAGTGGCGCTCGCAGGCGTTGGCTGACATGCGGCCGAGTGAGGCGGCGACCCTGGCGCGGCAGGCGCTGGCGGACGGAGATTCGACGCTGGCGCGTTCGATCGCGGAACGGCTGCTTGCGGACTTTGCGAGCTACCCGCCCGCGCGACTGGTGCGGGCACTGCTGGCCGAGCAGGCGAACGATTCCGATGCCGCGCTCGACGACCTGCGCGGCGTCACCTCCGCCGAACCGACAAACGCGGAGGCGCGTGCCGCCCAGGCCCGCCTGTTTCAACGACGGGGCGACACCGACCGTGCGCGCATGGCGGCACGGCAGTCGGTGGAACTCATCCCCGGCGACCCGAAAGTGCTTGAGTCGGCCCTCGAGATTCTGAATGTCGAGCCCGATTCACTGGAGACCAGCGCGGCGGTCTTGGCACGCGTTCATCTCAACTGCGGCTGGCCGGACCTGGCGGAGCGTCACGCCCGGGTAGCCGTGAGCGAGAGTCCGGAGCGCGTGGATGTCCGCCTTACGCTGGCGGAAGCTCTGTGGCGGCTCGGACGACTCTCCGCCTGCGAGGCCGAGTGCCGGGTCGTCGCCGATCAGGCCGAGGAGTGCGTCCGCGCCGCCGTGATGCGTGCCCACATCCTCTCCGAGCGAGGACGCACCGCCGAGGGCCAGGAGCTCTTGGATCGAATCGGGCGGATCGACCCCGAGTTCCGAGAAGCCCGTGAATTGCTCGGCACGCTGGAAGTCCACCGGCTTGTGCTGCCGGGCGTGGTAGAAATCGACTTGCCGCCGGAACTTGTCCGGCAATCCAATGGGACTGTCGAGGCGGTCACAGAGCCGTCTCCGGCCGATGAAACGCCTGCGGCGGCCTCGCCGGTCGCTGACCCCGCAGGGGCGGAATCCCAGACGGTCGACGGTCCTGCTGGGCAGGTCGAGACGCCTGAGCAATCCACAGTCAAAGACCAGCCGTCGCAACCGGTGGAGGACCTCCCAGAGTCACAGGGTCAGCCAGACGCGGCCGATAGCCTGCCGGTTACGGGCGATGAGTCAGCCGTGGCGTCCACGCAGCTGCGTCTCGATGAGACCGCCGAGGAGCCCGAGTCTCCGGCTGTGGCTGACGTCCTGCCTGCGTCTTCAGAGGCGGCGGCGGAAGCCGCCGAGCCTGCGGTTGAAGCATCAGCGGGTGCGGCCTTTTCGACATTTGACTGGGCGCGTCACTTGATCGAGCAGTCGGAATGGACGGAAGCCGAGCGCGTGTTGACCGACATTGTCACGGCGAACGATCCAGACGTTTCACGTGTCGACGGACTGCTATTGGAGGCCGTGGCGCATCGGGAACTCCGCGGATCGGCATGGAAGCTGTTGGGCGATCACTACATGCAGACCGGACGTCCCCAGGCTGCCGCGGACGCCTATCTGCGGGCGGCGAATGTCGCCGGCGGGTCGACGGAATGACCTCCGCCGCCGACCTGCACGCGGGAATCCAGCGTCTGCCCGGCGTTACCGGCACCGCCGTCTGGAAGATTGGCGAGATACCTACCGGCGATCTTGGGGGACGTGGCGGCTCTATTGGCCCCGGACTTCTCTCGGCCAGCATCGGAACGATGGAGCAAGCGGTTGAGACTATGGGTCTGGGACAGATTGGGGAGATCTGGTTTTTGACCGAGGACACCCAATGCCTGGCCATGCGGTCGGGACAATGGCAGGCCGTCGTGATCGGCGGATTGGACCTGGATGTGGACAGCGTGCGCGACGGCTTGACCAGCCTGCTCGCGGCGAACGATGAACCTGGCGCCTGAGGATGGGCGTCCAAAGGAAGGAAACCGGATGGAACGGACGCTAGTCCTGCTCAAGCCCGACGCGCTGCAGCGCGCGATCGCGATGCAGATTCTCCAGCGGTTCGAGCAGCGCGGGCTGCGACTGATTGGGCTGAAGCTGGTGGCTGCGAGCGCTGAGCAGGCGAGCCAACATTACGCCGAGCACGAGGGAAAGTTCTTCTTCGACGGCCTTGTTGTCCACCTGCAGAGCGGACCGGTCGTGGCCGTCGTGCTGGAAGGCCCGGAGGCTATTTCGGTTGTGCGCGCGATGGTGGGATCCACCCGGCCGCACGAGGCCGCGGCGGGCACGATTCGAGGGGATTTAGCGCTGGCCGGACTGCGTAACCTGGTTCACGCTTCCGACTCGCCGGAGACCGCGGCGCGCGAGATTGCCCACTGGTTCGACGCTCAGGAAGTTCTGGACTACGAGCGGCCGCTTGATCGCTGGGTGTATGAGTCGGACTGAGCGAGCACTTCCGGCTTCCCCAGGGTCGTCCGTGACGGGCCGCGCATGAAGGTTCACGAGTGCGACGCCCGCGAGATCTTTCGGCGTCACGGCCTGCCTGTCCCGGACTGGCGCGTGGCCTCGACGGCTGACGAGGCAGCGCAGGCGGCGAGCGCCTTTGAATGGCCTGTGGTTATCAAAGCCCAGGTGCTCGCCGGCGGACGCGGCAAGGCCGGGGGCGTGAAGCTGGCCGATTCGCCGGCCGAAGCCGCGGCGGCCGCGACACAGATCCTCGGTCTAAACATCGGTAGCGAGCCCGTGCGCCGCGTGCTCGTTGCGCCAGCCGTGGACATCGCTCGCGAGCTTTATCTGGGCGTCGTGATCGACCGGACGGCCCAAACCCTTGTGTTGATGGCCAGCGCCGAAGGCGGCGTGGACATCGAGGACGTGGCGGCGACAGACCCGTCGGCGATCCTCCGTGTGAACGCAGACCCGCTGGCCGGACTAGCCGATTGGGAAGCCCGGCAGCTGGGTTTCGCGCTGGGGCTGACCGGTGCGCAGGTTCGTCAGTTCGTGGGCATCGCCCAGGGGCTCGTGGAGGCTTTTGTCGACGTCGATGCGTCCCTTGCCGAGGTGAATCCACTGGTGGTCGACGACGACGGCAATCTGCAAGCCATCGACGCGAAGCTGAACATCGACGACAACGCGCTTGGCCGTCAACCGGACATCGAGCAACTCCGCGATCCGCATGAGGAGAGCGCGGCCGAGCGCCGCGCACGGGCCGCCGGGCTGAGCTACATCAAGCTGGACGGCACGATCGGCTGCATGGTCAACGGCGCCGGGCTTGCCATGGCCACAATGGACGTAATCAAGCACTACGGCGGGGAGCCGGCCAATTTTCTGGATGTGGGCGGCGGGGCCGGCGTGGAGAAGATCACAACCGCCTTCGAGCTCATTCTTGAAGATCCCAATGTGCGCGCGGTGCTGGTGAACATTTTTGCCGGCATCACGCGCGCCGATGACGTGGCCGCCGGGGTTATTGCCGCCCGCGAACGCCTGGCGCAGGAGGTTCCGCTGGTGGTTCGAGTCGCCGGCACGCGCGAGGCGGAGGCTCTGGCACTCCTCGAGGAAGCTGGAATCGGCGCTGAACGCTCAATGGACTCGGCCGCCGCCCTGGTCGTGGAGGCGGCGCGATGAGCATTCTGCTCGACGCCTCGACGCGGCTGCTCGTTCAGGGAATGACGGGCAGCCAGGGGTCGTTCCACTCGCGGCTGATGCGCGAGGCGGGGACGCAGGTGGTGGCCGGTGTCACCCCGGGTCGCGCCGGCGCCTCGGTGGCGGGTCTTGAGGACGTTCCGGTCGTCAACACGGTTGCGGAAGCGGTGGAAGCGACCAACGCCAACGCCGCGTGCATATTCGTGCCGGCCGCCTTCGCGGCGGACGCCATTCTTGAAGACGCGGCTGCGGGCCTGGACGTCATCGTCTGTCTGACCGAGGGGATTCCCGTCCTCGACATGCTTCGAGTGATGCCGCGCGTCCGCGCCTCGGGTGCGCACCTCATTGGACCGAACTGTCCGGGCGTCACGACGCCGGGTGACGGCGTGAAGGTTGGCGTCATGCCCTGGGCCGTGCACTCGCCGGGACACGTGGGCGTGGTGAGCCGCAGCGGAACGCTTACATATGAGGTCGTACAGCACCTGACCGACCTGGGAACCGGACAGACGACAACCGTGGGAATCGGCGGGGACCCCATCATCGGCACGCGCTTCATCGACGTGCTGTCGATGTTTGAGGCCGACCCCGTGACTCATGGAGTAGTCTTGTTGGGCGAAATCGGCGGTGACGACGAAGAACGGGCGGCAACGTATATTCAGGAGCGAATGACGAAGCCCGTCACGGCATTCATCGCCGGGAAGACCGCGCCCCCCGAACGCCGGATGGGGCACGCGGGCGCCATCGTGTCAGGCACCTCCGGCAGTGCGACCGCGAAAGAATCCGCGCTAAGGGCGGCCGGTGTGCTGGTGGGCGAGACGCCGGAGCACGCCGCCCGCTTGCTGGTAGACCGACTGCGATAGGTAGGAGAGTGTCCGGCTGGTGATAATGGACGGAATAACGAGGAGCTTGCAGGAGACTTGGTCGCCCGACACGGCCAGTCAGAGTGGCCGCTGGCAAGGGACTACGCGATGAAGGAAAACGCCCTTTCGTGGATGATCGGCGGCCCTGCGCTCACGGGCGGCGTCAATAGTTCGGCGGAGGTCTTTGCCAAGGCCTGCGCGCGCGCCGGCCTGTACGTGTTCTCGAACATCGAATACCACTCAAACATCATGGGCCGCCACATTTCATACCGGGTGCGGACGAGCGACGCGCCGGTCCATTCACACGTGGAACAGGTGGATCTGCTGCTGGCGCTTGACTCCGAGACGCTGTTTGGAACGCCGGAGTACCAGGATTACCAGCGGCACGGCGGCCACCTGCACCGGGTGGCGCCGGACGGCGCGGTCATCCTGGATGCCAAGGCCAAAATTGACCATTCGGCGATTGAACGGGACGACATTCACGTCGTTGCCCTTGCCTACGACGACCTCGTACGGGAGTCGGTCGAGGAACTAGGCGTTGCCTACAACGCCCGTCGCCACAGCGTGATGCGCAACATGGTGCCAATTGGCGCCAGTTGCGCCCTGCTGGACTTTGACATCAGTCACGTGGTGTCCCTGGTGGCGGAGGTGCTTCCGGCACGCCACCAGGACATGGTGGAGATGAACCGCCACGTTCTACTGCACGCGGCCGAGCAGGCGCGGCGTGCGTACGCTAAGGAAGAGTTCCACGTCACGTTGCGGCCGCGTCCCGAGCGCAACGGCCACATGCTGATCAAGGGTGTGGATGCCGTTGGGATCGCGAAGATTCACGCCGGCTGCGGGTTCCAAACCTACTACCCCATCGCCCCCGCCTCCGACGAGAGCGTGATGCTGGAACGCCAACAGACCCAGTACCCCATCGTGGTTCTCCAGGCCGAAGACGAGATAGCTTCGATGAACATGGCGGTGGGAGC
>JAJEGF010000072.1 GCA_022820025.1 Chloroflexota bacterium
GGTATGGGGCGGTGGAGGTGATGTGCGGGGATGGCGCGCGGGGCCACGCCGCGAGCGCGCCGTTCGATCGGGTGGTGGCGACGGTGGGGTGCTCGGACATCTCGTGGGACTGGGTGGAGCAGATGCGCCCCGACGGGCTGCTGCTGGTTCCGCTGGATCACGGGGGTTCGCATCCGCTTGCGAAATTGCGGGTTGGCGCGACCGGCCGGGTGGCGGGGCGGATTGTGGGGTGGACCGGGTTCATGCGGATGCGGGGCGATATGGAGACGTCGGGGCCGTGGGCGTTGCGTCCACCTGATGTGGGCGGCAGGGCGCCGGATGCGGTGCGTCCGCTGTTTCCCGCGCTGGAACGTGCGCTGGCCGACTTGCCAGCGGGCGCCGATGCGGAGGCGGAGTGGTGGCGGATGCCGAGCGCCTGGTACGACTTTCACTTTTTTGCGTGCCTGTGCGATGGGCGTGCCTATCGCGGGCCGGAGGGGTTGGGGCTGGTTGACGATGGCGGGGCCAGCGCGGCGCTGATCAGGCGGGACGGGGTGCGGGTTTGGGATGGTTCGGGGCTGTATGAGGAGCTTGAAGCGGCGTATGAGCGATGGGAGCGGCTGGGCGCGCCGGCGTTGGATTCCTGGAGGATTGAGGTTGTTCCGCGTGGGGCGGGGATGCCAAAGTCCGGCGGGTCGGAGGAGGTGTTTGTGGTGGAGCGGGGGCGGTCGCGGCAGGTGGTGAGGAAGAGGGGGAGAGGCCCAGGCTGATTGAAGTCATCACGACCTCGCACGCCCACCCTTCACGACCCTGTAATCCGGGTATGTATGGGATCGACCGTTGGTTTTGGGACAACGGGGTCCAGTGGCATCCGGATGGCTCGGTCGTCTTCTTCAGTCAGGGGCCGTTGGTCTATGCGGCGGCGGTTGACGGCTCGCGGGTATGGCTGGTGGCCGACGCCATTGCCTCGGACACTTCGGGCTGGTTCACGAACGACACCCAGATGACGTCCTTCGATCTCTCCCCAAACGGCGATTTTCTGGTCTATGCCACATGTGCCTACCGCCGAGAACCCATGGGGCCGTATGGGTATGGCCACAGTTTTGACATTGCGGTGGTGGATGTTGAGCGTGGAAGCGTCCAGCGGCTCACCGACAACGATGGGTTTGAGAATTACCCGTCGTGGTCGCCGAACGGTTCCGAAATCGCCTTCGTGGCCGACTCAAAGTCTGGCGGGGATGGGGTACGGAACACAAGGCTCGTTGTGATGACTGCCGACGGGTCAGGCCGTCGACTGGTCAACAGCGGCGGGGGTTCCGCGGTTCTGCATCCTCCACAGTGGTCGTCGGACGGTACGCGGCTGGCAGTGCTGGGGACCCGGCAGAGTGGCGGGCTTGAGCTCAGGGTGGAGTCGCTCGGCCCGGATGACGTTGACTTTCAGCAGCTGGGGCGGATAGCGAGCGGGCCTGCCTGGTCGCCGGACGGCGCACGGCTGGCGGTTGTGACGACCGACGAGGCAACGGGAGGCGATCGGATCCTGGTGTCGATGGCGGCCGATGGGTCGCAGGTTCAGGAAGTTCCTCTTGCGGAAGACCGGAAGCCCGGCTACGGGGGCGTGCACTCCGATCTCAGCCGGGCCAACTGGGTCCCGACGCTGGCGTGGTCGCCGTCGGGCGATCAGTTGTTGTACACCTGCGGATGGCAAGTCTGCGTGGTAGCGACGGACGGAACCCATGTCGGCAGTTCGCCCATCGGCTGGGGGTACGTGGGGAGCGTCGCGACATGGTCGCCGGACGTCAGCAGAATCGCGGTGGCTGCCGGCGCGATCGACGAGACCGGTCCGGTGGTGAGCAGGGGGCCAGTGTTGTACACCATGGCACCGGACGGGAGCGACGTGCAGGTGCTGGCGCAGGCTGCCATTCGGGTCGTCGCCGCAAGGGCGTGGCGTCTCAACGTGGCGGAGCGCACCGAGGCATGCGCCAGCGGCTATGTGGTGTCCGAGCCAGAGGCAAACCCGGGCCTGGTGCGGGATTGCGCGGCGCTGGTCGGGATGCGGGACGCGCTCTTTGGCGAGGACGATTCGAACTGGAATCCCGGAACGCCGATCCGCCAGTGGGTGGGCGTGACCGTCGAGGGCGACCCACCGCGAGTGACCGCGCTGGAGAAGCCAACGTACCGGTTGGTCTCAGTTCCTGAGAGGCCGATTCCCGAGGGTCTGAGCGCGCTCACGCACCTGCATACGCTAGACCTCTCGCAAAGCAAATTCGTGGGCCCAATCCCTCGGGGGCTGGTGCAGCTGGAGTCATTGGCTCACCTGGACTTGTCCGGCAACGATCTGACCGGCCTACCGCCGCCGGATCTGAGCCGGCTCTCGAACCTAGTCACCCTCGACCTGAGCCGGAACGACCTGGCTGGGCCGATTCCGAATGACGTGATCCAGCTAACCAGTCTGCAGCGGCTGGACCTCTCAGGTAACGGATTAACGGGGCCGATGCCGGCCGAGCTGGGGACTCTGGCCAAGTTGGAGGCGCTCAACCTTTCGGGCAACCGGTTGATGGGTTCGATCCCACCGGCGCTTGGACGGTTGGCTCAGCTTCGGACGCTGGACTTATCGGGTAACCGGTTGACGGGTTCGATCCCGGCAGAAATCGGGCGCTTGGCCGCGCTGAAGAAGTTGGACCTTCGCACGAACCAGTTGACCGGGCCCATCCCACCTGGACTGGATGGCCTCACGAGGCTGGAGTGGATACGTCTCACGAAAAACGACCTGACGGGCTGCATCCCGCCGAGGCTGAAGTTCCGCCTGGAGTTGGCGGGGTGTCTGGCAGGGGGGTGATGCAGGATTGCGAGATGCCTGGGAGATTGGCTGGGGGCTGTGGTTGGACGCGGCTCCTTTGCCGGGCTTTGGGCCTATTGCCGGAAGTGCAGGGTGGGCCGGTGATGGGTGGTGCGCGGAAGACGGGGGAGTCGCCGACGCGCCCTTGCACGAGGTCGGGTTCGTTCGGCGGGTCGGGTGGGTACGTGGTCAGCAGTTCGACGGCTGGTTGGACGTTCAGGCGTGGCTGCCGTTCTCTGCAGTCGGCGGATTCTGGCTTGCAACGAAGGGGTTGAGTACCGGGACGCCGGTCGGCTCGAAGTGGCGGAGGTTGCGGGTGACCACGGTCAATCCGTGTTCGAGGGCGGATGCGGCGATCAGCAGGTCGGCGTCGTTGTGGCCCAGGTTGGCCGAGAGGCGGCCCCAACGGCGGGCGGTGGGCACATCGATGCCTAGCAGCCGGTCGGCGAATCCGGCGAGGGTGCGCTCCATCCAGGCGGCCAGTTCGCGGGCGAAGTTTGGGTCCAGGGAAAGCTGCCGGGCGATTCCCCGTTCTATCTCGGCAATGGTCACGACGCTCATGTACAGGTCCGACGGCCGCTGGTCCATAAGCCAGGCGGTTGGCGCAGGGTGCCGGTCCGGGCGGCGCAGGGCGGAAACAACGTTGGTGTCGAGCAGGTACATCACCAGGCCACGTCGCGAAGGTTCAGCGGCGGGCCATCGAGCAGATCATCCGGCCCGCCCTTCGGGATGGACAGGAGGTGCTGAATGAAGTCCGGCGCGCCGGCTTTCTCCGCCCGGCACAGCCGCTCGTAGTCTTTGACGGCAATGACGACCACGGCGGGCTTGCCACGGCGGGTTACGTGCTGCGGCTGGCCGTCCAGCGCCGCATTTACGACGGCGCTGAATTTGTTCTTGGCGTCCTGCAAGGGCCAATGGCGCATGAAATCTTCCCTGTCTAGTAGCGCTGGCTAGATTGTTGCGCTGGCTAGCTGTGTAGTCAATGGCGACGGGTGTGCACGTGTTGACGGCGCAATGGTGCGGTCATGTCCCGCATCCCAACCGGACCTGGTTTTCCTCGATGGCTGCGTCAAGTCGCCGCGTTTGGGCTTGCTGCTGGCGCCATTGGGTGGTGAGTCGGGCCTTCTTCTGCTCGAAGGGATTGCCGTCGTCTTTCGGGGGCTGCGCCGACGTTGCGGCCGGGGGTTAGTAGGCGGGCGTTTCGAGTTGCATTTGGATCCAGGTGGCGGTGGTGAAGAAGGAGTGAGCGGAGAGAAGTGAGGAGTGAGAGCGGACTGCCTCGGAGGGTTGGTTGCCGGGGAGGGGTGGTTCGACACGGGCCGCCGGGGACGGCGGCCCGGCTCACCACGAATGGTTGGGTGGGCTTGAGGGGGCGGAAGAGGGCGCTTCCCACAGCGCCCCTCCGCGGGTGGGGCTTGCCACGAATGGCTAGGGAGGGTCCCAGGCTGCGCACAGGCAGGGACACCAGCCCGCGTTGCGGAATCCGAGTGTGCCGTTTGAGCGGTCATGGCGGTGTGCTGGCGGTTATTCGGCGTACATTTCGGCGATGATGCGGCGCAGCTGGGACGCATCGTCGGCGGGGAGGCGGTCGATGCGATTCCGTAGGCGCTGCTTGCTGATGGTGCGAATCTGGTCAACGGCGATCTCGGCGTTTTGTCCGGCGCAGCGCACCTGGAGACGGCCGCGCCAGCGCGGGTGCAGGCTGGTGGTGAGCGGGCAGACGACCACGGTGTCCAGAAACCGGTTCATGGCATCGCGGCTGACCACCACGACCGGTCGGACCTTGCGAATCTCGCTCCCCAAGGTGGGGTTGAGATCGGCGATGTAGATTCCGTAGCGGCGGGGGAAGTCCGCCATTACTCCAGGCCGTCAGCCAGGGCGACGTCGAAATCGCTCCAATCCTCCGATTCGGCGGCCATGGCACGGGAGGTTTCCTCCCACGACAGCCGGTGCGTCTCTTTGCCGCGCAAGGCGATGCCTTCGTCGAACTCTTCCAACACCAGCCGATCGCCCCAGCCGTACTTGTCCAAGAGCTCCTTGGGGAGCCGGATGCCCCTAGAGTTGCCGATGGCGATCAGTTTCACCTCTCTTGTGCGAGGCGATTGAGTCATGCCTAGCTCCTCCATGTGTACGCCCACGACGTAATTATAGTAATTACCCAGCTGTGTCCGAGTCGATGCTTTCCCGGTCCAGCCGCGCTCCGAACCCCAAACGCGCCAGGTTTTTCTCTATGGCCTCGTCGAGCCGCCGCGCTTCGGCTTGCTGCCGGCGCCATTGGGTGATGAGGCGGGCTCTCTTCTTTGAACGGTCTGCTGTCGTCTTCCTGGGGTGCGGCGCCGACGTAGCGGCCGGGTTCACCACGAACGGTTTGAGGAAGGAGTGAGCTTGGAGGAGCGAGGCGTGAGTGAAGACAACGAGGGGACGGGAGTGATCCACGAAGGGCACGAAGGGGCACGAAGGGGGGTGGGGAAGGAGAGAACTGAGAGGAGAGAGAGGCGAGAAGGACGAGGACGGGGGAGGGGAGAAGAGGAAGAGTGAATTCGAGATCCCCATTCGGCAGGCTCAGGGGAGGCTTGACGCCGGGAT
>JAJEGF010000040.1 GCA_022820025.1 Chloroflexota bacterium
GGCGGCCGCGGTCGCGGCCGCGGCCGGGGGCGCGGGTTCCGGCGTCGCGGTGACTACTTCAAGCAAACCGGCGAACCCATCGACTACAAGAACTCCCAACTCCTGCGGCGCTTCATTGCCGACAGCGGCCGGATCGAATCGCGCCGCAAGACCGGAATCACGGCCAAGAACCAGCGCAAGCTGGCCATCGCCATCAAGCGCGCCCGCTACCTGGGGCTCCTGCCCTACATCGTGCGGCGCCGCCTCCGCGGCTAGCCTCCGGCAACCGCGCGGATGCCCCCGCGCACCAAGGCCCAACGCCGCCGCGCCCAGCGCGACCGCCGTCGGGCGGCCCGAAGGCCCGTCGAGGCCCACGTCCGCTGGCGCGATGTCCCGAATTCGGTTCGCGACTGGAGCGAGCTGACTCGCGCCCAGCGCACGGCCGCGGCCGCCAAGGTCGTGGCCGTTGCCGCCTCCTTGATCCTCTCGGTCGTAAGTGCCCTCATCGGCGTAGCGCTCTATGGCGAACTCGTGGTTCGGCCCGCGGAACCGGTCAGCTCGGTCAACGGCGAGCCGATTCCATCTTCCCGCTATGCCGACTTCCTGGCCCTCCGCCGGTACGAGCTCAGTCGCGAACTCACCGACGCACCAACGTCCGCCGATCCCCGCGACCCCAGTCACCCCCAGGCGCAACTCTCCGCACTCACCATCAGCGCCGTAACCGAACTCGCCAATACGATGCTCATGCGCTCCGAAGCCTCCGCCCTCGGCGTCTTCGTTGACGACGCCGCAATCGACGCTGCGCTCAAAGAGTTCGTGCGCGGCCCGGGCGAGGTGGACGACGAATTCAACTTCAACGACGCGTATGCGGAGATCCGCGACCAAACCCAGCTCGACGAAGACGTCATTCGAAGCTTCATCGCCGACCGGGCTCTGGCCCAGGCCGTAGGCGATTACTTGGCGCAAGGGCTTGATCCCGCGCCACCCCAGATCAGGGCCTCCCAGGTTGTCGTCGCGACCGAGGAGGAGGCCGAAACCGTCATCGCCCAGCTCGATGCGCTCCAGCCCTTCGCCCTGATCGCCGAACAGCAATCGATCGATACGGCCAGCGCCGCCCAGGGAGGCGATCTCGGCTGGCTCCCCCGCGGCCTCATGGCCGACGCCTGGGACGAAGCCGCCTTCGCTCTCCGTGCTGGCGCCCGCAGCAAACCCGTATCCACCTCGCAGGGCTGGCACGTGATCCAGGTTCATGACATCTCGTCCTCGCGCGAACTCGACCCCGAGACATCCGAACGCCGCCGCCAGGTCACCTACGACAACTGGCTCCAAACCTTGCGCGCTGCCGCCGAAGTCGAGTTTCTACTCACCCCTGAAATCATCGACTGGGCAACTCGTCGCTAGGCGTCCGGCTCAGTAGCCTCCACGTCCTGCGCGCTCAGGAACCCGCCGCGGCGGCAACCGGCGCTTCAACCGGCACGTCCCCCTTGCGTCGCACCAGAGTGCTGAGGATCAGAGCCATCACTGCCAGCGCCGCGCCGCCGATAAACGGCACCTGGTGTCCAAAGGCCTCCCACAGGATTCCGCCGGTCACCGGCAGCGCCACCGCCGCCACGTGATTCATCGTCTGCCCCGCCACCAGGCTCGGTCGCAAGTCATCCGGCGTCACCAGGATTCTTCGCAGGTACGTCGTAATCCCCACCTCCGCGCTGAAAAACAGGTGGTCCAGGATGTACAGCACAAACAGCACGCCCAACCACGGCACCACGGCGTAACCCATGAAAATCGCCGCCAGCGCGCCAAACGCGATCACCAGGATCGGGCGCTCACCCACGCGGTCGATCAACCGGCCAAACACATAGGCGCCGCCGATCGACACCATGCTGTTGATCAGCGCCAGGATCGTGATCGTCCGCACCGACACGCCATAACTGTCAACCAGCAGAAAGATCGCAAACGTCATGAAAATGTGCCGACGGCCGCCGTCCAGAAACGTCAACGCGTAGTACAGCCAGTAGCTCCGCCGCAAAACGATCCGGGGCGGCTGCCCGATCTTCCCGATCGAGCGCAACTGCCACACCGCCAGCGCAGCCAGCGCCGCCACGCCGCCCGACAGCAGAAACAGGGGACGGATGCCGGTCGCCAGCACCGTCACGGCCAGCAGAACCACCAGGATGCCGATTAGCTGAGCCCCTGCCATCAGCGACCGCAACTGCCCAAGCCGTCGCCCCTGCGTGTCGACAGTGCTCAGCCGCAGCGCAATCGTGTTGGCCACCGGCCACCAGAGGTGAAATCCGATGCTCTGGGTCAGCGAGAAAATGATCAGCACCTCCATCGACTCCACGTGAAAATAGTTGACGTAGCCAATACACAGCAGCAACAGCGCTGCGGCGCCCACCACCGGCTCGGCGATCGTCATCACTGCCGCGCCCATCACGATCGTCAGCAAACCCGGAACTTCGCGAATGGTTTCCAGCAGACCCAGTTCGCTGGGTCGAATCCCGATCTCCTCCACCAGGAAGTTCGTGGACACCGTGATGAAGATCGAAAAGGCCAGGCCAAAGCCAAACGCGGCCGTGGCCAGCCAGACGAACGGCGGAAGCTCGCGGCCATCGAGAACCTTCAGATGGCGCACGTCAGTGGTTGGGCGCTGCCAGCGGCATTCGTGCCGAAGCCCAAACGCGGCCCGGCGTCAGCGCCTCAGCGACGCAGCCGCCCCTTCCCATCGCACTTCGGGCACTTCCCGCTCAGCTCGTGCCAGCCGCCGGGTTTGGACGGATCCGGCCAGCGCTCATTCACGGCCCCGGTTCCCTCGCAGCGCGTACAGGTGGGTCCGGTCGGCGGCAGGATGCGCGGCAACAGCAACACGGCGGCCACCACCAGCGCCGTGAAGATGATCCACACTTCAAGTGGCATTCCGACCTCTCCGCTTCGGCGCCCCTCGCTCGCCCCGCCAGTATAGGCAGCCGCTCCTCGCGGCCAGGGGTCGTTTGTCCCGATCTTCGGTCGAAACTTAGAATCAACCATCACCTGAGGAGCACACGATTGGCCGAATTCGCCCACCTCCACGTCCACAGCGAATTCAGCCTGCTCGACGGCTTCTGCCGGATTCCCGACCTGATCGAGCGCACCGCCGCGCTCGGCATGGACTCGATCGCGGTCACCGACCACGGCGCCATGTACGCCGCCGCCGACTTCTACCTGGCCGCCCGTGAGAAGGGCGTCCGCCCCATCATCGGCTGCGAGGTCTACGTCGCCCCCCGTTCCCACACCGACCGCGACCCCGCCCTCGACCGCCGCTCCTTCCACCTCACCCTGCTCGCCCGCAACCTCACCGGCTACCGCAACCTCGTGCGCCTGGTCTCGCGGGCCAGCCTGGACGGCTTCTACTACAAGCCGCGCGTGGACCGTGAACTCCTGGCGGCCCACGCCGAGGGCCTGATCTGCCTCTCGGGCTGTCCATCCAGCGAACTATCGCGCGCGGTCGCGTCCGGCAACCTGGCCCGCGCCGAAGAGGTGGCCCGCTGGCACGCCGACACCTTCGGCTCGGAGAACTACTACCTCGAGATCCAGCGCCCCGGCCTGCCCGAGCAGGAGGCGTTAACGGAGGGACTCATCGAGTTGGCTGGCGGCCTTGGCCTGCCACTCGTCGCCTCCAACGACGTCCACTACCTCACGCCCGACGACAAGGACGCCCACGACATCCTGCTCTGCATCCAGACGGGCAGTCTCGTGGCCGACGCCGACCGCATGCGCATGGAGGGCGAGTGGCACCTCAAGTCACCCGAGGAGATGGCCCAGGCCTTCAGCGATCAGCCCGACGCCCTGGCCAACACCGTGGCCATTGCCGAGCGCTGCGATCTCGACCTGCCGTTCGGCCGCATCGCCATGCCCTCGGTCGAAGTCCCGAACGGTCACACGGTCAAATCGCACCTGGCCGAACTGGCCACCCAGGGCCTGGCACGGCGCATCCCGAATGCCGACGCCAGGTACCACGAACGCCTGGCCTACGAACTCGACGTCATCGACCAGACCGACTTTGGTGAGTACCTGCTGCTGGTGCGCGAAATCTTCGCCTTCGCACGAGACCAGGGCATGTTGACCGCTCCGCGCGGCTCCGTGAACGGCAGCCTGGTCGCCTTCGCCACCGACATGTCGGACATCGACCCTGTCAAGCACGACATCATCTTCGAGCGCTTTCTCACCATCGGCCGCAAGGGCTCCATGCCCGACGTCGACATGGACTTCCCAAGCGACCGCCGCGACGAAGTCATCGAATACATGATCCGGCGCTTCGGCACGGACCACGTGGCCCAGATCGTCACCTTCGGAACGCTGGCCGCCCGCGCCGCCGTACGCGATGTGGGTCGCGTCCTCGGCATGGAATACGGCCTGACCGACCGCGTCGCCAAGCTCATTCCGGTCAATCCCGTCGACCCCTACACGATCGGCCGTTCGCTGGATGAGGTCGAAGAGCTCAAGAGCCTCTACCAGCAGGACGACGCTGTTCGCCGGCTGCTGGACTCGGCGCGCAGGATCGAGGGCGTGGCCCGTCACGCCTCCACCCACGCGGCCGGGCTTGTGGTGTCTCGGGATCCCCTGCAGGAACACGTGCCGCTCACGCGCTCCGCCGAAGGCCGGCCGGTCGCGCAGTTCACCTTCCAGACCATAGAGAAAATCGGCCTGCTGCAACTGGACGTGCTGGGTCTCTCGAACTTCCGCACCATCCAGCACGCCCTGCGGCTGGTCGAGCAGGCCACCGGCCGGGCGCTGGCGCCCCAGGACATCCCGTTGGACGACGACAAGGCCTTCGCGCTGCTGCGGCGCGGCCGCACGATTGGCGTCTTCCAGATGGAGGGCGCCGGCATGACGCGCACGCTGCGCGAACTGGCGCCCACCAGCATCGGCGAGGTGGCCGCCATCATCGCGCTCTACCGTCCCGGCCCCATGGCCAACATCCCCACCTACATCGACCGCAAGCACGGCCGTTCCGCCCCCGAATACCTCCACGAACGGCTCGAGCCGATCCTTCGCGAGACCTACGGCGTGCTCGTCTACGCCGACCAGGTGCTCATGATCGCCCGCCACCTGGCCGGCTATTCCTGGGACGAAGCCGACAACTTCCGCCGGGCCGTCGGCAAGAAGATTCGCGAAGCCCTGCAGAGCGAACACGAGAAATTCGTGGCGCGGAGCGTGCAGGAAGGGATTCCGAACAACGTCGCCGAGGAGATCTTCGCGCTCATTGAGCCGTTTGCCGGCTACGGCTTCAACAAGGCGCACGCCGTCTCCTACGCCGTCATCGCCTACTGGACCGCCTGGCTCAAGGCCCACTACCCCGTGCAATTCCTCACGGCGCTGCTGGACACCGACGCCGGCGACGTTGGCAAGGTCGCCAGCACGCGCCTAGAAGCCGAACTGCTCGGCGTCAACGTCCTACCGCCCAACATCAACCAGAGCGGCGTCACGTTCGAGCCAAGCGGCGACTCGATCGTGTTCGGGCTGGCGGCTGTCAAGAACGTGGGGGAGGCCGCCGTCGAAGCCATCGCGGCGGCGCGGCAGGAAGAGGGCCCATTCAGTTCACTGGCCGACGCCTGCGCGCGCGTCGATCTGCGCCGAGCCCCCAAACGCGCCTGGGAATCGCTGATCAAGGTCGGCGCCCTGGACGAACTCGGCGAACGCCAGGCCATGTTGGAAGCGCTGGAACCCGCCATGAAGCGAGGCCAGCAGACCCAGACGGACCGAGCCGCGGGGCAGACCACCATGTTTGGCATCGGGTTGCTGCCGGAAGCGACTGAACCGGCGCTCGAGCTGCCTGACGTGCCGGCGGCGGCGGAGGCCGAACGCCGCCGCTGGGAGAAGGAACTGTTGGGGCTGTACGTAACCCCCAGCCCGCTCTCCGACCCGGCCATCGGCGAACAACTCGCCGCCAATGTCGACGCCCGCATCTACGAGTTGGAGGACACGCATCACGGTCAGACGATGACGATCGGCGGAATCGTCTCCAATCTGCGTTCATTCATGACCCGCAAGGGTCAGATGATGGGTGCCGTGACCCTGGAGGATCCGCCCGGCGCGATCGAGGTGATCTGCTTCCCGCGCATCTGGCAGCGCATTTCGCCAGAACTCAGCAACGACCGAGTGGTCGTGGCTAGCGGACGCATCGAGGGCGACGACGCCTCACCCCGGATGCTGGCCGACAACTTGTACCCGTTGTCGGCCGCCTCATCGAACGGCGAGCCGGCGGCTTCGGCGAACGGTGACTCCGAAGCCTTGACCAGCCAGCCCAATAGCGAAGACGGCCCGCCGATGCCCGGCGAAGACGAATCGTCAACCGATTTCTATATCCCGGAACCGGTACCTGAACCCGAGGACGTTCTCGCGGCCGACGATGACACGCCGTCTCCCACGACCGGCGCGTCTGAAGTTTCCGCTGAATACGAGCCGGCAGCGCCGCCCGACCAGAACGGCGTCGAGCCCGCGACCGCAGCCGCGAACGGGTCCAGTTCACCTGCCCCAGCCGACCCACCGGAACAGCCCACGCCCAGCGGCACGGCGAACGGAACGGATAGCGTCGTCGCGCCCAGCACACCCGGCGAAGGTCCGCGCGGCGCATCCAACGGATCAGCAAATGGCGCGCCACCGGAGCAAGAAGCTGACGAGCCTGTTCCTGTGACACCCGCCGCCCCGCCCCCCTCGCTCGTCATCGTCACGCTCCGCCGCAGCCCCGACCCCAGCTTCGATCTCGACCTGCTCAAGCGCCTGCACGCCGCCGTCACCTCTAACGAAGGCCCAACGCCCCTGAATCTCCACATTGTCAAAACCGACGGCTCCACGGCCCGCCTCCGCTGGCCCAACACCGTCCAGCCCGACGAATCACTCCTCGGCGAGCTCAGCGCCCAATTCGGCAAGGACAGCGTCGCCGTAGCCTAAGAGGGGCGCTGAAACCAGCAGCGACGGAAGGATGGCAATCGGGGAGTAGCGGTCAATTTCGTGTATTCCACAGAGCGCGACACCCCTCGGTAAATCCCTTGCGCGCCCGCCGAACGGCATCGTCGCCCGGTGAATTCCATATCGAGGCCATGGCTTCGACACGCCTCACAAGTTCAGCGTCGAGTGCTCGCGGTGTCCACCTGAAGCGGATGACCGATCGCAAAACCACTTGCCGCTCGAATCCCGGAAGGACAGCGACATACCTAAGCGCAAACTGCCGGCCAAACTCGTAGGGGTCGTCAGCTGAGATTTCTATGGTGGCGAGGGGCGGCTTTGAGAATGGCGTCCAGAAGTGAGGGCGCAATACCTCTTGGTCGATGAACAGAAGCTGATCCGCCTCCATAACGAGCAGATCTGACAGATTCGAGCCCGTCACCGGTTCTATCCCCAGCAAGACGACCTCAATCCCAAGATCCTGAGCCTCCCGGACCCCTTCGCGCAGGTCCTCGTCGCCACCAAGCAGAAACGCGGTCGAGATCGCTCCGCGTCCTGCCAGGACCATTAGGTCGCGGACGATCAGCGAATCGACTCCCTTCTGCTGCCCCGCGACCAGACGCCCCATTCGAAGCTTTACGCGAGGAAGAAAGCCGATGGCCTCGTGGTCCGCTGTGTTTCGCTCAGCGCCGTCGTACCAGTACGTCCGTAGCCAGGATCCGCGACCGCCCAATATCCGCTCATTGCAGAACCGTGACAGCGCTGGAACTAGGGCCTCAGCATCAAGAAACTGCGATGCTCGGTCACCGACGCCGAGACAGGTGAGGCCGCCCGCCCTGTAGAGATATCCCGCATCCACGAATACGCAGTAGCGGCCGACCATGAACCCCATGAAAAAGGGGCTCCAGCAGGAGCCCCGAATCTGCCCCTCAATCGGGGCTGAACCAACGACCCCTCAAGCGGGGTGGATTTATTGTCTAACGCGAACCAACTCGCGTCAAAGACCTGCCAAGTGAGACTGAGCGCCTGGCAGCTATGCCTGCGGCTGCTAGAACCAGTCGTTCGGAAACTCCACCGGCGACACGATGTCGCGGAAGTTGCTGAACTCCTCCGCCACCCGCAGCGCCGCCACATCCGCGTGCAGTTCCTCAATCGTCGTCGGGCCAATCACATTGACGTCGATGTCCGGACAGGCCAGCGAATAGGCCAGGGCTGCGGTCTGCAGGGTCAGACCATGAGCTTGGGCCCGCGCTTCCATGTCGCGAACTTCGTTCAGCACCTCGGGCGCTGCCTCGCGGTAGCTGTAACGCGCGCCTTGGATAGCACCAGTGCCCAGGATGTTGCCGCCGAACGGGCTGATGTTGATGACGCCCAGGTTGTACTGCCGTGCGTGCGGATGAATACGCCGCGCCGCGTCCTGGTTCAGCAGAGTGTAGTGGTGGTACGAGCCGATGATGTCGAACTCCCCGCTCTCCGCCGCCATCGCCGCGAAGTCCGCGTTCCCCACCGCCGTGCCGATCGCCCCGACCAGCCCCTCGGCCTGCAGGCGCCGCAAGGCGGCCAGCATGCCGTTGGGGGCCATGATCTGGTCCCAGTGATCGGGCCGGGCGTCATGCACCTTGAGCACCGGCAGACGCTCCAGCCCCAACTCCTCCAGGCTCTCGTGCACGCTACGCACTGCCCGGTCGGGACCGAAGTCGTATTCGATCCCGTCGTCACCCATGTAGCGTCCGATCTTGGTGACGATAAGCAAGTCGTCCGGCGGATCGGACTCCTTGAGCCGTTCCACCAGCCATCCCTGCGCATACGAAGGCGCGGTATCCACGTGGCGGATGCCCAGTCGAAAGGCTTCGCGCAACAACTCGACGTACGCGTCGTCGCCCACCCTGCCGATCCAGTTGGCCGAGCCGAGCGCCAACTTCGTGGACCGCACGCCTGAGCGCCCCAACGTCACGGGCGGAACCTGCGGAAGGTCGGATGCCATAGCAGTCATCCTCCAGCGCCAGCGCCGGTCTCATCGTGCGCCCACGCCAGATTTGCCGCAACCCGCGACGCTCCCGAAGGGCCGGCATCCGACCTGCGAATCGGGCAATATCGGTGCCAATTGCTTCCTCTCCCCCGGGAGCCCGCGCCGTGGCCGAACCGATCCCGCACTTCGACGTCGAGCTTGAGGACGTATCCGGACGCCTCTCTGAACTGGTCGAACCCGGCGCCAACCTGGAACGCATTGCCGGCGGCCTCGGCTTCACCGAAGGCCCGGTCTGGCGCGGCGATCACCTGCTCTTCAGCGACATTCCGAATGACCGCATCTGCCGCTGGCGCCAGCTGCCCGAAGGTCCGGAACTCACCACCTTCCGCGCCTTCAACGGGTCCACCAACGGTCTCACCCTGGACCGCGAGGGACGCCTCCTCGGCTGCACCCACGGCGCGCGCGCCGTATTGCGCTTCGACCAGGACAACCAGCCGACACCCATCGCCACCCACGTCAACGGCGGTCGCCTGAATAGCCCCAACGACATCGTCGTCAAGCGCAACGGCGACATCTATTTCACCGATCCGCCATACGGGATCGTCGACCTCCCGCCCGAGGTCCAGGAACAGCCGTGCTGCGGCGTCTACCGCCTCGACACCGGTGGCGAACTCACGCTCGTCGCCGACCGCTTCATCCGCCCCAATGGCCTCGCCTTCTCACCGGACGAATCGACGCTGTACATCGGCGACTCGGGCGGACCGCGCGATATCTGGGCCTTTGACGTCACCGACGACGGCACGCTGGCCAACCCCCGCCAGTTCGTCGACATGGATCCCTACCCCGAACCCAACAACCCCGACGGCATGAAGTGCGACACGAACGGCCGCCTCTGGTCCACCGGACCTGGCAACGCCGTGTGGGTGATTGAGTCCGACGGAACCGTGGTCGGCCTGATCAAGTTCCCCGAACAACCCGCCAACCTCGCCTGGGGCGGCCCCACCTGGTCCACCCTCTTTGTCACCGCCCGCGGCAGCGTCTACCGCCTTGCAACCAATTGCACGGGCGTCCGCGTTCCTTAGCGCGTCCGGTCGTTCTAGACCTGCCCGTTCGCCCTCGTGGACAAGGGTTCGGCTACGTCCGGGGCACTTCGCAGAATCGCGCGATCCTCAGTCGCCAGGGAAACTCCAAGCAGACGGGCCACGACGACAAACTCGGCGTCATAGGCCGTCAGCCCGCAGTTCAGTGCTACCTCAATCACGTCGGAGTGCGACGCGTCGATCACACGGTCACCCAGCACATGCGACGCCTCGTCAAGCAGCGCGACAGCCTGTTCTCTTGATATGTCGCCTCGGCGCACGTATCCAATAAGCACATTTCGCAGTTCACTCTTGAGAATCGGGGGTGCCGTCCACTCCGAATCTCGCTCGTAGAGGCGATCTGCTGCAGCCTCATACGGCCCGCCAACGACCAGTGCGACCACGACATTGGTGTCGACAACGATCATCGTCGACCAGCGTCTCGCAACTCCCTTATGAGGTCGTCATTGAGGTCGATGGGACCGAGAGATTCGCGCTGTCTCCGAATGCGCTCGAGCAGCGCTTGAGCGTCGACCTGGCTCGAGTGCACCGAGGCCGTTAGCCTCGCCACGATCTCGCGATTGAGGCTTCTGTGGTTTCGACGAGCGGATTCTTTGAGTTTCAGATGCACGTCCTCGGGGAGTCCACGAACTGCCACCTGCGGCACGGTCAAGCTCCAAGCTGTGCTATCAGTTCACCACCAAAATGATATCAGGAGACTTGCCACTTGGTCGTTCTTCGCACCGTAGAGTTTGACCCGACGACCATTCTCGAGTTGACTGCCAGGCAATGCGCCCACAGAAGCGGCCGAGAGATTCTGGAGTCCGGCCAGAGTCTTCCATCCGCATCCGCGTCCGCCCCTACGCCGACCTCGCCCGCTTCTTCCCTGGCGAGGGCCGTATCCGCGTGATCGAAGCCCCGGCCGGCTCAACCGTTGGCGATCTGCTTGACGCCCACGGCCTCGATGAATCGCGCCGCCTGACCCTCGGCGTCAACGACGTCCTGGCCTCGCGCGAGACGCAATTGCGCGATGGCGATACGCTGGAGGTCCTGGTCCCGATGTCCGGCGGAATGGGAGCGACCTGATGACGCCAACCGCGATCCAGAACCGAATCCTGCGCGTGGACCTGACCGAGCGTCGCTGCTGGACCGAACAGCCCGGCGACGCCTTCTTCCGCAAGCACCTCGGCGGCCGCAACTTCATCGCTCACTACCTGCTCACCGAAACGCCCCGCGGCGCTGACGCATTCGATCCCGTCAACCGCCTGGTCTTCGCCATGGGCCCCACCACCGGCGTGGCTTTGCCGGGCGCCGGCCGCCACAGCGTGGGCGCCAAGTCGCCGCTCACCGGTCTCTTCGGCGAGTCCGAGGCCGGCGGCTACTGGGGCTCCGAACTCAAACAGGCGGGCTGGGACGGCATTGTCATCCAGGGCCGCGCGTCCGAACCCGTATACCTCTGGATCAAGGACGACCAGGTCGAGTTCCGCGACGCCTCCCACCTCTGGGGCACGATCACCGGCCCTGTGGAAACTGCCATCCGCGAGAAACTGGGTGACAAGCAGATCCGCGTCGCCCAGATCGGACCCGCCGGCGAGAACCTCGTCCGCTACGCCTGCATCGTCAACGACTTGAACGAGGTCGCCGGTCGCACCGGCCTCGGCGCGGTCATGGGCTCCAAGAACCTCAAGGCCATCGCAGTGCGTGGCAGCACCCGCGTGCAGGTGGCCGACCGCGACCCCGTCAGGGACACCGCCCGCTGGGTTGCACGGGAGACTCTCGCCGAGGGTGGCACGCACCACCGACTGCACACCTGGGGAACCGGCGCGATGGTGCAGTCAAAGCAACTCGAAGGCCACCTCATCGTCCACAACTTTCGCGACGGGCAACTGGACGGCGCCACCAACATCGACGCCATCGCCATGCGCGACCAGGTCATCGACCACATGGATCGCTGCTTCGCCTGCTCCGTGCGCTGCAAGAAGCGCGTCAAGATCGAAACGCCCAAGGTCAAGGTCCGGCCAAAGTACGGCGGGCCTGAGTACGAAACCCTGGCCGCCATCGGCACCAACACCGGCGTTACCGACATCATGGCGGTCTGCAAGGGCAACGAGATGCTCAACTTCCTGGGCATGGACAGCATCTCCGCCGGCGCAACCATCGCCTGGGCCATGGAAATGGAGGAGATGGGCCGCCTGCGCGACCACAACGAGGACGGACAACCGCTCCGCTTCGGCTCGGCGCAGGACCTGCTGGACCTGATCGAGAAAATCGCCTACCGCGACGGTATCGGCGATCTCCTCGCCGAGGGCGCCCTCCGCGCCGCCCGTGCCATCGGCGGCGACGCCGAGGACTACGTGGTCCACGTCAAGGGTCTCGAAGTCGCGATGCACGACCCGCGCGCCATGAAGGACATGCGCGACAACTACCCCATTACCCCCACCGGCGGCGACCACACCGGCGCCGGCCTCAAGCGCACCTCCGTCCGCAACACCGTCGGCCTCTGCCAGTTCCTGGACTACGACGACACCAAGGCGCTGGAATTGCTCAATGCCGCCACCGGCTGGGACATGTCGCCCGAGGAACTGCACGAGACCTTCGAGCGCGGCCTCACGATGGCGCGCCTTTTCAACCTGCGTGAAGGCATGACCGCCGAGGACGACCGCCTGCCCGAGCGCCTGCACCAACCCATCCGCCAGGGACCCCTCAGCGACTACCGCCTGCCGCGCGAGGAAGTCCGCACCTACGTCCAGGGCTACTACCACGAACGCGGCTGGGACCCCGAACGGGGCCTGCCATACGCCGACACGCTGGAATACCTCGGGGTCGATCCATCGGAGACCGACCTCGAAGACCTCGTCACCGAGCGCCCCGAACCCCTCCCGGTCGGCGCGTTGCCCTACACCCTCGAACTGGAATCAACCGCCGGCCACGAGGAGTAGCCACCGCGGCCGGCCAAGGCCCCGCTGGCCAGGCCTTCCTGTTAGCCACGAGCTGCGCATTCGGGCTAGATTCAGCGCTATGCAGCACCATCACCGCCATCACGGGGACGACGAGAAGCACGGCCACACGCATGGCGCAGTCGACCCGTCCATTGCGACGACCAGTCGCGGCATCTGGGCCATAAAGTGGTCGTTCGTGGGGCTCGCGATTACCGCAGTGCTCCAGGCAGCCGTCTTCGTAGTGTCCGGAAGCGTGGCGTTACTGGCGGACACCATCCACAACCTGGGCGATGCACTGACTGCGGTCCCCTTGTGGATAGCCTTCCTGTTTGCTCGCCGCGTACCAACCAGGCGGTTCGGCTATGGCTTTGGCAGGGTCGAGGATCTGGCCGGAGCAATCATCGTCCTCGTAATCTTGTCCAGCGCAATAGTGGCCGCCTACCAGTCCATCGACAGGCTGCTCAACCCGCGTGACGTTGAACTGATATGGGCGGTCGCCGCGGCCGGGGCGTTAGGCTTCATTGGTAACGAGGCTGTCGCGCTGTTCCGCATCCGCGTCGGGCGCGAAATCAACAGTGCCGCGCTGGTGGCTGACGGTTACCACGCCCGGACGGATGGGCTCGCGAGCCTCGCCGTCGTCGCCGGCGCAATCGCTATCTGGGCAGGCTTCCCGATAGCCGACCCAATTGCGGGGCTGGGCATCAGCGTACTCATCGCGAAGATTGTGTACGACTCCGCCAAGACGGTATTTGGGCGCATGCTCGACGGAGTCGATCCCGAAATGCTCGACAACTTGGAGCACGAGGCCCTGCACGTACATGGCGTGCGAGCTATTACCCGGTCACGTGCGCGATGGATTGGCCACCGCCTGCACGCGGAGGTGCATCTCACGGCTAGCAATGACCTCTCGCTGAAGCAGGCGCGCGAACTCGAGAAGCGCGTCTCCCATGAGCTCGCTCACGCCATCCCTTACCTGGGCGAGGCAGTCATTCATGTCGATCCCGCTGATCAAGCAGGCGCCGCGAACGATCGAACATCCGCCCATGAGCATGATGGGCTGCCATTCCACAGCCACTAACGCCCGCGCTGCAGGTCGAGACTCGTTCCGACGGCGTGAAGTATTCCCAAAATCACTTGCTGCACCGGGGCAAGAGGTGAGGCGCATGGTCTGCCAGCATGGGCATGACCAGGACTGCGGAGACTCTGACGCCGACTGAGCCCGGCAAGCCGACAGTCTCGGCGCCTTCCGTTTAGGCCCGTCAGAAGGCCTCGAAGTAGATTCAGCCGGCTATGGGGCACACAACGAGAGTGCTCACGAGCGCGGCCGGTATCCACCCGCGGTGGTGGTCGACAGAACGTTCCCTTGGGAGTGACCTTCGCGGCCCACAGCGGCGCACCGCAGATCGGCCTGGCCGCTACTCCCCGCGTCCCTCGCCCTCGGCGAACGTCTTGAAGTCGCCCAGCGTCTTCTTGGTCTGCCCGGTGAACGCGAAACGCATGACGATCGACATGAGCAGCATCTTCCAGTCGGAGAAGCGGAATTCCGTCTCCGCAATCCAGCGCGTGCGGTTCGGCCCCTCTTCCACGAATCGGTTGTTGATGTAGTTCCACACGCCTTCGGTCTCGTAGGTGCCCGCCAGCGCGTCAGGCAGGCTCTGCGACGTCACCGTTTCGATCATCTCGACGTCCTGGCCGCGGTGCTCGTACACCAGCCTGGAGGTCTCCCCCGCTTGCCCCGGCTCGCCGCTGACGTGTTCGAAGCTCTTCAGCCCCGTCTGCCACTTCGGCATGTTGTCTCGGTTCATGAAGAGCTCAATCACGCGATCGCGCGGCAGGTCGATCACAACGTCACGGGTGTACTTCATGGATAGCCTCCAATCCAACCAGGTGGCCGCCGACGGCCGCTAGTCTCCGCGACCCTCGCCTTCGGCGAATGTCTTGAAGTCGCGCAGGGTCTTCAGCGTCCTCGAAGTGAACAGCGGCCGCAGAAGGATCGCCATCAGCTTCATCTTGATCCCCTGGGGGCGAAACTCCGACTCGGCGATCCAGCGCGTGCGGTCCGGTCCTTCTTCCTCAAACCGGTTCTTCATCAGATTCCAGACACCGTCGGTCTCGTAGATGCCGGAGAACTCGTCGGGCAGGTTGCGCTCGGTAATCGTCTCGAACATCTCGAAGCTGCGCCCCCGGTAGTCGTACACTAGGCGCGACTTGGCGCCGGGCTGTCCCGGCTCGCCGCTGACGTGCTCGAACCTCTGCAGGCCCTCCTGCCACTTCGTCAGGTTGTCGGCGTCGTCGAACAGTTCGATCACGCGATCGCGCGGCAGGTCGATCACGACCTCGCGGGTGTACTTCACAGTGAGTCTCCAATCCAACCTCGTGGGTCGTGCGGCGGCGCGACTCTCCGCCCTTGGGACGCGCTGCGAACTTCCTCGGGCCTGGCCGAAGAGTCTTCGGCAGCCTCGGACTTAAGGTACACGCCCGCCCTACTTCGGCGGCAGCGACCGCGCATAGTTGGCGCCTCGCCGAACCCACTCGCCCAGTGCCGCGTCGTCCGCGATACCCTCGGCGGCCACCACCACCCAGCCCCGCATCACCCGGCCCGTCATGTCGAATACTCGTGCGTGCGGCTGCGCCAACGCCTCGTCATAGGCCTCCGGCCCCACCCGCACCATCAGCTCATCACCCGAAATGCCCACGGCCATGTTCCCGTGCAGCATGAAGGCAATCCCGCCAAACATCCGCCGCTCGCTCAGACCGTCGGCGTCCGCCAGCGCCTCGCGGATCCGCTGCGCCAATCCCTCGTCGTAGGCCATGCGTTTCCCGGTAGCTCCAGATTCGATACTTGGCATTCTCGCGTATCGGGACCGTCGCCCGCGGTCAGCGGCGTTGCTCTGGGTGCCTTGCGCAAGTGGCCGACGCACACTGGAATCCGTTACGCCCGGCACTCTGGAGGAAACAGGATGATTGACCGGATCGCAACCGTCGGAATCTACGTCGATGACCAGGAGGCGGCCCTGCGCTTCTGGGTGGACCGGGTGGGATTCGAACTGCGGCGGCGCGAATCGATGGGCCGCATGGGCGATTGGCTGGAGGTCGCGCCGCCCGGCGCCGGCTCGCGCCTGGTGATCTACCCCAGGGCCATGATGCCGGACTGGGCCGAGCGCAAGCCCTCCATCGTCTTCGAATGCGCCGACTGCCGGGCCGCCCACGCGCGGCTGCGTGACGCAGAGGTGGAATTCTCCAGCGAGCCACAGTCCATGGCCTGGGGCACCTTCGCAATCTTCCGCGATCCCGATGGGAACGAGTTTGGGTTGAAGGGCCCTTGACCGGAACTCCCGGACCGCTGGCCCCACTGGCCTCTCGAACCTCACCTCGCTAGGCTTCGGGCGTGAGATTTCTCCGGCAGTTGTCACGCTTCACCCGGCCCGAGCGCGGCATGCTCATCGGCACGGTCGCGGCTGGCTTGCTCTTCACGGCCAGCGGGCTGGTGCCGCCGTTGTTCGTCCGCCAGATCTTGATCTGGCACGCCGAAGGCGCCACCGCCGAGAACGCCATGCTGGTCGTGGTGGCGGCCCTGGTGGGCGCCTACCTGGTGCGCGCCGCCGCTCGGTACACCTACGGCCTGCTCTCCCACTGGGCGGCCTACAACGTGCAGCAGGCCATGATGGTCAACCTCTACCGCCACATCCAGACGCTGCCCCACCGCTTCTTCACCGACCGGCGCGTGGGCTCGTTGGTGTCGCGTTCCGTGGGCGACGTGGAAACGGTCGAGGACTTCGTCGCCCACGGCATCCCCGAAACCGTCATTGCCATTGCCTTGCCGGCCGCCATGCTGATTGCGCTGTTCATCATCAACTGGCAATTGGCCCTGCTGGCGCTCTTGCCGATCCCCATCATTCTGGTGGCCGGCCGGTTCCTGTTTCCGCACATCCGTAGCTCTTGGCGTGTAGTGCGCGAATCCGTGGCCAAGGTCACCGCCACGGTCACCGAGGGAATAGCCGGCTACGCCGTCATCAAGGCCTTCGGCCGCGAGCGGGAGCAGCTGCGAATCGTCCAGCGCGACTGGCAGCGCTACCGCGACGACATCCAGAAGGCGCAGTTCTTCTCCCTGGTTCCCGCCGGAATGATCGAACTCCTCGCCGGCCTCGGCCTCATCCTGGTCGTGGCCGTCGGCGGCGACCTCACCCTGCGCGGCATCGTGCCGGTGGCCGACCTGTTCGTCTTCGTCGTCTACCTCGGCCTGATCTACCAGCCCGTCATCCAGCTGGCCGCCATCAGCGAGAACATCCAGAAAGCCATGGCCAGCACCGAACGCGTCCTGGAACTGCTGGATATTCAGACCGATCTGACCGACAAGCCCGGGGCGGCGGCGCCGGAATCACCCGAGTGGTCGGTCGACTTCGACAATGTCGACTTCCGCTACGAGCCCGAGGAGACGGTCCTGCGAGACGTCTCCTTCCGCGCTGCCCCTGGCGAGCTGGTCGCCCTCGTCGGCCCCACCGGCGTCGGCAAAACCACCTGCGCCCATCTGGTCCCACGTTTCTACGACGTGAACAACGGCGCCGTGCGCGTGGCCGGATCCGACGTGCGCGACCTCCCGCTCGTCTGGCTGCGCTCCAACATCTCGCTGGTCCTGCAAGACGTCTTCCTCTTCGCCGGCACCATCCGCGACAACATCGCCTTCGGCCGTCCCGGCGCCACCGAGGAAGAAATCCTCGAGGCCGCCCGCGCCGCAAACGTGGACGAATTCGCCGAGCGCCTGCCCAACGGCTACGACTCCCGCATCGGCGAGCGCGGCGTCCGCCTCTCCGGCGGCCAGCAGCAGCGCATCTCCATCGCCCGCGCCGTCCTCAAAGACGCCCCAATCCTCATCCTCGACGAAGCCACCTCGTCGGTCGACGCCGAAACCGAAGCCCTCATCCAGGAAGCCCTCGACCGCCTGACTCTCCGCCGCACCACCCTCGTCATCGCCCACCGCCTCGCCACCGTCCGCCGCGCCGACCGCATCATCGTGTTGCGCGATGGCCGGGTCGCCGCCGCCGGCTCCCACGACGACCTCGTGGCCGCGGGCGGCTGGTACGCCGACATGGTCCGGCGCCAGCAACTCAGCGCCCGCTGGCGCCTCGAAAGCGCCGCCGAAGTCCAACTCACCTAGAAGCCCTCGGCGAACGGCCAGTGGCCAGAAGGTCAACGGCAACTTGACGGACGCGACGAATTACTCAATGCGTTGAGTAATTCTCCTCAGCCAATTGAGTAAAACGGATGCCAGCCCGGATTGCTACCGAGCCAGACCATGGTGGCCCACCCAGGGCCGCTTGCAACTTCGGCAATCAGGACGCATCCCAATCCCAGGGGTTGGTGACGCGGACGTCCAATACCTCGAAGTCCGTGACGTTCCGCGTGGCCACCTGCAGGTGATTGACCTGCGCTGTCCCGGCAATCAGCGCGTCGCCCAGATTCAGCACCCGCCCGGCTCGCTGCGCCTGCGCCCGCAGCATTGCGGCTGCTTCCGCTTCGCTGCGCCCTAAGGGCAGAATTCGGTCTTCGTACTGGCGGATGAACGACGCCAGCGAGACGCGCAAGCGGCCGCGACGACGCCCCTCAGGAAGACGCTGCACGCCGAATTCCAGTTCGTGCAGGACGACAGGTGACAGCCATAGATCCGCCTGGTCGGCCAGGAACGCAATGACCCGCACATCCGGGGTGAATCTTGCTGCTTCCGAGACTACGTTCGTGTCCAGGAGGAACCCGCTCACTCCTCGTCCTCATCGCTGAACGGGATCTCACGCCCAGAGTCACGACGGTCGGGAATCGGGATATCTACGCCACGCGGCATGTTGTCGATCAACCATTGGCCCAGTGGCTTACGTGGCGGGACATGCGCTTCCCAGGTTTCGGCGGGAACCACAACGAACGACTTGCGCCGCCCAATTCGCTGCGGCCCCTCCTCTTCCGACAGCCGCAGGACTTCCGACAGCCGAGCCTTGGCCTCGGCGACAGTCCATATGTAGTTGGTCTCGGAATGCTCCACAGGACCAGATTCCTAAGTAACTGATAGTCCAGCATAGACCATTTCGGGTTGTTTGGCTGAGCGATTCAGTTCAAAGCAAGAATCGTGGTTCAGAGGTCTCTCAGAAATGGACGGGGCAGGCGATCGAACACGATCCCCCGCCCCGTCACTCCTTGCCGTGCCACGCCGTGCCTTGCCCCGCGGTGCCAAGCCACGCCGTACCTAGCCTTGCCGCACCCGGCCAAGCCCAGCCATGCCCCGGATACTAGCCCACTGGTACCCGCTATCTCGCCACTTCTTCGGTCGGCGTCATCGACTCGACTGAAAATCGCCCGAAGCTGCCGCTTTTCTCTGGCCGCCAGTCGCCCAAACCAATGCGCCGCCCGGCGATATCTAGCCACGCCCCCAACTGGCTCTGATCTACAAGCTCATCGCCCACTTCTACGGTGAATGTCAGCGCCCACGGCCTGAATTGCGCTCGTGTCCGTAAAACACGGCTTCGTTGCACGACTACCGGGACAGTGAACTGCGCTTGCCTGCCCAATTCCTCAATCGTCGTTCCCAGTTGCTCTCTGTCGTAATCGAAGGCGTCGATAGATTCGACGATCAGACCTTCGCGAACCTGTGGCCCCTGCTTCAGCTTGCGGGCTCCGGTTTCGATACAGGACCGGACGGCGCTTGCCGGGATCGTAGGCGCTCCGCTCTCGTCGAGCCAAAGGCTGATTTGGCATTCGAGTTCAGCGAGTCGGGCGTCGTCACTGGCTGTGCGGTTCGAGCCGCGCTTACGGCTAATTTCTGCCTTCTCGAGGTTGGCCGGGCTTCGGGTGTCCAGTCCGGCGGCGCCGTTGTGCATGAGGATGCCGCCCGTACCCTTGATGCGGATTTGGAATCGCATTGCTGAATCGCCTCCGTAATGGCTTCCGCGAACACAGACAAAAGCGTCCAAGGATCGCCGCCGTGGACGCGGTAGTACCGACGAACCGTTGTCGCGATCTCGTGGCAAGTTGAACAGAGCGGCGTAAGATCCTTGACCTCAATCTCAGCGTCAGTGGGATAGGGACCAAGTGCCCAATGATGGGCCTCGGTGGCCGGGGAATGACCACAGAACACACAGGTCCCTTCGGTTCTCTCGATAGCCGCCCTGCGTGCCTCCTGATAACGCGGACCGTAGGCAGTCACGAATTAATCCTTCCGTCTGTAGCAAACCGTGAGCAATACGAAGTTGGCGGCTATATCTGGCTGGTAGCCGTAATGGTTCGATTAATTCTAATCGAAGGGAGTATTGACGTCGCTTCGGGACCCCCATCGACATGCTCACCTGTATCACCCAGCAGAATGGTCAAGAGGCCCATCGCCGATGCGAGCCAGGATTCTGTTTCGCAAATCAATCCGAAATTGCTCCGGATCTCTCCAAAGGATGTGTGCGTACTGACGGGTATCAAAGTGGATGCTATCGACCATGTCTTCCCTACACGAATAGATAACGGGAATTTCAAGGCCAGTCGCAAAACCCGCTTCATAGTACACACCGCCCCTTGCACCGTCCTTCCCATGAGTGAAATCAGCCACAACAAACCTGGAGCGTCGAGTCTCAGCAATAATCTCATCATCGATCTTGTTTACATCCGGCTTCTGGTCTATTCTCAGTGGACGATATCCAGCATCTTCAATAGCAGGCCTGATTCCCTTGTTAAATATCTCATCCATACTCTCTCCAAACCACATGGCTACAAATGCTTGAGAAGAATCAAGATTTGTTTTTCGTTCCGCAATCCTACTATAGCCAGACACCGTCACAGTAGCCAGATAGTCCATATCTGTGAACTGGTTCAATTGTAACCATCCGTTTTGCTGAAGATAGTCTAGACAGAAGAGCACTTCATTTTCACTAGTCGACTCTGACCAAGCAAGCATCTCCTGAAAGTTCTGCTGAATTGAGACTTGCTTCCCTATCGTCTCTGAATTCAATGCAATGAACTGAAGAAGCCTGTCGGCTCGCTCGTGGACATTCAAGGATGGATGATTGAATATCAGATCAACAGTGCTTTTGTATACTATTGGATAGTCACACGAGGACGCGGGATATTCGTCAGGACTTCTTGGCTGGTTATCAAGTATCCATGTGGTCAGCTTTGATTTCTGCCTATCGTCAATATTTCGAGCGACCCTCTCAGCCTGATTAGTTATAGAGTATCCTCCACCTGCACGAGAGGAAGCCCTGACAAATTTAAGGCGGCGTCGAATATCTGTATAAACCTCTACAGGATGACCACCCCATATTGGGCATGGTTCCTGTGTGGTCACCGGCAATTCCTTTCAGCTATCTTCTCATTATAGAGAAGTTCCAGTCTAGCAGATTCTTCTGAACAATGAATCGTCGGACAACAAGAGTGCTTCAGTCCGATAGCAGGAACTTCTGGCCGTGAGTTTCGCTGACGATCTGCATTCCTCTCGGTGCCAACCAAATGGGTCATTTGTGACCAAGCGTCTTCTGATAGATAATGACCCCGACATTTTTGATATGTCGCCGCAACGGAGCGTACCTGATCGTCTCGTAGGCTTGCAGATCGCAATGC
The DNA here is from genome assembly GCA_022820025.1 of Chloroflexota bacterium. Taxonomy (GTDB): domain Bacteria; phylum Chloroflexota; class UBA11872; order UBA11872; family UBA11872; genus UBA11872. Next base: position 21,474 of record JAJEGF010000040.1, read on the forward strand.
TGCGGAATTTGAAGATCGTCCAAGTCAAGTACCATGCGCCCAAGAAGGTGGTCGTCCAAGATACCCTTGGTTGCCAGATCAATGTCGGAGCGAGGCGTCGCCATCCCCGTGGCGCGTGAGCCAAAGAGCACCACCTCGGTAAGCTCCGGGTAGGCGGTAAAGACTCGCGTCAGTTCGGCCAGCATCTGGTCCGTCAGATCGGGGACTCTCACAACCCGAGCGCCTCCCCTGCCAGACGGTCATAGAGGTCACCCAGAATCGAAAGGTAGCGGCGTCGCACATTGCCGGCGACGGCCTCGAACCTGGCGGCGTCGAAGGTATGAGCCATCAGACTTCGATCGGTCAGCATGTCGATCCACGCATCGCCGTCCTCGATGAGCTTGGCTCTGAACGCTGCCCGGATCACATGGCGCGGGCTGACGGTGTCGAGCATCAAACCGTCATACTCCATCCGGTCCTTGAGCGTGTTCCAGGCCAACTCGAAGGTGTATTCAAAGCGCTGGATCACTCCTTCACGCTCCAACTGGCTCAAGTCCTTGACTTCCGCCTCCAGCGCCTCCCGCAAGAGGGCGTAAGCCCGCGAGAAGTTCCTGAACCGGTACTTCCAGCGAACCTCCTGGATCATGTCCTGATTATCCGCTCTGGCAAGAGCAGACTGGGGCTTGAGGTCCACGCTCCGTCTCTTTGCTTGTCATTCGTCGTTCAATAGTTCAGCAATCTCGCCGGCCAAGGTTGGAAGGCCAGTCTCAACGACGTTCCAGACCAGACGATCATCCACGTCGTCGTAGCCATGAATTAGCAGGTTGCGGAACGCGATGATTCGCTGGTACCCGCTGATGCGCTCGGCTACATCGGCATCTGACTTGGCCAACTGCGCCATGGCCTCGCCGATGATTTCGAATTGGCGCTCCACTGCGGCACGCCGCATGGCGTCACGGCCATAGTCGTCGAAAGACTTGCCGGCGGTGAACTCCGTTAGGCGTCCAATGGCGCCTGCGATGTCGTGCAGGTACTTTCGAGATTCACGCCGCATAGATCCGAGTTCGGCTTTCGTCAACGGCTTCCCGGAAATAGGGGTTCCGGATCGCTGAGTCAACCACCAGATCCACTCGCCGTCCGAAGAGGTGTTCCAGAGCCTCAAGCAAGCCAAAATACGCGTCGGCATAGGCGACCAGGGCATCCGGCTGAAACTCCACGACAAAGTCCAGGTCGCTGTCCTCCGGCAGATCGTCCTGAACACTGGCCGAGCCGAACAGGTCGAGCCGCTGAACGCCGTAGCGTCGGCAAAGCGCTTCAACTTTGTCAGCGTGCTGCGCCACAAGAGGAATCACCGGTCGTACCCCATGGCTGCTAAAGCTCCACCCACGCCCGCTCCCGCTCCGACTCCCGCGCCGCGTCCACCGCCCGCGCCACCGCCAGCCCGTCGTGAAAGCTCGCCAATCGGCTGGACGCGCCGGCGGCCCGTGCCAGCAAACCTGGAACAACGATCTCCCGGAACATCGCCGTATTCTGCGCCCGCGGCGACTCGTGGACCCGCACCGGCACGTCAATCACCTCGGTGTCGACCCCGCGCACCAGGCGCACCTGCCCGGCCCGCCGGTTGCCCCCCGAGTAGCTCACAAACGCCGACGCCTTCGAGCCGTGTACCTGCACGTCGGGTGTGGGCCCGGGCCGCGTAAACGTGGTTTGCCCTGCGGTGAATGTGAACAGCGCCCCCGAGGCCATCTCACCGTGAATCGTCCCAAAGTCGCTCGCCGTCACTTGCGCCATCGGCGTGCCCGGGGCTACGCCTTGCGGGTTCTCGGCCGACCAGCGGTTGGCGTCGACTCGCGAAATGTCACCCATATCCGGCCGCTCCGGCACCACGATGGGCAGGTGGCCCAACACCGCGGTGATCTCGCTGCCGGTCAGGTAGCGCGCCAGGTCCAGCAGGTGCACGCCCAGCAGGCCGATCGACCCGGCCGGGCACTCCTCCTCGGTCATCCACCATTGCACCGGTTCGTGCAGGGCGCGCGGCTGCCAGATGCGGCCGAACATCGCCTGCACCTCGCCGATCTCCCCGTCGTCAATCAGCCGCCGCACCGTCTGCATCGGTTCCGCGAACCGCATGTAGTGCCCCAGGCCATGGCCCAGCCCGGTGCGTTCCGCTGTTGCGACCATCTCGGCGCACTGCGCGGCCGTGTTCGCCAGCGGCTTCTCGCACAGCACGTGCTTGCCTGACACGAGCGCGGCAATAGCCACCGGGTGATGCATCGCGTTGCTGGTCACGATCGCCACCACGTCCAGATCGTCCCGTGCCACAAGCTCGCGCCAATCCGTATGGGTGTCGGGATTCCCGTACGCCGCGGCGGTCTCCGCCAGCGGTCCCGGACGGCGAGCCGCAATCGCCTGCAGTTCAAGCTCCGGCAGGTCGATGGCCGGATTCAGATAGGTCGGCGCAAAGAGCCCCGTCGCCCCCACCACGCCCATTCGCAACACGGTCCGTTCACTCATGTCGGTGTCACCTCAGACCGGGTCCGGAACATCCGGTGCTGGCCGTCCGCGCAACTCGCGCGACACGCTGAAAACATAATGCAGTCCCGAAGCCACCGTCATAACCAGCGCGAACATCACCAGCGCCCAGGTCAGCGGCACCCGGTCCCAGATCAGCGCGGCCAGCCCGATGTACTGCCACATCATCTTCATCTTGCCCAGTTGGCCCGCGCTCACCGTAACGCCCTGCGCACCGGCGTAGGCCCGCATTCCCATCACGAAAATCTCGCGTCCAATGAAACCAACCGCGATCCATCCCGGAATCCAGCCCAGTTCCACCATCGTGATCACCAGCGCGGCCACAACCAGCTTGTCGCCCACCAGGTCGAAGAAAATCCCCAGTTGCGAGCCGGACCCGTACCGACGCGCAATCAGACCGTCCAGCACGTCGGTGATGCCCGCCACGATGAACACGCACGCCGCCGCCTGGTTGGACGCCTGGCCGTCCCACAGCAGCAACCCAATCACCAGCGGAATCACCAGGACCCGGAATCCCGTCAGCAGGTTCGGCAGGCCGGCAATCCATTGGGGCGCGCCCCGGCCCGTCGGGAGTTGACTGGATTCATCCGCTTGCAGCGGCGTCATGCCGTCAGCCACCGACAACAACTCGCCAGGTCCGCTGATACGAACCGCCAGGTGGACCCAGGAATCCGATCGAAGCTCCATCAATCCGCACCTCGATCGCGTCGGGATCCTCGGCCCGCACCGCGATCTCCCGCTGTGGCGAGTACGTCTGGCTGGACCCGGTGGCGAGCTCGCCTTCGAATACCGACTGGCCGTCGACGATGACCTCGATGGCGGTTGGCCGCACGGCAACCAGGGCAAGCGTGCTCTCCGCGCGCAGCCCAATGCCCGTTGGTTCCGGGTCCGGGGTTCGAGACTCCGGGGCCATAAGGACGGGAAGTCCGCCGGTCCGGACAATCAGCAGCGCCAGGACGGCGATCACGGCCGCGGCGGCCGTTACCCCGGCCACCAGGCGCCCCTGGCGACGCCGCAAGGCTCGGTCAGGCTCCGCGGCGGCAAGGCGCCGTGAGCTCAACGCCGCGGCGTAAGCATTCAGCACAGGCTCCTCGGGCACGGCCAGTGCCCGCGCGTAGACGCGGATCAGCCCCCGCGTAAACGGCTCCGCCGGCAGGACATCAATGTCGTCGGTCTCCAGCGCAATCAGGTTATGTCGAGGAATTCGAGTGGCGCTCGACACGGCTTCAAGACTCAACCCGGCCTGGCTCCGCGCCGCGCGCAACATTTCACCCATCGTCGCCATGCACGATTATCGCGCGGCTCAAGGTCGAAGCGCCGCGAATCTCAGGTTCGCTGAATGTTGAAGTTCGGCTGAGGCTTCAGAATGATTCCCAGGCCCGTCAGGCGCTCGTTCTGGTTGGCAATGTCAACGAAGTCGCCGAGGAATTGACCCATGCCTGACGCCAATTCCTGGTTCACCCGCGCGCTGTCGCCGTCGAATTCGGCGACCAGGGACTCCCGCCACGATCCAAGCAGTTGCGTCAGTCCCTCGTGCAGGATGGCCGCAATGAACTGGTCGGCAAACTCAGGCACTCCAAGCCGGATGAATGCTGTCAGGTCGGTCACGTCGTACTGAAACTGCACGTCGAGATCCTCGGGCTCCGCCTCCGTCGGAAGGATCAGCGTCACCGGCGCCTCACGGTCGGTCAGGTTGATGAGACGTCGATCCGTCACGGGCTGCGGCCAGCTCCAGAAGAAGCCTGGCCCCTCCACAACGCTCAGCGTGCCGGCGCCGGATTCGCTCGGTTGGTCGAACCCCTGGCCCAGGGAAAACACGCCGGCGCTGCCCGGAAACACAACCGCCTCGTTTTGAAGCAGCACCAGCGCGTCGTCGGCGCTCAACCGAAAGACGCCGGCGGCAAAAAACGTCGTCATCGCGGCGAGCGCGCCCAGCAGGAGAATTGCCGGAACGGTGACAAACGTCGGGGCTCGTGACCTTGAAGAGGGGTCGTATGGCGACGTGATCGTTGCAACGTGCACCGAATTCCTCTTGGCGTACAGCCCGGGAATCAACCGGCGCGGTGGGCGGCCGGCGTGGCGAAACTGCGCGGCCATGTCGGCCCCAAACGCTTGCACCGCAGGCACGCGGTAGTGGGCCGCCAATCGCGTGAGGTGGTCGAATCTTGTCGCCAGACGTAGCGCGCGCTGGCCGTCGATGCGTGGCCGCCCGCTCATCAGGCTTCCAATCTCCGCCAGGAGAGCATCGGCGGCCGTCAGAAACTGGCTGGCGTCGTCCCGGACCGCAAGCTCTGCCACCTGCAAGGTCTTTTCGGAACCTCGGGCCGCCGGACGCGCCGCCACCTGTCGGCGTGCCCGGCGGAACAGCCAGACCGACGGCAGGAGTGAGACGGCGGCGGCCAACGGAAGACCACCCAGCGACCCTCCGGAGCTTCCGACGAATTCCGCAACGGCCTCGCCTACGGCGGGAACATTACGAATTGGCGCCGACAACAGCCCCAACAGCGACGCCACCAGGAACGGCAGTCCCAGCGAAGCGATCAGTTGCGCCCACTGACGGGCACGCGCGTGGCGACGTAGGCGTCGTAGATGTGTCACGGCCTTGGTCTCAATCCTCCGCACCGCGTCGCCGTCCGGCGGGAGCGATTCCACTCGAAGCGTTCGTGCGGGAACCAGCGTCCGCGCGACGACCTGCACGAGCCGCTGCCGGTCATGCGCGACCAGCGTCGAGCCGTTGGGGCCCGCCGGAAGCGGCACATACTCCAGCGGAATCGCCGCGGGATCCTCCCGCCGTTCGGGCACGTGGCCTGGGGACGAGTGGTTGGCGCGCATCTACATGCCTTCGGGCGCCACGGCGGCCGGCCCTGCAATGAACGCGGCGCCGGCGGCCGCTGCCAGGGCCGCCGCTCGCTGGCTTCCAACCCGACCCACCGCCAGGGCCGACGCGCCGATGGCCCCGGTGGTATGCGCCGACCAGGCGGCCAGCGTCCGATCGGGAGGTTGACCAGGGGCCGTGGCCAATACCCCGGGAGCTATCGGAAGCACGCCGGCGACGTGCAAGTCGTGGGCGTTTGGCTCCATCACGCTGATACCGCGCCGCCGGATTTCGTCCGAAACGCGCTGGCCCTCGTCGACGCCGATTCGTGCGCGCCGGTCGTCAAACCACGCGGGGTTCGTTTGCTGGCCTGCGGCGTGCACGATCAAGGCGAGTTCCGAAGTGCTGATGGACGATCCGCCGTCGCGCAGGTCCAGCACAAGCGAGGGCTCGAAAACCTCCAGGGAGGCGCGCAGTGAAGTCCAGATGTGCGGCCGGATCGGCGAGGCCATGAGCCGGAGCGCAGCGGCCAAACCAAACGCCGGATGCTCTGGACGCGGAACCTCGGCATTCGCGGCAGGCTCTACCAGGTACAGCAACAGCGCCACCCGCGAAAGCAGCGACTGACGGTCGCTCGCCGGCGTGCCAAGCGCGCGAGCCACGGCTCGGCCGGCGGCCAGGACCGGCATCGTGAGCGTGTTCGGCACGGCGTCGATCGCGATGCGCACATCGGCCGCCGAGTCGCCGGCCGTCAACTCCACCAGTCGGCCGTCACGCAAGCCGGCAATCGGGCCCTCGTAGATCACCCGCTCGGCATAGACGCCGGCCAGCGGTGCCGTCTCGTCCTGCCAAGCCGCCGATCGCAGCAACCGGCGGTAGCGCGACTCGTCGATCGGAATGTCAACGCGCACACTGCCGGCAATCATTCGGCGGTCACGTCGGCGCGGGCGGTCACGTCGCGTCGTTCCTGGCGGCGGCCGGCGCTGGCAACGCCAACCGCCATGGGTCGTGCATGGTCTCGTTCGCGACCCAGAATCCAACGTGGGGCGGCAGCATCGACGGATGCGTTCCGCTTGACAGCGCCTCGTAGATCTCCGCGGCTTCGTCCAACCCTTCACCCCGCGCCTGGATCGCTCCCAGGGCATATGCCGCCGCGTCATCCTCCACGTCACGCATCACCCGCGCAATTCTGGCCAGCCCGGCATGCGCTTCGGAACTGACCAGGGGCGATTGGGCAGGCGCGGCCGGCGTGCTGGGCACGCGCGAGCCCACTCGCAGGAACGAACGCACCCAGCGGCGTCCCGCCACTAACCACGTCCCGGCCAGCGCCGGGACCCAGTGACCGCCGGACGCAACGATCAGGGCCAGCCCCAACGCGACGTCCATCCAGATCGCGGCTCGACGGCGGCGCGGCCATGCGCCCCTCGGCGCGGCGCCGCCCGTCAGGCGCGCATAGTCCACGGCCAGCACGGCGGCGCGCGCCGCCAGCGGCGCTGAAAACTGCTGGCTCTGCGGCTGGATAAGAGCAATGCGCCAGCCCCAGAACTGCGGGCTGCGGGACGGAGCGGCTCGCAGAATCGTTGCCGTGGACCTGTCGGCGCGAAGTACGTATCCGTCGCGAATAGGCACGGCCCAGCACGCCAGATTCATCATCGCGAGCGCGCCCGAAGGTGAGTGAGGGGCTGCGGCCGCTCGCGGCGGAACCGCGCCAGCGCCCGCAGCCAGGCCAGCCGGCCGGGCGGCGCCGACGCCCGCGGCGCCTTGGCCAGATCGCGATAAAACCGCGCGGCCGCCGGCCATCGCACCCGCTCTCGAGCCACGCCCTCCAGCCGCATCAGGTCGCGTGGCTCCTCGCGCTGTTCCGCAAGCCGCCAGAGATCGCGCAGCCGTGCCAGCGAGTCGCCGTCACGTCCAACGGCCGTGTTCGGCAGCAACTCTCCGAGTTCGAGCGTCGAACGGGCGCGAGCCCCGGCCTGTCGGCCCGTGACCGAGTGCCACACATACGCCAGGCCCGGCAGGAAGCCCAGCGGCGCCGCCCAGACCACCACTGCGTGCACGGGCTCCCGGTTCAAGAACAGAAACGCCAGCAGCACCCCGAGCACAGACAGCTCAAGCAGCCCGGTCAGGAGGGCCAGCACCCAACGCTGCCCTCTCGCTGCACTCCGCACCGCCTGGGCAAAGAGATCGGCCTCCACGCGCGACCGAATGACAGCTAGCTCGCCCATCGAGAGCGGCAGCCGGCTATACAACGCGATCTGAAACGGCCCCGCGTCGGCATCGAGCCGCCTGAAGTCAGTGTCGATCAGCACCGCGCTGCCGCTGTCCGTGGGAACCACGAACGCATCGATGAACTGGGCGTTGGGATCTGTGTCCTGCACGACGATGAAAGGCTCCAGCGGCGCTTCTGAGGCGACACGACAGCCGCGGCGCGAGTATCCGAGTTTATATCGCCGCCGAATCTGAAACCGGATCGATCGTCACTGCTGCGTGGGAAGATGTACCCATGCGTCTCCGGCGAACTTCAACCGTGCCCGGTCTCTTTGACGTCGTCGTTGTCGGCGCCGGCCACGCGGGTTGCGAGGCGGCCCTGGCCGCCGCGCGCCTGGGCTGCCGCACCGCCCTGCTGAGCACCAGCCTCGGCACCGTCGCCCAGATGCCCTGCAATCCCTCCATCGGCGGCCCGGCCAAGGGCAACCTCGTCCGCGAAATCGACGCCCTCGGCGGCGAGATGGGCCGTAACACCGACCGCACCCAGATCCAGATCCGCGAGCTCAACACCAGCAAGGGCCCGGCCGTCCGCGCCCTCCGCGCCCAGTGCGACAAGCACGCCTACGGTCGCCTCATGCGGCGTGAAGTGGAGACGCAGGCCAACCTGACGCTGCTCGAAGCCCACGTCGAGGGCCTTATCTGGGACTCCGAATCCTCGGGCGGAGCCCCGGAGTGGCGCGTGCGCGGCGTCCGCACCGCCCACGGCCGGGAAATCCGCGCTCACGCCACCGTGGTCACCACCGGCACCTTCTTGCAGGGCCGCATCATCCTGGGCGACACCGAGTCCCCGGGCGGACGCCGCGGCGAACCGCCCGCGACTGCCCTGTCCCAAGACCTGCGCAAGGCTGGCCTTGAACTCGGCCGGCTCAAGACCGGCACCCCGCCCCGCCTTTCCGCCGCCAGCATCGACTACAGCCGCACCCGCGTGCAGCACGGCAGCGGGCAACCCCTCTGGTTCAGCTTCGATCCGCCGCCCCGCGCCGAGTGGCACGAGGCCGCGCCGGACCCCGTCTACCCCCACGTCCCGCCTCCCGGCTGGCGCACCCAGATGGCCTGCTACCAGGTCCACACCACGCCGCAGACCCACGATCTCATCCGCGACAACCTGCACCGAGCCCCCATGTACAACGGGGCCATCAAGGCCTCCGGTCCGCGCTACTGCCCCTCCATCGAGGACAAGATCGTCCGCTTCGCGCACAAGGACTCGCATTCGCTGTTCTTGGAACCCGAGGGGTTTCAGAACCACGAGGTCTACGTCCAGGGCGCCAACACCAGCCTCCCGGCCGACGTGCAACTTGAAATGATTCGCACCGTCCCCGGTCTGGAATCTGCCGAAATGCTCCGTCCGGGTTACGCCGTGGAATACGACTTCGTCCACCCCCGCCAGCTCCGCCGTTCCCTGGAAGTCCGCAGCGCCCGTGGCCTCTTCCTGGCCGGCCAGGTCAACGGCACCACCGGCTACGAAGAAGCCGCCGCCCAGGGCCTCATGGCCGGCATCAACGCCGCGCGCCGGTCGCGCGGCCAGATTGCCGTCGAACTCGGCCGCGCCCAGGCCTACATCGGAGTGATGATCGACGACCTCGTCACCAGCGAGCTCACCGAGCCCTACCGCCTCCACACCTCCCGTGCCGAATACCGTCTGCTCCTCCGCCACGACAGCGCCGACCGCCGCCTCACCGAACTTGGACACGAGATCGGCCTCGCCTCGGACCGCCGCCTGAGCGGCCTCCGGCGCCAACAGGAACGCTCCGATCGCACCCACGCCTGGCTGCGAGACCTTCGCGTTCCAGCTTCGCCAACCGTTAACCAGCGGCTGCGCGCACTGGAACTCGCCCCGCTCCGCCAGACCACCCGTGGCCTCGAACTCCTCGCCCGCACCGGTATGACCTGCGACCTCATCGCCGAACTCGCCGGCGATCCGCCGCCCCCGCCCGAGGCCGCCGCCCACGTCGAGTTTGAAATCAAGTACGCCGGCTACATCCGCCAGCAGCAAGCCCAGGTCCGCCGCGCCGCAGCCATGGAAGACCGCGAAATCCCACCCGACCTGGCCTACCTCGACCTCCGCGCCCTCCGCACCGAAGCCCGCCACCGCCTCGAACGCTTCCGCCCCGCCACCGTCGGCCAGGCCGCCCGCCTTGAAGGCGTCACCCCCTCCGACATCGCCGGCCTCCTCGTCTACCTCAAGCGCCACACCGCCACGGCCGACGCCGAACAAACCTAGCCACCGGACATCCCCCGCCCCTCGCCCGTTCAACGAAACGAGAGACCTTTGCAAAACCCGAGTGGCGGGTGTGCGGAGTCATTCCCCTCGAAGGGACGCGCCTCTTCACCCTCTCCAAGGGGAGAGGAGACTTCTGGCGACTTCGCCAGAAGGAAGGTGAGGGGTCTTCCGCGCACCCACGCCCGCGTTACGCAAAGGTCTCAAACGAGCAGGGTCGGGAGTAATCCTGAACGACGACCTACGGCATACGCCGCCCGATCCGCCGGATCACCGTGCGATGCACGCCCAGCGCGCCAAGCCCCAGCGCGCCAAGGACCGCCGCGATCGGGGCAACGATGATCCCTATGACAATCGCCGCGTTGGCCGTCCACTGCCCGATCCGCGTCAAGACCTCAACCGAATTGTCAACCGTCTCGCCGGGGTCCCAGTCGTCGCTCTCACTTGCGACGAACTCTCCGTCTTCGCCCTTGGGAATCGCGGTGATGAACGTCACGCGTCGGTTATCCACGCGTGCCCGGTCGCTTTCCGTGGACTCGATCGACGTTGCGAGCCACTGTCGTCCGGTATCGGCATCCAGCCGGACGACGTAGCTCACGCTGCCGCTCGCGCCGGGTGAAAGCTCGGGAAACTCCCACACGATCTCATTCCGGTCGGCGTCAAATCGCCCGCCCCGATTCGCGCGCATGAACGTCATGCCGGCGGGAAGCCGCTCGACCAGGCGCACGTCCCGCGCGTCCCCGTTCCCTCGATTCGAGTAATTCAGCACCATGGTCAACTCTTGATCGATTTCAATCTCGAGGTCGGGATCCTGCTGCAGGCTCAGGTCCACGAAGAACGGCAACGTGACGCCGGCCTGGTCCTGTTCCCTGTTGCGAACATCGCTGTCCGTGCTCGCCTCGGCGCTCAGTCGCATCGCCTGCCCGTCACCCTCAAGGCGAACGCGCGTGCGAAGTTCCAGTGACTGCCCCGGCGCCATTCGGTCGATCGTCCACACCACGCTATGGGTGGATTGGTCGTACTGCCCTGGCTTCGTGGCGTTCTGGAACACCAAACCCGGGTCAAGCTGATCGCGAACGGTCACGTTCCGCAGTTCCACCGTCCCGTCATTGATCACGCTGATCGGAAACTCGACCGAGTCGTGCATGGAGTACTGGTCGGGCGCCCGCCGTTCCACTCGAAGGTCCGGGATCGGATGCAGATTGACCGTGACGGTCGACAGCGCCGCCTGGTCCGCCAGCACGTTCAGTTGTCCCTGGAACGTCTCGATCTGCTCACGCACCTGGGCAACTTCGCGCTGTACGTCCAGCGTGTCCTGCACGGTCCTGGACGTCGCCATGATTTCCAGCAATTGCTGCTCGGTGGCCTGCGCGTTTCGCATCCGTGACTCGATGTCCGTAAACGCAGCCGTAACGTCCTGCCCGGTCACGTCCTCGGCCACCACCTCGCGCCCGTGAGCGCGCACACGGTCGACTGTCTCGTCAAAGCGCTCGGCCGGCACCCGCAACGTGATCGAACTGATCCGGTACGGCTCGTTGCCTCCGATTTTGGTGTGCGACACGAAGGCCCCGGGAATCGAAGCCACGATCCCCCGGATCGCCTTCACGCTCGTCGACACGTCCGCCACCACGATCCCGATGCTTGCGGTGCGAATGACCTTGCGGGTGGTATTCGGAACCTGCGTCTCAGCGGTCAACAGCGAGCCGGTCGATGTCTGGCTCGGTGCGCCATCCGCCGGCACCGCCTCCTGGACGACCGTGCCCGTCTCCCCCGGATCCGTGGTCGCGACGGCGTCGAATTGGACCGCCTGCGTCACCACCTTTTCGACCTGTACCGACCTCTGAGCTGCCGTTGGAGCGGCCACTGGGGCGGCAGCGGCAGCTGGCATGGCAGCCGGCCGGGCCACCATCTTCGCAACGGCTGGGGGCTGTGCAGCCTGAGGGGCCTCGGCCGACGAACTTTCTCCGCACGACGCCACCAGCATCGCCGCCAGCGGAATCGCCACTATCAGCGATCGTCTCGGTCCTCGCATCGCTAGCCTCCTCGCCAGATACATGCTTCGGCGCCGCCCGACAGGTGCTGAGACTCTCTTACGTCGATGCCGCTGCTTTGCACACTGCGCGCCATCGACGATGACCTCAACTTAGGGGACGCACCCCCGTCGGTACAACGTCACCTCGGCTCTGTCAGTACGGCTCCACAGATAACTACGCCAACGCGACGAGATTCGTTCCCTGCGTTCTGGGCCTCATCTGTCACGAATTCACCGCACGGCCGTGCCGAGACTCCCGACCGCTGGCCTACGCTTACGCCTCCGAGCGGGTCCGCCGTCGCTTGATCGCCCGTATGCCGCGCCAGACCAGCACCCCAACCACCGCAAACGGCCCCGCCACGATCACCACCACGATCGCCGCATTCGCCAGGAACCGCAGGACATCCAGCAGTAGGCCCACCGCGTCTCGCGCCGTCGACCCCGGTCCGAACACGTCCCGGTCCGCCACGTCTTCCGGCAGCGCCGTCAGGAACGTCACCACCCGGTTATCCACCTCGGCCCGGTCCTCACCCGCAAACTCGATAGCGGTCTCGGTCTGGAACCGTCCCTCGCTCCGCTCCACCCGCGCCTCGTAGAACACGCCCAGCCCCGAGTCCGGGGCCATGCGCGGGAACTCCCACACCACCGTCCTTGAGCCCTCGTCGTAGCGCCCGCCGCCCTCCGCGCGCACGAACGTCATGCCCTCCGGCAGACGCTCCGTCAGCCGAACCTCCCGCGCGTCCCCGTTGCCGCGATTGTGGAAGTTGATGTAGTAGCTGACGTCCCGACCCACCGGCACCGACGCCTCGCCCTCCTTGAACACGCTCAGGTCCACGTGAAACGGCAACGTCGCCTCCGCCCGGTCCTCATCCGGTTCGCGCACCACGCCCGCCGCCGTGATCGTCGCCGTCACCTGCATCGGCGACCCGTCGCCCTCCAGCCGCACCCGCGACCACACGTCTTGCGAGGTGTTCGCGCCCACCCGGTCGATCTCCCAGACCACGCTATGCGTCGCCGCCTCGTACACCCCTGGCGACGACGCCCACTCAAACACCATCCCCGGCGCCAGCTGGTCCCGCACCACCACGTCGCGCAGGTCCACCGTGCCGTGATTGGCGATCGTGATCGGCATCTCCGTGCTGCCGTGCATCACGTACCCCTCGGGCGATAGCCGCTCGATCCGCAGGTCCGGCGCCGGATGCAACCGCACCGTGATGGTCGCCAAATCCGTCTGGTTCGCCAACAGGTTCAGTTGCCCCTGCAGCACCTCGATGCGAGAGCGCACCTCCAGCAATTCCCGCTGCACCTCCAGCGTGTCGCTCACCGTCCGCGCCGTCGCCAGGATGTCCAGCAGTTGACGCTCCGTCGCCTGCGCCGTCCGCAGCCGCGCCTCCAGGTCCGTGAACTCCGCCGTCACGTCGCGCCCGCCAATGTCCTCGAACACCACCTCGCTGCCCTGCTCGCGCACCAGCCCCCGAACCTCGTCAAACCGCTCCACCGGCACCCGCAGCGTCACCGTGCTGATCGACCTCGGATCGTCGTCTCGCACGTCCGCCGAGTCCACAAACGCCCCCGGAATCCCATCCACCAGCGCCTTCAGATCCCGCACGGCCGCGTCCACGTCCCCAACCACGATTCCAACCGTCGCGTCCCGAATCACTCGCCGCGCCGGCGCCGCCTGTTCAGCCTCGGTGACCACCTGCTTCATCGCGGTCGCCCCGACTTCCTGCACGACAATCTGCTGCGCCGTCGTGGGAGGCGCCGTTGGCGCCGCGGCAACCCGAACCGCTGCCCGCTCCGCCGCCATCCCCATCGCCGTCGCCGTATCGCGCGACATGCGATCGCTCTCCTGCACAACCATCGCCGCCGGCCCCTCCGGGGCCATGGCCATCGCGGGCGCGGCCATCGACCGCTCCTCCTCGTCCCCGCCAAACGGAAACTCGCCGCACGCCGCCAAAAGCAGCACGCCGACCACCAAAGCCACCGCCAGCACTCGGAATCCCCTGGGCATCACGCGCTCCTGTTGACGTTGACGTCCGGGAAGCGGCCCCCGGGCGCTGCCGGCGGACCCTTCCCCTTCAAGACTAACGGCGCCACCGCGAATTCGTATCGACCCGAGTCAACCGCTACAAGTGACGCTGTACAAATAACTACGCCGCCCAACCCCAAATCGTTCCCTCGCCCTCGATTCCCCCTACCACCCCGCCACCTCCGCCGCCAACCCATACAGATCCGCCAGATCCCCCCGCCCAATCGCCCGAAACCGCCCCTGCGCCTCTTCCAATGACACCGTCAACACCTCAACCACATCCTCGCCGTCCCCAATCGTCGGCTCCCTCGCCAGCTCCACCCGACCCACCCCCACCAGCCGCTGAAACCTCGGATGCGGCAAATGCGGCCGGTACGGCGCCTCGGCCGTCGACACGCAATCCCACACCCCAAACGGCTTGAAGCTCTTCAGCGTCGCCCCCGCCTCTTCCATCAGCTCCCGCCGCAGCGCCGCTTCAATCGACTCCCCGGGCTCCCGCGTCCCTCCGGGAATCTCTAGCCGTCCGTCCCCAGTCGCCAGCACCACCCAGCCCGCCGACGTATAGGGCACAAGATTCACGTTGGCCACCAACTCGTCCGAAGGAGCCTTGTCAATCCGTCGAAACGTCGCCGTAGCGAATCCCCAGTCCGCTGGCGCAAACAACCCCGGAAACCGCGCAGCCTCGCTACCCGCCGCCGTTCTCCCCGTCGCGCCCATCCGCCAGCCGCGCCACTCGCAGCAGGTCCACGCCCTCGTCCATTCGCATGATGATCACCCCGGCCGCCGCCCGCTTGATCGGGCGCACATTCCCCAGCCCGCAGCGCATCACCTGCCCGTCCGACGACACCAGCGCAATCTCCTCGTTCTCCGCCAGCAACGTTCGCGCGTCCGCCACCTGGCCTGTCTTATCGCTCAGGATGATCGACTTCAGCCCCTGCCCGCCGCGCCCTTGCGACCTGAACTCGCTCACCGCAACCTTCTTGCCATACCCGTTCGACGTCACCAGCAACACGAACCCGTCGTGCTGCGTCAGGTCCATTGCGGCGACCTCGTCCTCCTCGGCGAGCTTGATGGCCCGCACGCCCCCGCTGGTTCGCCCGCTCGCGCGCACGTCGTCCAGCGCGAACCGGATCGATATCCCGTTCCGCGTAAAGAACATCACGTGCGTCTCATCCGTCGCCAGCCGCACCCACACCAGCTCGTCGTCCTCGTCCAGGTCCATCGCCAGCAACCCGTTCGTCCGGATCGACACGAACTGCGTCAGCGCGCTGCGCTTCACTTCGCCCTTCCGCGTCCCAAAGACCAGGTAGTCGCCCGCCTCGAAGTTCGGAATCGCCAGCACCGCCGTCGCCCGCTCGCCCTGCTCGATCGCCAGCAGGTTGATTAGGTTGTGCCCCTGCGCGTCGCGCCCCTGCTCCGGCAGTTCATACGCCCGCAGCCGGTACACCTTCCCTCGGTTCGTGAAAAACAGCAGGTGGTCGTGCGTATTCGCCACCAGGAAGTGCTCCACCACCCCGCCCGTCTTGCTGCGGAAGCCGCGAATGCCCTTGCCGCCCCGGCCCTGCCGCCGGTACGTATTCGCCGGCACCCGCTTCACGTACCCGCGCGACGACATCGTGATCAGGCAGTCCTGGTCCGCCACCAGGTCTTCCTCGTTGAACTCGCCCGACGCCTCGCGCTGGATCTCCGTCTTGCGCTCGTCGCCGAAGCGCTTGACCACCTCGCGCGTCTCGTCGCCAATGATCGCCAGCACCCGCGACTCGTCCGCCAGGATGTCCTGCAGGTCCCGGATCGTCGCGCGCACTTCCTCCAACTCCGCCAGGATCTGCTCGCGCTCCAGCCGCACCAGACGCCGCAACTGCATGTCCAAAATCGCGTTCGCCTGGATCTCCGTCAGCCCGAACGCCTGCATCAGGCCGTTGCGGGCCTCCTCCGTGTCGTCCGCCCCCCGGATGATCGCGATCACCCTGTCGATGTCGTCCAGCGCGATCACATAGCCTTCCAGCAAGTGCTCGCGCGCCTGCGCCTTCTTCAGGTCGAACTCGGTCCGCCGCCGCACCACGTCCTGCCGGTGCTTCACAAAGAGCTCGACGAATCGCCGCAGCGGCAGCTGCTCCGGCTGCTCGTCCACCAGCGCCAGGTTGTTGATGCTGAACGTCGACTGCAGCGCCGTGTGCTTGTACAGCTGATTCAGCACCGCCGCCGGCCGCGCGTCCCCGCGCAACTCAACGACCACCCGCATGCCATGACGGTCCGACTCGTCCCGGATGTCGCGCACGCCGGCAATCACCTTGTCCCGCACCAGCGCGGCAATCTTCTCCACCAGCTTCGACTTGTTCACCAGGTAGGGAATCTCCGAAACCACCAGCGCCATCGTCGTGCCGCGCACTTCCTCCACGTTCACCACCGCCCGCACGCTGATCCGCCCGCGACCCTGCGTATACGCCTGCTCGATGCCCTCGGCCCCAACGATGATCCCGCCGGTCGGAAAGTCAGGCCCCCGCACGAACCGCATCAGGTCCCGCGACGTCGCTTCCGGGTTCTCGATGTAATGCTCGATAGCCCGCCCCACCTCGCGCAGGTTGTGCGGCGGAATGCTCGTCGCCATCCCCACCGCGATGCCCGTGGACCCATTGATCAGCAGGTTCGGCACCACCGACGGCAGCACCTCAGGCATTTCCGCGGTCCCGTCGAAGTTGTCGACAAAATCCACCGTGTCCCGATCCAGGTCATCCAGCATCGCCGCGGCAATCGGCGTCAGCCGCGATTCCGTGTAGCGCATCGCCGCCGCCGGATCCCCGTCCACCGACCCGAAATTGCCCTGCCCGTCCACCAGCGGATACCGAATCGAAAACGGCTGCGCCATCCGCACCAGCGCGTCATACAGCGCCTGGTCGCCGTGCGGGTGATACTTCCCCATCGTGTCGCCCACCACCCGCGCCGCCTTGCGGTAGGCCGCGTTCGGCGTCGCCGAAATCTCCTCCATCGAGTACAGCAGCCGCCGGTGTACCGGCTTCAACCCGTCGCGCACGTCCGGAATCGCCCGCGCGACGATCGTGCTCATCGCATAGTCGATATACGAGGTCTCCATCTCCTCGACAATGTCGACCTCTCGAATCCCGTCCTCCCCCACAAACTCCTCCGTCACGCCCCTCCACTCCCCTCGTCAAAAACGTCTGGCTGCTCTTCTCCCTCTCCCCGTGGGAGAGGGCTGGGGTGAGGGTCTTCCGGGCAACCACCGCTGGTCAGGCAAAGATCTCTCCTGCGCGAGAGGGCTAGGGTGAGGGGGCTTCCGCGCAACCGCCGAACCCACACTGAGCCGCCTCTTTCTCCCTCTCCCTTGAGAGAGAGGGTCGGGGTGAGGGTGGCTGCCGGCCCCAGCAACCTCGCAACGTCACCAGCAACCAACACCGTCAGATTCGCTCTTATCCCTCTCCTGGGGGAGAGGGCAGGGTGAGCGGTCTTCCGGTCGTGCGCCCCACGCCGGCAACCATGCAGAGATCCACGCACCCACCTGCCGCGCCAGTCTTCACCCTCTCCAAGGGGAGAGGCAGGTTCGGGCGTCTTCGGCCGAAACCGGTGAGGGGTCTTCCGGGCGAAACGTCCCTCAAATCCCAGCCCAGCCTCAGAACCCGGGCCGTCCATTAGCGGCCGAGCGCCTCTTTCTCCCTCTCCCTTGAGAGAGAGGGTCGGGGTGAGGGTGGCTGCCGGCCCCAGCAACCTCGCAACGTCACCAGCAACCAACACCGTCAGAT
>JAJEGF010000068.1 GCA_022820025.1 Chloroflexota bacterium
CTCAATGCCGGCGTGGACTTCGTCGCGGAGGTTCTGGATGTCGGCGTGTACCTCGGCTCGCAGGGCGTGGTTCTCGGCCTGGACTTGTCCCCGGAAGTTCTGGATTTCAGCCCGGACTTCGGCGCGAAGGGCCCGGTTGTCGGCGCGGAGGGCCTGGTTTTCGGCGCGTGCGTCGCGCCGGAATGTGAGCAGCAGGCCGATGAGGGTCAGGCCCAGGGCGATGATGGCGATGAATTCGGGGGTCATGGGGCGGCTCCTTGGTGTGGGTCTGCTTATCCACCGCCCATGGGGGTTCAACGGTAGCACGGACTCTGGTGCCAAGGGCATTCTCAAGCGACCGCTGCGTAGCCTGGGCTTGATTGCCCGGAAGAGCCCCTCACCGAATGCCGCGGACGGCGTCTGCCTCTCCCCCAGGAGACGGTGAAGAGCGGCGCACCGGGCGTTGGTAGGTCGGCACGGGGTGTCACTGGGGGTGGGCGCCCCGAGCGGAAGACCCTCACCCCAACCCTCTCCCACAGGTAGAGGGGGCAAGAGCCGCCGCACCTTCGAGGACGCTCAGCGCTGGGCTTGGTCAGGCGGCGGCGTCGTGGCGGTCGGGGGCGCCGCGGCGGGCGAAGAGGCCTTCGATGACGCCTTCGAGGCGAGACACGCGCTCGGTCAAGGCCTGGACGTCCTTGCGCACATCGGCCAGGCCAGCACTGACTTCGGCGCGCAGACGCTGGATATCCGCGCGGAATTCGGCTCGCAGGGCCTGCGTATCGGCGCGCGCGTCGCGTCGAAACGTGATCAGCAGGCCGATGACGGTGGCACCGACGGCGAGGATGCCGATGAGTTCGAGGGTCATGGGCGGCTCCTTGGAGTTGGGGTATGTATGAACCCGACCGCCCTAGTGGGTTCGACGGTAGCACGGGCAGTGGGAGTCGACCTGTTGATGGCTGGGCTGGCGCAGGCGGGTCTGCAGACGGCGCCGGCAGATCGAATCGGGTCGGTCAGGCGACGTCGTCGCGGCGGGTGGGGTCGCTGCGGCCGGGAATGAGGCCTTGGATGACGCCTTCCAGGCGAGCCGTTCGCTCGGCAAGCGCCTGAATGTCCTGGCGCAGTCGCTGATTGTCGGCGCGGACCTCGGCGCGGAGAGCCTGGTTGTCCGCGCGGACCTCGGCGCGGAGAGCCTGGTTGTCGGCGCGGTTTTCCTGCCGGTGGCTTTGGTTTTCAGCGCGAAGCTCGGCAAAGCCTTCGCGGACTTCCGCTCGCAGGTCGACCAGACCCTGGTTGGTGTGGGCGTGGGCGTCGCGCCAGATGGCGACCATGAGGCCGGCGAGGGTCACGCCAACGGCAACGATGGCAATTGTGTCGGGGGTCACGGGCGGCTCCTGTGTGTTGGCTTACGACTCAGCCGCCCTTGGAGTCCCAACGGTAGCACGGGCTGAAAGCTATGCCTGAGACCTCTCCCCTGCCCGCTGATAGACTTCGGACCAGCAGTCACAGTGATCACCGTCCAGGAAAGACCCAAAAGCCTCATGCGCAAAGTGATGGTCGACGGAGCCTCCTCTTGCACGGATCGAGCCGAGTCAGCGATAGCCTCACCAATGAAGTATTTCGTTTCTCCGGTCATCCGAGGCGTGGCACTTGCCCGACCCCAAACTCACGTATCCATAAACCGCCAATCAACGACCTGTACTAGATGCTAAGTACCGCAGATACCACGTCTCGCCGACTAACTCAGACCTCATTCCGATGATGAGATCGAGTCTTGCAGACTCCACATGCGACCCCAATTACGCAACCTTCCTAAATATGGACTGCATGAATAATTCGTACAGCGAGCCAACAATAGCCAGAAGTCTTCTCTCGCTCAGTCGTTACATTAGCTCGTAGGTAGAGGTTATTGGCCGATTACACCACTTCGGAAATTGAACGGCTGCGTTCTCGAATCGTTAGCTCTCTCCAGGAGCAGGGTTTCAAGATCCGCGGTAAGCGCCTAGTCCGACCAGACTCAACTGATAAGAATAGTATTCGACAGCTTCATCAGATCGCCGTGAAGCACAACCGAGAACGAAGCCGCAAAGGATTGGAACGCCACGAAAGTCGACTGCTCTCGTTTCTTGCAACTGGAGTGGAGTTAGTTCCTGAGAAGATCCGACCGCGGCTCGTGCTCGTTCAGCCAGGTTCTGAAGACGAACTGCTCTTTCGCTACGTACGGCTTCACTGGAGCGTGCCAGTGTCAGCAGGATACGGTCGGCGATTGAGATTTTTGGTATTTGATGACTCAAATGACAAACTGATCGGTATTTTCGGACTTGGAGATCCCGTTTTTAGTCTTGCACCTCGCGATCGCTGGGTAGGATGGGACAGAGAAACCAGAAAGAGACGTCTGCGATTCGTCATGGATCTATTTGTGTTAGGTTCCGTTCCACCGTACTCTCAACTCCTTTGTGGAAAGCTCGTTGCGCTGCTGACAACATGTGTAGATGTGCAGCGAGCATTTCGTCACAGATATCATGGCAGTCGGTCGTACATCGGTCAGAACGTCTCAGACGGTCAGCTCGCTATGCTGACTACTACGTCCGCGCTAGGACGATCGTCTCTCTATAACCGCCTGCGATTCATGGAAGACCGAGTCTTTCACAGCGTCGGCTATACGCGTGGCTCGGGGGATTTTCATTTCAGCAACGGATTCTACGACGACCTCCGTAAGCTTGCCACAGAACAATGCGACTCAACTGCGAAAAACCCACTTTGGGGAACTGGTTTCAGAAATCGGAGGGAACTCGTACGCAAGACCCTACCGCTCCTTGGACTATCAAGCGAACTCCTTTACCATGGAGTAAAGCGCGAGATCTTCACCGTGCCATTAGCATCTAACTCACGACAGTTTCTAAGTGGCCAGGGTCACGAATTGAGCCAGACGGAAAGGTCCGTTGATCAGATTGTCGACTGGTTTAGGGATCGATGGTTACTTCCTCGTGCATCTCGAGATCACCGATTCAAGGACTTCAATCCGAAGAGCTACCAACTATGGGGGATAAGTTGACCGACACTAGTCTTAATGGCCATCAGACCCCGTTTTCTGACTTACCAGCGGCGCTCGTTGACGAAGTCATCAACCAGACATCTGCGGTTGCACGCGAACTATTGGTTTCGATTCAGGAAGTGAGGAGCGAGCGCAGTCTGCTTCGGAGGAGTCTGCTGGACAACGGACTGCTTGCGACCGATTCTTCTCTCGGGTACCCGCCACTGCCGACAACTTGCGCTGCAGATGGATCATATGCGATTGAACGACTACTTACGACCGATCTTGCGGCTGCCGCGGCCGTAGCGGTTGAGGGGTTAACTCCTCCATCCGAAAAGCGTCACTGGGATATTCCACGTCACACCACGTTTATATCTGCAGAGCCGCACCTCGAAGACACAGCGACGGTGCTCCGGGCAGTAATGCTCGGAGAAGAACTGCGCCTAATCACTCAGGCTCCACACGATCTGTTGCTGCTAGACGGAACCTTTACTTTGCCAATCATCTATTTCAATCAAGCGCTCAATAGTGCTCCAGATGTCATGCAGTTAAGCTGTTCCACCAGATTCCTAACAAATTGCTTGAGCTATTTGAATTGCTATCGCACTATTCTGAGATCTGAACGATCCGACAGACAGTTTGTAGCCACTCCAAAGTATTCAACAAGACGGGAAATCGGCAAGTCCCTTGGTTGGCCCAGTAGCTATGACGATCGCGGAATGCTCACAATGCTGCTGAAACCCGGTGAACTTACCATTCCCCGCCCGCTAGATCACCCCGTAGACAGCGCCGGAAACGTGACATGGCATTTAAACACTGGACGCCTACCGGCTGAACTGCAATCCCAGGCTACAAGGCTGGCGGAAGACATCGTTTCATCACTCGAATCTCTTAGGGTCTTCTATTACAAGCCTCAAAGCTGGCTTCCGGCACTAAGGCTAGAGATCTCAGAGAGCATCGCCTCAAACAACCATCGTCTTGCGACGGTGGTGCATGGAATAAAGCACCAAATGGCCACCGCTTCGATGCTAGAGCCTTACCCGATTTACCTCGCCGATCGCACTGTCAAGGCGCTGGCCCGTGCACTTCCTGCCTTCCGGCAGATCACTACTCAGAGGATCTCGGAGCAATATAACGGGGACATCGGCGAAGTGTTTTTTGCGATGCACGGATACCGTAGTGACACAGGGAGGTAGCATGACCGACCAGTCATCAGACTTGGATCAGATAGTTGACCAGGCAGAACGGATCAGTGTAGTTGGTTCACCGTCAACAACCGCACAACTGTCGCTGGACATACTCGGATCGGCAGTTAGTCGCAAACTCGTCGGTGAGCTTGCCCTGTTTCGATATCTACAAGACACAAGTACTCACTACGCTCTGGGCCAGATTACTGAGATAAGGCTACGCAACATCTGGCATGAAGACCCTACAATGCGCAGCCTTGTCCGCCAAAGGGGAAGGGTAGACGCAGTTAGCGAAAGACAGGACACGCATCT
Organism: Chloroflexota bacterium; assembly: GCA_022820025.1. Classification (GTDB taxonomy): domain Bacteria; phylum Chloroflexota; class UBA11872; order UBA11872; family UBA11872; genus UBA11872. The sequence goes on from JAJEGF010000068.1 coordinate 4,510, forward strand.
TGGGCAAATGATGATAAGTGCGGTATTCAGCCAAGAAACAACAGATCGATACGAGCCCAGTATCCTTGGCACTGTTCCGTCAACTGGGACCCCGGTCAATCTAGTGACAGATCCCGTACTAGACGAGTTGCTCCGAGCTTATAAGGAACAGATGTTCTATCTGGGACAAGTCTACGGATCCCACCCGAAGCTGCCTCTCTGGTTCAAACACTTCGATAGGGGTCCAGATGGTGCTGGAGAAGCCTATCATCTCGGGATCTTTGGCAAGACAGGCTCAGGTAAGTCAGTCCTCGCCAAAATGATCCTGCTTGCCTATGCGCGATACCCCAAAATGTCACTATTGGTAATTGACCCACAAGGAGAGTTTGCCAAGGACATACGAGCAAACGAGCCAAGCGGCGAGTTTCAGCTACCAATGAAGGACCTCATTGAGTCGAAGGGCAAGAGGACGCTGGTTCTGTCTGTTAGGAATCTTGTTCTTGATCGGTGGGATCTGCTTCGCCAAATACTCGCCGAATCTCGGTTTTTTCGAGAACTTCAAGTCATGACAAGGGACAAAGTAGATACAGCCTGCGATCAATTCACTGAAGCAATGCGGAAATCGTCTGATATCAAACTTGCAACGCTCCACGAACGAAGAGTCTTCGACAGTGCGTGGGAACTCCTAAGACAAGACAGGCTTCGCAACAAAATTTACGCTCGAGAGGGTGCAGCCGCCGAGAGATTCGAGGACGCCGTAAATGACGCTGATCCAGACGCGATATATCAGGACATATGGTTACCCGTGGCCCGGCTCTTTCGAGAAGATCGTCAGTCCGGTCGGCGCAAAGTTGAGGAGGCGCTAAAGTGGTTGCTCAACACCGACGAGCCAGTGCGTCCAGTTCTTGTGATTGATGTATCGAAGGAGCAAGCGCACAACCTACTCTGGAATGACACGATTCAGTCGCTTGTCATCAAGCGTCTTTTGGAAGGCGTGACCGTGATCGCCGAGAGCATGTACAAGGAGAGCGAGAGTCTCAATGCCTTAGTCATCATTGATGAAGCTCACCGATTGGCACCACGCGACCTCTCAAGAGATGACGATGCCACACGTGACGTTCGGTCGGTCTTGATCGATGCTGCGCGAACGACGAGAAAGTATGGGCTGGGTTGGTTGTTCATCAGCCAGACACTCTCAAGTCTGCACCATGAGATCCTCCAGCAGCTTCGCATATTCTTCTTCGGATTCGGACTGGGTCTTGGTCAAGAGTTTCAGTCCTTGCGGCAACTCGTTGGCTCTTCTGGAACTGCACTTGATCTATACCAGCTATTTCGAGATCCGCACTCAGCCTTAGATATCAGTAGTCGGCAATACTCATTCATGACGATCGGACCAGTGAGCCCTCTTTCCTTTTCGGGGAGCCCACTTTTCCTAAACGCATTCAACTCAGTCGAAGCGTTCCTGGATGCAAACGGTCTTGGGGAACATCGCTAGCCCCAAAGAATGAGGATGTCGAACTGCTCAGTTTGCGCGTCGGTCGTAGAGGACGTGGGAGTCTTCAAGCATGCGGCTGAGCATGGAGTTGGGGTTCTGGCGGTACCTGGCGAGGACGTCGGCTGAGCGGATCAGGACGTCGACCGGCAGCACGAAGTTCTGGGCGATAGCCAAGCGTATGGCGTAGCCGTCGCGGCCCTCCTCGTCGTTGTGGCCCAGGACGACCATCAGGTCCAGGTCGCTGTTTTCGTCCTCTTCGCCGCGGGCGACGCTGCCGAAGAGGATGACTTGCTCGGGTTGAAAGCGCTCGACGATGAGTTGAGTGATGGCCTGGATGGTTTGGCGGTTGAGGGGGTCTTCGACGATGGGCATGGGTGCCTGGGCGTCAGCGTCCCTGGTTGACCGGGCGTTCATGGGGCAAGGATACGGTGAGGAAGGGGAGAGCGGAGAGGGTAGAGAAGTGAGATGGGGATGGGGAGGTTGGGAGCGTTTGGTTTGGCAGGGTTGCCAGGGGTGTGGTTCGACAGGCTCACCAGAAACGCTGGGTGGGGTTCGGTAGGTGGTTGCTGCTGGGTCCTCCTTCGGCAGGCTCAGGACAGGCTCTCCGGGGACGCCGGGATGGCAGAGGGGATGAAGACAGGCGGGTCAGAGACGCCGCCCCTACCAGAGAGGGCTTACCACGGACGGTTTGGGGGCCCAGAGGTGCTGGACGTCGGGGGAATGACTTTGTAGCCGGGTGGTCTAGACTGAATGACCAGCGGAGGCTACGGATGTCTTGGGGATGGACACGGCTGTTCAAGTCATTGGGCTGACGCTGATGGTGCTTTCGCTGCTGACGATCGTGGTGTCGGTTGGCGGCATGCTGGGTTTTGTGCCCCCGCCTCCGTGGTGGAAGGACGCCGAGCGCAGCTCGAGCGACCGCAGGTAGCGCCGGAACGCTTTCGATGCGGAGTCCAGGCAGCTTCTGGCCGTGGGCACCCGTCATTCTGCTTGGAGTCACAGGTTTGGGTGTCAGCATCCTGGTGTGGCTTGCGCCAGTGCCTGCCGACGCCTATACGCCTGCGCAGGAGAGCCTGCTGGCTATTGCAGACTGGATGGTGAAGGCGTCGGTTGGCGCGCTGCTGGGGTTTGCCGGCGGACGGGCTGCGGCGCGGCGAGGCGATTCGGTGTCCGGCTAGCGGCCGAACGCTGGGTCTGACGGTGAAGGTCCAGTCCGGCGCGGCTCAGAGCTGGCTCACCATGAACGCTCTTGCGGATCGCCTTGGAAGGAAGAGGCTGGTTAGAAACCGGCCCGTACATCAGTGGGGTCACCGCGGACGGGGGTGGCAGACCGACGTTGGTTGCCCGGGGGACCCTCACCCCAACCCTCTCCCACGGGGAGAGGGAGAAAGAGCGGACGCACTTTCGAGGTGGATAGGCATCTTGCACAGGTCTCTCGCGAGGGTGCGCGAGCCGCCTCAGCTTAAGGCTGTGAAGACGTCTCTATTCGCCGTAGAGGGTGGTGCGCGGGAAGTAGCTGACCCAGCCGAACCAGTAGGCGAGATGGCCGCCGAGGCGCATGAGCACTTGGTGGTCGGGGCCGACCAGGGCGTCCTCGGTGATGCGCCAGGGGCGTCCCTGCGCATCGAGCACCTGCTCTGCGCCATCGGTGGGCTGGAAGGTGTGGTCTGTGCGCTCGTAGGCGCGGATTTCGGCGCCGGCGTCCCAGACGACCGGACCTGCCCTGCGATCAATGCCAACGCCTTTCAGATCGGGTCCGCCGGCAATGACCACGATTGGCGTGTCGCCGACGCTGTCGTTGACGACGCGCTCCCGGACCACGTCCGCGGTGGCGAGGGCGTGGGGCTGACCATCGATGTGGAGCGCGTAGATGCGCGCCTTGTCGGGCAGGCGCTGGGCGGGATCGCCGGCGGGGAACATGGTTTCGGGACTGGCGAAGTAGCTGCCGTAGGGATTGCCCGGGGTGTAGTCGCGCAGGTGGCCGGTTTCGAGGCTGAGCACCTGGGTGTCGGGGTGGCGCTCGAGCCAGGCCTGCCAGCGGGTTACCACGACCGGAAGGCGCTTGAGTTCGATGGTGCCGTCGGCCAATTGGCCCAGCACGGGCTCGCCGGTGAGCTGGTTCCAGAGGGTGTAGGTGGTGCGGTCGTACATGAGCTTGTTGCTGCGCATGAGGAAGCCCGACGAGCCGAACTCGTAGGTGGCGTCGCCAACGCGGGTGTCGAACAGCACGCCGGCACCGCAGAGGGTGCAATAGGCGAGAGCCACGGGGACGCCGCCAACCACGTCGTTGGCCATTTCGTGCCAATCGAGGATGCGGAGGGGATAGGCGCGGGCGTCGCCGTTGATCTCGACGCCGAAGACGAGCTCGGTTGGCGTGATGTAGTCGGCGTCCGCGGCCGGCAGCATGCGGGCGTTGACCAGGGCGGGGATGCCGTCGAGCGCGACGCCGCCCCAGACGACTTCCTCAACGCGAATCGTGGAGGGCGCATCCTCGCGGAAGAACGAGGGGAATTCTTCGTCGATGCGGCTGTAGATGCGTCCTTTCCAGGTGCGGAAGCCGGGCGGGGGTTCGAGGTCGGTGGTGGCGTACCAGGTAACCCAGTCGGGCCAGGGTTGTTCGGGGAGGCCGGTGAGCTGACTGAGGGCGCGAATGGCGGCGGGCCCTTCGCCCGGCAGGATGCCGATTTCCTGGGCGCGGAGGACTTCGATCAGGACCGAAACGAAGCGCTGGTCGCCGCTGGCCCCGGCCTCTTCGATGGCGGCTTGGAGCTCGTCAAGACTGGTGGTAGATCGCAGCGTCGTGAACATGCGGGTGGCGAGGTCGTCGTCGGCGGCTGGTGCTTCCGTTGGCTCGTCGGATTCGGGATCGCAGGCGGCAAGTACGCCGGCCATGGCGGCCAGGGCAAGCGCGCGTCGCCGGGTCAGTTGTGGAGCCTTCATTCCGTGTATCCGCGTCGTGGTCGCTTGCCTCAGCTTAGGGGGTGAGGGCGCGGGGGTGTCGTGCGAAAGGCCACACGGGCGCGTGTGACTTAGGCTGAGCGGCGCTAGGAAGGCACTACCGGGACGGGAAGCGGAGCATGCGGCTGGCGAATCGGGTCATTGGGATCACCGGCGGCGCCTCGGGGATCGGGCGGGCCTGTGCGCTGGCGGCGGCGGCGGAGGGAGCGGACCTGGCGCTGGGGGACATCAACGCCGACGGGCTGGCGGAGACGGCGGACGCAATCCAGGACCTTGGGCGGCGGGCGGTGACGCGCATCGTCGACGTGACCGCGGACGACGACCAGGAAGCGCTGGTGGAGTTGGCAGTCAAGGAGCTTGGCGGGCTGGACGGCTGGGTTGGCAGCGCGGGGACGGGGTCCGGCCAGTTCGCGCTGGAGCACACGCGGGCCGAGTGGCGGCGGGTGATGGAGGTGAACGTGGAGGGGGTGTTCTTCGGCGCGCAGGCCGCGGGACGGCACATGGTGGCGACCGGCAGCGGGTCGATCGTGAACGTGGCCTCGATGTATGGGCAGCGCGCGGTGAAGCAGCGGGCGGCGTACTGCACGTCCAAGGCGTCGGTGGTGATGCTGACGCAGGTGATGGCGCTGGAATTCGCCGAACACGGCGTGCGGGTCAATGCGCTGGCGCCCGGGTATACGGACACGCCGCTGTTCAATGCCGGCAAGGAGCGGGACAGCGTTCAGATGGACCGCCTGATTGCGCACGTGCCGTTCAAGCGGCTGGCCGTACCCGAGGAGATCGCGGGCGCGGCGGTTTTCCTGCTGTCGGATGAGGCCGGCTTTGTGACGGGGCACATCCTGACGGTGGACGGCGGGTGGGCCGCGCACGGGCCGCGCGAGTAGTCGCCACGCGAGCGCCGCATGTCCGACGACATCTTTGACCTGGTACAGGCGGGCGACGTTGCGGCGGTGACGGCTCGGGTTGCCAGCGATCCCGGGGTTACACGCGCAAGGAGTGCACAGGGACTGACGCCGATACAGACGGCGTTCTTCATGGGTCGGCACGCGGTGGTTGCCGCGCTGTTGGCGGCTGAGCCTGAGCTGGACGCTTTCGAGGCGGCGATTGTGGGCGACGTGGGGCAGCTGGCGGCTTTGCTGGATGAGGTTCCCGACCTGTTGACGGCGTATTCGCCGGATGGGTGGACGCTGGTGCACCTGGCGTCGTGGGCAGGGCAGCCTGAGACGACGCGGCTGCTGCTGAGCCGAGGCGCCAATTTGACGGCGGTGAGCAAGAACGCGCTGCGCAACCAGCCCTTGAATGCGGCCGTGGCGGGGCCGATTGGCGAGACGCGGACTGCTTGCGTGCGGCTGATCCTCGAGGCCGGGGCGGACGCGAATAACCGCCAGGAGGGTGGCAATACGCCGCTACACACCTCGGCGCATCTGGGTGACAGCTCAACTGCTGAGGCGCTGCTGGCGCACGGCGCCGACGCCGGGCTGCGGTCGGACGACGGGAAGTCGGCGGCGGACTATGCGCGGGAAGGCGGTCACCTGGAACTGGCGCGACGGCTGGAGGCTGGCTGATCCGGCAGCAATTCCGCGTTCGACGCCTCACCGACATGAGCAGTCCAGACGCCGCCTTCGTCGCTTCGCTGCAGGCGCGGGCGGAGGCGTTCAACCGCAAACTCTTTGGGAACAGGTTGCCGCTGGCGAATGTCAGGTTCCTGCCATCCGCCGCGGTGCGGCAACTTGGGTCGGTTCGTGCGAATGCGGACCGATCGGCCTTTGTCATGCGAGTTGCCCGTCTGCTGGAGGGGCCGGACGGCGATCGACCCGTGGACGGCTCGCGGTTCAACCTGCGCGACGAGGTGTTGGTGCATGAGTTGGTTCACGTGGAGCAGTTCATCAGCGCTCCGGATGAGCCACCGCATGGGCCGTGGTTTCGCGAGCGGATGCGGGCAATCGGGGCGCGTCCGCGGGCTTGTCCGACGGTGCAGCTTGCGGCGCCTGGCCGATGGTTGTACCGCTGTCCGGCCGGTCACGAGGTGACCCGACTGCGACGATATGGCCGGCGGCGGGTGAGCTGTCGACGCTGCGATCCGCGGGCCTACAACCCGAACCATCGCCTGCGACTTGTAGGGGAAATCACGTCAGCAGGCGGCGCAGAGTAGATTAATGGAGTGAGCGTTGCCGTCTGTGGTGCTTCAATGACGAGTTCAGCCACAGGCCGGAGGGCAGGAGGGCGCTGACATGTCGATGCGACGACGAATCATATTGGCGGGCGGCGGCGTGGGAGCCATCGTGGCAATTGCGGTTGGCTGGTGGCTGGTGTCGCCACTGTTCGTGACCAATGTTGTGGACGAGGCGTTTCCATTCGAGATGCCGGCGTCGGCGGCCATGGCGAGCATGCCGGCCGAGGAAAAGCAGGAGCTGAAGGCCGAGTTTGACGCGGCGATGCCGAGTACCGAGACCATCGAATCCCTGAGCCCGGATGATCGAGACAAGGTCCAGGAACGGGTGATGGAGGTAGCCGCGCAGATGCCGGACACGATGATGGACGAGCCGATGCCGGCCGGCCTGGCTGGCGTGGCGGTGGCCGCGATGCCGGCCGCAACCCCTGCCGCAACGGCGACCGCCGCAGCGACGGCAACCGCAACCGCGGCACCGACGCCTGCGGCCACGCCTGACGCGGGACCGGCGGCGGTGGCCATGGGCATGTTCATGGATGCCGACGACTTCCACCGGGGGTCCGGTTCGGCCACGATGTTCCGCGGGCCGGACGGCAGTCACATCCTGCGGTTCGAGGACTTCATGGTGACCAACGGCCCGGCGCTGAGCGTGCTGATCTCAAAGGCCGAGGGAATTACCAGCAGCGAGAACCTGGGCGAGTACCTGGACCTGGGACCGCTGAAGGGGAACGTCGGCAACCAGAACTACGAGGTTCCGGCCGGGACCGACGTGAGCGAGTACAAGACCGTGGTGATCTACTGCGTACCGTTCCACGTCGTGTTTGCCACCGCGCCGCTCGCTTAGCGAGCGGCCGCGGTGGGCGGCGGGTCAGGCCGCTTCGACGAGCTCCTTGAGCTTTCGGAGTTGCTTGCGCCCGAGGTACCTGGTGAACCAACTGAAGAGGAAGCCCATGATCCGGACGAACCGGGACGAGGAGTCGACGTCGCAGACGTTGACGACCTCGGTGCCGCCGTCGACGGCGGTGAGGTGATACTCGACCACCATCGAGTAGGAGCCGCCGGTCACCTGCGAGCCGTAGGCGTTTGGCGGGTCGTAGGTGGTGATCTCACCGTGGTACTCGGTGATGCGGCCGCCTTCGCGAATGCGCTGGGTGAAGGTGGTGCCGACGGGGTCGTCGGGGTCGAAGTCGGAGGTGTAGTCGAACGTCTCCATACCTTCCGCCCATTCGCCGCGACGTGTGTTGTCAGCGAGGAGCTCGAAGACAGCCTCGGGGGAGGCATCAATCCGGATTCGTGCGAGTTCCTGCATGGGTGGACGCCGGGTATGAAGGGTGGTCATTCTGGCACGCGGACAGAAGGAGTAGAGTTGGTTTCGGTACGGTTCGAGTCGGTCGCAGGACCAACGGGCAGGAACTTGACGACTCCCGTTCAACGCACACCATCGTGAGGAACTCCTGGGGCGCGGGGTCACGCTACGCAACTCGGGGACTGGCGACGCTGCGGGTCACGCCAATCGTGATCGTGGCGATCATGGTGCTGTTCGCGCTGCCCGCGGCCGGCGTGATCTGGATTACGGCGGCCGATCTGCCCGAGGGTTTCGGGCGAACGGCCGGGACGACCGTCTTAAACCTGTTGTCGGGCACGGTTGCACCGGTAATGTTCATGAAGGCGGTGGCGGCGGCGCACGAGGGGCGGCGGCCCGGGTTGTGGCACCACCTGAACGATGGAACCCGTTGGCTGCCCAGGTATATCTGGACCAACCTGCACACGACGGTAGTTTTCTGGGTGCCGGTCGGGATCCTGACGCTGGGGCTGATCAGCTACCAGCGGACGGCGTTTGCGGAGTCGTTCCTGGGTGTTGTGGTTTCGGTCCTGTGGATCGTGGTCATCGGGGGCGTCGGGATCTACGTGCACTCGCGTACGTTGCTGGCGCCGTTTATCGCGGTGCATGGGAACGTGCCGGGGTCGCTGGCGGCGTTGGAGTCGTGGCGGGTGAGCGGGCGTGTGTTTGGACCGGTGTTCGCCACCTTTCTGCTTACGGCGGGGCCAATTGCGGTGCCGTTAGCAGCGGTGTTCATGGGGTTCTACCTGACGTTGACGGGGCCGGCGCTGGAGGTGTTTACCGCGACGCTGGCTGCGCAGGTGTGGATTGCGATCAAGCTGATACGGCCGCCGTTGGTGGCGGCGACGTATGCGCTGTACACGGACGTCTGGCCGGGTGAGCTCGCACGCCGGGGCCGGGAAGGACATCCGGCGACGCCATCGCTGGTGCGGTGGATGATCGACGTCTCGTGGTGGCCGCCGCGGATGGCGGCGGCGATGTTCCGGAGACCGGTGAGCGGGCCGCTGTAGCGCCCGCGTGCGTGACAGAAAAGCGCCAAGGGGCGAGACTACGGACGACACGATTCACGTGGAACCGGGCCCGTTATGTCCCTGAATCGCGAGCAATTGGCGTTCTTCAAGCGCGAGGGATACCTAGTAGTGCCGAACGCGCTGGATTCGGCGGGCCTGCAGCCGGCCATCGACGAGATCACCGAGGCCATTGACGCGCACGCGGAAGCGGCGGTGGCGGAGGGAAAACTGAGCCACACGTACGCCGACGAACCCTTCGAAACGCGGCTGTGGAAGATTCACCAGGAGTATGAGGATCTCTACTGGTCGGTGATCTACGGACAACTGCAGGGGCACGGGATCTTCGCGCTGGTGTCGAACGAGGAGTTGTTGGATGTCGCCGAGTCCGTCGTCGGCCCCGAGATCATCGGGTCGGCGGTATACCGGCTGCGCCCGAAGCTGCCAGGCCACTGGCACGGGGAAGTGCCGTGGCACCAGGACTCGGGCTACTTCGAGCCCGTTTGCGACGACGAGTTGATCCTGACGGTGTGGGTGCCGTTTGTGGACGCTACGGTCGAGCGGGGGTGCCTGGAGGTAATGCCAGGCGTGCATAAGGGCGGGGTTGTTCGGCATACGCAACTGGATCCAGGCGAAGAAGGCCGGCGTTCGTATCTGGAGATTCTGGAAACAGACCTGCCAGGAGATCGCATAGTGCCCACGCCGGTGGACCGCGGCGGCGTGGTCCTGCTGACCAACCGGACACCGCACCGCTCCACGCCGAATCGCAGCGACGTGATTCGCTGGAGCATCGACATTCGCTACCAGAGCGCCGACCTCCCGACGAACTTCCCGCCGCTGGCGATGGATCGGAATGGCTCGGCCGCGGGCAACGGATCCGCCGCGGCAGACGAGGCACTGCCGGAGACGACGCTGACGTGCTATCCGCCAGAATCGGATTTCCTGGTGCGCAGCCGGTCACGGCCGGAGGCGGTGGTGCGGACCTGGCAGGAGTTCAACGCTATTCGTACGGCCCACCAGCCGGCGGACAGCACCGTGCGCTGGGAGTAGCCCGCGCGCCGAAGGCACTGACCGGCACATCGGTTAAGGAGCACGGCCATGCACTCTTCGTCCAACGCGCGCCGTCGAGAGATCCTGGCTCAGCGCAGCGCGATGAAGGAGGTGTATGGGGCGGGGCAGGACACGGTGAATCCGCACACGATCGTGCGGGGGCCGGATTGCTGGCACCTGTTTTATGGGGCGTGGCCGGGCCGTCAAAATCTCGAGAAGCGGCACGCGACGTCGGACGACCTGGTGGTGTGGACGAAGCAGGCGCCGGTGTTGCTGCAGGGCGGGCCGGGGGAGTGCGATCACGCGGAGGTCAGCGAGGCGAGCGTGATCGAGCACGAGGGGCGCTGGTACATGATGTACGCGTGCCAACCGCGGCCGGAGGCGAGCCGGCGGTTCGCGCTGGCGGTTTCGGACGACCTGTGGCACTGGGAGAAGGTGCCGGGGGACGGCTCGCCAGTGTTCATTCCGCTGCGGGAGTGGTCGGGGTGGACGGAGGACGGGGTGCTGGAGTGCAAGGACCCGTGGCTGATCGAGTACGAAGGCCGCTTTCTGATGTACTTCGTGTGCCAGAACCGGTGGGGGGATTCGTGCCTGGCGCTGGCGGAGTCGAAGGACCTGGTGCACTGGGAGGACCGGGGGCCGCTGATGACGTTTCAGCGGATCGAGAACAAGCTGCAAGGGCCCTCGGGGTTCGAGGTGCCGCGGGTGTTCAAGCGGGACGGGCGGTACTACATCTTCGTGATGAATTTCTGGGGGACGCAGTACGCGAGCGGGGACGACCCATTTCACTTTGGCGAGTGGACGGTGCTGGGGCCGTGGCACGGCGCCAGCGTGTTCAGCGATGAGCAGGACCGCTGGTTTATTACGCATGCGCTGCGGCCGTTTGGGCAGCCTTCGACGCGGTTGCGTCCGATGATCGGGCCGCTGCAGGGGTTGTGCCTGGGCGGGATTGTGTGGAGTGAGGGGGTGCCGGTGCCGGTGGATTTGCGGAATGTCCTGGGGGACGAGTAAGGGGAAAGCGTGAGGAGTCGGAGGAGGGGGAGAACGGCGAACCGCAGGATTGGAAGCCGCAGGGAACTGTGTCGGGAAGCGGACGCGGGGATGGTGGGGAGGAATTACGCCATCAGACCGCGGGTACTGGGGCAGCGGGGAACATAGGCGTCAGACTCGGGTGGGCGATGGTGCGCCGGGATTGCACAGGTCTGGACGAAAGGACTGGTCCCAATGAAGGGCTATGTGGTCATTGACACCGAGGTCGTCGACCAAGCGGCGTACTCGGAGTTTGTCGAGAAGGTGCCCGCGGTCTTGGGTGAGCATGGCGGGCGGTTCCTCGTACGCAGCAGCGACGCTGAGACGATCGAGGGCGACTGGGCGCCGACGCGCCTGGTGATCCTGGAGTTCGGAAGCCTGGAAGCGGCGCGGGGGTTCGTCGACGCCGCCTATCACGGAGGCCTGGGCGAGCTGCGGCGGCGGGCGACGACGTCCAGGATTGTCGTCGTCGAAGGAACCGACGCCTCGGGGTAAGGTCGGGTCTGAACGTGCCCGGCCGTCCCGGTTGATTGCAAGCGGGCGATTCCCGAAGCTGTCCGGGTTCGAGAAGGACCCTGTGAATGGGAAGCGGTTGGCTGCGAGTAGCGTCGAACAGCCCATCCAATTCGAGCCGGAGGAGGCCTGTCCTCCGTTGATCGCCCTGGCGGTCGGGTTCCAGGGCGCCGCCCTGGGGGTGGCGCCGATCGTGCTGACGGTGGCGATCGCGATTCGAGCCGCGGGTCTCGACGACCGCTATCTCACCTGGGGCGTATTCGCCGCGATGCTGATCTGTGCGGCCATCACCTCGCTGCAAGCGATGCAGCGAGGCCGATTCGGCGCCGGCCACCTTGTGCTTACGTGGCCCGCGGCGATGTTCATCGCGATCATGGTGGCGGCGGTTTCGGCGGGCGGGCCCGCGATGTTCGCGAGCCTGATGGTGGTCTGCAGCCTGGTCCAGGTGGGGCTGGCGTGGTGGCTGCCGACGCTGCGGCGAATCATTACGCCGGCGGTTTCCGGCACGGTGACGATGCTGATCGCCGTGAGCGTGCTGCCCATCGCATTCGATAGCGTCCGGGACCTGCCAGCCGACGCCCCGCCGGTGGCGGGTCCGGTGATTGCCGGGGTGACGTTGCTGGTTTCGGCGATCGTGACAATGCGGGCGAGCGGACGCTGGCGCCTGGTCGCGCCGTTCATCAGCATCCTGTTCGGGTGCGCCGTGGCCGCCGGATTCGGCGTGCTGGATGGCGACCGAATCGCCAGCGCCAGCTGGTTTGGGATTCCGGCGGTACCGGACTTGAGCTTCGATCTCACGCCGAGCCCGGAGTTCTGGGCGCTCCTGCCGTCGTTCGCGATCCTGACCCTGGTGCTCGGGATCAAGACGATCAGCGACGGCGTGGTGATTCAGCAGGGCTCCCGCCGACAGCCGCGGGCTATCGATTTCCGCCAGATCCAGGGCATGGTCAGCGTCAACGGGATCGGGATGTTGGTGGCGGGAATCGCGGGCACGCTGCCGCCAATGTCCAATTCCTCGTACAGCCAGTCGCTGATCAATCTGACCGGGGTCGCAGCTCGACGAGTCGGCGTTGGCGTGGCGATCGTGATCGCGGCGCTGGCATTTTTTTCCAAGTTTGCCGCTGTCCTCCTCACTATTCCCGGGCCGGTGTTGGGCGCCTACCTGATGCTGGCGATGGGCATTCTCTTCGTCAGCGGCTGCCAGACGATCATGCGCGACGGCCTGGATCCGCGGCGCGTGCTGGTGGTGGCGCTGGCGAGCGCGCTAGGCCTGGGGCTGCACGGTCACCCGGTGACGCGCGATCTCTTTGGCGACGAGCTGGGCGGGTTGCTGGG
>JAJEGF010000081.1 GCA_022820025.1 Chloroflexota bacterium
CCGGACCTCCCCACCCCCGACCCGATCCTCGACGCCCTGGACCGAGCCGCCCGCGATCCGGTCAACCACCGCTACCCCGAGTACTACGGCCTCGACGAACTGCGCGAAGCCATCGCCGCCTGGTACGCCCGCCGCTTCCAGGTAAACCTCGACCCCGCCACCGAAATCGTCCCCCTCATTGGCTCCAAGGAAGGCATCGCCCACCTGCCGCTGGCCCTCGTAAACCCCGGCGACACTGTCCTCATGACCGACCCGGGTTACCCCGTCTACGCCATCGGCACCATGCTCGCCGGCGGCGTCTCCCACTCCCTCCCGCTTGCGTCCGAACGTGGCTGGATTCCTGACCTGAACGCCGTTCCCGCCGACGCGCTCGCCAACGCCCGCCTGCTCTGGCTCTGCTACCCCGGCAACCCCACCGCCGCCATCGCTCCCTTCGAGTTCTTCGAGGAAGCCGTCGAGTTCGCCCGCGCCAACAACGTCGTGCTCGCCCAGGACGCTGCCTACTCGGAGGTCGTCTTCGACGGCTACCGATGCCGCAGCACCCTCGAGATCCCCGAAGCCCGCGACGTGGCCGTCGAGTTCCACTCCCTCTCCAAGACCTACAACATGACCGGCTGGCGCATCGGCTGGATGGCCGGGAACCCAGAAGTGGTCGAAGCCCTCGGACGCGTCAAGACCAACGTCGACTCCGGCATCTTCCAGGCCGTCCAGCACGCCGGCATCGCGGCTCTGGATGTCGACCAGGACTGGATCGACGCCCGCAACGCCCACCTGCAGGACCGCCGCGACCGTGTCGTGACCGCCCTGCGCAACGTGGGCGTCGCGCCGGAGGTCCCCAAGGCCAGCCTCTATCTCTGGAGCCCCACGCCCGGCGGCATGTCGTCCGTCGACTTTGCGACTCGCTTGATCGACGAGGTCGGCGTCATCGTGACCCCGGGCGTCGGTTTTGGAACCTATGGCGAAGGCCATTTCCGCATCTCCCTCACCACCCCCGACGACCGGCTCGACGAAGCCCTGGAGCGCATTGCCGCTGTCAGCTTCTAACGGCCGTCCCCAGTTGAGACCGTCCGATACGGATGTCTCCGGGCGGCTGCTCGATGCGCGACGCGAGCGAGCCTTCCTGGTCGGCCTCGAAGGTCTGCCCGAACTCGGCGACTGGCCCGCCGACGCGTCCCTCGACGAACTCGCCCAACTCGTCGAAACCGCCGGCGCCGAAGTCGTTGGCCGCACCCTCCTCCGCATCCGCCGCCCCGTCGCCGCCACCCTCATGGGCACCGGCCAGCTCGAAGATTCCATCGGCCTTGCCCGCGCCCACGATGCCGACGTCCTGATGATCGACGCCGACCTCAAGCCCCGCCAACAGCGCAACCTGGAGAACGCCTTCAAGGGCAAAGTCCTCGACCGCACCGGTGTCATCCTCGACATCTTCGCCGCCCGCGCCCGCACCGTTGAAGGGCACCTTCAGGTCGAACGCGCCCAGTTGGAATATCTCCTGCCCCGCCTATCCGAACTCTGGGTCCAGTTCTCGCGACAGCGCGGCGGTGTCGGCCCATTCCGCGGTCCCGGTGAAACCCAGATCGAAACCGACCGCCGCCTCTACCGCGGCCGCATGGCCATGCTGGACAAGCGGCTGGACGCTGTACGCGCTCGCCGCGCCAGGGGCCGCGCCCGTCGCCGCGAGTCCGGATTCCTCACCGCCGCCCTCGTCGGCTACACGAACGCCGGCAAGAGCAGCCTCCTCAACGCTCTCACGGGCGCCGGCGTCTTCACCGAAGACCGACTCTTCGCCACCCTGGATCCAACCACTCGCAGCGTCGACCTGCCGGATGGCGGCGCAATCCTCGTCTCCGACACGGTCGGATTCATCCAGCGCCTCCCCACTCGCCTGGTGCAGGCCTTCCGCGGAACGCTCGAAGAGGCGCTCGAGGCCGATGTCCTGATTCACGTCGTCGACCTGGCGAATCCCGCCTTTGAACGCCAGGTGGAGGTCGTCCACGACACCCTGCGCGACATCGGTGCCGGCCGCCGCCCGATCGTCACGGCGCTAAACAAGGTCGATATCGCCCCCGCGCCCGACCTTGCCGAGTACCCAAACGCCGTGGCCGTCTCGGCGACGACTGGTGAGGGAATCCAGGACTTACTCCAGCGGCTGGCCGACATTCACCGGGTCAGCACCGTCGACATCGAAGTCGAGATCCCCTATGACGACAGCCGTCTGGTAGCCCTCTTCCACGAACACGGCAGCGTAGAGGAGGAGTCCTTCGGCCAATCCGGAACACGATTGCGCGGCGCTGTGCCTTCTGCCCTGGCCGGCCGCTTTGACGCCTACGGCGTGGAACCGGCGGTCTCCCGATGACCGGGCAGTTGCAAGTCGGCTTCGCCCGCCGCGACATCACCCC
This sequence comes from Chloroflexota bacterium, assembly GCA_022820025.1. Taxonomy (GTDB): domain Bacteria; phylum Chloroflexota; class UBA11872; order UBA11872; family UBA11872; genus UBA11872. The sequence continues at coordinate 2,400 of JAJEGF010000081.1, forward strand.
ACCGCCCGGCATTGACCTCAGCGGCTTCGGCTTCCGCTTCGGCGCCAGCCTCGGCTCCCTTGAGCCGCTAAAAGTCGACGCCCTCGCCGTCACCGACGGGGACCAGCCGTTGCTGCTATTCGGCTTCGACCTCATCGGTTTCACCATTGAACATCTGGCCGATCTCCGCGCACGAACGGCCGCGGCCACCGGCGTGCCCGGAGAGAACCAGATGTGGACCTGCACCCACACCCACGGCGGTCCCGAGACGGGCGTTCTCCCCGGTATGGGCGAGAAGGATCCCAACTATCTGGACTCGGTCGAAGAAGCTGCAGTTGATGCCGCCGTCGAGGCACTGGACCGCATGGTCACGGCCGACCTGTGGCTGGCCAGCGGCGAGTCTTACGTCGGTGCCAACCGCCGCTCCGCCGCCTTCCGTCCGGGCGGCCCCGAGGACGGCCACATCGACGACATAGACGCGGCTGTCGTCGTGGCCGAGTTCCGCGACTCAGAAGGTGTTCCCCTCGTGACCCTCGTCAATTACAGCTGCCACCCAACCGGCTCACGCGAAAGCGTCAGCACCTCCGACTATCCCGGCCATATGCGCCGCACTGTCAGCGCGGCAACCGGCGCACCCAGCCTGTACGTCAACGGCGCCGGTGGTGACGTCAATCAGCGCTTCGACGGCGCCGGCTACCGCAGCGTCTCCAACGCCCGCCACCACGGCGTCGCCCTAGGCCGCACGGTCCTCGACCTCCGTTCGCAGCTGCGCCGATCTTCGACGTCGTGCGCGTGCGCAGCTTCCTCGCCCGCCGACCTCCACTACGCCGATCCAATCAGCCGGGCCGAGGCCCACCAGATCCTCACCGAAGGTCAGCGCGCCTTGGAGGCGACGACCGGAACCGCCCAGCGCCTGCGTATCCAGTCGCACCAGGTCGACTTCGCCCAGCGCGTCCTCGACTGGCAGCCATCTGACGGCCCCGACCTCACCGTCGACATCCAGGCGCTTCGCATCGGCGATCTCGCGCTGGTCGCCATCCCCTCCGAATTCTTCTCAGCCGACGGCCGCGCGCTTCGCGCCGAAGCTCGGTCTCCTGAACTCATGATCGCTGGCTGGAGCAACGGCCTCGTCGGCTACACGCCCACGCGCCGCGCCATGGCCACCGGCGGCTACGAGGTCGCCGACGCCCATCGCTGGTACGGGCATCACGCCGCCTGGGATCCCGTCAGCGGCGACAACCTTCGCGCGGCAGCGCTGAAGTCAATAGGCAAGCTCTACGCCGACGGCTAATTGACGCTCTGCACCCGCCTCAGCCACGCAACCAGCGCGGTAGCCAAACAACCCACCAACCAGACCGCAATGGCGGGAACCACCCACGGCCCGCTGATCACAGCTCCCCAGGCACTCAAAATCACCACCCCAAGCGCGGCGCCAACAAGTGCCGTAAGCAGAAACACCAGCGAACGAAGGGCCCGCGCCTGCATCCACGCGCGCCGCGCCGGACGCTCCGCGCCGCACGCCCGGCACACCTGCCAACCTCGCGCGTTGGTCCGGTGGCACACGCGGCACAACCAGATCGTTCCTGGCAAGACCTGGGTTGTCGTGCCCAGATCGCTCGCGTGGCTGTGACGATCGGTAGTCATCGCGCGAGAGCTCGATCCGTCGGCGAGCGGCCCTTCCGAGCCGTTGCCGCGGCCTCTTCCACGGTCGGGCTGTAACGATCGAACGCCTCGCGCAGCTTGGCGGTTTCGTAGTGCGCGTAGATTCGCTTCGTCGTATCCGGCGAGGCGTGCCCCAGAATGTCCTGAACCTCCGACAGATTGGCCCCTCGGTTCAACAGCGAGGTGGCCTTCAGGTGTCGGAAGTCATGCGTCGTGGCTGGAACTCCGACAGCCGCGGCATAGGTTTTCACGATCTTCCAGATCGATTGCGGCGACAGGCGCAGCAACTCGCCTGCGCGGCCCGGGTGCTTCGGCTTTCCGTGATGACGAATGAACAACGGCGCATACGCGTCGTGCCGGGCCTTTACGTAGGCGCGAATCGCCTCACGCGTGTCATCGTCAAAAAAGACCACCCGCTCCCGGTCGCCCTTTCCCGTGATCAGAGCCTGCTGCGCCCACCCGTCGTCCACATCTCTCCGGTCAAGCCGGGCCGCCTCACGCCGCCGCATGCCGGTGGTAAACAGCAAGAGCAACAAGGCTCGGTCCCGATAGACCCGTAGCCGGGCATCTTTCGAAGCTGAATCGGCAATCAATCCCGGCAATTCGTTCTTGACATAATCGACAATCAGCGCCAGTCCGTCCTCAACCCGTGGCGTCCGATATCCGGGCTTGTCGCGAACTGCCCGCAATCGCTCAACCGCACGTTCGAGTTCCACGCCATCCAGTGCGCCGGAACGCAGGCAATGCCTCAGGAACGCCCGAACCGCTGCCAGGTACGTCGAAATCGTGGCCTGGCGCTCGCGTCCAAACTCATCCACTAATTCAAGGTAGAACCGCTCGAGTACGCCGTCGTCCAACTCGTCCAGCAACGTTTCGGTACCGCGCCAGGCCAGGAAACGCCGCAACCCCGTCCTATACGTCGCCCTCGTGCTCGGGGACTTGGCACGCATGGCACCCAAGAAGTCCGTCGTGGCGGTCTGCAGGGTCGGGCTCACGGGCTCCAATCCAGAATCACGTATGCACTAACGGTACTCCCACGACACAGTGGGAACTTTGAATCTAGCGCGCCCCGCCAACTCTGTCACGAGACTTTTCGAACCTGTACCACCTGTCAATATCTTTCTGCAGCACGCGGATTTCCACGATATCCAGGCTCGTCCGCTGTTAAGGCGCCGCGGACGCAGCAGCTTCCGCGGCGAGCCTGCGGGCAGTACAAGGCGACTGGTACGTCAAAGGTCCAAGGCCGATCCCTGGTCACGCAGCCTTTACCGGGGTGCCGACGACACGTCCCGGCCGCGGCTCCTTGGAGAGAGTTGGAGCATGCCGTGCCCGCTGGCTCGCAATGCGCGATGGCCGCTGAACGCATCTGCGCTTTTCTCGTCTTGCCGACGTTTCCGTGCCATGTACCGGCGCCTTCCACGGCTCTCGGCGTCTCGAGATCGAAATAGTAGAACTAATGTGTATTAGTTCTACTATTGAGACCAGGGTCCCGGTCAGTCAGGCCGCCAACGCCGCTGACTAGTCAAGCATCTTCCGGCCTTGGAGCTTCCACGGCCGGAGCTCAATGCCAGCTGTGAACTCACGGCGTGCTCCGGTCACACCTGGCGGTCCGTAAGAGCGGAAGCTTCATCATGCCTCGGCGCTGCCATAGGAGTTGCAAACAATGTCGCCGGCGGCAGGCGGGGACTGCATTGGATCCCTCGGCGCGGACTAGGGCTAGGGCGTGCCGAAAGTCGCCGTCCTTGACCTCTCGTAACTGTGTCCCTTCAACAGTGTCCGGACACAGCGCGTTCGCAATCGGGCACCTTGCCTGTCCACCGCCGGCACGGCGATACTCCGCCCCCATGCATTGTGCGTTATGTAAAGAACAGATTGAAGAACCAATCATGATGTCGAAGAGTCTGATGCCACATCAGCTTCCCTCCTCCTGCCCGCTGTACGCCGAAACTCCGGTCGTGACCTGTAGTGCGTGCCGTCCAAAGACTTCGCCATCGAGGCACGATCTGGTCCCGCGGCCTGGTGGAACTCGTCGGCGGCAAACTGGCCCTTGTCGAGGTGTTCGTGCGCATCCGCGTCGTCATAGGTCACGTCGAAGCTGAACTAGGTGTCTCCTACCCCACCGTCCGCGGACGAGTCGAGGGTGTAACCGAGGCGCTGGCTCGTCAACTGGTCAGCCTTCCCGGAAGACGTCTCGCATAGCGGTCCGCGCCTCGTTCTCCACCGCCGGCTCACGCCCCGCCCCCGGACTCGCTTGCCCATCAGACGGCAAGTTATGTAAAGCTGACGCTTATGCATACTGCGTGAGGATGCCGGCCTGTCGCACCTGCTGCCACCGCTCGCCGAACGCGGGACTCCCGTCGTCTTCCTCGGTGGTCAACGTCACGCCACGCTCGAAGGCCGGCCGGCTGCCAGCCAGGAAGTCGGCTTCCATGTCGTCGTGTTCCGTGTACGCCACCGAAGAGCCGTCCGCCCATCGCACGATGTGGATCATCCGCGGCAACTCGTGCTGCGAAATGTCCGGCCGTCGCAGCCGTTCCAGCGCGTGCTCGTCCACCTCGATCCCCAGCCCCGGCGCTTCCGAAACCCGCATGTGACCGCGCCGAATCTCCAGCGGCTCTCGAATCAGGTCGTCCCGGTAGGTGTTCAGGCACGTGATGGCTGGCCACTGGGCCGCTGGCAGCACCGCGCCCAAGTGAGCGGTGAACGCCGTCGTGATCCCCGTACCCACAAGCTGTAGCCACAGCGGCATGTTCGCCTCGTCCGCCAGCGCTCCCTGGTGCATGGTGCGCGCCGCCCCTTGATTCAGCACCCAGCCGTCGCAGACACCCTCCTTGACGGCCGTAAGGAACGGCGGATTGTCGAAGTGCATCGCCACTGGTCGCCGCAACTTCGCCCGCAGCGAACGGTTGCCTTCCACGTCGTGCTGCGGAATCGGTGTCTCGAAGAAATGCACCTTCGGAAGTGCTTGCAGATCCTCCAGCACATGCGCCGCCTGGCCGGCCGACACCAGCAGGCTGTTGAAGTCCAGGTCGAACACGCAATGGTCCGGCGTCGCGTCGCTGATCGCCTGGGTCGCCGCCCGCAGGTCGTGCCAGGGCCGCGCCTTCAGCTTGAAGCTGGCGTAGCCGGCTGCCACCGCGTCCTGCGTCTCTCCTACCCACTCGTCCGGCGGCATGTCCCAGCACCACCACGCGATCGGGCACCAGTCCCGGACCTTGTGACCAAGCAGCCGATACGCCGGCACCCCGAGCGCCTTGCCGGCCAGATCGAACAGCGCCTGTTGCAAGCCGGCCCCGAGTCCGTCGTCCCACATCAACTCGGCCGGATGGCTCCCGATCGCTCGGTCGGCGGCTTCGTCCGGCACCCGGCCCCAGGTGTAGTGCGGGACGGTCTCGCCCCAACCAACCAGCCCGTTGTCGGCCGTGACCTTGCACACCTCGATGATTGACCAGTCCGCACACTTCCGGCGCATGTGCCGCCCTGGCCGTTCCGTGTGCCCGGCGTCAACTGGGATTCGTTCAACCGAGACTATCTTCATATCTGCCGTCCTACCCCCTAAGACGCGGGAGTGTCGCACTCCGGCGTAGAACCAGCTTTGTTCGGCAATGAGCGGAGTGGTGGCTTGCTTCGGTCAGCGTGCGGTCAATCCACTCGCGAAGTCCGCACGCCACTACATGTCCGGCCGTGGCTCAATATCCTGATTCATCGCCCAGGCTGGGTAGTAATTGATCATTCTCGCGCCTGGATACGGCCTCCCAAGCGGCTGGGCCGGCATTGGGAATGCGCCGCCGAATGCGTCAAAGGACATCATCAGGGTGTACGAATAGCGCAGCCCGGCCGACCGTAGCGTGCGTGCCGACGGAATATTCCACGGAGAGGTCGTAGCCAGCGCCAGGTTTCCCCGCTCGATGATCGCCGAACCGGCGGCGCCAACGACGGCGCGGCCTAATCCGGCGCCCCGGGCCTCGGGCATCACGTCCATTCCGATCTCCTCAACGCCCTCGCCGTAGTGGTTAACGCCGGCCAGCGCGATTAGTTCGCCGTCCTCAATCACGCCGTACCCTTCATGGGCTTCCCCGTCGTAGCAGTGCCAAAAGCGCGAATAGTTCACATCCGCCAGGTCATCAGGTCCAAGCCGGACGACCCGAGGATCTTCCGGATCATTCCAGGTCGACGCGTCGCCAAAAAAGAAAAACACAGGCCCCCACGCGCTCTGGCCGTCGGGCTGCGTAACCCGTGCAAGCTCGTAGGCGCCGAATACGGAAAACAGCATCTCGGCGTGCATATTCGTCACCAGCGGCCGCAGAGCCGCCAGCCAGTCGCTCCGCGCGCTCACTAGCGATCCTCGGTCCAGCCGAATGGCGGCCAACGCCGGCCCACTCGCGTCCGGAGGCCGACCGATTAGGGGAATCGGGTTTGAGCCAAAGGCGTCCAGACCAGCGCAGACCGTGGACTCGATCGTCGCCACCACTCGCGGCGAAAGGAACGGGCGCCAAGAATCGTAGAGGCTCTGGATCATGGACGTTGTGATCCCTTCTCGGTTCGACCCACTTTGGAGCGACCTAGCTCGCTTGGCGCAACTGCAGGGGCAGATAGGGGGCCCACGCCGGATCCAGCGCGCCCGTTATAAACCGGCCCATCAGATGCGAGTATGGCGACCGCGGATGTGTAGGGCGACGGCGAAGCCGCATGTTGGCGTCGCTGGGCGTGCGGCCGGCCTTGCGCAGATTGCAGGGTCGGCAAGCCGTCACCAGGTTGTCCCACCGGCGTCGCCCGCCGAGACGCCTTGGCATTACGTGGTCAATTGTCATGTTGGTGTCGCGCGTACCGCAGTACTGGCAGGTGTGGGCGTCGCGCACCAGAACCTCGCGGCGGCTCAATCTGATCGTCGGTCGCGGCCGGCGCACGTAGTACCGCAGCCTGATGACGCTAGGCCGTGGAACGTCGCGAGCAGGTGTGCGCAGCGGTCGCTCGCGGTGCGCCAGCGGTTCGGCCTTGCCCTTGGCCAGCAGCACGATCGCGCGTCGCACGCGGCAGACGTTCAGCGGCTCGTAGTTCTGATTCAGCAGCAGAACCGGCGTATCCACAGGCCCCCGACGCGTCGCGCGTAGCCGCGGCCATAGTACAGGTCGACCACTGGTCGGGACTCGCCGGCACCGAATCTCCCAGTGCTCAACCGCCGCCGAGACATATCCTTGCGCGTGGCAACAGATCAACACGCGCCGGACCACTGGTACCTGGTCCGATTCACTAAACAAGGTGCCGCGCGCTTCCTTTCCCAGCACGACGTGCGACGTGCCTGGGAGCGAGTAACCCGTCGCGCCGGCCTGCCGCTGGCCTACAGCCGCGGCTTCAGCCCCAAGCCACGCCTCAGCTTCGGACCGCCGCTTCCGGTCGGGGCTGAGGGTCGTCGCGAATACATGACCATGGCACTACGAGACTCGCTGGATGCCAGGGAGGTGGAAAAGCGTCTGGCCGCCGGAGCTATACCGGGCATGGCGGTCGTTGAAGTCGTCATCGCGCCCGGCCGCCGGGTCCACACCACGTGGGCCACCTACGAAATCACCGTCAACCCGCCCCCGCCCGATTTGGCCGACCGGATTGCACGCTTGCTGGCGCTGGACGCTGTGGAAATCGAGCGTGCCCGCGACCCGGAGGGCGTGAAGCGCGATATCCGGCCGGGAGTCAGATCACTGCAATCTCTGAATGGCAGGCTCGTTGCCTGCCTGCGAATCGCCCAGGACCAGATCGTGACCTCGCGCGATCTCGCTCTCGCCCTTCACATCGAACCCACCACAACCGTCCGCACCGACATTGAGCTCGAGCTCGTCGGCTGAAACGAAAGCGCGGCTCGCGGCCGTGCTTGCCGCTACCGGCCAGTCGATTGCACGCCGGAGACTCACGCACGTCCGCCCGGGTCTCTGGCGCCTCAGCGGACGACAAGCCGATCTGGCCATAAAGCTCTTTGACGGATCGAACGCCATTGAGCGTTTCCGCACTGAGGCGGCGCTTTACCGAGAACTCGGTCCAGTGGGCGCACCCGTCCCCGACCTGGTTGCCACCCACGAGGGGGCGATCGCCCTGGTCAGAACATGGGTTCCGGGCCTGACCCTGTACGAGCACCTGCTGGCCGACGAGCCGCCCAACCAATCCGCGGCAGAGGCGGTTCGCGAAGCCTGGCGGCAGCTGACCAACGCGCTGACTCCATGGGACGCACGCATTCAACCGGCCCGTCGACGGGCGGCCCGACGAAAGCGCCGCATGGAAGTTGGCGCAGTCGCGCAAGCCGTAGCGGACTGCTTTCCGACGATTCCCGCCGAGGCGATTCACGACCTGCGCGAAACCGTAGCCACCGCTGACCCGGCTGTGCTTCCGCTGGACGCCTCGCCCTCCAATATCATCCTCGACGGAGACTTGGTCACATTCATCGACATGGAATTGCTCGGTCTTGACTTCGCGGATTGGACATACGGGAAATACGTAATGGCAATTGACGCGGCCGGTGCCGTGCGGAGCCTCGCCACCAGCCACCCGGACGAACCGGCGCCAGGCATTGATGCGGCGGTGACGCTCCTGGCCTTGGCTCGGGCCGCCGGCCTGTGGGACGCTCCCCGAATCGAGCCCGAGGCACTGTCGGGCCTGCTGCCCGGTCGATCACTGGCGTCCAGGCGGGTACTGCAATGCCTTGGTCTAGAATCAAGCGTCACGTCCGATAGCGGATAGCGGAAACGAGCGAGCAATGGCTGCTAGCAACGAGTCCGGGACCAACCAAACCTTCCAGCCGAGGGGACGCGATCTGGTGATCGGCGGGATTCCATGGATTGCCCGAATGTCGGACAAGGCCCGCGCCAAGGCTGACGGCACCATCGACGACTACATCTACCCGTGCCCAATCGACCGCCGGGTTCTCGGCGAGCTTGGAATGAGCGCGGACGAATTTATGGAAATCGCGGTGGATTCCGGCACGGACGCCGAGTTGGTTCGCCAGGTGCGCGAACGCCGCCGGTCGCCCGAACCGGCCGCTGGTGCCTGAGCCCCGCGACGACCTTGTTTCACATCTGAATAACGCTCTCGAAGTCCAGACGTTCCCGGACTATGGTCCGATGGGCCTGCAGGTCCACGGACGTTCGATGATCGAGCGCGTAGTCACGGCGGTTTCGGCCAGCCGAGCCCTCTTCCAAGCCGCCGCTGACCGGGACGCGGGACTTGTCGTCGTGCATCACGGTCTGTTCTGGGACAAGGACTCCCGGGTGATCGACCCCATGCTTCGCGAACGTCTGCGCCTGCTGTTCGACCACGACATCAACCTCGCGGCCTACCACCTGGCGCTCGACGGTCACCCCACCCTCGGCAACAACGCGCGGATCATCCAAGCGCTTGGTTTCCGAAAAGAACGCGGGGGCTTTGCAAACGTCGGCGACCGGCCGGTCGGCTGGTTCGGCTCAGTACCCGAACCGGTTCCGGCTGTCGAATTTGCGGAACGCGTGGCAGATGCCGTTGGCCCGCTGCACGCCAACTATGCCAACGGCCCGTCCGAGATCCGACGCATCGCGGTGTGCAGCGGGGGCGGGCCTCGCTACTTTCCCGAGGTAGCGGCCAGCGGCTGTGACGCATTCGTGACTGGCGACATGTTTGAACCAGCGGAAATGTGGAGTCGCGAACTCGGCGTCCATTTCATGGCCGCCGGTCACTACGCAACAGAGGTCTTTGGGGTTCAGGCCCTGGCCGAACTCCTCGCCGCCGACTTCGACTGCAACGCCGAATTCATCGACCTGCCGACAAACGCGTAGCGCCTTTGCATCAGGCGGTACTGCTGGCTTTGATCACGGTCACGGCCTGCCGCGCCGCTGGAATCGCGAGCGTTCGTGTGAGCAGGCTTGTTACTCCCAACACCGACAGCGACGCAGCCAGCGCCAAGAGTGAGGCACTGGTTGACGCACCGGTGACCGCTGTTCGGCTGAGTTCAATTACCGCCGAGGCGGCCGCTAGACACGAGGCAAGCCAGGCGCCGCGGACCGCGACATAGACGAACGTTAGCGGTGCGGCCGCCAATACACTGACACCGTGGCTTCGCAACCGAGGGTAGCGCAGCGCGCCAACGGCGCCGTCTCGGTCATTGGCGGCCGCATGCACGGTACTGCCTGCGCCAGCCTCGGCCACCAGCGCCTCGAAGGCCCGCAGTCGTCCCGGCAGACGCCAGAATGATTCGTAGTCCACCGCCAGGTTCGTCATCGTCCAGCCGAAGAAGTACCCAATAAGCACGATGGCCAGCCAGTAAATGACAGGCAAACTGGCGCCCCAGCTGCTCGGATCCTCCGGGTTCAGAAATCCGTCGGCAACCGCGCCCAACGCGTACAGGGGTCCCATCCCCACGGCCGTGAAGACCACGATGATGACCATCGCCTCAACGAGGTCGTGTCGGAACGAGCGCATGTAACCCTCACGCGGCCGGGCGCTCCGGCGCCAGCGCACACACTCTACCCGTGGGGCACCGGCGGCCGAGCCGAGGGAGGTGCGTTACGACCCGGTGCTCGACCGGGTGCGCATGCCCTCCAGCATCTCCGAGAGTCGAATGTCGAGCAGATCCATCGACTGTGCCACATAGCCGTCGCCATCACGCTCGGCAATCACAATGGCTGGGGCGCCGACCTCAGGCCGGATTTCCTGACTGAGCTGGCCGATGTCGATGGTCACCTCGTTCCCGAGAACCGTGAACATCTCAATGGCGCCATCGCGAACGGCCGTCACTTCTCCAACGGCGATCACCATGCCGCCAGGCCGCGCGACCTGCTGCCGGGGCTGTGTGCGCTCGACTCCGCGCAGGCGCGGCGAGTCACCGTGGAAGAAGGAACGTGGCAGCTCACGAATCCGCGGGATAACGACTACCCGCCTCGTCCCCCACCAGTCGTGATACCAACCGCGACCGTCCGTACCGCGCTTGAATCGTTCAGCATCGCGCGTGTTCTCGCCATGCCGAGAGCGATCGGCGCTGTCCTTGCCCTCAGTACGCTTGAACTGGGGCGAACCGGCCTTCGCCACCGCCTCGATCTTTGCTCGTTCCATGTGACTGGCGACCTCTCGAGAGTCGCCGCCCGACGCACCGCGCGCCAAGGCAAGCCCGAGCGCGGACCCGCCGACGGCCAACGAAATGACCGCCAAGACAATCAACGACGTCAGACGAGCTGAAAACTGCCACCTCATCGCAACACCAACAAAGATAATCGCGTCAGAATCATCGTCTCACGATTACGGCAGCCCTATCGTGAGACGGCTCACGTTTTGCCCCGGAGTCCCTCGGGTCGCCGACCTGATGTTGCTACCATCATGAGCGTCGCTCGCGGGCTCTAACTCCGCGAACGCGCGAGCCTCCGTAGCTCAATTGGAAGAGCAGCTGACTCTTAATCAGTTGGTTGTAGGTTCGAGTCCTACCGGGGGTACCAGAACCAAAAGCTTCGCTGGCGCTGTGCGCCGAGGACCATCCAGTCTGTCCCATGCCTTCTAGCAAACACTTTGAGTCACGACGTCGAGTCTGGTCTGGTCGCGAACATCAACGCTCGGCAAACCTGGCCAACTGGAACGACCGCGCAGCCGCCCATCTCGTGTCGCCGGGCTACGACGTCGAAGGGTTTGTTTCCGACCCACAGCGGATCACCAAGGCCGTCAGGTTGGATCGGGGAGAACTCGGCGACGTCCGCAGCCAGTCCCTTTTGCATCTGCAGTGCCACATCGGCCTCGACACACTCTCCTGGGCACGGCTTGGTGCCGAAGTCACCGGACTGGACTTTTCGGCCCCCGCCATCCAGGCCGCCCGCCAAATCAGTTGCCGCGCCCAAACGCCGACCACGTTTGTCGAATCCGATGTGTACGAGGCGCCGGAGGCACTGGGCAAGACGTTTGACATCGTCTACGCCAGCGAAGGCGTTCTCTGCTGGCTGCCGGACATCGCCGCCTGGGCACAGGTTGTGCACCGACTCACCCGGCCCGGCGGAATGGCCTACATTCGCGACGGGCACCCAGTCGTCCACTCTCTCGACCTGGATCGACCCGACGGCAGCCTCGAATTCGTCGGCCCATACTTCGAGGGTCAGGCAATGCGCTATGGCGAGCCGGGCACGTATGTCGAGTCGGACGTGTCGATCGATCACACCGTGAACTACGAGTGGAATCATGGGCTTGGCGAGATCGTCAACGCGTTCATCGACGCCGGCTTCCGAATCGACTCGCTATGCGAATACCCGTTCTCCCCCTACCGGGCCATGCCCAGCCTGGTCGAGGGCCAGGATGGATGGTGGCGCCTACCCGATCAGCCCGGCCACGTTCCGTTTATGTTCTCGGTTCGGGCAACTCGAGCCGACTAGCCGAGGCAAGAAATAGGCTCGTGGCGGGAGTATCTCTTGCGGCGGCCTGCCGACCATGGCGACGGCCAGGAGGTCACCATGAACCAACTCGATCGACTCAACGCGTTCCTGCAGGGCCGTCTCCGACAAGAAGCGATGACTGAAGTCAACCTGCAGGATGCGGCACGCTGGATCCGGGAAGCGAAACTACTCCCGCAGCATGCCTTTCGCCGAGATGGCCCACTGCGCTTTCTCATCCAGGCGGGCTGGATCGAAGGCGGGGAACAGACCGCTGGACCATACGGTCGCTATCGGATTCGACGGACGGATCAGTAGCTCTGGAGTCGTCTGTTCGCGGCGATGACAAGCTCGGCTGCGTAGCCTGAATTCCATCGGTCGCCCCGGCTTCCTATAGACTCGCCCTACAACGGCTGAGCAAGCGTTGGCTTGGCGGTCGTCCCGGCTGCGCCGGGCGCGCCGCGCGGGCCGTCGCGGGGTGCAAAGACAATGGCGCAAGACTTCACGATGTTCGTGGGTACGGTCGGCGGCGGCTTGAATGTGAGTCCCGACGGCGGCTCAACCTGGTCGCAGATCCGGAGTCCCGTCCCGACCGAAAGCAACGTCCGCACGGTCACGGTCTATCCCAACGATTTCAACCGTGTAATTGCCGGCACCGACGTCGGAGTTTTCCGAAGCGAGGATCAGGGTGAGACCTGGGAACAACTCGACACACCCATCGACGGAATCCACATCTGGTCCATCACGGTGGATCCGGTCGATCCCAGCATCATCTTTGCCGGGACGCGCCCCGGGGTATACCGGTCCAAAGACGACGGCGAGACCTGGGAAGAACTGCCGGTCAACGTAAACCTCAACGGCCCGATCGTCCCGCCCCGCACAACCACCGTGCTCATAGATCCGCGCGACCATCAGACCGTCTGGGCAGGCGTCGAGGTCGCGGGCCTGTACCGCAGCAAAGACGGGGGCGATTCCTGGACCGCCCTGTCGAACGTTGGCCCGGAGCTGATGTACGACGACATTCACGGCCTGGCCATCCGCCCCGGCGATCCCACGCTGGTCTATTCCACCAGCCCCTTCGGACTGGCCATCAGTACAGATGAGGGCGACAGTTGGGACCACCACAAGTTCCCCAGCTTCGACCCTGGTGGCTCGTCCTACTGCCGCAACATCCTCGTTCGTCCTGATAATCCCGACGTCATGTTCGTGGGCAACGGAAACGGAATCCCCGGGGTCACCGGCGCGATCCGCCGCACGGTGGATGGCGGCGCCACCTGGGACACGCCCGAACTGCCCGTAACACCGAATTCCGTTGTCTATTGCTTCAGCGCGCACGTGGACGTGCCCGACTGCGTCGCGGCGGCCAGCATTTACGGGTACGTCTACGTGAGCGACGACGGCGGCGAGACCTGGCGCAAGCTGGGTCGCGAGTTTGGCGAGATCAGGTCGGTGGCCATCAGCCCCAACTAACAACTCGGATGTGACCCCGACGCTTCCACAGTCGCCAGGTGGATTCCGCGGACTGGGATTCAAGCGTCCCGGAGTCATTGCGCTAGGCCAAGGAGGATGACCTGTGCGCGATTCTGAGGAAATCCGCAGCCTGCTGAGCGGCCCGGTCAACCCGCTGCCCACCAAGTTCCACAGAGACGGGACGATTGACTTCGGTGGCATGCACGCCGTCATCGACAGGTCCCTGGAGTCGGGCTGCCAGGTCATCATGCTCACCTGGGGCGAGACTCTCGTTTCACTCCTGACTGACTCCGAACTGGCCCAGGTCCACCGCTCCGTCATCGCGCACGTTGGCGACCGCGCCCTCACGATCGCCTGCGACAACATGTGGAGTCTTCACCAGACGCTCGAGTTTGCGGAGCTGGTGCGCGATTTGGGCTACGACCTCTACATGGTCCGCCCCGCCGAGTGGGCGCGTGGAACGCCGGAAACTCTGGCCGATTTCTACCGCGCCGTCGCTCGTCGCACGCCGGTCATGCTGGTTGGCGACGTGCCGATCAGGACGTGCGAATTGATCGAGGACGAGCCCGGAATCCTGGGCTTCAAGGAAGACACCCAGCTCGACTACGCCCACGAAGTGCTGATGCGATGGGGCGAACGCTGGCCTATGGTCGGCGGCGGCGGCATGAAGCGGCACTTCCTCCTCTGGCCCCATGGCTGCCGCTCCTGGCTGGAGCCGTTCGTCCGCTGCTATCCCGAGCCGGCCATGCGTTACTGGAGGGCGCTCCAGCGCGGCGACACCGCCGAGGCCTGGGACATCATCATGCGGATTGAGACCCCGGTGCGTGCGGCGGCCCATCGCTTCCCGGCCGGCTACAACGGTTTCTCCCAGGCCATGATCGAGGCCTACGGCATAGCGCCCCGCTGGCGCCGCGCCCCCGCGCCCAACGCCACCGACGCCGAGATGGGAGACGTACGCGGCCTGCTGCGTCGGCTGGGCATCTGGCCGTGACCACGGAAGCGCTGACCTCATGACGGGACGGGCGCCGGACTTCCTCGCCGACCGCGGCTTCAGCCAGCCGCCCATCTACCTGACCGACCTTGACCGATGTACACCATCCAGCGCCTTGTCGTCTGAGCCCCGCCGCCACACCTGGCGCACGCTGCCCTACAGCACAGGCGCGTTCAGCGGCGTGATGCTGCTGGCCGGGCCCGAAACCGCGGCACCGTGCGTTAGCTATCCATTGAACGCCAACGGCTGGCATGCCATATCGATTGGCGTACATCCGTTCTGGTCCGAACCTGAAGGTCGGCAGCTCGAAGTTCAGCTCAAGCTCAGCGGCACTGGCCCATTCACCATCCTGGCCTGGCCACGCGTCCCCTTCGGCGGCCACGCCGAGTTTCTGCACGAACACTACTGGGGCGCAGCGGACTTGACCGGGCGCGACCTGGTTATGGCGCAGCCGACGGCGCGTGCATCCGCCGGCGCCGGCCCCGGTTCGTTTCTCGGCCGACCCACGCGAATTGCTTATGTCAAGTTAGTTCCGCTGACATCCGCCGAGGTGCGCGCACTAACGGCCGACCGCGATCAAGACGACACCCGCCGCCTCTTCGCCCACCAGGATGCCCACGGACCGCACTCCGCCTGGCGCCTAACAAGTGCCGCCGATATCCAGCGCGAGGTAGAGCCGTATCGGCACACCGACTTCTCGCGCCTCTACTGGGAGTGCGGCTCCGGCGATCTGATGAACTATTTCACCCAGATCGGGCGCGTGCCCACCCACGATGGGCTCGATGACTTTCCGCGACAGAGCGACCGACTCAACGCCGAAAGCTGGCGGATTCTCCGCGACCGCGGCATTGATCCCTTGCAGGTGGCTGCCGAACATGCACGGGATGTCGGCCTAGAACTCCACGCAAGCTATCGCGTCGCCGGCTTTCATTACCCACCCCCGTTGGATCACTTCACGCACGGCGACTCGGTCTACAAGCGGCGGCCCGAGTGGCGCGGTGTAGACCGCGCAGGTCGCCGCACGCCGCGCTTCGCCTACACCCATCCCGAAGTTCGCGCCTACGTCATCTCGCTGCTCCGCGAGGTCGTCCAGTACCCAGTGGACGGCATCTGCATGCTCTACAACCGGCGGCTACCGCTGGTGGAATACGAGCCGCAACTCGTTGAGGGCTTTCGCGCCGACCACGGCCTCGATCCGCGCAGCCTCGAGCCGCTCGACCCGACCTGGCTGCGTTACCGATCGGGCGTTCTCACCCAGTTTCACCGCGAGCTGCGTGCCGCGATGGACGAGGAATCGCGGCGACGGGGCCGCAGCCGTCGCCTTCAGATATCGGCCGCGGTCGCTGGCACCGAGGCAGAAAACCTGCGTTTCGGAGTCGATCCCGGAGCTTGGGTGAACGAAGGCCTGGTCGACACGCTTATTCCCTATTCGTCGGCAACGGATTTCAACAGCAGCGTGGATGCCTGGTCCGACCCGAGGGCGATCGATGACTTCCTAAACCTCGCGCGCGGCAGCAACACGGTCATTGCGCCGAACATGATGCCCCGCCAGGTTTCCCCGGAGCACTTGCGTCGCCGAGCCGTCGGTCTCTACCGCGCCGGTGTACGGCACCTGTTCTTCTGGGACTGCGCCGGCGGCAATGGCCGCGCCAACTACAGCGACATGTGGAGCGCTCTTCGCCGTCTTGGACACATCGACGAAATCGAAGACTGGAAAGCAGGCGGTGAGACCGACCTGAGTTCAGCCCGCCACGAGCTCTGCTCGTTGGGCGACTGGGACCTCAGCTACCACACGCCTGGCTAGGGCGCCGGCCGCAGATCCCGATCGGCTCGGCTTAGACTCTCTCAGGCCACGCGGTATTTCAGGGCCTGCCCAGCCTCGATTCGCGTAATGTTGTCGCGCACCACTTCCGTGGTTCCACGCAGAAAAATGTCGCAAGCCGACGCCCCGTGCGGGGTTGCAAAGACCTCGCGTTCAAACACTGGGTCGGCAGGATCAACCGGCTCTTCCCAGAACACGTCAAGGCCGGCGGCCCGCAGCCTTCCGCTGTCAAGCGCGTCGATCAGCGGCTGGCGCTGGACCACCGGGCCGCGCGATACGTTGACCAGGACGGATCCGTCCGGCATGGAATCCAGTACGGCCTGGTCGACCAGGCCGTGCGTCTCATCCGTGAGCGGCACCGACAGCACCACGAAGCCGCAATTGCGAACCGCCTCGGTCAGACGGTCGGCGGTGTAGAGCTCGGTGAGCCCCAGCCGTTGCGCCAACTCGGGATCCGGTGTTCGCTTCACGCCAATCAGGGTCGCCCCAAACGGCTTCAGCAGCCGGGCAATTTCGCTGCCGACGCCGCCGACGCCCACGATGCAAACGCGAGAATCGAAGAGCGACGCGCCAAACGGTACGGCAATCGAGCGCGCCGCCAGCGTCCGAAGGTGCGTCGGCAGCTGGCGGCCGGCGGCAATCAGGTGCATCAGCGCGAACTCGGCCACCGCCTTGCCGATCCCCGAGGGTCCGGCCGGGGCATTGGCCACTGGAATGTCTCGGGCGCGTGCAGCTTCCAGATCGACGTGATCGACCCCGATCCCGAACTGCTGAATCAGGCGAAGGCGGGAAGCGGATTCAATGGTGGCGGCATCGATGGGCGTACGCGCCGGGATGATCACGTCGGCACTCGGTGCCTGCGCGGCCAGTTCGTCAGGCTCGGTCGGGACGATCTCGTGCTCGGGCAGCGCTTCTCGAAGCACATCCGTGATCGCCGCCAGGTCCGGGCTGCACATCAGTACCCGCATCGGATGCCCCCTTCTTGAGACGCCTCAGCTACTAGCCCGCTGACGCCTTACAGGCCGCCAGGGCTTCGTCCACGATTTCGAGCGTCCGATCCACGTCGTCCTCGCTGTGCGCGATCGAGATGTAGAACTTCTCGTTCGGCACGATCAGGATTCCTCGCTTCACGCACTCGATAGCAAACTGCGTCCCCATGTCGCGGTCGTTATCCAGCAAGTCAACCCATTGCGTCGGGTTGGCGTTCTCCATGAAGCGCACGCCAAACACCATGTCTTCGCCCAGCGCTTGTAATGCGATGCCGTGTCGACGACCAGCGTCCTCTATGCCGGCCCGCAGACGACCGCCGACGCGGTGCAACTGGTCGTAGACACCGGGCTCGCTGAGGACTTCCATGGCGGCCAGCGCCGCCGTGGCCGCGACGGGATTACCGTTGAAGGTCCCGCTCGCCCAGGCAATGGTGTTTGGCGCACGGCCCACGTTGCCGTACAGGTCCATGATGTCCCGGCGGCCCGCAATCACGGCTAGCGGAAAGCCACCGGCCATCGCCTTGCCGTAACAGGCCATATCCGGCACCACGCCGTAGGCCTCCTGCGCGCCACCCCAGGCCAGCCGGAATCCCGTCACGATTTCGTCATAAATCATCACGATGCCGTGCCGGTCACAAGCCTCCCGCACTGATTCCAGGAATCCGGGAACCGGCCGCAGCACGCGCTGCAGCGGCTCGATGATGATGCCCGCGAGCTCGTCTGCGTATTCCTCAATCACCTGGAGCGCAAACTCGGTGTCGTTGTACGGCGCCACGAGCACGTCGTCAGCCAGCACGCCCGGCACACCCAGCGAGTCGGGTTCCGCGTGCGGATAGTCGCTGGCCTCACCAGGAACGGTACCGAACATGGCGAAGTCGCCGGTTCCGTGCCAGCCGCCCTCGAACTTCAGGATCTTCGGCCGGCCTGTGAACGCCCGAGCCGCGCGCAGCGACAAAAACGTTGCGTCGGAGCCGGTCGTCACGTAGCGGACCTG
The DNA here is from genome assembly GCA_022820025.1 of Chloroflexota bacterium. Classification (GTDB taxonomy): domain Bacteria; phylum Chloroflexota; class UBA11872; order UBA11872; family UBA11872; genus UBA11872. The sequence continues at coordinate 20,662 of JAJEGF010000081.1, forward strand.
CTCGGCGCAAGGAACGGCCTCGATCACTTGCTCCGCCAGCCGGATAGCCGGTTCGTTCAGGAAATAGAACGTCGTTCCCTGGCGAATCTGGCGCTCGACGGCTTCCAGGATCCGCGGATGGCAGTGACCGACCAGCATGGGCCCGGAACCCATCAGGTAGTCGATGTACTCCCGGCCGTCGACGCTGATGAGATGACTGCCGCGCCCTTCACGGATCACCACGTCCTGGGAGCGCGGAAGCATCAGAAAGCCAAGGGCGCCGCCGCTGAGCACGTTGCCGGCGAGTTCAAGGAGTTCGCCGTTCGGGGCCGACGTCTGGCCCGGTTGTGTCGAGGCTGCCACCGCTCACCTGGCCTTCTGGAAACCGCCGCAACAGCCGGCGGCGCTGGGTCGCGCATACTACACGCGGCACCGAGCCGATCGGCTGCCGAACCTGAGTCGCGGAGATTTCGGAATGGCGGAGATCAGATCGTGAGCGCCAGCGCCCCGGAGTCTTCTTCCGTCAGAATCGCCCTGATAGGCGCCGGCGGCTTTGGGACTTATACGACCGAGTTGATTGATCGGCAGCCCGAGATAGCACTGGTTGGCGTTGCCGACACCGACGGCGACAAGGCGCGGCGCCTTGGGCGCGATCGCGGCATGCCGTACTGGACCGATCACCGAGCGCTATTGGACGAGTGCGATTGCGACGCGGTTGCCATCGTGACGACCCACTCGACGCATCGCGACATCGCCGTGGACGCCGCGGCTGCTGGTCGCCACATCTTCTGCGAAAAGACCATGGCCATCACCGTCGCCGACTGCCACGACATGGTGGAAGCCGCGGACACGCACGGCGCGAAGCTGATGGTTGGTCACAAACGCCGATTTCGGCCCGCCTCCGCCGCGCTCAGGCGGGCGCTGGCTACCGATGGACTGGGACGCCCCCTGGCCGTCAACGTTCGCGGCTTCTTTGGCCGTCGCATTACCGGCTTCTGGCGCGAGCGGGCCCTCTGCGGCGGGTTGCTCTACTGGGCCGGAGTCCATGACGTGGACACGTTGCGCTACCTCTTTGGCGAGGTGGCCTCCGTATACGCGGTCCTTTCGCCCAAGCTGCGGCCCGAGGTCTCCGACCAGGAAGACGCCATTTCGGTCGCGCTCGCGTTCAAGAGCGGAATGCTCGGCTCGCTACAGGTTTCGACCTTCTATCCGATGGCCACCTATCAGACCGCATTCGGATTCGACATCGTCTGTGAGCGCGGGGGTGTCAGCTACAACCCGCACGACCTCACTATCACAACTCAACATGAAGACCAGCCTCCAGAGGTCGTTCGCCTTGAGCACAACTCGCCCGACGGTGCCTACGACATGGAGTGGTCCAGCTTTGCGGCCTGGGTCCTCCGCGACGAAGACCCCGTATTGACCGGCGAGGACGGACTGCGCTGTGTAGAGATTCTTCAGGCCGCGTACTTGAGCGCCGCAACGGGATCGCGAGTCGACCTCCCGCTCGACCGCAACGAGCGGCGACCGTTTGACGGATAGGCGCTGGCGCCATGCGCATCGCCTGCGTGCAGGTCGCCACCGTCGACGGCGAGATCGAAGCCAACCGCGCGCGTGCCCTGGGCCTCACGGAACAGGTGCTTGCCACCAACCCGGATCTGGTAATTCTTCCGGAACTGGTCACCACCGGCTATTGCACCAACGACTACACGACGGTTGCGGAGGATCTGGAAGGTGTGACCGTTCGCGCTTTCGCTGATCTGGCGGCCTCGTCCGGCGCTTGTATCGCCGTCGGTCTTGTAACCCGGATAGCCGGCGGCCGCCCGCAAAACGGCAGCGTGATCCTTGGTCCCCACGGTGTCATCGGCACGTACGCCAAGTCCCACATGTGCGTGAACGACGACCCGCGCGTCGACGAGTCCACGGCGTTCGCCCGCGGCGAGACGCTGGGGCTATTCGACCTCGTCGGCACCAGGGTCGGAGTCATGATTTGCTATGACGGTCACCATGGCGAGTTGCCAGTGGCTCTGGTCGCCGGCGGCGCCGAGATGCTGATCTGGCTGAACAACCGCACGTCCATGCCGGCCTGGGAGGCTTCCGCGATCGCGAAATTCAATCGCGTGCCAGTGGCGGCCGTGAACCGAGTCGGCGAAGCCGGGTGGCAGCCGGCCGGCGCGCCTCAGAGGTGCTTTACCGGAGTCTCGGCGATCGTCGATCATGACGGCGAGACTATCGCCGTCGCTCACGGTGGGGAAGAAACCGTGGTCGTCGGCCACGTCGACATCGAGGCCGGACGCCAGCGCCGCAACAGCCACGTGCTGAACACTATGCAGAGTCGTCGTCCTGACCTTTACGCCCTGGCCCGGGTGTCGTAGTCGCCGATTCCTCCCGAACCGGCGCTCGTTGCGGCTATGATGCGCGCCGGTGTTCGGCACAACTTCTTGAATCGGGGCGATAGCGTGGCAGCCGTCGGGCAGTTTGTGGGTCAGGCCGCACCGGAAGCGCCCGTCCGCAGCGAGTGGAACCTGGCTTGGCGTCGCCTGCGACGCAACAAGGCGGCCATGGCTGGTTTAGTCGTACTGATCGTGATTTCGCTGGCCGCGGTCTTTGCCGACTTCATTGCCACCGAAGCAGAGAATGACTTCGACATCGCGTCGACAGGGCTGCCGCCGTTCGCCGAACGTCTGGACCCAACCGACGACTGGCGGCCCTGGGGACAGCGTCATTTCCTGGGCACCGACGACATTGGACGGGATGTCTTCAGCCGGATCGTGCGAGGTGCGCGGATTTCCCTGCGGATCGGATTCTCGGCGGTCACGATATCGTTGATAGTCGGCAGCATTCTTGGTCTCGTGTCGGGTTACTTCCGCCGCTGGCCGGATATGGTCATCAGCCGAATTCTGGACGTGATGCTGGCGTTTCCAGGGATCCTGCTGGCGATGACGGTTGTCGCATCGCTTGGGCCGGGGCTCAACAATGCCATGCTCGCGTTGGGTGTGGCCGGCATCCCGTTTTATGGTCGCGTGGTGCGCGGTACCACGCTCGCCGCACGGGACCTCACGTATGTTCGCGCGGCGCGGGCCGTCGGCATGTCCGATGTGCGCATCATGCTGCGCCACATCCTGCCCAATGTCATCAGCCCCGTGCTGATCATGGCGACGCTCGGCCTGGGCGGCGCCATCCTCGCGTCCGCCACCCTCAGCTTCCTGGGCCTCGGCGCGGAATCTCCGGCACCTGAATGGGGATACGAGCTATCGAAGAGCCGCAATCTGTTGCGGGAGTACTGGTGGATAGCCACATTCAACGGCTTCGCCATCGCGACCACCGTGCTTTCCATCAACCTGTTAGGCGACGGGCTGCGTGAGGCGCTCGATCCCCAAGCAAGCTCGTGGTCTGATTAGTTGAGCTTCGAGTCCATGGCATTCCGCGCGTGCATTCGGTACGCTATCGCATTCGTCGAGGCGCCGTCGTAGCGCGCCTCAAGGGGAGGTTGCACATGATCAAGACGCCGAGCGTAAGCCGGCGACTCGTTCTTCGGACTGGTTTGGCCGGCTTGGCTGGTGGCGTCGGGGCGGCTGCTTTGGCTGCCTGTGGCGAGACGCAGGTGGTCACCAAGGAAGTCCCGGTCGAGACGACGGTGATCAAGGAAGTGCCGGTCGAGAAGATCGTTCGTGAGACCGAAGTCCGAGAAGTTCCGGTCGAGAAGATCGTGACCCGGCAGGTCGACAAGATCGTCACGCAGACCGTCGAAGTCCAAAAGGTCGTCGAGAAGGTCGTCACGCAGACGGTCGAAGTCGAGAAGGTCGTCGAGGTTGAGAAGATCGTCGAGAAGGTTGTGGAGAAGATCGTCGAGGCGGCCGCTGAGCGCGCGCCCGGCATCGACATCTACAACCTCGACGAGTCCGTGGCCATCGGCGCCAAGCCGTGGGACCCCAAGCCGGGTGGCGAAGTCAGTTACATGACCTTCGGCAATCCCACCGGCTTTGACCCAGCCACCTGGGGCGGCCGCAGCGCCGAGCCGGCAGCGGTCATGTACGACCTGCTGTACACCTACGGCAAGGGCAACCTGATTTACCCGCACCTGGCGTCTGATCTGCCGGAACCCGCGGACGACAAGCTCTCGTGGGTCATCCCGCTGCGTAACGACGTCGTGTTCCACGACGGCGAACCGTTCAACGCCGATGCGGCTGTCTTCAACTTCCAGCGCTTCCTAGACCCGGATCTGGCCCGCGGGCACGTCATTCGTGACGTTGCGTCCATGGGCAGCGTGGAGAAGGTGGACGACTTCAAGATTCGGATCAGCACTCCACAGCCGCAGTCGCCCCCGTCGTTCCTGCACTCCATTGCCCACCAGCACACGGGCATGGCCTCGCCCAAGGCGGTCACGGAGCGCGGTGAGGCCTTCAGTCGCGATCCCGTTGGCACCGGCCCCTTCAAGTGGTCGGGCGTCTGGGAAGACGACGTCAAGGTCGTGTTCGACCGCAACGAGGATTACAACTGGGGTCCATCGTTCCTCGCGCACCAGGGCGCGCCGTATCCGGACCGGCTACGTATCCAGATCCTTGGATACAACATGACGGACAACGCCGCTGCCTTTGAGGCCGGCGAGGTTGATATCTGTCTCAACTGGTCCTTCGCGGACTACAAGCGGGTATCCGAGAACGCCAAGTACCACGTGATCGGCTATGCCGCCCCTGGTATGGGTCAGTACATGCCGCTGCACACGCAGCTTTGGCCGCTGGACGACCTGAACGTGCGTAAGGCCCTGCTGTTCGGCGTTGACCGCCGGACGGTCACGGTGCGCGCCAACGGCGGTACCGCCCCGCTCAACATCAGCAACTTGCTGGTGCCGGGCACGATCGGCCGCAGCGCCGAGGCTGGCCAGCTCTACACCTACGACGTGGGGATTGCCAACCAGATCCTCGACGAAGCCGGCTACGCCAAGGGCGAGGACGGCTTCCGCTACGCCTCCGACGGCCGGCGGCTGGAAATCAGCTACCCGGACCGCGGCGACCCGGTGGTCGAGCTGTTCAAGCTGGACGTGGAGAAGAACCTCGGCATCTTCGTGGATATCCCGAAGATGGACGGCGCCACGCACCGCGAAGGCGCCTCCAAGGGTCTGTACCACACCACCTGGATCGGTGTTGCGGCGCCCAGCGGCGACGTGATGTACGACCGCTTCCACACCGCGTCCTACGGCGGAGCCAACCGCTCCTACTCGTTCTTCGAGTACGACGGTATTCCCGAGTCGGCCACGCCGAACGCGAAGATCGACGGGCTGCTTGAGGCTGCGCGTGCGAGCTTCGACGCGGAAGAGGCCAAGGCGCTCTGGGAAGAGGCCGAGCTCTACCTGATGGAGAACGCGGTCGCGATCCCGCTGGTCCACGACTACCTGCCGTGGCTGACGAACCCGGACCGCATCGGCGGCGAGTTGTTCCTCGGAATCGACTACCTGCCGTTCTTCGGTCAGTTCTACAGCACCCAGGAGTAGATCCGGACGTAATGCGAAAGGCGTCCGGCCGGCACCAGCCGGCCGGACGCCTTCTCGCACCGTACCGTCCGGCACACGGCTAAGCGATGGGCGCCTACATCCTGCGGCGCGGCCTCTACACCATCCCCGTCTTATTCGGGGTGTTGCTGTCCGTATTCGTCCTGATGCGTCTCGTTCCCGGCGACCCCATCGCACTTTTCTATTCGACGGGTGGTGTCGGGGATTCGGGCGCCACCGCCGGGAGTGGCGGTGAGGTCAGCCGTGCGGCGCTCGAAAAGCTGCGCGAGAGCTATAACCTCGATAAGTCCGTACCACACCAGTTTGTGTTGTACGTCAGGGACGTGTTCCGCGCCGACTTTGGCGACTCAATCCAATATCGTCGCCCGGTCACTGACATCATCAAGGATCACGCACCCGCCACCATTCAACTCACGTTGTCCGGCATGGCCGTGGCTCTTGCCATTGGGTTGGGCACCGGCATCCTCTCAGCCATTCGACGCCACACCTGGGTCGACTATGGCGCCCAGATCTTCGCGATTCTTGGCGTCTCATTCCCTAGCTTCTTCCTGGCAACCATCCTTATCTTGATCTTCGCCATTAACCTGAATTGGTTGCCCGTGATTTCGAATGGCGTTGGCCCACAGCTCATCATGCCGGCCATCACGCTTGGAACTGCGGCGGCCGCGATTCTGGCCCGGCTCACCCGCTCGTCGATGCTCGACGTCCTCTCCCGTGACTACATTCGCACGGCGCGAGCCAAGGGGGTAATCGAACGGAATGTCATCTGGGTGCACGGCCTTCGCAACGCTATGATTCCCGTCATTACCGTGGTTGGCCTGGAATTCGGTTCGCTCCTGGGTGGCGCGGTCGCTATCGAAGCCGTCTTTTTTCGCCAGGGTCTCGGACTGCGTCTCGTCGATGCCATCGAAGCCCGCGACTACCCTGTCATTCAGGCCCTGGTCCTACTTGCCGCCGTCGTATACGCGGTTGTGAATCTCCTGGTAGATATCCTGTACACCTATGTTGATCCACGCGTGCGGCTGACCGATCAAAAAGCGAACTGATCAACTCGGACCCTGCAGGTCCCTCGAAGCCTCTCGCGTCGCGTGAAACTCTGTATCTCCACCGCCTGCTACCGCTGGATGCTGGATCCGCATCGGCGTCGTGATCGCCCGGAGCACCGCAACTTCGGCTGGCCTCCGGCGTTCCTACAGACCGATCCTCCGCCGCAACCGGGCGTCATGCGCCACGACTGGATGCTGGCCAAGACGCGCGACCTGGGCCTGGAGGGCTTCTACATGCACGCTGCGGACGTTGGCGACGGCCCGACCGTGGAGGGCTTCGGCGCCCGCATGCATGCCGCCGGACTGATCTTCAGCGGCGGCCTCACCGCCAACTGGGCCGCCACTGCCGACGAGTGGGACTCCGAGTACCGCGAACGGGCCATCGAACACGTTGAACTCAACGCTCGCGGCGGCGCGAGCATCGCCACCGTCACGCACCTCATGGCTGGGGTGCATAACCACTTCACCACCGATCCGCCAATCGGCGAACAGATCGAGCGTGCCGTCCGCAACTTCAGCACCATCCTGCCTGCCTGCCGACACCACGGCGTGACGCTCGCCTTCGAGAACCACATGGACTACCGCCTCAGCGAAGTCGTGGCCATCGTCCAGGGCCTCGACTCCGAATTCGCCCGGATCACCCTGGACACCGCCAACCCATTCCTGGTGCTGGAAGACCCCCTCAAGGGTGCCCGTCTCGCAGCGCCCTACACCGTCGCGGCCCACCTCAAGGACTTCACGGTCCATCCGCTCACCGAAACCTGGGAACCCGAACTCCACTGGTCTCCCGTCGGTCGCGGCGACTCCCCGATTGCCGAAATCCTGGACGTGCTGCAAGCCGAGGCGCCCGACCCGGACAACCTCCTCGTGCATATCGAGATCGCCGGCCTGCCACAGACCGATCCCGACCGCTGGGTTCGAGCCAGTGCCGAGCACTTACGGCGGCACGCCGCCGACCACTTTCCAAACCAGGCCGCAGCGTGAGACTCGGACTCTCCGCCGACACCTATCGCTGGATCGCCTATCCCTGGATGCGTACCGACCGGCCGGCCTTTCGCGCCACCAGCCACTACGCACCGCACATTCTCTCGGTTGATCCACCGGACACCGAAGCCGACTTGCCCGACTGGCTACTGGATCGTGTCCGTGCGCATGGGCTATCCGCACTCACGATGGACCTCGGCCTGCTCAGGAACCGGGCTCGCGCATCAGCCTTCGGAGCCCGTTGTGCCGACGCCGGCGTGCAACTCCTTGGCAGCGTATCCGTTGATCTCGTCGCCGGGCCCGATCGCTGGGGACATGCCGCCTCCAAAGGTTCGACCGCACACTTCGACCAGGAGCGAGCCAGCAGTCTGCAGTCTGGCTGGACTGGCGATTACGAATCCTCAATCGCTGCAACCGCAATGCGTCTGGCCGCGGACGCCGGCGCATCCGTCCTCGGCCTGGTCCATGGGCAGCCTGACCGCCCCAACCGCTATTCGTCCCAGCCTGTCCTCGCCGACCAACTGCGACGCATCGAGTCCAACGTGCAATCACTTCTGCCGCTCGCGGCCGACTTGGGCGTCACGCTGGCCCTCGAACCGCACATGGACTACCGCTGCGCCGAGCTCGTCCCGATTGTCGAGGCCGTCGCGTCGCCCCATCTCCGCCTCGTCCTCGACGTCGCCAGCCCCCTCGCCGTGACGGAGGATCCGCTAGACGCCGCCCGCCTCGCGGCGCCGTACGTCGTCGCCACCCACCTCCGCGACATGCGCGTCCAGGCCCTCACCGAAATAGCCACCGGCGCGCACTTCCACACCCCAATCGGCGAGGGCCATGTCCCGGTGGACCGGATTCTGGACATCCTTCGTGACCGGTCGGCCGAGCCCGATGCGCTCATCCACTGCCTTAAGATCGTCACTCGGCCCGAGCATGATGTCGAAGCGTGGCTTACCGCCTCGCTGGCAACGGTGAGGGCCTACGCCTCGCACAAATCGTCTCACGGCGCGGCGTAGTGAGTCCCATCGGGAGGACCGAATGAACGACCACGACCGCTACCTGTTTGACTTGCAGGGTTACGTGACCATTCCCAACGCACTTGACGCCGATACCGTGGCCGCGCTGAACGAGATTCTCGATAGGAGGATCGCCGACGAAACGCCGGTCGACGCGACGACCCATCGCTTCGTCAATCTGCTCAATTGGGGCCAGCCGTACGTCGATCTGCTCGATCCGCCCACGATCGTTCCCTACTTGGACGCCATTCTTGGTCCCAAGTTCCGATTGGATCACACCTACCTGGACATCATTCGCGGTGGGCTGAGCCCCATTGGCGCCACGCTCCACGGCGGCGCCATGCCGTTCAACCCGGTGCAGTACTTCCATTACAGCAACGGCGCGTTCCACAACGGTCTGTCGGTTGTCGCCTTCAACCTCGCCGACGTCAAACCCGGGGACGGCGGCTTCGCCTGCGTACCCGGCAGCCACAAGAGCAATCTGCCGTTCCCGGACGAATGGAAGGACCTCACGAACGAGCACGACACCGTCAAGCGCGTGACCGGGCCGGCCGGTACGGCCATTATCTTCACCGAGGCTCTAACGCACGGTCCCTTGCCCTGGACCGCCGACCACGAGCGCCGCACCATCTTCTACAAGTACAGCCCAAACCCCCTGGCCTGGTGGGGCGAGTATCCGACGCCCAAGGGACTGCAAGGCCTCACCAAACGCCAGCGAGCCATCCTGGAAGGCCCCAACGCCCGTTATCCCGAGCGTGGGATTCGCTGACGCCAGCCGTCAGCTGAGCGGCGGGAAATAAGCCAACCCCGCCCCCAAGTCATCCATCGCGACCACGGCATCGCCCCGCATTCGTGCCTCGATGTCGTGGTCCTGGTGGTGAATCGTCAAGTCGCGCACTGCGAGAGGCAGCCGCACCTCAACTGGCCGTCCCACGGGCGGTCGGCGGAGCCAAATACGTCCGTCAGCAATGAACTGCCCAGCGGCCTGGTCGTCGATCGCCATTGCCCCCACGTCCGCCCACGACGGCACGCGCACGGCTATATCGCCGGCAATCTTCGGCGTGATCCGCAGCGCATCGCCCGTATACGGCGACTCAATCCGCACGGCATCGCTCTCAACGTCGAAGAGCATGTTGACCCGCGTGACTCCGCCGCTTGTCGTCGCAACCGCGCGCTGCGCTGCGCATAGCGAGGCCGTCGCGCCACCCACAATGTCAATACTCGGCGTGACCTGGTTCTTCCCGAGCGGCAGATGACCGTATACAGCATTGAAACCAAACAGCCCTAAGAGACGCGTCCGCAGATCGCGTCGTTCGTCGCCGCCCGGCGCCTCCTCCATGAAGCTCAAGTCCCGGACCTGCGACGGCAGTAACTGTGACCGCAGATACCGCTCGGCGTCCTCAAAGTAGGCGTCGCCGAAATAGCGCCCCAGGATCAACGCCGTCTCGATCACGTCGCCGACGTTATTCATCTCGCCCTGTTCTGGGTGAAAGCTCGGATGGTGCCGTTCCCGCACCCACCCAACCTCGTCGCGAATCACCCGGAGCCCGTGGTCATAGAACGCGCGCACGCGTTCCAGCAGTCCCAGGTCGTCCGTCACCCTGGCAAGCAGAGCCATCCCGGAGAGCGTGCACGTTGTCGAGTGCGTATGCGCGCCCAACCGGTCCGCGTCGTAGGAGCCGTCGGCCAGGAAAAACTGGTCAGTGGCGTGCGCCGCCAGGTCCTGCGCCATTTCCAGCGCGGCGCCGGACCCGGTTGCCTGGTGTAGCTTCGTCAGCGGTCCGATCGCACGGCCGACACCCTCAACAAACGTCGGCCGCGCCGTCATCGGCAACCCATACGCCGCGCGCACCGCGGTCTGGTCCCAATCGCTCTCGGCGCTCCAGAAGCTTCGAACGTCAGCGATCAGTGATTCCGCGGCCTCCAACGCCCGGTCGGATGCGCGATATCGCGCCAGCGCGTGCAGTCCGTGGACGGCTTCACGAATCGAATGCTCGTCCACCGACGTCAGCGGACCGCCGGGTGTGCTGTGATTGCACGGCAGCGGCCCGGCGCTCAAAGAGAAGAAGCTCGCCTCCGTGTGCCGTGCGATTACATCCTCGTCCAGCTCAATGCCCAGCACATCCTCGGCCGCCAGCAGCGCGTCCAGGTGGCGACCCGCCAACTGGATGGCCCCGTGGTACGGGCTGAATCCGAGCCACCCGTCCGGCCAGATTCGCGTGTACATGTACGGGTAGCCGCTATCCGCGGGGTTGAACACGTTCCCCATCGCGCGGCAGGCCGATTCCACGGCTGCCGGAATGCTGGTCGTGTTGACGCTTGCCACGCGGGCGGGCGGGTTGCGCGACTCATCGAACGGCGGCCCGGGAATGAACGCGTGCGCGGTCGGCGAAGGCGGCTTGCGCAGCGGTTCGTCGCTCATGCGCTGAATCGCCACAACTCGCCGCTTCCAACCGCGGCGTGAATCGTTCGGCGGTCCGAAGCCGCCTCGGAAATGCTCACGCGTTCCACGGCCCGTCCTGCCAGCGGCCCATCCATCCGTGACCAGTCATGACCCTGGGTGTTGGAGAGATACACGCCGTCACTGGTGGCGGCGGCAACCAGGCCGTCACGCCCGAAGTCTGACGAGACAGTCACCTGCCGAATCGCCACGCCGCCTTCCGCGACGCGAAGTCCCGACCACGGACCACGGCCCGAACTCGGGGGCATCGCAATGCGGTCGCGTGCCGCTAGGAGTACGGGCCCAACGTCAGGTTTGAAGCTCGCAGGTATCGCCAGCGAGGCCCAGCCCAGGGAGGTGTCGTACTCGACCCAGGGCATCCACGTCTCGCCCGCGTCTGTTGATCGAATGACCATCAGCCGCTGCGCGTCGCCAGCGGCCGCAACCATCGCGCGGTCCTGACCGTAGAGCGGCGAATAGGCCAGCGCTAGTACCTCGCTACCGTCGAGCCCCGTCCAGACCGATCGCCACGTATCGCCGTGGTCGTGCGAAAGGAGCAGCATCCCGTCCTGCGCCCCGACCGTTATCTGGCCATCGGAAGCGAAGTCCGGCGAGAACTCCAGCAAGTTTGCTGCCGAGTCATTGGTCAGACCGCCCACGCGCACCCACGACCGGGCGCCGTCGGCGCTCCAGATGACCTGGCCGCCCGCTATTCCGCCGGCGATCCCGTCCCGCGCGAATCCGGGCGACAGCCGCACCGCCGTAATCGGACCCAATCCCGGGTCATCCAGGGTTGTCGACCAGTTCGACCCGCCATCGCGCGAAACAAGCACGCCGTCCTGCAACGTCCCCAGGACCAACGTATCGTCGCCGGCGATCGACCGCGACACCGCCAAGTCAAGGATGGGACGGTTGACCAGGCCGGCATTTGTCGCGGCCGGCGGACCGTCCGCGGTCAGCCGATAGACACCGCCGCGATCGGTCCCGATCAGCGCACGCCCGTTGGACGCTCCCACACAGAGAGCCGAGACCTCGCCGTCCGGGGCAATTGGGCGTTCCTGCCAGGTCGTGGCGCCGTCACTGGACTGCAACAACCGTCCACGGCCCGTCACGGCAACGACCTGGCGGCTTCCGCCATCCGACTCGGACACGGCGATTCCATTGACCGTGTCTCCCTCCGAGCGCCATACCGTCTCCCAGCGCCCGCCGCCATCCGTTGAACGCAGCACCCGCCCGGAAACAGTTCCGGCCACGGCGGTTTCTCGCCCGATCCAGGCCAGACATTCGATTGGGTCGGCGTCGAGGCCTTCCACGCGCGCCCAGCTTCGACAAGCGTCGGTCGAACGCAGCAGCGCCCCGCTGTCGGTCGCGGCCAGGACGGCTCCACCGTCCGACGCCCCGGGGGCGATGGCCAGCGCCGAGATCTCAGCGTCTTCCAGGCCGGCAACGAATCCGTTCCACCCCTGCCCCCGGTTTCGCGAGACGAATACGCCCTCGCGGTGCGTCCCCGCCACGATCATCTGGTCTCGCCCGAAGTCCGGCGAGATAGCGACGCGCGTAACCGTCGGCCGAATGCCCCAGAACTCGCGGCGAAACCAGCTCTCGCCGCGGTCGAACGACATGTGCAGGCCCGAAACCGCCGTCGCCGCCACAACCACGCCGTCTCGCTCGAAGTCGGGCGACACGGCCACGTCCTGCACGAACGGGCTGATCAGACCATCGCCGGTCCACTCCCAGCGCTCGCCACCGTCAGTAGACCGAAACACGCCGGCCAGCGTCGCGGCGAACGCCGTCCCGACTCGGTCGTTGGCGCAGGCGATCGAGCCGACCGTGCCGCCCTCCAGGGCGAGCAGACGCTCCCAACTCATACGGACACAGGGCGCAAGCGGCCGATGACACGCATTGCCGGTCTCAGTCGCTGCGGGCCTCGCCGCCGCGCAGGGCTTCGGCCACCGTCACGGGCGGCACGCCGCCGGAATCCTCGATCTCACGCCAGAAGTGACATGCCACCGCGTGCCCGTCGCCCGTTTCGGTCAGCAACGGCTCTTCGGTTTTGCAGCGTTCCTGAGCCCAGGGACAGCGGGGATGGAAGCGGCAGGCCGAAGGTGGGTTCACCGGGCTGGGCACGTCGCCCGGCAGGATGATCCGCTTTCGCTTCGCCTCGATTACGGGATCGGCCACCGGCACCGCCGACAGCAGCGCTCGCGTATACGGATGCAGCGGTCGGTTGTAGAGCGTGTCGCTGTTCGTGACTTCCACCAGCTTGCCCAAGTACATCACCGCCACCCGGTGGCTGATGTGGCGCACTACCTTCAGGTCGTGGGCGATAAACAGGTACGCCACTCCCAGGCGCTGTTGCAGGTCCTGCAACAGGTTGATGATCTGGGCCTGGATCGAAACGTCCAGCGCCGAAACCGGCTCGTCGCAAACGATGAAGGAAGGCTCGACCGCCAGCGACCGTGCGGTCGCAATTCGTTGCCGCTGTCCGCCTGAGAACTCGTGTGGATAGCGCGACGCCTGCGTGCGGCTCAACCCCACGAGCTCCAGGATTTCCTGAACCCGGTTGCGCCGATCCTGGCGGCTCTCGTAGAGCTTGTGGACCAGCATTGGCTCTTCAATAATCTTGCCCACGGACATTCGGGGATTCAGCGAGCCATACGGGTCCTGGAAGATCATCTGCATCCGGCGTCGCGCCCGCCGCTGCGCGTCCGACTTGAGGCTCGTGAGATTCTGCCCTTCGAACACCACGTCGCCCGCCGTCGGCACTTCCAACTGCATGACCGCGTTGCCGGTCGTCGTCTTGCCGCAGCCTGACTCGCCCACCAGCCCCAGCGTTTCACCGGCCTCGATGCTGAACGACACGTCGTCGACCGCACGCACCCAGCCCGCGTGCCGCCGGATCAACGCGCCGCGTGTAACTGGAAAGTGTTTGACCAGGTGCTTGACATCGAGAAGCGCGCCGTTGGTCTGGGCTGTCGTATCGGCCGAGGCTGGGGCGGAGACGTTCACCGCAACTCTCCTGTCGCTGGGTCGACAATGCAGCGAACCGGATGCCCGGCGCCCCGATCCTCGAGCGCCGGCACCATTGAACGGCAGGCATCGCGAACGTACGGGCAGCGCGGCGCATAGGGGCAGCCCTGCGGCAAACCGATCAGATCCGGCGGCGACCCCGGAATGTTAGAGAGCTTCTCCGACCGATCACCGGTAATCGTCGGCACCGCCTGCATCAGACCCAGCGTGTACGGATGCTGCGGCCGCGCGAATAGCTCGTGGACCGGCGCGTATTCCACAATGAACCCGGCGTACATCACCGCCACCCGGTCGCAGAATCCGGCAACCAGCGCCAGTTCATGCGTGATCAGGATCACCGCCATGCCGAGTTCGCGCCGCAGTTCCGCCAGCAACTCGATCACCTGCGCCTGAATCGTCACGTCCAGCGCCGTCGTCGGTTCGTCGGCAATCAGCAGATCCGGTTGACAGGAAATCGCCATCGCGATCATGGCCCGCTGCTGCATACCGCCCGATAGCTGATGCGGATAGTCCTTCACCCGCTCTTCCGGCGCCGGAATCCCCACCGTGTCCAATAACTCAACGGCCTTCGCCCGCGCTTCCTGCTTGGTCATGTTGAGATGAAGCCGCAGGGACTCCTCGATTTGCCGTCCAACCGGGTATACGGGGTTCAGGGAACTCATTGGGTCCTGGAAGATCATGGCGATCTGCGCGCCCCGGATCTCCCGCATCTCATCGGCTGGGACTTGCAACAGGTCTTTGCCACGAAACCGGATTGATCCGCGTGACACATTGCCGGCCGGACGCGCCACCAGTCCCATGATCGCCAGCGAACTGACGCTCTTGCCGCACCCGGACTCGCCGACAATCCCGATCGAGTCGCCCTCGGCCAACTCGTAGGAAATCCCGTTCACCGCGTGGACCACGCCCTCGTCGGTGTCGAATTCCACCGCCAGATCGTCCACCGTTAGCAGCGTGCCATTCTCTGTCATTGAATCCTCGCGTCTGATCGCTGCCCGTAGCGTGGCAGCCAGTACGTGCGGTAGCGCGCGTCGCAATCCTGCGAACAGAACTGGTGGCCGTCGCCGGCCCGCCAGATGTCGCTGGGTATCACCTGTCCGCAGAACTCGCAGTTGGTCACGTCGGTCTGCCACCAGTCGCCGTCCAGGCGCTCCCAATGACCGCCTCTGGGCGGCTGGGCGTCGGTGGCGGGTCGTAACGGATCGCGGGCCATCCGCGCCGCGCCGGAGTCCTGAGCCAGCTCTTCACGAAGAGCTTCGGTACCCGCGTCGTCGTTTAGGTATCGCCCGTCAATCTCGTCTATCGCCACCCGATACACCTCACGCGCCGCGTCGACCGAGACAAATCGCTCGCGGACGTCCCGCAGCACCTGCTCGGGCTCCCGAAGCTCCGGCGCTCCGTAGCCGCCGCCGCCGGGGCTCCCAATCAACACCTCGTCGCCCGCCCGAAGCTCGATATTCGCGATGCGCGAGTTGCTGGTCGTCCCGAAGGCCTCGCCAAACGTCTGAAACGTCGGTGTTCCGGTCCGCCGCACCAGGAGTCTTGACGTATCGCCCGTGCGCCCACCGTAAAGCCCCCACGGGCGTGAAACCATCCGGTCGAAGAGCGCCGAGACGGTAATCGATGGCGCGCGGACCTCCAGGATCCGGTCCGACCCAAGACCGCCGCGCTGTGCGCCCGCCCCGCCGGAGTCGGTGCGCAACCGGTAGGCGCGCGCCATGAACGGATAGCGTGTCTCAAAAATCTCCACCGGTGTGGCGGGGCAATTCCCGTTGGGGACGACCTGGTGGCTATTGCCGTCGGCCCCGGCTCGTCCGCCCCAGCCTACCCCGTCGAAGTGGTAGTGGACGTAGTAGTGACCCGTATCGGGGTGTGTCCCGCCAAAGAGGAAATTGCACGACGTGCCGCCGGTCGCCGCGGACACCCGGTCCGGCACGGCCTGCGCCAACGCGCCCATCACGATTCCCCAGATCCGCGGATGCGTCTCCGTGTTGCCGCCAACCGACGCGCCCGGATGAACCACGTTCACGATCGACCCTGGTCGTGCAATCACCGTGATCGGACGATAGGCCCCATCGTTGTGCGGCACGTCGTTGTCCGCGAAATGGAAGATCGCGTTGTATACGCCGGACGCCGTCACGCCGTACGTGCAATTCAGCACGTGCGCCGCCTGCGGATCGCTCTCGGTGAAATCGGCCACGATTTCGCCGTCATTGACGATGAGCCGCAGCCGGATCCAGTCGCGTGCCGGCGGATCCCGCGCGTCCTCCATGTGGTCGGCGAATTCGTACTCGCCGTCTGGAATCGCACGAATCTCGTTGCGCATCCAGCGCTCGGCGTGATCCATCAGCGCGGCGCTCACCTGCCGCACCGTTTCCAGGCCAAACGTCTCCAATAGCTCGTGGCAGCGGCGCTCCGCCACGGTCAGCGACGCGATCATCGCGTGCAGGTCGCCCCACGTATAGCGTGGCGCGCGGTGATTCGACATGATCACCCGCCACACGTCGTGGTTGTATTCGCCCTCGCGCATCAGCCACACGGGCGGTAGCCGCAGCCCCTCCTGGTAAACCTCGGTCGCCGTGGCGGCGAATCCGCCAACCGCCATGCCGCCAATCTCCACCAGGTGCGCGATGTTGGCCACGTAGCCGAACAGCTCGCCGTCGTAATACACCGGCTTGATGACTACGTGCTCCGGCATGTGCACGCCCCCGCGGTAGGGATCGTTGTGCACGATCACGTCGCCCGGCTTCACCGCGTCCTCGCCCAACTCCGCGATCAACCACTTCACCACAAATCGGATTGCGCCCACTTGTGCCGGGCAAAACTCCGTCTGCGCCAGCATCCGACCCTCGCGGTCGAACAGCACGCACGAAAAGTCGCGACTCTCGCTGAAAATCGGCGAGTACGCGGTGCGCATCATTGTGGTGCCCATCTCGCGGCACACGCCCACCAACCGGTTGTAGAGCACCGTCTGTGTCACCAGGTCGCGTGCCGGGTCGGTGCCCACGGCTACTTGTGACGCGCTCACGCCCACACCAGACTGGCCAGGCCATGCGGTCCAATTGTCAACGTCTGACCTGGATGTACGACCGTTGTCGAGTCCAGTTCTTCAATTACGGCTGGACCCTCGATCACGTCGGCCGGAGAAAGATCCTCGCGCTCGTAGATCGGACAGTCGACAGGCCCACGCGGGTCAAAGTAAACCCGCCGGCGCGTGCGCGGATTGGCCGGCGGCCGTTCGGGAAGTGCCGAGAGCCGCGGCTTCGAAGCCGCGCCCACGGCGCTCACGTTCAATTGCACGACTTCGATAACTTCATTCGCGATGCGATAGCCGTACTCCGCCTCGTAGTGCTGTTCGAACCCGTCGATCAGCCGCTGCCATCCATCCTGCGTCAGATGGCCGTCCGGGATCGGAATCTCCTCTTCGTAATTCTGCCCCAGGTATCGCATGTTGGCTGACCGCAGAATCGTCGGCTCGCCGCTGAACCCCTCCCGGCCGAGGTCGTCCACGGCTTCGCGTACGAGCGTACGCAGGCGGGCGTCAAGTTCGTCAAGGTCTGGCGCATCCGAACGAACCAGGTGCGTCCAGGTCTTATCCACCCGAATGTCGGCCAGCAGTGTCCCGAACGCCGAACAGAGCCCCGGGTGCGGCGGGATCAAGGTCGCCCGCGTCCCGATCACCCGCGCGATGGCCGCCGCGTGCAGCGGCCCGGCGCCGCCAAACGCCACCAGGCTGAACACGCGTGGGTCCAGGCCGCGCTGGACCGTCAATAGCCGCATCGCCTCGGCAATGTTCTCGACCGCGATCTCTACGACGGCATGCGCGGTGTCCACGGGCGGCAAACCGACCTTGCGAGCCGTCCGCTCGATCGCGGCATACGCCAGGTCGGCGTCCAGCGGCAACTCGCCGCCCAGGAAGTTGTCAGGATTTAGCCGGCCCAACACCACGTTGGCGTCCGTAACCGTGGCCTCCTCGCCGCCCTGGGCGTAGCAGGCCGGTCCGGGAACCGCTCCCGCGCTTTGCGGCCCGACTTGCAGCAGGCCGCCCTTGTTCACCCAGGCAATCGACCCCCCGCCAGCCCCCATCGTCGTCATCTCGATGAACGGCGCCGCCACCGGCAGCCCGAACTCGATCTCCCAGGCGGTCGTGTAGCCGACGCGCCCGTCGGCTACCACTCCCACGTCGGTGCTGGTCCCGCCCATGTCGAACGTAATCGCGTTCTCTTGGCCGGCCTCGGCCCCGAAGGCCTGCCCGGCGATGATGCCGCCGGAAAGCCCGGATAGCACGGTCTGCACCGGACGCTCGCCCGCCGTTTGCGACAGCATCTGGCCGCCGTTTGACTTCATGACCGACCACGACCGCGCAAATCCGCGCTCGCGAAGACCTTGATCCAGTGAGCCGATGAAGCGGCTCACCAGCGGCTTGACCGCCGCGTCGGCAATCGTGGTGCTGGCTCGTTCGTACTCCCGCCATATCGGCGCCACCTCGTGCGAGGCCGAGATCGGAATCCCCGGAAATGCTTCGGACAGCGCCTGGCGCACACATGCCTCATGGTCCGGGCGCACATAAGAAAACAGGAAGCTCAGAGCAAACGCGACATCGGGCGACTCAATGTCCGTATCGGTCAGCCGCTCGCGAATCGTGCCGATCAGATTGTCGATGCCATCGGCGGTCAACGCCGTCACCGTCTCGCCCCTGTAGTCAATCCGCTCCCGGATCCCCAGGCAGTCCCGCCGCGCCACCAGCGGCAGTGGTCGCTCCCAGTCCAGGTCATAGTGAAACTTGCGATCAACCCGCTGCAGGAACGGTACGTCCTCGAACCCCTCCGTTGTTATGTAAAGGACCCGCGCGCCGCGCCGCTGTAGCAATGCGTTCACGGCAACGGTTGTGCCCAGCACGAAGAATGTCGCCGACGCGGGTTCGATTCCCGCCTGCTCCAGCGCCGCCAGGATTGCCCGGCTCGGCTCGTCCGGCGTGGACGGCAGTTTGACGACGTCGACTTGCCCGCTGGCCTCGTCCATCACGACAAGGTCCGTGAACGTGCCCCCGGTATCGATACCAATCCGTACGCCCAAGAGCTTCTGTCCTCTTACGAATCCGAGTGGGGAGCGGTTCGGTGGGCCAAAGCCTGCCACTCGATTGCAATAATGCGCCGCGCCCTCATCATCGGCTCTGCCGAAGGAGACGGCGCGGCGCGCGCAACCTATCGAGAACCGTGCGGAAGCGTCAACCGCCGCGGCATTCGGACGATCCGCCCCGGGGCGAATAACATACGCGGCGAGCCGATTCACGATGGTGCAGCCACGAACCAGCAACTCCCCGGTGCATCCCAGGCACCCATTCGCGCAGGCGTCGTGGGCCCTGGAACCATCGGACGCATCCACGTCGATGCCCTCCGCCGCAATGGAGTCGAAGTCATCACGGTGGTCGCCTCGACCCTCGAACGAGCCGAATCCGCCGCTATCCGGCTTCGTATCCCACATGCGGATGCCGGCCTGGCCGCGGCCCTCGATCGCGGCCTCGACGCTGTCCACATCTGCGCGCCCAACGCCCTGCACCACGAACTGGTGCTCCAGGCCCTGGAACGCAACGTCCACGTGGTCTGCGAAAAGCCCCTCGGGCTCGATGTGGCCGAAGCCGCCGACCTCGCGGCTGCCGCCCGGCAAGCCGGAGTCATCCACGCCGTTTGTTTCAACAATCGCTTCTACCCGCTGATCCAGGAAATCGCCGCCCGTCGTCGCGAGGGCTTCATCGGCCGCACCTTCCTCATCCGCGCTTCCATCGCCGACGACACCCTCTGGCACCGCAACGATTGGGACTGGCGGCTTGTCCCATCCATCGGCGGCCCCACGGTCGTCACATCGACCACTGGCAGTCACCTGCTGGATCTGGTCATGTTCATCCTCGGCGCGCGTCCCACAGCCCTCTGTGCATCCTTCGGCACGGCGCACGCTGACCGCCGACCGCCGGAATCCGAAGTCCAGGAGTCGGCAGCCACCGAGGGGTCCGCCATGGACGATCTCGCCGGACTCCTGGTCCGCTTCTCCGACGGAACCCAGGCCGTCCTCTCGCTCTCCCACGTAGCGGCCGGACATCCCTACCGGGTGCAAGTTGAAATCGACGCCGAAAACGCCGGCGTCAGTTGGGACTCCGAGCGACCCAACGAATTGTGGATTGGCCACCGCGACGAACCGAACGAACTCCTGGTTGCCGACGCCCGCCACATGCGCCCCGACGCTCGGAGATTCGTCGAAAAGGCCGGCGCCTATCGCGAAGGATTCGACGAGACGTTCCGCCTGCTCTTCCGCGACGTTTACGCGCACATTGCCGCCGACAACGATGCTCCGGCTCCCTATCCCACGTTTAGCGACGGCCACCGCCAACTCGTGGTCCATGAGGCGATCCAAACCAGCGTCGCCGAACGCCGCTGGGTTGACCTCGACTGGTCCGAATTCGACAGCCTCGCCTAACGCCCCGACTCGCCTGAGTCGTGCCGCACAACACGGCCACTGCGCATCACGAACTCGACCCGCTGCAACTCCGACACGTCGCGCCGTGGGTCCGCACGCACGCCAATCAAATCGGCGAGCTTTCCCGCCTCAAGCGTCCCGACTTCCCCGTCCAGTCCCAACATTCGCGCCGCATCCCGCGTCCCCGCTACCAGCGCCGCCGCGGGTTCCATTGCCCGGCCCATCAGCTCAATTTCCAGTGCGTTGCCGGACCCGTGCTGCGTGAACACATCCCCAACGGAATCGGTCCCGGCCGCGTACCGAATCCCGGCCGCCACGCCCCGTCGCAGCGTGTCCATCTGATTCCGCGACGTAGCCTGCGACTCAGGCGCCGGCCGCACGGCCCGAGTCCGTAGCGTCGGCACAATCCATGCATTGCTGGCGGCCACTAGCTCGCACACCTCGTCGCTCAACCCGTACCCGTGCTCGATCGTGTCCACACCACCCACCACGCACCGCCGCACGGCCTCCGAGCCAATAGCGTGTGCTGCAACCGGCAGCCCCCATTCATGTGCTGAATCGCAGACCGCTCGAATCTCTTCCTCGGTCAGCGTTGGCATATCGCCAAATCCCTCCGCCCGCGGCCCGGTCGATGCACCGATCTTGACAACGTCCACCCCTTCGTCATGCAGCCGCTGAACCTCCTCCCGCGCTGATTCAGAGCCGCGAATCACCCGCGCCTCCCACCACGACGGCTGCGGAATCAACCACGGACCTCGAGCCCCCGTGAGCCCCACGTGAGCCGCCAGGATCCTCGGCGTCGTTAGAGCCCCTTCCGCGCTGGCGTCGCGTAAATAGGGCGCAATTGGCGACCCAAGATCACGAACCGTCGTGAACCCCGCGTGCAGCAGATCCCGCGCCTGCTGCCGGGCAGTCTTGAGGCGAGTCTGAAAGTCGGCGGGCGTCGCCTCGCCCGGCGAAAGCCCCCAGAAGTGCACGTGTGCGTCGATCAGTCCCGGCAGCACCCACAAGCCACGCAGGTCGATGAGTTCAGAATCAGGACTCCGCCTCAACTCGCCCGCCGGCTCGCACCACTCGATGCGTTCACCCGCAATCCGTAGCGCCATGTCCGGCTGCGGCGGGGCCCCGGTCCCGTCCCACAAGTGACCGGCCAGCACGACTGTGTGCGCTCTCGAGTCACGCACCACGTCAGGCAGCTCCCGATGCGTGCAACCTGGCCCAATCAGCGGTCCGAGTCGCCAGCGACCTACTGCTACCCTTTCGCCGCTGGCGAATCACCGCCTTGCCCACCCGCAGGCGTGCACAGAAACGAGCGGCACCGTGGCGCGGATCGACTGTCTTTCCATGATCCTGGACGACGATATCGCCGAGCGTGACAACTTTGGCTGGCGCGTCGAGCCCGCCACGCCCGATCCGGCCAACCCCCTCATCGAACCCGAAATGCCCTGGGACCAGGGCGCGGTCTTCGCCCACGGCACGTTTCTTAAAGACCCGATCGATGGGCTCTGGAAGGGTTGGCACGTCTGCACACCGTCGGAGGGCCGCAACTTCGAAGCCTATCGTCGCCTCTGCTATTCGGAGTCGGAGGATGGCGTCAACTGGACACGCCCCGAACTCGATCTCAACTCATACGAAGGTCATCCCAGGACCAACATCATCTTCGACTTCGACTCCGGCGGCTCCTCGCAGTACGCCTCAGTGCTCATACACCCCGACGCCGAGCCGGATGAACGCTACGAGATGTTCATCATCCGCGCCCCGTCCCGCCGTCCCCAGAACCTGGGTTCCGGCTGGATTCCCGGTCTCCCGCGGGAACCGGGCGCTGACTCGCATCCCTATGCCACCTACCGGTACCGCTCGCCGGACGGCATTCACTGGACGGCCGTCGAAGGTCCGCTGCTCCGAATCATGGCCGTCGGCGACCGCCTGATCATGCCCTACACCACTCCCATGGGCGGCGCCGACCAGGCCTCCTACTACCTGCTGGAGGACGGCACCTACGAACTGATGCAGAAAGTCGGGACCGAGATGCACCCTGGCGGCTACGTCCCGTACGACTGCTTCTTCCCGTACGGGCGACGGGTGCTGGCCCGGCGCACCAGCCCCGACGGCTCCAACTGGACGCCCCCCGAAGTCATCGTCGAGCCCGACTGGAAAGATCCGCACGATCAGCAGTTCATGGAGCTGATGCCCCACACGGTTCGCGGCGGCTACATCGGCCTGCTCTGCTGCTACAACGTTCGCGAGCAGACCATCGACTGGCAATGGGCCGGCAGCCAGGACCGCCGAATCTGGAACCGTCCCTCCCGCCGGCCGACCCTGCCAAACGCCCCGCTGGGCGACTACGGCGGCGGCATGCTCTGGCCAACACACCAGTTGATCGAGGACGGCGATCGCGTCTACATGTACTACAGCGGGCTGGAAGGCGTGCATGGCGACGTGTACAGCATCGAGCCATCCCTCAAGACCTTTTACGGCGCCATCTGCCGTGCCAGCTGGGAGAAGGACCGCTACTGGGCCGCCGTCTCAGCCACAGGTGGACCCGAAGCCGCCGTCTTCACAACCCACCTGCTGCCCGTTGGCGGTAAGCGACTGGTCCTGAACGCGGCCACCTCAACCGTGAAGGAAGGCGAATTCACTACCGAACTCGTTGATGCCTCGGGCCAGGCAATCGAGGGCTTCAGCGCCAGCGACTACCAGCCCTGGCACGGCGACTCGAAGTCGCAGCCAGTCCGCTGGGCAGGCGGCGACGTCTGTCCAGTCGACAATGCGGCTGTGCGCTTCAGCCTCCAGCGCTCCCGCCTGTATGGATTCGCCTTCGAGTGAGCGTCCGCGTCGCGCTGCCGGAAGGCGTTCGCTGCGCGGTCGCCCTCAGCTACGACCTGGAAATGTGCGCCGGCTACTCGCCGACGCTTGTCAACCACGGCCGTATCATGCCGCCGCTGCGCGACTACACCCTCGACCTCTGCACCACGGCTGAGGCATTCGACGTTAGCCTGCAATTCTTCTACGTCGGCAACGGCCTTGAAGAACCGGACATCACCTATCTCCACGAAATCCTCCGCCGCGGCCACGTCATCGATAACCACACCTACAACCACGTCCACCTGTCCATGCCGGACACCGACTTGCTCCGGCAGGAACTCGAGCTCACCAACCGCCGGCTGCGCGAGCGCCTGGGCGTCGAGTCCACCGTGCTTCGCGGCCCCGGCGGCCTCCCCGGCGGCCTCACGATGCTCTACCCCAATCAGCAGGCCATCCTGGAGTGCGGCTTCCGCTGGGTCAGCAGTCACATGGACAGCACCATGGGCCTCTACGGGCCCAACCACGACGCCGCGGCGCCCGGTCGCCTCCAGGCCTACGCCTACCCCAACGGCCTGATCGAGCTACCCATCCAGGGCTGGATGGACCGGATCTTCTTCGACTTCCACCGTTGCCGCGACCTCCACGCCCAGGACGCCTGGCGCCGCCGCGACGGCCACCAACCCGTCCCGGACAACTGGACGTGCCCCTGGACGAGACCCACGGATCTAGACGACTGGATCGCCTACAACCTGGCGTCCCTCGACTACGCCTACGACCACAGCCTTCTCTGGGTGCCCGTCTGGCACCCCTACACTCACTACCTGCACGACCCCGAGAACCGTGCCCTGCCCGCCCTGCTGGAACATGCACAGTCGAAGTCCGACCCCGTGCTCGTCTGCACCGTCCGCCAGGCCGTCGGCTGCCTGGAGATTGCCGGCTAACGCCGCAATAGCCTGCTCAACTCTGTCCGGGCGGCAACCCGATCGTCGGTCTGCCGCGCGACGTATACCCGTAGTCGGCCATCAGCACCGACTCGTCCCTCCAGGGTTCAGTCTCGTACTCCAGGCGTTTCGTCCGAGCCGCCAGTCCCGAACAGTGCTGTGCCAGCACCTTGAAGATCTCGTTCGCGACCAGCCGATGCCCCAGATCGTTGGCATGCACCCCGTCGTGATGCACCAGCCACTCGGCTCCGCCGTACGCGTTATACACGTCGACAAACAGGCAGCCCTCAGCCTCAGCCACCTGCGCCGTTACGAAGTTGAAGGACTCGAATACGGCGTGGTTGGCAAGTCCAAAGTGGTCGTACGACGTGAAGTCCGTCATGAAGTACGGCCCGGGCAACACGATCAGCGGGTCGCACCCCGCACGAATCGCGGTGATCACGCTTGTCAGCTCCTCCCGGAACATCTCCACCGGCGTGCCGCCCCGCGCATCGTTCAGCCCATACGAAACCACCAGCAGGTCCGGATCGTGATCGATCACGTGCTTCCCGACCCGCTCGTTCGCCGCCGGCTTGCCCGAGTACTCGTACAGCGGCGCCCGCGTCGAAATCACGTTGGCCCCAATTCCGCTGTTCACCAGCTTCACTGGCTCGTCCTGGAAGTCGCTGATCAGATCGGCCAGCACATTTGCCCAGCAGCGCTCCCGCGACGAACTCCACCCGCCCGCCGTCGTGCTTTCGCCCAGCGTCACCAGCACCCGAAACGGCTCCGCGTGCCAGTCGCGCGCCCTCGAACCGGATTCCACGTTCAAAGCTCCCGTCTTCTCACTAGCCCGGCCGCGCAATCGTCGGCTTGCGCCGATGATGATCGACCCTCGGCAGGTATTCCCGCTCGGACATCTCGCGCCCAAACTCCACCAGGTTATTCACGGCCTCTTCGAACAGCAGCTTGCCCTTGGCCGCCGTCGCCACCGTTGGCGACCCTTGCGTGCCGTCCGGCGTGTACGTGCTCGTGTAGCCGTCCATCTTCACCGGGCCTGAAGCGAACAGGTCCACCCAGTGGTACTTCGACTCTTGCTGGTTCGTGTCCGTCACCTGGTCAACCGCCAAGTCCATGCGCACGGCGTCGGGATCCATGTGCAGGGCGATGGCCGTCTCGGCCTCACCGGCATGCGCCGCGCCGCCCGGGAAGTCTGAGTCGCGCCAGGTCTCCATGAAACCCGAGTTGGCCTGCGTCAAATTCCACCAGCTCGCCATCCCCACCCACGCGTCCGACTCCAGCATGATCCGGCGCGCCGCCAGCTCCGTCGGCTGCTGGTTCGAACCGTGTCCGTTAATGAAGATCAGTTTCTTGAAGCCGTGGTAAACGAGACTGAGCCCTATGTCCACCAGGTACCGGATAAACGTCTCATGGTGGATGGTCATGGACCCCGGGAAGTCCATCACGTGCGAGGTATACCCGTACGACACCGGCGGCATCGCCAGCAATAGCCCGTCCGAGCGCCGCGCCGCCTCGTCCACAATCGACGTCGATGTCCAGCGGTCGATCTTCAACGGCAGGTGCGGCCCGTGCTGCTCAATCGTCCCAACCGGCAGTACGGGAATCCGGCCGGCGTCAACCGCATCGTTGACCTCCGGCCACGTCAGATCCTCGAAACGAAAGTCCTCAAGCATGGATCGGACTCCTCGGCAGCGCTATCCGCGTAGGATACGCACCGCGACCGCCCCCTGGCTTGCCTGCCTGAGGATGACCGGATGACTCCGACGCGCATCCTCCCCAGCCCCTACGGCGACGTGAAACTCGGCGTTTTCCGCGAAGTTCTCTCACTTCCCGGCCG
Organism: Chloroflexota bacterium; assembly: GCA_022820025.1. Classification (GTDB taxonomy): domain Bacteria; phylum Chloroflexota; class UBA11872; order UBA11872; family UBA11872; genus UBA11872. The sequence goes on from JAJEGF010000081.1 coordinate 46,714, forward strand.
TTACCTCAACGACCACTGCCTCATCCGCCACGACGGCCTCTGGCACATGTTCGGGATTACCGGGTCAGTCAATGACCCCACCAAGCGCGAGACCGCCTTCGCCCACGCCACCAGCCCTGACCTCCAGCGCTGGGAAATACAGCCGGACCCGCTCCGGGCGACCGGCAAATGGCCCGAGAGTATGGGCATCATCGCCCCCTACGTCGTCGAGCACCGCGGCCGCTTCTTCATGTACTACAGCGGCGTTGACCAATGGACGATCCAGCGCCTCTGCCTGGCCACATCCCGCGATCTCTACACCTGGGAGCGCTACTCCGGCAATCCGATCATCGTCCCCTCGCTCTCCTGGTCCAAGTGGCCCGGTTACGGCCTCCCGACGCCTGAAGAACTGGGACTTACGGAGCCCGACATGGGCGGACCCGGCCGTCGGCACTACGCCCGGCAATTCGGCGGCACCTACGGCGGCTGCCGCGACCCGCATGTACTTCAACTCGACGACGGCACCTTCGTGATCTATTGGGTCTCGCGCCTCCAGGAGAAGCATGGTCACAACCGCGTCTGCGTCGCCGCCTCGGTTTCGCGAGACCTCACCCACTGGCAGGAGGTCGGCCCCATCTTCTCCACCGAGGCCTGGCCCTTCGACGAGGAACCGACCCTTGAAGTCGAGTCCCCGTGCGTCATCCCCAAGGACGGCCTCTACTGGCTCTTCTTCAAACACGGCTGGTGGACGCACTACGTCTCGTCGCCGTCGCCGCTTGACTTTTCAGGTCAATCCGTGTCCCGCCTCGGCTTCGTGCACGCCGCCGAGATTCTCAACTGGCGCGACACCTGGTGGATCACCCACTGTTCGGGCGATCCGGCGGAATTCAGATACCGGAAATCAAATCGAACGCGTGGGTTATTTCTTGGTCGGCTCGATTGGCCCCAGGGCGGCCATCCGGCCCTGGCCGATGACTAAGTCGCGGCCGGCTATGCCGCGAAGACATCAGCGCGAGTTGTCGACTCCCTAGCCCCAACCAAAGCCGCTTCGCGACTTCTCATACGGAAACGGATCGTCACGCGTCCCCTTCGAGCTATCGTCGCCGCAGGCGGCTAACACGACCAGGACCACGGCGATCAGGGCGGCGGCAATCGTCCGAATGAGCGCCCTGCGAGTCCAGGTATTCACGAAGTGCGCCACGGGCTCGGAAATCCACGCCGCCCGAAGCGTCGAACCTGCGCGCAAGCCGCAATCTGTGGAATCTGTCAGTTCCCCCAGCTAATCCCGCTACGCGGCTGAAACGACCCGCTCTTTTCGCCGCCATATCGGCTGTCGTCGCCACCGCACGCGGCGGCAAACAGAACGGCCGAAGCCGTAAGCAGGGCAATCACCGCCGCCCGCACGGAACTCCGTCGAAGAGCAAACTGCATAGCTATTCGAATCAACCCGAACCTTGGTGACTCAGACTAGCAAAGCTCCATGAGCGCCTTTCGTAGCAGGCGACAGCCCCCGTACGGCCACGTGCATGTGCGCACCACGGATCTGCTTGACAGAATTCGCAATCTATCGTGGACTTAACCTGAATGCGCCGTCCATCCGGAAACGGGTTCTGGTGATCCAATGGCGGTGAAATGCGTAGATTGCGGAACGAGGCAGCGCCTCGTTCAGGACGCGTTCCGCGCCGGCTGGCTCCGGGTCACGGCCGGCGACGGCAAGACCGTCACGTGGTATTGCCAGATGCACCATCCGAAACCCGCGCCGCGGCCGCCCCGTGCGCCGTTCCAAACTCCCCTCTCCAGCAACGCCCAGCGGTCGTCCAAGCGATAGCATCGACCCAGCGGCGATAGAGTCGGTCGTTGGCGTTCCTTAGCATTGTTGTCTAAGCCATCGACCACTCATTCTCGAATGCAATTCTGAACGCGTGCGTGCCTCAGTAGCGAGTGGCCGCTTGGCGCCTCTTCGATCAGTGCTTCGTTCCCGCTGGCTACCCGGCCTCGGCATTGCTCTTGTCCTGGCCGCGTTCTACTGGCCTAGTGCCGTCACTCGCGCAGGGGGCGGGGATTGGGGTCAATTCCAGACCTTCGGATACATGGGCGGAATCGCTCATCCACCTGGCTATCCGCTCATCATCGGCAGCATCTATTTGGCAACGCGGATCTTCAGATTCGCCGAGCCGGCCCACGTGGCAAATGTCGTGGGTGCCACATACGCCGTCGCATCCGGCGTTGCGCTGTTCTATGCCGGTTGGCTCATCACACGCTCGCGCCTCGCCGCCGTGGTAGCCACAGTGGTATTCGCCACGGGTTACAGCATCTGGGCCGAAGCCTCGCAAGTCGGCTTCGTCAGTGTGCAGACGTTGCTGGTTTTTCTGATGGTCGCGACGCTGGCAGCGTACGAGGACAAGCCAACGGCAACGCGTCTCATCGCTGTCGCGTTCGCCACCGGCCTGTCGCTCACCAACCATGGCCTCAGCATCTTCATGCTCCCTGCAACCGTCGTGGTCGTGGCAAGCCGCCGTTACCCAGGCACGGCACGCCCGCGCGTGCTGACGCAAGCCGCTGCGGCCTTGCTCCTTGGCCTCACGCCGTGGCTCCACGTTCTTCGTGGACTCGTGGTGCCGGTCCCGATCGATCGCCCCGAGAACCTGACGCGGCTCAGCCTCAGTGACCTTCGACGCCAGGTTTTCGATAGGTCAATCGCAAAGGAGAGCCAGACCGGCGCGTCCGACCAACTGTTGGAGACCGGCCGGCAGAAGCTACTCGCCGAGTGGCCATCCTTTGCCCACGACACGCTTCGCGAATACGGCTGGGCCTGGATCGCGCCCTCCCTCGTCGGCTGGTGTGTCCTGCTACGTCAGCGTCCGCGCCTGGCCGCCTGGCTTGCCTGGACCGGCGTTGCCACGTTGTGGTTTTCGCTGGTCACGCCCCCCCTCCTGGACAGCGATCGCTACTTTGCCGTCATCTATGCGCTACTTGCCGTCTGTTTGTCGGCGGGCATCGGATGGTTCATCAGCGCAGTCCCCCAGTTCGTTGGCGTCTACATCACCCAACGACGTCGGACCCTTTCAATAGTCGTAATGCTAGTGGTCCTGATCGCCGTCGGCCTCCGTATACACCAACAGCTCACCGGACCGGCACGCATCAACGTCGTCCGGCTGCGCGAAAACGCGGAAGAACAGGCCGAAATCGGCCTGGGCATCGTGCGGCACATGGAACCGGGCGGCGTCTACTTCACGAACTGGACGTCCTCCTGGTATCCGCGCTACGCCAGGCACGTCCTCGGCGTTGACCGCGATCTCAGCATTGAGACTGTGGACTTCGGGAGCATGGGCTTCGAGCGCGCCGCCGATATCTTGGCGGGGGGCCGGCGCCTCTACCTCCAGCGTTCCACCCCGCAGTACGAAGAAGCATTCAGTCTCGTCAAGCGTTCCGGCGTCTTCTACGAAGTGTTCCCCAAAACCAAGCCGGCTTGACTGGTCACCTGCGATCAGCATTGGCTCGGTAGCCGATGGCGGTCTCGCCGCCCATCGGGATTCTTGGCAACATTGTCCGTGGAAGTCGAATCTCGCCCCGAGATGCCGGCGAAGGAAGTCGTTTGGGCAGATTGGCCTTAGGCCGCCTGGCTATCGATTCCCCCGTCGATCTCGCATTCCTGACTGCTTGATCTTGTGAAAACGACCCGATCCGCGCTTCAGCGTGCCCTCTGCTCCCGCTGGTTGCCGGGGGTGGTGGTTGGCATGACCCTGGGTCCGTTCTATTGGCTCAGTGCCGTAACCCGGGTCGGCGGCGGCGACTGGGGACAGTTTCAAACCTTCGGCTACATGGGCGGAGTCGCTCATGCACCCGGCTATCCGCTCATCATTGGCAGCATCAATCTGGCAACGCGCGTCATCCGCATCGGCGATCCGGCGCACCTCGCCAACATCGTGACGGCGTCATTCGCTACCGCGGCCGGCATTACGCTCTTCTATACCGCCTGGCTGATCACACGCTCACGCCTGGCCGCCTCCGTCGCCACCGTCGTTTTTGCGACCGGCTACAACATCTGGGCCCAGGCAACGCAGGCCGGCCACATCAGCGTGCAGACGCTGCTTCTGTTTCTTGTGGTCCTGACACTTGCGGCCTACGACGAGCGCCCCAACCCGGCAAGGTTGGCCGCGGTTGCCTTTGCCACCGGGCTTTCGTTCACCAACCATGGCCTCAGCGCATTCATGCTTCCAGCGACGGCGCTCGTCATCGCCACCCGCCGCTTTGCCGGCATCACATCCCCGCGCACACTCTTAGCCGCCGCCGCGGCGGGACTTATAGGGCTGACGCCCTGGCTGTACATTCTGCGTGGTCTGCTCGTGCCGGTTCCTGCCAATCGACCTGAGACCATCGAACGCCTCAGCCTCGGAGACGTTGGGCACCTTGTATTCGGAAAGCCGCTCGAAGGCGTGGGCGAAAGCGGCGCCGTTGAGTCCCCGTTTGAGAATGGACGCTTGGCAATCCTGGCCGAATGGCCGGGCTTCGCGCATGACGTGCTTCGAGAGTTCGGCTGGTTCTGGATCGCCCTCGTCATCATTGGCTGGCTCGTATTGGCGCGCCAGCGTCCGCGGCTGGCCGGCTGGACGGCCTGGACTGGACTTTCCACCCTGTGGTTCGCGCTGGCCACACCACCGTTTCTCGACAGCGATCGATACTTCTCAGTCGTGTTCGCGCTGATGGCAATCTGTCTCGCGGCGGGTATCGGCGCGGTGCTCCATCGAGCTCCAACGTTACGTGCGGCATGGGGGCCAACGCAGGCGCGGCACGTGGCAATTGCCGTTGGCCTGGTGTTTTTACTCGCCACTGGACTTCGCCTGCATCAGCAACTCACCGGGCCGCCCCGCATCAACGTGATGCGCCTACGGGAAAACGCCGCTGAGCAAGCCGAAATCGGCCTGCGAATCGTTACCAACATGGAGCCGGGAAGCGTGTACTTCACGAACTGGACATCCTCGTGGTATCCGCGCTACGCCCGACACGTCCTGGGCTTTGACCGAGACCTGCGCATCGAGACCGTGAACTTTTGGACAATGGGAATCGACCGAGCCGACACGGTCCTTGCCAGTGGCCGACGCCTCTACCTGCAGCGCTCAACGCCGGAGTACGAGCAAGCGTTCAATCTCGTCAAACGCGCCGGCGTCTTCTACGAAGTCTTCCCCAAGGCGTAGATCTCGGGCCGCCGATCCGCGGCCTTCGTCGCGGCCTCACCAGATATCCTGCGCACGACAGCCGGCGGCGCCGGTCAGGGAAAAGGCACCACCGCATGACTGACACGATCGACCGGATCACGGTAGCGCCCATTCCCGCCCGCCATTGGACCGAACTGGGGCGCAACGCCTACACGCCGGAAGGCCTCGGCGAGACTCGCACCGAATGGCTCATCCGAGCCTGTACGACCTCCGGCGCGGAGGGCATCACCAACGCCCGACACACCGTGGCCGCCGAAGGCGGCAGCGTGACCCGCCTGGTCGCCGACCTGCGCGAGGTTTTTCTGGGCCGCCCGGTCAATTCCCTGCTTCGATTCTCCAACGGCCATGCGGTAGCCGCCGGCTCGGAAGTTCGCCAGGCGCTCTCGTCCTGGGGCTGGATGGACATCCTGGCCGTGGACCTCGTATCCCGGAGTCGCGGTCAATCGATTGCCGCGTTGCTTGGCGAACGCCGCCGCGACCGCATTCCGGCCTACGAATCCACCACCTACTTTCAGGACCTCCTTCATCCCCAGCGCGGCCTGGCCGAGGTCATTGGGCACGCCCGCCGCGGATTCGCACACGGCTTCCGACAGTTCAAGATCAAGGTCGGACGCGGCGGTCGAGCCATGACTCCGACGGCCGGACTCCGTCGCGACATCGACGTAGTCCTGGGCATTCGCGACGCGCTCGGCCCGGACGTCGACCTGATGGTCGACGCAAACTTCGGCTACGACCACCAGCCCGACAACCTTGCCGATTTCATCCGTGAAACAAGCCCGGCCCGCCTCACCTGGCTCGAAGAAATGATCACCGCCTCCGTCGAGGGCTACCGGACGCTTCGTGAGCTACAAGCCGCCCACTGCCCTGAAACTCTGCTGGTCGCTGGCGAAGTGGACGGCAATCCGCCCTCGGGCGCCTTCGTGGACCTCATCGAGCAGCAACTCATTGACGGCTATCAGCCCGACATCGTGCGTATTGGGCTCCTGCGCTGGACGCAGTTGGAAGGCCGATTGGCTGAAAAGTCAATCCTCCCGATCCCGCACAACTTCGGCAACGGCCGCTTCGGCCTGATCGCCGGGCTGGCCCTGGCGACAAGCCTCGACAGCTGGGTTTCCCTGGAGGACGAGCGCATTCGCCCGAATGTCTACGCCGACGACGAGCTAACGCTGGTCAACGGCGCCTATCGGGCTCCCGATGGCCCTGGTCTTGGAATCCGGGTCGATGACGACGCCTATGCACGCATCGGCGCTCCCAACGAGGTGGTCATCCGCACATGAGAATCCTGCTGACTGGTGCAACCGGACGCATCGGCGCCAACGTCGGCCGCCGCATGATCGATAACGGTCACAGCGTGCTTGGCTTCACGATGCCCAACGACCCGCAGGCTTCCAAGCTGGCCGCCATCGGGGCCCACGTCATCACAGGCCATCTTGAGTCCCTCGATGACGTCCGGCGCGCCATGGCCAACGTCGATGCCGTCTTTCACCTTGGCGCCGCATTCCAGGCCGGGGGGCCCTTCTCCCCGGAGCAGTACATGCAAATCAACGTTCAGGGAACCTTCAATGTTTTCGAGGCCGCTCGCGAGCGCGCCGGCGCCATTCGGCACCTGGTCTTTTCCAGCACGGACGCCACCCTCGACAAGTACCCGCCGCAAGGCAACCCCGAAGTCCTGAACGAGCAATCGCTAACGCAGACGCAGACGGACTGGTATGGCTTCACCAAAATTCTTGGCGAGCGCCTGGCCGATCGCTACGTCCGCGCCGACGGCCTGCCCATTACCGTATTCCGCTTCCCCTGGGTCTGGGGCGCCGGCGAGTTCCTGGACTTCCCCCACTTCCGGCTGTCGTTCTTTCTCGAGTCCTTCCGCGGCCGCAACGATCCGACCGGGAAACAAACCCTCGCCGCCCTCAAGGCCCTCGATGCCGGCGACGATCCCCTCGTGATCGCGCTTGACGCTAACGGCCGAACCTGGAAAAAGCACACGCTCGACGTCCGCGACATCGTCCAGGCATTCGAGCGGGTCCTCGGCGTACAACAAGCGTTCGGTGGCGTCTACCAGCTTGGAGGGCCCGAACCCTTTACCTGGCGCGACGCCGTTCCGGTGGTTGCGGAGGCCCTGGACCGCCGCGTCGTCGAGGCGCGCATGGCGGGCATGCCGCCCACCTTTTATGAATTCGACCTCGGGGCGGCGCACCGGGACTTTGGCTTCCAGCCCCGGCACCACTGGCGATCGACCCTGGCCGAAGCCGTTCGGTATCGAGAGTCCGGAAGCGACGCCATTATTCCAACGGCCGTTGAGGGAGATTCCTAGTCCGTCGTTAGGCAGCCACCAGAGCCGCCGCCTCGCGTCCCGCGATCCGCCCATACGCAATGCCCAGGCAGAGTCCGCCTGTGTATCCCCGCGTGTACAAGCCGCCCACGTCCGCCCCCGCCGCAAAGAGCCCGGGAATCGGCTGTCCCGCCAGGTCCAGGATCTGGGCGCGCTCGTTCGTGCGCGCGCCCCCGTACGTGAACGTGGCGCCAGGCAGACATCGGATCGCGCGGAATGGTGGGGAGTCCAAGGGCTGTAGCCCACCGCTCCTCGGCACGCTCAGCATCGACAGATCGTTCGCCGCGGCTGCCGCGTTGTGTTCATGCAGGGTGTTGATCAGTGGCGCCTTGACCACGCCCCAGCGGCAGAACATCTGGTCCGCCAGCGACTCAAGGTCCGGCGCCTCCAGTATTTCGCCGCCCGCATTTCGAATGTTCTCCATCCGGCGATCCACGGCGCCCGGACTCTCACCCATGCCAGTCGCCCGCAGCTTGCGAACGCGCTCGTCGAAGACTAGAAAGCACAAGGCCTCGGGCTGATGCACCACGGCATGGACCGTCACTTCGTCTCCCAGGAACTCATCGTCGAATCGCTGACCGTGAAGATTCACGAACACCGAGAACTGGCTGAAGTCCGGCTTTACGCTCGCAAAATTGTGCACCCCCGTCTCCGCGGGCGGCGCCGGAATCATGTGCCCGTAGAACCGACCGAAGGGTCCCGCCGTGCCCGCGCCCGCCTCCAGCGCCGCCAGGAATCCGTCGCCGGTGCTGTACGCGTTGCCGCGCACGATCACGTGATGCGCCCAGCGGCCAAAGTACCGGGCGCGCAGGTCGGGGCTCGCCTGGAATCCCCCCGTCGCCAGCACCACCGCTCCGGCCGAAACCTCCACCGTCCGCCCGCCGCCGCGCGCTTCCGCGCCGGACACACCGCCGTCTCGCCCGATGCGAAGCGACCGCAGCCCGGTACTCGTCAGAATCGTCCCGCCCGCGGCCTCCACACTCGCCGCCAGGTCATTCATGAACGTCCGCGAGTCAGGTCGGAACGCGTGTACGTACCGTGCGAACTTATACGGCGTCGGATCCAACTGTTCTTCGATCTGCAGACCCAACGACTCGTACCAGGCCACACCTTCCAGGTAGTTCTCAACCAGGGCCTGGCCCATGGCTGCATCGCCGCCGGGCTGCACGCTCAACCATGCGTCCACATTCGCCGCCGTCCAGGCCGCCCCACCGGAGACGGCCGCCGACCCGCCGATTTCAGGCGCCTTCTCGAGTACGAGCACCGATGCGCCTTGTTCCAACGCGGTCCGAGCTGCCGTTAATCCGCCGATGCCGGCGCCGGCCACCACCACGTCCGCTTGCAGGTGATCGAATGCTTCCTTCATTTGCCCAATCTCGCGAAGTCGCGCGCTGGCGCCAAGCCTACGGACGCTACGTCGCTGCCGTCACCTGGGCGACGGCCTTCGGCCGGGTATCGTGCTCCTGCGCCGAAAACCGCTTGCGGTGAATCGCAATGACTGACTCAGCCGCCTCGCCGGCCGAACCGCGCATCGTCCACCTTGGCCAGGGCATCGCCGAGCGTTCCGACTGGGGAACCATCGAGTGGCTCGCCAACCGCCGCCTCACGCCCGGCTCCGAAATGACGTTCGGCCACGTGCGCCTCGAACCGGGTGCGTCCAACCCCCGCCACCTCCACCCCAACTGTCATGAACTGCTATTCGTGGTCGAAGGCGCCATCGATCACGAACTCAGCGGCGTCACGGTCCGCCTCGAGGCAGGTGACCTTCTCCACATCCCGATCGGCGCGCCCCACCAGGCCCACAATAGCGACGACCGGCCCTGCGTGGTTGTCGTCACCTACTCAACGGAAGACCGTCAGACTCTGCCCGCCTGATTGCTCGACAAGTTTGGCGCCAGCCGTCTACGGCCAGATCCCGGTCTCCTGGTACCACGCCACCGAGTCAACCAGAGTCTCCTGCACCGGACGAACGCGAAACCCAAGCTCGGCTACGGCCCGCGCGTTCGAGAAGTACAGGTATCGGGACCCAACGGCCACCTCGTCCGGCGTCGCCGGCGGCTTCCATCCCAGCCACAGCCCCGGAGGTTCCAGCAAGGCGGCCAGAACACGCAAGCCGCCCGACGGCAATCCAACCCGCGGCGCGCGCGACTCCAGAACCGCCGCCCCCAGATCGGAAAGCTGGGCGTACGTAAGGTTATGCCCCGTCAACAGGTATCGACGCCCGCGCACGCCTCGCTTGGCCAGCCTCACCAGTCCCTCGGCCACGTCTCGCACATCGACGACGTTTACGCCGCCGGCCGGCGCACACCTGACCCGCCCCCTGATCAGCGGCCCCAGCATTTGCTCGGCGTGCCGACCGTGATCCCACGGACCCAGCACCGTCCCCGGGCTGGCGATCGTCACCGGCAGTCCGCGATTCGCGGCCTCCAGGGCCAGCCGCTCGCCGGCCCGCTTGTGCTCGGCATACATCAAGCGCGCGGACGCCGGCTGCACGTCCGCGTCTTCATCCATCACGTCGTCCGGCCTGTCCGCCAGGCCAACCGCGGCGAGCGAACTCACGTGCACCACGCGGACCGTACCGGTACTTGCCGCCCAATCCACCAGGTGACGCACCCCATCCACGTTGACCGCACGCTGCGTCGCTTCGTCCCCGCGCCAGAACGACTGATCGGCCGCCAGGTGAAAAATCCAGTCAAAGCGTGCATCGGGAAACGTGGCGGCATCGGTCACATTGCCTGTGATCCGCGACACCGGCACGCCGTCGAAGGCGGCATCCGCCCACGGATCGCACGGCAACACCAGCGCTGTCACCGCATGTCCGTCCTCCGTCAGGCGCCGGATCAGTCCCGAACCGATCTGCCCCGACGCGCCCGTCACGAAGCAGCGCACCTGGCTAGTCGCTCGCCGGCGTGTCCTTCACGCTGAAAGAAAGTTCTCCCAGCCCTTGCACTTCAAAGCCTATCGTCACCTCAACCACGCCCTCCGGCAGGCTGACGCCCGTGCCCCCGAGCACCGATGTTCGGTTCAACGCCAGGCTGAACGGTGACTCCGGCGTGACGTCCGTAAAGGCATGGCGCTCGCCGTCGACCTCGAAGAAGCACGAGTCCAGCGTGAGCACGCCACCATTGACCGCAAGCGGCAGTAGCCGCCGCGCGTAACCCGATCCAAGCGTGTTCTTCAGTTCCAGCTGAAATCCGTCATCGGTCCGCCGCAGGCTGCCCCGTACGTACAGCCGTCGCAGCAGAAACCCGGGAACCTGCAGTGGCATCACACGCCCCCTTCACTCTGCATCATCCTATAGAGTTCGATTTCTGCGTCCACGAGGTCGCGTGGCAGGCGCTGCGCACCCGGACGACTCGAAGCCAGCAGCCAAATGTGTGCCAGCCGCTCAGTCAGTCGGGTCATTTCCAGCGCATCCACCGGGTCGCGTCCTACCGTTAAGGTGCCATGGTTTGCCAGGAGCACGGCCCGCCGTTCGCCTAGCGCGGCTACCGCGCGTTCAGCCAGGTCCTTCGACGCGGCCGGTGCGTAGCTACTTACCGCAACTTCACCCCCGAGGTAGACCACCTGTTCGTCAACGAACGCCGGAATCGACTCCCGCCGCACCGCCATCGCGCTCGCATGCACCGGATGTGCGTGCACCACCGCCTGGACATCCGGTCGGGCAGCGTAGATTGCCCCGTGCATGAGCGATTCTGACGATGGCAGGCCTTCGCCCTCGATCGGATCGCCCGCAAACGTCACGGTCACGACGTGCTCCGCCTGCAGATCCGCATAGGGCACGCGAGTCGGCGTGATGTGCATCGTGCTCTCACCCTCGGCACGCGCGCTCACGTTTCCCGCGGACCCCACCACGAGTCCATCGCGATGCATCGTCCGCGCAACCTCGGCCACGGCCGCCTTGAGACCGAGCGCCATCTAGAGCGCGTCCTGCACAAAAGTCTCTAGTCGCGCCCGTAAGGCAAGCCAACGCTGGTAGTGATCCGCGTAGGCCGGGGCCTTCGTCATGTCCGGTTCGCGCCACACGCCGGGTGGCGCCAGTGCGTCAGCCGCCTCAACCTGACCACCATAGTCCGGTGCCGCCGCAGCCAGCGCCGCGCCCCAGGCCGACGCGGCCACTCCCGGAAACGAACACACCGCACTGCCGGTCACGTTCGCCAGAATCTGTCCCGCTGCCGGCGCCCGTGCATACCCGCCGGTCAGACGGATCGGACCCGCCGCCGCCGCGCCGTCCAGCGCCAGCCGGTTCCCGTAAACCGCAAACCCCAAGTCCTCCAGCACGGCCGTACCCAGTACCTCGGCCGTCGGGGCGCCCGTCACGAATGGTGACGGACTCAACATGCCCGTCACGCTCAGGCCGGGAACACTCCAGTCCGTCACCCGCAATCCCGAGAGCGCGAACACGCCCGCCTCGGCGGCCGACGCCTCGCTCGCAGCCGCCATCGTGAGTTCACCCGACCGGTGCTGCGACCGCAGCCATCCGTAGCCAGTGCCCCCATCCCCGGCGTTCGCTTCCGCCATCAGCCCGCCACCCATTCGCAGCCCGCGCCACACTCGCGAATCGCCAGTGTGAGTCTCGGCTGGCCGAAGACACGTAGTGCTCCATCCCGCCGCTACACAGTCGGCGTCTGAGGCCGCGCCTCTCGTAGCCAACTCTGCGGCATGGCTGTCCGGCCAGGCCGCCGAGACCAGGCAGTCGGCATCCAATGTACTGTCTGGGCGAACTCGTGCCGGGGCCGGCTCTCGTTCCACTACGGGAAGTACTGACCGAGCCCAGGTGGGAATCAGGCTCATGGCCCAGGCGTCGGCCTCAAGATCCCATGCTCCCGTCTCCATCGCCGAGATATCCGTGAGCACGGGTTCCGCCCCAAGGCGTTCGGCAACCCAGCCCTCAAGCGTTCTGAGCTTCGCGGCGGCCTCGCAAACTTCCGGTCGTTCCTCCGCCAGCCACCGCAACTTCCCGGGCCAGTGAATCATCGCCGGTGCGTGGCCAGTCACGGCCAGCACCGGCCGGTCACTCTCCGCCTCCACGCTCGCCCCGGCCAGCGCTGCGCGCACATCGTCATTGCCAGAGGCGAAGAGCACCTCGTCCTGTGCATCCACCACGATCAGACTGTGTCGGCACGCCGCCACGCCGATGGCCGCTACCCGCCGGCCTGCGCAGACCTTGTTCAGCACCTCCACGCAAGCAAGCCAGATTCCGTCCAGGTCCAGGTCGCGCTCGAAATCCACGAGCGACATCGGCGCTCTCGCGCGCTCGCATCGCGCCTGTCCCGCCTCCCGCCCCTCCGGAGAAACGGCCACCGCCCGAATCCCCGACGACCCGATGTCAAGACCGACATAGACCCGCTCACGCATTTCGTCCCAGGACTTCCGGATTCACGATCCGTGCAGGCCGCACGCCATCCAAAAACGCCAGGAAATCGTCCACCACCATGGCCGAGTAGCGCTGCACCGTGGCGTCCGTGGCGCCCCCGATGTGTGGAAGCAAAAGCACGTTCGGCGCATCCAGCAAGGGGTTGTCAGGCCGTATCGGATGCGTATCGAACACGTCGAACGCGGCTCCGGCCAGGCGTCCGTCGTGCAGCGCCGCGGCCACATCGTCCGCCTCCACCACACCTTCGCCCGTCGTCGCGACCAGGCGCGCGCCTCTTGGCATGCGGCGTATCGCCTTCGCGTCGATCAGTCCCCTCGTCGATTCAATCGACGGGCAATGCACCGCCAGCATCGTGGACATTGCCAGCAGGTCCTCCCAGGAATTCGGCTCGCATCCGGCTGCCCGAATCTGTGCGTCATTCAATGCCGGATCTACGGCCAGCACGCGCGCGCCAAATGCCGAGGTCAGCCGCGCCGTCTGACGACCGATTCGCCCCAGGCCAACAATCCCCACGACCTGGCGACCAAGCTCCGAGCCCCGCATCTCCGCGTAGGCCGTCACGGGGTCATTCCAGCGGCGCTCTGCCACGTACGCGGCCGCCTCTGGTATGGCTCGCAGCAGCGTCAGCATCATGGCGATCGTCAGTTCCGCCACCGCTTTCGCGTTGCGGCCGGGCGCATGCGTCACCACCACGCCGGCGCGCGTTGCCGTCTCGATGTCGACGTGCCCGGAATTTCCACGGCAAACCCCCACAAACCCGAGTTGTGGCGCCGCCTCGAATGTTTCGTCCATCACGAAGTCAGCCTCCACGAACAGCCCCAGCACTCCGCGCGCGTCTAGCTCCTTGCCGAGCTCCTCCGGATCCGCCAGCTCCAGCGTCTCCGTCCACGGCCTCACAACCACCTCAGCCACTCGTTCCAGGCGCCTCAGCTCCACTGGATCGAGTTCAACCAGGCTCAACACGCGCGGCCGCGTGGCCGCCGCCGCCGTCATGCGCAGATGCGCCCGCGCGGACTTTCCCTAAGGCACATATCCCCAGCGGGCTTCGGCCTCGTCCGCGGCGTCAATAGCCTCGGCGAGCGCCTGCGCGCTAGCCAGCGCGGCGTCGGGCGACGCCGTGCCAAGCAACACATGCACCTCTGCCGCTTCAAGGCTCAAGTCCCGAATGCGCTGCACCCATGGCGCCAGGCTGCGCTCGTCGTATTCGTAGGTCACCGGCTCCACGGGTGACTGCAGCGTCCGCGTCCACCCCTCCGCGTTATGTCCATGCAGACGCACCACCGCCAGGTCATCCACTGTCGTCATGTCAAACGGGGGATACCAGTCGTCGCTCTCGGACGGGAAGTCTGCAATCACCGTGCCGACTTCAAGCTCAATCAGCGTCTCCAGCGTTGATTCCTGGTTCACCGGCACTTGCCAGGTTGGATGCCGGAATTCGACCGCCAACGGCAGTTCCGGCAACTCCTGGCGAACCCGACCCAGATACTCTCGCCCCGCGGTGCCGGCTTCGAACCACGGCGGAAACTGCAGAATGACCGCCCCCAGCCGCCCCGCGGTCCGCAACGGCTCCAGCGACGCCCGAAAATCCTCGAACAGCACACCGGGGGGCTCCACCGCAACATCCGTCCAGGACTTCTTTCGGCGCGGATCCGCCCCCGGCCGACGCTGATAAAGCGTCAGTCCTCCAAAGGCCACCACGTCGAACCTGAAACCGTCCGGCGACCGATCGACCCACTCCTGCACGCGCTCCGGCTTTGGAATCCCGCTGAACACATTCTCGGCTTCAACTACCGACGCGTGTTGGGCGTAGACGCCCAGCATTTCATTCGGACGCGTGCGTGGCGGGTAAATCTCCTTCAGCCGTTGCCAGCCCCGCGTGCCGTACCGGCGGACTGCGGTCACACGGCCTTCCCGGCGTCGTCACTGCCGACGCCTCGCCGTGCTGACATTCGCTCAATCTCGCGCCGGTATTCGCGGTCCCGCCAGCCCTCGATCGCCCGCATCCCGGGTCCAAACAGCACCGCCACGTGTGCGGCCAGCGCAATCAGCCAGAACAGCATTGGCCAGAAGAACCACAGGCTCTCCGGCGTCGTTGCCAGGTTCAACACCAGCAACAACAGCCCAATCGCCAGGAACACCCCCACGTGGGCCGCAAAACCAATCCGCGCGCGAATCCGCTCCGTGGCGCGACGAAAGGCGACGTCTTCGTCTGCCGTCGAGAGGTCGGCCATGTGCAAGAGCCCTTCTGCGCGCGCGCTGGGATTCTAGCCTTCAGCGCCTGGCGTGCTAGAGCGCCCGCAGCGCCGTCCGCAGCGCGTCTTCATCCCTGGGCAGCACCGTACGCATGTCCAGCCGCACGTGGCCCGAGTGGATTCGTCCGACGACAGGGGGCGAGCAGTTTCGAAGCCGCGCCGCCAATTCGTCAGCGCCCGTTCCCTCGTGCGCAATCTCGATCGCCACGCTCGGAAGCACCTGGCCCGGCAGCGACCCGCCGCCAACGGCCGCCGATGACGGCACCGGGCGCAACCCCGCCGTGCCATTCATCACCCGCTCGGCCCGCTCCCGCAGCTCGTCCAGTCCCGCCGCGATCATCCGCCAGACCGGGACTGTCGCCGGCGCCTCGTCCCGCAGGTAGTGCCCCAAGGTCGCTCGCAGCCCCGCAATCGTCATCTTGTCCGGCCGCAGCGCCCGCGCCAGCGGCCGCCGCGCAATCGGATCCACCACCTCGGCGGCGCCAACGATCACTCCAGCCTGCGGCCCTCCCAGCAACTTGTCGCCCGAGAACGTCACCAGATCCGCCCCGGCATCCAGCGCCTCCCCGATCAGCGGCTCCCGCGCAAGCCCGTACGCCGTCGTGTCCAGCAGAGCGCCTGACCCCAGGTCGTTGATCAGCAGCAGGCCGCGCTCGCGCGCCAAGCCGGCCAGTTCGGCCGGGTCGGGCGACTCCGTAAACCCCATCTGGGCAAAGTTGCTGGGATGGACCCGCATGATCGCGGCCGTATCGTCATTCACCGCCCGTGCGTAGTCCTCCACCCGCGTCCGATTCGTCGTGCCCACATCTCGCAGTCGCGCCCCGCTCGCCTGCAGGATTTCGGGAATCCGAAACCCGCCCCCAATCTCGATTGACTCGCCCCGAGCCACCAGCACCTCGCGCCCCCGCGCGTGCGCCTCCAGCGTCAGGAACACCGCCGCCGCGTTGTTATTCAGCACCAGCGCCGCCGCGGCCCCCGTGACCTCGCGAACCACGTCCGAGATGTGATTCGACCGCGAGCCGCGCCGGCCCGTCCCAAGGTCATACTCCAGATCGCTGTATCCGCTCGCCGCCGCGTGAACGGCCGCCAGAGCCTGATCGCTCAGCGGCGCACGTCCCAGGTTGGTGTGAATGATTACGCCTGTGGCGTTGATAACGGGCTGCGGCGCCTCCTGAAGCACCAGCCGTGCTCGCAGCGCGCCCGCCTCCGCAATTGCGTCCGCGCATGACGCCTGATGCCCGCGCGCCACCGCGTTCCGTGCCAGCGCAATCTCGGCGCGAGCGGCCCGCACCGCCAACCGCGCCGGCACGTCCGGCGCCAGCCGCTCGATCGCCTGGGCCACGACCTCCACCGAGGGGATCAGCCTGAAGTTCGCCCGCGCGTCGCTCACCTCACGCCCCAAACTTCTGCAGCCGCCCACCGTGCGCCAGCATCATCGCCATGATCGACTGCGCCGGAAACACCCCCAGCGATCCCTGCCCACACGCCCGTTCGCCAAAAGACTGCACCGTGTCGGATAACACGTGCGCGCCCCGAATCAGGCAGGGCACCGGATGCCACGAGTGCTGCCGCATTCGCGACGGCGTGGAGTGATCTCCGGTCACCACCACCACGTCAGGCTCAAGCTCCATCAGCGTCGGCACCATCCGGTCCATTGCCTCGAGAGCCCGCGCCTTCGCATCGAACTCGCCATCTTCGCCGCGGGCATCGGGCGACTTGTGATGAATGAAGAAATAGTCGTACTCATCCCAGGCCGCCGCCAGCGCCGCCATCTGCTCGTCCACCGACTCCAACCCGTCAACCACCGCCATGCCCGCCACGCGCGCAAGGCCCTTGTACATCGGGTAAGTCGCCAGGCAGACCGGCTGCAGCCCGTAAAGCGAGTGCAGGCTTTCCAGTTCCGGCAGCCCGGCATATCCCCGCATCAGCACAAAGTTCGCCGGGGACTCGCTCCCGATGCAATTGCGCACTGCCTCGCCAACCAGCCGCAGCACCGCGCTCGTATGTTGAGCTGTCGCGGTCAGCGGTTCCGGTTCGACCGGCGGTACGCCCACCGTCTGTGGGTCGGTCTCCTCGACCGCCGGGGAAAGATACGCGCCGCGAATAATCAGCACCGCCCGGTGTTGCGACTCCGTGGTGAATTCCAGCTCCACTCCCGGAACTTCGATCTCATTCAGCCTCGAAACCAGCGTCTGATTGAGACTCGTATCTATACGTCCGGCCCTGCGGTCAACCACGATTCCCTGGTCATCCAGAGTGCAAAAGTTCAGCCGCACCCCGAGGTCGCCCGCGTCAAGTCGCAGGCCCAGTCCCAGCGCCGAGAGCGCGCCGCGTCCAATGTTCGAAGCGACCGGGTCGTAGCCGAACAAGGCCAAGTGACCTGGACCGCTCCCCGGCGTGATCCCCAGACCAACCGGCTGGCTCAGCCCGGTCTGGCCCTCCGCCGCCAGCCGATCGAGATTCGGCGTTGCGGCTGCCTCCAATTCGGTCGGCCCGCCGGCCTCGCGCGGCAAACCGCCCAGACCATCCAGGACCAGCAGCACCAGCTTTGACCTCGCCGGTTGGGCCAGCGATTGAAGAAACGACGGATCAGCCAATGAACGACACGCCGAGGGGCACCGTCCCCACATTATCTGGCCACCCGTGTCCCGTCGCGACCGGTGCCGCGCTCACGCAAGAATCATCACGCCACGCCCCGCCCCTCGGTGCTAGCCTCAACCGAACCGATCCAACCCCTCGCCAGCCATGCCTCCCAGGGTCCTTGTCGCCATGAGCGGCGGTGTCGACAGCTCCGTCGCCGCCGCCCTGCTCGCTAGCGACGGCTACGACGTCGTCGGCGTCACCTTCAACCAGTGGCCGGCCGATCTCATGGCTCGCGCAACCGGCAACGGCTGCTGCACGCCGGACACCATTGACGACGCCCGCCGCGTCTGCGCCATCCTGGGCGTCCCCCACTACGTCGTCGATTACCGTCGCGAATTCGAAGCCGCAGTCATCGAACCTTGGATCAAGGCCTACCTCAACGGCCAGACCCCCAACCCCTGCGTCATGTGCAACCGCACCGTCCGCTTCGGATCCTTTCTCACCAAGGCCGACGAACTCGGCGCCGAGTTCATCGCCACCGGCCACTACGCACGCATCGAGACCGACCGATCCACCGGTCGTCGCCGACTCCTCACGGCCAGGCACCACGCAAAGGACCAGTCGTACGTTCTTCACGTCCTCGGCCAGCGCCAGCTGGCTCGCATCCTGTTTCCGCTCGGCGAACTGTCAAAGCCGGAGGTCCGCCGGCTCGCCACCGACGTTGGCCTGCCGGTCGCCCTGAAGGCCGATAGCCAGGAAATCTGCTTCGTACCCGACAACGACCATGCGGGCTATGTCCGCAACCACGGAACCACCGGCCCGGGCGAGATCGTCGATACCTCGGGAACAGTCCTCGGTCGCCACCATGGCCTCGAGGCCTTCACCCCCGGCCAGCGCCGCGGACTCAACCTCGGTGGCGGCGCCTCGCGCCGATATGTTGTGGATCTTGATGCCGGGGCCAATCGCGTCACCATCGGCGCCCAGGCCGAAGCCGCCGCCCGCCAGATCAACGTCGACAACGTGAACTGGGTAGCCAGCGCACCGCCGCAAGCGCCATGTCGCGTCGGGGTTCGCACCCGTTACCGCATGCCGTTGGCCGACGCCACGATCGTCATCGCCGCCAGCGGAGTCACCGTGGAGTTCCACGAACCGACATGGGCGCCGGCCCCTGGCCAGTCGGCCGTGTTCTATGACGGCGAAGAAGTGCTTGGCGGTGGAACAATCGCCGCCGTAACCGCTCGATGAGCGCCAATCCGTTGGCCGGCCTGGACGCCTACTGCCCCCGCTGTTTCCGCCTGGTCTACAGCCAGGTCGTCTTTTGCCAGTTTTGCGGGCAGTTCATTCACCAAAACGCCCCGGCCGATTCTCGTCCGTGGGATTCACGTCCGCCGCAGGTACCGGTGGTCGCGCCCGTCGAGGCCCCCGCGGCTCCCAACATAGACCTGCCGGAGGATGCGCTGCCCTACGGAATCGCCGGTGGCGCCGCCGACGACGAGTCGCCTACCCAAGCCACCGACGCTCAGCCGTCCACGGCCTCCGACGTGCCTACCGGAAAAACCGATACCGAATCAACTTGATCACAGCCTCCGGCCCGTCCACCCACCAGCGCAGCTTCTTCTTCTCCTCACGAGCCTCATAGCTGATCGGAACCTGGGCAATCTGCTCACCGCGTGACACGAAGGCTGCGGTCAACTCCACTTCCAAATCGAAAGAGTTGGCCTGGAGGGTCACGCCCTCCAGCACCTCCCGCCGCCACATCTTGTAGCAAGTCTCCATGTCGCGGATGGCTACGCCGTAGAGCAGATTCGTCAAGAGGGTGAGCGCCTGGTTCCCTGCCCGCAGCAGGAACCGTTGGCTGCTGAAATCGCGATATCCGTAAACCACGCGCGCCTCGCCGGCTTCAATAAGCTTGAGCATTGGCACGAAGTCCGTCGGGTCATACTCCAAATCCGCGTCCTGGATCACGATCACGTCCCCTTGCGCCTCCGCCAACCCCGTGCGCACGGCGGCGCCCTTGCCCTGGTTGACTGGATGCCTCACCACGTGAACCCCGGGCACATCGGCATCCGTAATCGCATCCAGCGTCCGGTCGGTTGAGCTGTCGTCCACCACGATGATCTCAATGTCCAGATCCAGCGCGGCGACCTGCTCCAGCACCAACGCGATGGTCTCCGCTTCGTTGAAAGCGGGAACGATCACACTCAGCCTGATTTGAGACCTCGCCATAGCTGAATTATGTCAAGAAATGAGTTTACGATCACGCGCGGACTGTTGCCCGATTGCACGCCGGCCTGTCGCGGATAGTGCGTCACGCCAACCTGCGTGAAGCTGTGCCCGCCCCGCAGAGCGCGGGCGATCAGTTCTGCCGAGATCGCGGCGCCCCGTCCCGATATGAAATCGTCGA
Organism: Chloroflexota bacterium; assembly: GCA_022820025.1. Taxonomy (GTDB): domain Bacteria; phylum Chloroflexota; class UBA11872; order UBA11872; family UBA11872; genus UBA11872. The sequence continues at coordinate 66,854 of JAJEGF010000081.1, forward strand.
CCGGCACGGCCTCGCGTCGGTAGAGCTTGAAGCCGCAGTCCAAATCCCGCACCCGGAATCCCAGGAGCAATCGCACCGAAAGACCCCAGAGCCAGGCGTTCAACCGCCGGTAGAACGGATCGGCTCGGTTGATCCGATATCCCAGCACGAATCCGTGCTCGTCCAGCGCGTCCACAACGGCCGGCAGATCCTCCAGCGAGAACTGCCCATCGCCGTCAGCACAGAAGATCAAGTCGCCTGTCGCGGATTCAAACCCCGTCCGCAGCGCCCGTCCGTACCCCAAATTCGTGGGATGCGAAACTACCCGCACGCGCGGATCATTTTCCCCGATGGCGCCGGCAAGCGCCGCCGTGTCATCGGTCGACCCGTCATTGACGATGATGACCTCAAAGTCATCGGCAACACTCGGCAGGTATTCCAGCGCGTTGCCGATCACCCGCTCGACGTTCTCCGCCTCGTTGTGACACGGAAAGAAAACGCTGATCGAGGCCCATGGCGTGGGGCCGTCTGAAGCCTGCTGCAAGTCGGTCCCCCAGTCAGCTACCGGCTGGGCGCGAAACGATTGCCCGCCGACATTCGTCCGCCGGTGACTATGGCACACCACCCGCGCCCACTGGTACGCGGCATAATCCCAGGCCAAGTCCGCACGGGATCGGGCCGATGCGCGTTTCCTACACCACCTACTCCGCGCCCGCCTGGCCGCTTGAACGACATCTCGCCGTCGCGGCCGAGTTGGGCTGTGACGGCCTGGAACTCCGCAATCTCGACGGCCGGCCCATCGATCCCGCGATGCCCGAAGATCGCCGCGCCGCAATCTTTGACGCCGTCGCGGATGCCGGCCTCGAAATCTGTGTAGTCGGCAGCAGCTCGCGCTTCGCCTTCCCGTCCGCTGCCGACCGGCGACAGGCCGTGGAGCAAGCTGTGGCCTTCGTCGAACTCGCCGACGCATGGGACGCCCCCATCGTCCGGGTCTTTGGCGGCAACTACGATCCCGGTCCCTCCGACGACGAAGTCAACGGCTGGGTGGCCGAGGCCTTGCGCGAAGTCGCCGTTGCGGCCGACGCCTATGGCATCCGGATTGCCCTCGAGACTCACGACGCCTTCTCGACCGGCCAACGCGCGCGGCGCGTCCTTGACCTTGCCGATCACACCGGCATCGGCGTCGTCTGGGACTTCGCCCATCCCGTCCGCCACGGCGAGACGGTTGATCAGACCTGGGATCTCATTCACCGCGAGGTCATCCACGCGCACTTCAAGGACATGAAGCTCACCGGCGGCGGTCGCGACGGTTGGGAATCGGTAGGCCCCGGTGAAGGCGACCTCCCATTGGCCGACATGGTCGGCCGGCTCGTTGAGGCCCGCTACGCTGGCTACATCTCCACCGAGTGGGAAGGCCGCGATCCCGACGGCGCCGACGACCCCACCGCCATGCTTCGCGCCCACACCGCCTCGATTCGCGATCTGATCGCGCGAGCTCGCCCACGCTGATAGCGCGGCCGTGCCGCCGCTTCGCCCGTATCCGCGTCGCCCGAAACAACCGTTGACTCGCCCGCCGGCCCCGCCTACGCTTGCCCTCGGAAAGGCGTCGATCGGGACGAGTACGCGCGACGTTCCACGCCAGAGAGTCGGGCCTCGTGCTGAAAGCCCGATCGTGGAAGCAGCGTCGAATGGCCCCGTGAGCCTCAGACCGAACGGCACCGCTCAGTAGGCTCTGACGGAGGCCCTCCGTAATCCGGGCAGGGTATCGAGTTACGGCTCCGTACCTGTGAGAAGCGCCCACGGCGCTTGAATTAGGGGTGGCACCGCGAAGGCCACGTACCTCTCGCCCCCTTGTGTGGCGAGAGGTTTTTGATTTAAGGCGCCAAAAGGAGGGGCCGATATGTTGTCCACTGCACCTTCACGCACGGACACATGCGCCTGGACGCTCCGGCAATTGCGGGCCGGGCGTGGCGTCCCCGTCTTTCGTGACATGCCGGCCGATCTCGACACCCCGGTCGCCGCCTACCTCAAGCTCCGCGGCGACGCCCCCTCATTCCTCCTTGAAAGCGTGGAGCGCGGCGAGGCCGTCGGCCGCTACTCCTTCGTCGGCGGATCCCCTCGCGCGGTCGTCCGACTTCGCGAAGGCCGGGCCACGGTCGCCAACCGGAGTGGACAGCCGGCGACCGGCGACTACGAAGACCCGCTGGAGTACATCGAGGGGCTACAGCACCCGTTCCCAATTGCCACGCATCCGGACCTTCCGCCCTTCCAGGGCGGCGCGGTCGGCTATCTCGGCTACGACGTCGCCGCCAACTTCGAACGGCTGCCCGTGCCCGAGCGGGACACACTCGGCGTTCCTGACGCCGTCTTCATGTACTGCGACGACCTCGTCGTGTTCGACCACGTCACGCAGGTCCTGCGGCTCGTGACCCTCGCGCACCCGTCCGACGATGTCGACGCCGCGGTGGCTGCCGCTGAGGCCCGCCTCGATCACTTGGCCCAACGACTCGACGGTCCCTATGCCACGTCGCCGGCGCTTCCCAGTCCAAACGGTGAAGGCGCTTCCCAGAGCATGTCGCAGGCCGAATTCGAGGACTGCGTACGCCGAGCCAAGGAATACGTCGCCGCCGGCGACATCATCCAGGTCGTGCCCTCGATCCGGTTTAGCCGCCCGCTCAACGTCGATTCCTTCCAGGTCTACCGCTACCTGCGGCGCGTCAACCCCTCGCCATACATGTTCTTCCTGGACTGCGGCGATCTGCAGTTGGCCGGCGCCTCGCCCGAGATGCTGCTGCAGGCCGTCGAGGGACGCGTCCGCACGCGTCCGCTTGCCGGGACTCGGCCCCGTGGCGCAACGCCCCAGGAAGAAGCCGAACTCGAGCGCGACCTCCTGGCCGACCCCAAGGAACTCGCCGAGCACGTCATGCTCGTCGATCTCGGACGCAACGATCTCGGTCGCGTCTCCAACCCCGGGACGGTCAACGTCGACGACCTCATGTTCGTCGAGCGCTTCTCCCACGTCATGCACATCGTCAGCGATGTGAGTGGCCGGCTCAGTCCGAGCTACGGGGGCGTCGACGCGCTCCGCGCCTGCTTTCCGGCCGGCACCCTCACCGGCGCGCCCAAGATCCGCGCCATGGAAATCATCGCCGAACTCGAAGACCTGCGACGCGGACCCTACGGTGGCGCCGTCGGCTACATCAGTCATTCCGGCGACATGGATACCGCCATCACCATCCGCACACTGCTTGCCCACAGCGGACGTGCCCACGTCCAGGCCGGCGCCGGGATTGTCGCGGACTCAGTCCCGGCGACCGAGTACCAGGAATGCGTCAACAAGGCTCGCGCGGTGCTGCAGGCCATCGAACTCGCGGAGGAGGCGGCACGTGCTGCTCGTCTTGGATAACTACGACTCCTTCACCTACAACCTGGTGCAATACCTTCAGGTCCTGCACGCCGACGTCGCCGTCTACCGCAACGACGCCGTGACGGTCGACGACATTGACGACATGTCGCCGGACGCCATCGTTGTCTCACCCGGACCCTGTACGCCACACGAGGCCGGGATATCCGTCGATCTGATTCGAGCCCTCGGCCCAACCGTGCCAACCCTGGGCGTCTGTCTCGGCCACCAGTCCATCGGCGAAGCCTTCGGGGGGCAGGTCGTTCGCGCGCCGGTCCTCATGCACGGCAAGACCTCGCCGATCGCCCACGACGGACGCCGCCTGTTCGCCGACCTGCCCAATCCGTTCGATGCCACCCGCTACCACTCCCTGATCGTGCAGCGCGAAGGCCTCCCGGATGAACTGGAGGTCACGGCCCAGAGCCCGGACGGGCTTATCATGGGAATGCAGCACCGTACGCACCCCATATATGGCGTGCAGTTCCACCCGGAATCGATCTTGACAGCCGCCGGACCCGCGCTCCTGCGCAACTTCCTCATGCTGGCCGACGTGCCGGTGGCCGCATGATCCCCGAGGCCATCCGTTCGGTCGTCGATGGTGATGATCTCGATCGCGGCACCGCCGGCGCCCTCATGGACGCGATTCTCCAAAACGAGATGACGCCCGCCCAGTTCGGGGCGCTCGTCACCGCCCTGCGTCTCAAGGGTGAAACCGCCGCCGAAATCGCCGGCTTCGCTGCCAGCATGATCCGCCATGCCCGGCGCATCGAAGTGGACGGTACGGCCCTCGTCGACACCTGCGGCACGGGGGGTGGGGTGACCCGCTGGGTCGGCGTGTCCACCGCCGCGGCCATCGTCGCTGCCGGTGCCGGCGCTGTCGTCGCCAAGCACGGCAACCGCGGCGTCACCCGGCCGGCCGGCAGCAGCGATGTGCTCGAAGCGCTGGGCGTAAACCTCATGGTCGGGCCCGACCTGGTGGCCCAGGCGCTCGACGAAGCCCGCGTGGCGTTCATGTTTGCGCCGGCGTTTCATCCCGCCATGCGCTTTGCCGGTCCGCTCCGTCAGGAAATCGGCATCCGCACGGTCTTCAATGTCTTGGGGCCTCTCACCAATCCCGCTGGCGCACAGCGACGTCTGCTCGGCGTCGGCGATCCTGCGCTCGCTCCCACCATCGCGGAAGCCGTGCGCCTGCTGGATATTGGTCGAGCGCTCGTGGTCCACGGCCACGGCGGGGTCGACGAAGTCTCCCTCACCGGCCCAACCCAGGTGCTCGATGTCAGGGATGGCATCGTCTCGGAATACGAGGTCAAGCCGGCTGACTTCGGATTGCCCGCCGTGGATCCGGCCGAGCTCGAAACCCACGATGCCCAGACCGTAGCTGGCGCCACCCGTGCGCTGTTGGCCGATCAGCACGGTGGTCCTCGCCGCGATGTCGTGCTTGCCAACGCGTCCGCCGCACTCGTGGCGGCCGGGATCGTTTCGGACTGGCGCGATGGCGTCTCTCGTGCGGCCGACGCCATTGCCAACGGCTCGGCGCTGGCCTGCCTGAACCGTCTCGTTGAAGTCTCGAACAGGAGCGACGGAGCCTAGGACGTGATCCTCGACGAGATTGTCGCCCGTAAGCGCATCGACGTGGCGGCCCGCGTGGAGCGCGCCAATCTGTCCGAGATTCAGGCGCGACTCGCCCAACGTGGGCCCACGCGCTCGCTGTGGCACGCCCTTGACGAAGACGGCGTCGGCGTTATGGCCGAGATTAAGCGTCGCTCGCCCTCCGCCGGCGTATTTGCTGAAAACATCGATCCGTCCGCGTGGGCATCTCGCTATGAAGCCGGCGGTGCTGTCGCTATCTCTGTCCTCACCGACGAACCCTTCTTCGGTGGCTCGCACGCCGACCTGGTAGCGGCGCGTGCGGCAACTGAACTGCCGATCCTGCAGAAGGACTTCGTCATTACCGACTACCAGATCTTCGAGGCCGCGGCCTTCGGCGCGGACGCCGTCTTGCTCATCACCGGTCTCACGCTCGATCAGAACCTTCAGGCGCAGATTGAACTCGTCCATCGCTTGCAGATGGAAGCCCTCGTCGAGGTGCACACCGAGGAGGAACTCGACGAAGCCCTCCTCGCGGGCGCCCGCATCATCGGCATCAACAACCGCAACCTCCGCGAGTTCACGACCGACCTGGCCGTCACGGAGGAACTGTGCAAGTTGATTCCCGAAGAAATAACCGTTGTCAGCGAAAGCGGCGTCCACGTGGCCCACGACGTGGAGCGGCTGGCCGCCGCCGGCGTCAGCGGCGTCCTGGTCGGCGAGTCCATCATGACCGCCGAGGATCCGCTGGCTCAACTCCGCATGCTGGTCGAGGCCGGCGAGTAACCCGCGCATGCTCATCAAGATCTGCGGCCTCCTGGAACCGGCCGATGGCCATGTCGCCGCGGCGGCTGGCGCCGATCTGCTGAGCGTGATCTTCGCGCCCGCCCGCCGCCGCCGCACGCTCGCCCAGGCCCGCGCAATCTTCGACGCCGCGCCGCCGCACGTGGAGCGCGTCGGCGTCTTTGTCGATGCCCCGCCCGCCGAAGTCAACGAAGTTATCGACGGCTGCCGCCTCGATCGCGTCCAGTTTTCCGGCGCCGAGACGCCCGACGACTGCCGCGCCTTCGGCGAGCGGGCCATCAAGACGCTCCGGCTGCCGCGTGACCTCGACAAGCTCCCGCGGTTTCCGGTCCCGCTATTCAACCTGGACGCGGACGTCGAAGGCCACGCAGGCGGAACCGGCGAGATCTGGGATTACGCGCTCGCACGCGAGACTTCCCACACCTACCGGGTACTCCTTGCCGGCGGCTTGACGCCCGACAACGTCGGAGCCGCCATTGCCGCCGTCCGGCCATACGGCGTGGACGTCAGTAGCGGCGTTGAGACCGACCGGCGCAAGGACCACGACAAGATCGAACGGTTCATCCGCAACGCGCGAGCCGCCTACGACACGGCGCTCGCGCCATGACCCGCCTTCGCCTCGCCGCCGTGGGCTTCTCCCTGCTTGCGCTGGCCGCCTGCACGCACGGCCTGGAACTCGAGAACGGGCAACGACCGGTCCAGCCAATCACACGAGTCAGCTTTCTCTTTAACGAAGACCAGAGCGACATCGTTCTGACTGCGCCCACGAGCGTCGACCAACAGGCCCCTGCCGCGGTCCCAGGCCCTGCGGTCGTCACGGCCTCTCCGCCGGCCGCAGCGCCGGCGCAGCCCACGGATGCCCCTGCGCCCCCAACTCCCTCGACCGCCGGGCAGGGCACGACGGCTGACCCGTCGCCAGCCGCCACTGCCGCGACTGGCAGCCCGACGCCAACGGCCGAGCCGACCCCGCTCCCCGACGTCGACGTCGCGGCCATTACCTCCGACGAGACAGCCAGGTCGCTCGTAATTCCAGCGACGGAAGTTGATCCAGGACTGGAAACCGTCGACGAGTCGTCCGACCCCACGGACTTCCTGTCCGAGGAACTTATGGCTCAGTCCGCCCTCTCAAGCTTCTACGTCAGTGGTAGCAGCCGCCAGCCCACCGGCGGCGGCCGCCCGGTCCAGCTTGTCCAGCGCCTGTTCGTTCATGCCAACACCGAGGGCGCGTCCCGGATGTTCGATGAGCTGGTCGACAGCGCCGCCCCAACATTCGCCATCGCCGCGCTGGGCTTCTTCCGCCAGTTCTATCCTGACCTTGAGCCCGGCACGCGTACATCTGATCAGTTCACGCTGGCGGATCAAAACCGCCTGATTGAAGTTCGAATCGACCCCAAGATCGCCCCCGAGGAACGCGAACTCGGCCCAGGCGACCCGCACATCTACTACTTGATTCTGCGCCAGGGTCGCGTGTCTGCCATATTCGAGCTTGTTTACCTGAGTGCCCAGGATCCGGGCGTCGTCACCGTCCTGGGTGAACGCCTGATCAACCGCATTCCGGGCGCGCTCGCCGGATCCCAGCCATAGAGATGCTGATTACGCGCGAGCTACCCGACGACGCCGGCTACTACGGCCCGTTCGGCGGCCGTTACGTGCCCGAGACGCTCGTCGCCGCGCTCGACGAACTCGAAGCCTCGTTCCAGCGCCATCATCGCGATCCTGCCTTTGTGGACGAACTCGACAATCTGCTTCACTTCTACGCCGGTCGTCCCACCCCCACCTACCACGCCACGAGCCTCAGCCAGGAGCTGGGTGGCGCTCAGATTTTCCTGAAGCGGGAAGACCTCGCCCACACCGGCGCCCATAAGATCAACAACGCGCTTGGGCAGGGCCTGCTCGCCCGCGTCAGCGGCAAGCGACGGGTCATTGCCGAAACCGGTGCTGGCCAGCACGGCGTGGCCTCCGCCACCGTCTGCGCCATGCTCGGCCTCGACTGCGTGGTCTACATGGGCGAGGAAGACGTCCACCGCCAGGCCCTCAACGTCGCCCGCATGCGCACCCTCGGCGCCGAAGTCATTTGCGTAACGTCGGGCACCCGCACCCTTAAGGACGCCATCAACGAAGCCCTGCGCGACTGGGTCACCAACGTCGAAACCACCTTCTACCTCTTCGGCTCCGCCACCGGCCCGCACCCCTACCCCAAGATCGTCCGCGAATTTCAGCGTGTCATCGGCCGCGAAGCCCGCGCCCAGATCCAGGAACTCTCAGGCGCTCTGCCCGACACCGTCGTCGCCTGCGTCAACGGCGGCAGCAACGCCATCGGAATCTTCTCCGCGTTCATCGAAGATCCCGACGTCAAGCTCATCGGCGTCGAAGCCGGCGGCCGCGGCGGTGACCAGGGCGAGCACGCGGCCACCGTGGAAAGCGGGACCCTCGGCATCCTTCACGGGTCACGCAGCCTGCTCCTGCAAGACGAAGGCGGGCAGATCATTGGAACGCACAGCATCGCGGCAGGTCTTGACTATCCGGGCGTGGGTCCGGAACTGGCCTACCTGCACCATGTCGGCAGGGCGGAGTTCCACACGTTTGGCGATGACGCTGCAATGGATGCCCTTCAGTTGCTGGCTCGAACCGAGGGCATAATCCCCGCCCTCGAGAGCGCGCACGCCGTCGCCGGGGCAATCCGACTTGCGTCCGAGGCAAGCAGCGATCACGTCATCCTGGTCAATCTCTCCGGACGCGGCGACAAGGACATGGAGACCATCGCCGCCCAACTCGGCGAGCGCCCATGAACCGTATCGACTCGACCTTCAAGGCGGCCAACGCCGAATCGCGGCTGGTCCTGGCCCCCTACGTCACCGTTGGATATCCGACCCGTGAATCCGCCGTCGAATTGGCGCTCGCCTACGTTGAGGCCGGTGCCGACATGCTCGAAGTCGGCATGCCGTTCAGCGACCCCATCGCTGATGGCCCCACCGTGCAATTGGCCTCGCAGATCGCGCTGGAAGGCGGCGTCTGGCTCGAGGACGCCTTCCAGATGATCGAGCGGATTCGTTCCCAGACCGAAATTCCGCTGGTCCCAATGGGCTATGCCAACCCCTTCATGCACTACGGCTTCGGTGCGCTCGCGCGCGAGTTCGCGGCAGCCGGCGCTGATGGATTGATCGTGCCCGACGTTCTGCCCGAGCACGCCCACGACATCGAGGCCGCGAACGCCGAGCATGCCCTGCACCTCATCCGGTTTGCGGCCCCGACCACGCCGCTGCAGCGACTACGGCAAATCGGCGAGGGAGCCAGGGGCTTCATCTACTGCGTCAGCGTTACCGGCGTCACCGGCAGCCGCGCCGAACTTTCCGACAGTCTGCCTGCCTACCTGGCGCGCGTGGGCAAAGCCACAAGAATTCCCCGCGTCGTCGGCTTCGGAATCTCCAAACCCGAACACCTGCGTTCGCTCCACGGCCGCGCCGAGGGCGCCATCGTCGCCAGCGCCCTCATCGACATCGTGCAAGCCAGCCCGCCCGGCCGGGGCGTCGAAGCCGCCGCGGCCCACGTCCGCCGTCTCGCCGCCGCCGCATGACACGCGTGATTCTCATCAGCCTCGGCCTGGCAGCCGCCGCCTACGTCCTCATCGTCCTGCGCACCGCCTGGCTCATCGTCCACCCCAATCGCCGGTGGCGTCCGCTCGACTGGGAGCCGCTGCCACTCAATCCGGCGCGCGTTTCATTCAGGTCGGCCGACGGCACCCGCCTCGCCGGCTGGATCAAGCCGCACGATAACCCCATCGCCACCGTCATCCTCGTCCACGGACTCGCTGTCAATCACACCGTGCTGGCCAATCGTGCCTACCGCCTCTGGCAACGGCGCTTCTCCGTCATGCTCTTCGACTTCCGAGCCTGCGGCGAGTCCGAAGGCTCAACCAGCACCTGCGGCGTCCGCGAAGTCGCGGACCTTTCAGCCGCCGTCGATCTATGCCTGCACCAACCGGAGTTCGGCAACGCGCCCATCGTCGCCTTGGCCGACTCGCTTGGCGGCACCGTCACCCTCGCCGCCGCCGCGCAACGCCCGGAAATCAAGGCCGTGTTCAGCGACGCCGCCCCTATTTCGCTCCGGTCGGCAATCGACAAGGGATTCTCCGCCTACACCGGTCTCCCGGCGCTCCCGTTCAGGCGAGCCGTCGTCTGGGCCGCCGAACGCCTCACCCGCGAGAATGTCGACGATTTCTCTGTCGAAGACTCCATCGCCCGCATCGCGCCGCGCGCCATCTGCCTCGCGCACGGCCACCTCGATCCCCTGGTCGACGTGGCCGACGCACACCGGATGCACCAACGCGCTGGCGAGCCGTGCGAGCTCTGGCTCGAGCCAGCCGTCGGCCACGTCCTCGCCAGCGAAATCGACCCGGACGAATACGCCGACCGCGTGGCCGCCTTCTTCAAACGCGCGGTTTCGCCTCGGCACGCGCCCTCTCGACCCGAAGATCGGCGCACCGCAAGGCAGTCGCTTGACCACTCCGGCGCACTTGGCCCGCAGACCAACGGCACCGACGAAACCGTGTCCGCGCAAACGTCCTCGAAGCCCTAAGCGCCGTCGTCCCATCGCGAGGCGCGCTCGTCGGTCTCGAACTCCGGCGTGCTGTACGCCTCCGCCTCCAGCAGTTCCTTCAGCTTCTCCAGCGAAACGGTCATCACCAGGTCGGCGTCCCGTTTGGCCTTGCCGCCAATCCCAAAGAAACTCCGGCCCTCGTCATCCAGCTTCAGCACCCAGTCCACCTCGGTCCCTGTCAACGAGTGCTTGACCTGCACGCTGGCCCGATGCGGCTGAAACTCGGCGTAGCGCGTCGGCAGTCGATAGGTGAACACCCGGTGCTCGGCATCGAACTCCAGGATCTCAATCTCCGCGTCCGCCGCGCCGCTCACGGCCACCTTGCTCCCCACGCCCAACGGCTCGTCGCCGAGCTTCCGGACTTCGCTGACGCCGGGGAACCAGCGCACCAGCTCCGATCCGTCCGTCCACGCCCGCCACGCCGTGTCCGGGTCCGTATGGATGAACTGTTCGACCTTCTGGCCGATCACGATCCGCTGCGACTCCATGCTGGCTCCTCACAGGCCGCCATTCGTGCGCCCGCCCCTATGGTACGCGCCACAAACGGTCTCGGCGCGTCCGTTCGGCGGTAAACTCGTCGCGGAGGGGTGCCCGAGTGGTTTAAGGGGCTCGTCTCGAAAACGAGTAGGCGTGATGAGCGCCACGTGGGTTCGAATCCCACCCTCTCCGCCGGACGCCGACGAAAGCCGCGCTTGCTAGCATTCGCCTTCAGGAGAGGTCGCCTAGAGGCTTAGGGCGCACGCCTGGAAAGCGTGTAGGGGGCAACCCCACGTGGGTTCGAATCCCACCCTCTCCGCCACTCCGTCCAGCGCGTCACTACCGACACGGTGCCACCCGGCGCCCCCAATACCACCGCGCCAGAAAGACCCACGACTCCCGCAGAGAATCCCTTGACGTAGCCAATACTAATACCTAGCCTTCGCCGTGGCCAAAGTTAGCCATAGCTAATGCAGAGTGTTAGCCAATGCTTCACGGCGATTCGGTGTCTCTCGACAACACCGCATCCGGCGGTCGCCTCAGCCGGCGCCGCCTCCTGCGGATCGGCGCCGTCGGAGTCCTCGGCTCCACCGCCGCCGCCGCCCTCGCCGCCTGCGGCGAGTCCCAGGTCGTCACCGTCGAGAAGCTGCTGCCTCCCGAGCGGCAGACCGTCACCGTCTACTCCGGCCGCAGCGAATCCCTCGTCGCTCCCATCCTCGCCCGGTTCAGTGAAATCTCGGGTATCGACGTCCAGATCAAGTACGCCGGCACTCCGGCCCTCGCGGCCACCCTCCTCGAGGAAGGCTCGAACTCCCCCGCCGACCTCTTCTACGCCCAGGACCCCGGCGGCCTCGGCGCGGTCGAACCTCTCTTCGCCCCCCTGCCCCAGGACATCCTGGAGCGATCCCCCGACTGGGGTCGCCATGCCGATGGCCGTTGGACTGGTGTCACCGGACGCGCCCGCACGATCGTCTACAACAACCAGAAGTTCACCGAAGCCGACCTGCCCGACGACATGTTCGGCTTCCACGACTCCGCCTGGAAAGGCCGCATCGGCTGGGCGCCCACCAACGGGTCGTTCCAGGCCATGGTCACCGGCATGCGCGCCGTCTGGGGCGAAGACCGCACCGCCGAGTGGCTCCAGGGCATCAAGGCCAACGAGCCCATCGAGTTCCCCAAGAACACTCCGCAGGTCGCCGCCGCTGCCGCGGGCGAGATCGACGTCGGCTTCGTCAATCACTACTACCTGCATCGCTTCAAGTCCGAGCAGGGCGAGTCCTTCAACGCCGGCAACTACCACCCGCGCGGCGGGGGACCCGGAGCCCTTATCATGGTTTCCGGCGCCGGCGTCCTTGCCTCGGCGGCCAACCCCGAACCGGCGCACGCCCTCATCCGCTTCCTGCTCTCAGACGTGGGACAGAGTTACTTCGTGTCGAATACCTTCGAGTACCCCATGGCCCCCGGCGTCGTGACGCATCCCGGCGTCAAGCCGTTGGACACGATCAATCGCCCCGACATCACTCCCGCGCAATTGACCGACCTCGAGGGTACGCAGGCGCTCTTGCGCCAACTCGAAATCCTGCCCTAACCCCGCGCCCAATGGCCTCGGTCCCCGCAGTCGAACCCATCATCGGGTCATTCACTCCCCGCCGGTTCCCGCCCGTAGGGCTGACACTCCTCGCCCTGGCGGTCACCGCGCTCCTCGTGTTGCCGGTGATCTACCTGGGCATCAGGTCATTTGACTCGGGGATCGAGGCCTGGCAGTTGCTGGCGCGCCCCCGCATCGCGGCCGTCATTGGCCGAAGCCTTCTACTCGTCGTTTCAGTCACGGCGGTGGCCACCGCCCTGGCCCTACCCATCGCCTGGCTCCTCACGCGCACCGACCTTCCCGGCCGCCGCTGGTGGATGGTCGTCATGGTCCTGCCCCTCGTCATCCCCAGCTTCGTCTACGCCCTTGTCGCTGGCACCGCCCTCGGCCCCCGCGGCCTCGTCCAGCAAGGTCTCGAAGCCCTCATCGGCGTCCCCGAACTACCCTCCATCTACGGCTTTCCCGGCGCCCTGTTGGCCCTGGCGCTCCTCACCTATCCCTACGTCCTGCTGCCAACCACGGCTGCATTTCGCCGCCTGGACCCTGCCCTGGAGGAAGTCAGTCGCTGCCTCGGCCGCGGTGCGCTGCGCACCTTCGCCACTGTCACCCTCCTGGCCCTCCGCCCAGCCATTGCGGCTGGCGCCCTGTTAGCCGCGCTCTACACCCTCTCCGACTTCGGCGCCGTCTCGCTCCTGCGCTACGAGACCTTCACCGCAGCCATCTTCGTCCAGTACCAGTCCGCCTTCGACCGAGCCGCCGCCGCTGCCCTCTCGCTAGTCTTGGTGGCCGCCGCCATCGCCATCGTCGCTCTGGAGGCCCGCAGCCGCGGACGTTCCCGCTACCACGCCCTCGGCCCGGGCACGAGCCGCGAGTTCCGTCCCATCCCGCTGCGTCGCTGGCGCTGGCCCGCGCTGACCGGACTAGGCCTGGTCGCGTTCTTCACCACCCTTGGCCCGGCCGCCGTGCTTGTCTACTGGCTGGTACGCGGCCTTGCCGCCGGCGAAAAGCTCCTCGAACTGGTCGAGCCCCTCGTCAACTCGGTCGGCATATCCGTCCTGGCCGCCGCGATCCTGCTGGTCGTGGCCGTCCCAATAGGCGTCCTTCTCGTGCGCTATCCCAGCCCGATCTCTCGCTTGGTCGAGCGCGGATCCTACGTTGGCTTCGCCCTGCCCGGTATCACCGTCGCCATCGCCTTTATCTTCTTCGGCATCAACGTGGCGCGGCCCATCTATCAGACCCTCGTACTCCTGCTGGCTGCCTACGTCGTCCTTTTCCTGCCCACCACCCTCGGCGCGGCCCGAGCCGGCCTTCTGCAAGTCGATCCCCGCACCGAGGAAGCCGCCCGCACCCTCGGAAAAAATCCCCGCCAGGTTCTCTGGCGGGTCACCATCCCCGCCGTCCGCGGCAGCCTGGCCGCCGGCGCCGCCATGGCCTTCCTGCTCGTCATGAAAGAGCTCCCGGCGGCACTCCTGCTTGGCCCTATCGGCTTCCGCACCCTCGCCACCGTCACCTGGGCCGCCGCCCACGAAGCCTTCTTCGCCCAGGCCGCATCCTCGTCGCTCCTGTTGATCGTCGTCGCCTCGCTGCCCCTCGCCTTCATCCTGGTTCGGCGCGGCTCTGCTGGAATCCTGCGCGCCTCCGGCTAGGCCACCCGCGTATCATGCGGGTCCCGGTCCCCTCGCAGGACGCGCCATGTACAACCCGCACCTGCATCTTCTGATCGACGACCACGAAGTCCTCTACCGCGCCGGCCTCACCCGCTTCGTCGAACAGCCCCAGCGTGTGTCCCTCGAACCGGTCCTCAAGCCGGAAATGCCCTGGGAACACGGCCACGTATCGCTCTGGGGCTCCGTCCTGCACGACGGCTCTGACTTCCAGATGTGGTACTTGGCCATACCCCCCGAACGCCGCCGGGGCTACGACCGCATCTGCTACGCCACCTCGTCCGACGGCGTCAACTGGACGCGGGGCGACTTCGATCGCTACCCCCTCCCCGAAGCTCCCCGCAACAACCTCGTCTACCGGGACGAGCAACTGCCCCGGATTCACCGCAGTCACCCGTTCACCGTCATCCGCGACCTCCTCGAACCCGACCCGCAACGCCGCTACAAGTTCGTCGGCTACATGAACGACGCCGACCACAACCGCGGCTATTCCGTCGGCTTCAGCCCCGACGGAATCGACTGGACCTGCGCCCCCCGCGTCCTCCTCCCCCGCGGCGACCGCACCGCCGTCGGCCAGGACTTCGTCAACGGCGGCTTCGTCATGACGTCGCGCGGCGACAACCGCGGCCGTGACCGGGAGGCCGGCCACATGACCCGGAGGGACATTGCCGTCTCTCGGTCACCTGACCTCCTGGACTGGACGCCCGGCGTCCGGGTCTTTGAGGGTGACGACGACGACCCGCCCGGAACCGAGTTCTACGGTATGCCCCTCTTCATGTGGGGCAATCAATGGATCGGATTCCTGGAGTACTACGACCCGCGCAACGAGGTCCTCAACGTCCAACTCACCACCAGCCGCGACGGCGACCGCTGGGAACGCGCCTGCTCGCGCCGAACCTACTTCGACGTTGGCTCCTCCGACTCCTGGGAAAGCACCTGGGTCGTCTTCCCGCCGTCCCCGCCAATCGTCGTCGGCGACGAGATGCTGCTCTGGTACACCGGCCGTCCCCTCGCCCACCGCCGGCTCCCGGAACTCACGTTCGCGTCCTCAATCGGCCTGGCCCGTGCCCCGCGCGACCGCTTCGCCGGCCTTCGCGCCGGTCCCGACGGCGGCGAACTCACCACCGACTGGGTTGAAGTCGGCGGCCCGCGCCTGCTGCTCAACATCGGAGCCGCCGCCGGCTCCCTCTCCGTCGCCGTCACCGGCGACGACGCCCAACCCATCGCGGGATTCGACCATTCGGACTGCGATCTCGGCATAGAGAACGGAGTCGACGTCGAAGCCACCTGGAATGGCCGCGACCTCGCCGCCCTTGTTGGACGCAGCGTCCGCCTCCACATTCGCATCACCTACGCCACCCTCTACGCCTACCGATTCGTCGACGCCTGAAAGCAGAAGTAGCCATGAGTGACCTCGCTCTCCTCGGCGGACAGCCCGTCCGTACCAAACCCTTCCCCCAATGGCCCATCGTCGAAGAGTCCGACGTCCAGGCCGTCGCCGATGTCGTTCGCAGCGGTGCCTGGGGGCGCCTCGGCGCCACCCAGGTCCACGAATTCGAGAAGGCCTTCGCCGCCTACCAGGGCGCCGCCTACGGCCTCAGCGTCAACAGCGGCGGCGTCGCCCTCGAACTCGCCCTGATGTGTCTGCACCTGCCGCGCGGCGCCGAAGTTCTCGTCCCCGCCTACACCTACATGGCCACCGCCACCTGCATCCTCCGCGCCGGCCTCACCCCCGTCTTCGTCGACATCCACCAGGACACGTACAACATCGACCCAGCCCGGCTTGAGTCCGCCGTCACCGACCAGACCGGCGCCATCCTCCTCGTCCATTTCGGCGGCCTGGCCTGCGATATGGACGCCGTCCTCGCAGTCGCTGAGAAACACGATCTCCGAGTGATTGAAGACTCCGCCCACGCCCACGGCGCCACCTGGAAAAATCGCGGCCTAGGCACCGTCGGCGACGTCGGTTGCTTCAGCTTCCAGGCCAGCAAGAACCTCAACGCCGGCGAAGGCGGCATGCTGCTCACCAACGACGCCCAGATCTACACCCGCGCCATCGAGTACCACGACCTCTGGGCCGGCGGCATGCTCGAACGCGAGGGCCAGCTTGGCCAGGGCAGCATGCGTTCCGGCGCCACCTGGGACTACCCCGTCGCCGCCTCCAGCAACCGCATGCCCACCTACCAGGCCGTCCTGCTTCACCGCCAGCTCGAGCGCTTGGAGGAACAGACCGAGCTTCGCGCCGCCAACGGCGCCTACCTCGACGACCTGCTCGACGACCTCGAAGGCATCCAGCCCCGCCGCCAGGACGACTGGGTCACCCGCGATTCCCGGCACCTCTACATCTGCCGCTACGACCCTGACGCCTTTGACGGCCTCCCCCGCGAAACCTTCATCAAGGCTCTTAATGCCGAAGGCATCCCCGCCGCCCCCGGCTACGGCCGAGCCCTCCATCGCACAGGCCTCTTCCAGGACCGCAACGGCGAACTCGCCCGTTTCTGGAATCGCAACGGCGGCGAGCCAGACATCGACTACCAGGCCGCCCCCTGCCCTGTTACCGAGCGCCTCTGCGCCGGCGAAACCCTCTGGCTCAGCCAGAACGTCTTCCTCGACACCCCCGAAGGCATGACCCAGATCGCCACCGCCATCGAAAAAATCCGCGCCTCCGCCTCAGACCTGATGTCGTAGGGGCGCTTCGCGAAGCACCCCTCTCCCGCTCGAGGCGCCTCACCAACCGCTCGACCCTGCGTCCCTACGCCCACTCCCCCTTAGGCTCCGGCCACGGCAATTCTTCCCGCGCCCCTCCGTTCGGCCCCCACCCAAAGTCCGCCCACCCGCGTGAGACATATAGCCGCGGTGCCGGAAAACCGTCATACAAATGCACGTGAAGCGGCGCGCCGTCTCGACCGTCACGACCCCGAAACAGCACGTAGCTTCCCCGGTAGTCCTCGAACCGACCGATCTGCGCGCACTCCGCAAACCGCGCCGGGTCCTCGCCAAACACCCGCGCCGCATGCTCTAGCGCCACCCGTGCTTCCGGCCCCCGATCCGCTGGCGCCGGCGGCCAGATCACGTCACACCACAGCGGCAAATCGCCTGCGTCCGACTCGCCCTCGGCCGTCGTCACCCACGTCGGGGTCGACCACGCAAACCCGCCGTTCGCCTGCGTCACCCGCACGTAGTACCAGGTCTCCCTCGCCAGCGGCGCCGGATCCGCCCATTCCACGCTTGCATCCAGGCTGCCTGGCAGCTCCGTATGCGCCAACCGGTTGCCTCGAATTATGTCAACACGATCGATCGGCGCGGTCCCATGCACCACAACGCGCAGTTCGACCGACCCATCGCTCGCCACCTCGGATCCCGCCGGCTCACCGTTCACCTGCACGTCCAGCAGAATCCGGTCTCCCGTCGTCGCGTACGTCCGACGCCCGAAGAACGCGTCGCGCACGCCCTGCCGCGTCAACTCCGGCGCGAACACCGCGGTCAGCGCGCTCCGCACCGAAAACGGACGCCGCGGCGTCTGGCCCTGGCCGAATCGCGGCCACACGTCATACCCCGGATGCCCTGCGTGCTCGTCCGCCATCCCCACGCTCGCGAACTTGTAGCCGCGCTGCAGTCCCTCGAACACGTACCACTCCGCGTGCTGGTGCATGGCCGAAATCTCGATTGTGGGCATCACGTCTTCCACACCGTCGCCGTACCGCTGCCAATCCGATCGCTGCGCCGCGTGCGACCCGATAAACACCTTCCCGTTGGTCGCTCGCACAGACTCGATCGTCCCGGCGATCGTGTCCTCAATCACCAGGTCCGCGTCGTCCTCCATGAACCACACCGTCAGGTCCCCGGCCGCCCGCCGCCGCTCCCACGGCGTGCGCTCGTACCCCAGGAACGTCACGAACCGCCCCGGCTCGTGCCACCTTCGCGCCGTCCGTTGCAGCTCCGCCCACATCTTCCGCACGTCCAGCACCGGCGGACGGTTGAACGCCCCCGTCGCCCGCCCCGGCGTCGAGTAGATGTGGTCGGTCAGGCTGTAGAAATCCAGCCGCGCCTTGTTCCGCGCGTAGTCATGATTCCACTCCGCCGTCCCCGTCGCGTCGGCGTAGTCCGCATGACAGTGCATGTCGCCCCAATAGACCCGCTCGCTCGGCTCCACCTGGCAACGAATCGGGTTCGACGTTCCCGACACTGACCCGTCTGCGCCCGTCACCGTCAGCCGATGCACGCCTGGCCGCTCGAAGCGCAGCCCCTCGACTTCGACAATCCCCCCGTCGTCTTCCGCAACCGAAGCGCTGGCAAGCTCAACCCCATCGACGCTCACCTGTAGTTCGCCCACGTACGCCGCCCCCGGATTCGAACTCGCATCCTCGGCCCGCACGTGCAGCGCAAACGGCTCGTCCAGACCCACCACCGAGGGCGCGGTAACCCCCAGCTTCGCCGGCGGCCCCGGCACGATGGAGGCCGTCACGCAGTACGGCAGGTACGTCCAGGTCCCGTCCCCCGCGTGGTCCACCGCCACGTAGTAGTTGATCCGCTCGATGCTGTACGCCGGCGCCGCGGTCGGCTCGCCCGCCCCCACCCGCAGCACCACCTCGTCCCCATGCCGCAGCTCACCCCGAACCACCCGCACCTCGCAGAACCGGTTGTCCTTGTACGTCTGCGCCAGGTGAACCAGCTCCAACTCCGCGTCCCCATCCGTCTCCACCGTCACGTAATCCCAGCCGCTGGGATCCTCTGTCTGCGGCAAATACGCGCACGGCACATTGGTCTGGTCGTTCCAAAAACTGATCGCCCCGCCGTCCCGCACCGGCTGATCTCCGCACCGGTACGCAAACGTCCAGGTCCCTAAGCTCCCCGCCACAATCTCGATCGCGTGCCCGGGTTCCTCATTGAATGCAACCGTCAAATCCTCCTGGTAGCAGTCATCCCTCGGCAGCTCACCCACAACACCCTCCCTTTCCCTCGTCCGCTGGAACGAGGCTCACAACGCCGTCAGAAACCACGAACGCCTCCTACGCCGTTGCCTTTCGGAAGAGCGACTGTGTCTGGCAAACGGCGAAGCTACGGAACGACTCTCCATCTTTCTCCCGCGTCCAGGCAGAACGAGCGACTCCGCCAGGCGTCAAACTCGTCAGGGCCGCGCCGCTGTTTCCCTCTCCAAGGAGACCCTTCCGTAACCCGATGGACCGGTGTGTGGTGACAATCCCTTCGAGGAGCCGCCATTCTTTCCCCTCTCCAAGGGGAGAGACAGATTCGGGCGTCCTCGGCCGAAATCGGTGAGGGGTCTTCCGGTCGAGGCCCCTGCGCCAACTCGGTCCCCTGTGACCCTTCCTTCTCCGGGGCCGCTTCGCTGCTCATGGCTCGAATGACCCTCTACCATCGCGCGAACACCAGTCCGTCTAACACGCCTCACTGTCGCCTCGATGCTCCCCCATCTCCTCCAGCATCGACCGAATCGTCGTCGCCGCCACGTCCAAACCTCGAAAGTAGACCTCCCGATACGTGTCGTCCGAAGCCCCGAAGTAAAAGTGAGTAGGCGCGTACTGAATGCCCGCGAACGACCTGGCCTGTATCGATTCCGGACCAAAGACGTCGGCAATCACGGCGGTCGTGTCTTCTCGCCACCTCTGAAACTCCCGCGATCCAACCACCCGCTCCGGCGACCGCCACGCCAGTTCCTTGAGTCGTGGTACGGCTTCCAACGCCCTGGTCAACTGCTCGACTGCTTCCGCGTCAGCAGGCATTGTCATCCGACAACCTCACGAACCCGTCCCCGCCGCCACACACAGCCTGTCACCGGAGTCCCGGTAAGTCCTACAGCCAGGGATTCGTCGGATCCTCCAGCGGCAACGCAATCGGACGTCCTTCCAGGTGCGACCGGTACGCCCCCACCAGCATCTCCACCCCGATCAGCGCGTCCTGGCCCGTACAGGTCGTCGGTCGGACCTCGCCGCCGTGAATCAGCCTGACCAGTTCGCAGCCGTGCACGTGGTTGCTCCACGTCATGGTCTCCACGCCGTCGGGCGCCCAGCCATCGCTACCGTCGATCTCTTCCCATTCCAGGTCGCCCGCGGTGGGGAACACGTCCCCGCGCGGCAACACGTGAAACTGCCCGCGTGGCTGATTGCGCATGGTCACCAGCGCGTGCTGGTAGTAGCAGTCCGCCCCGAGCCGGTCCGAGCCGTACGATCCGTCGCCCACCGGCACTGATTCGAAGGTTCCAATCACGCCACCGGGAAAGAGATACGTGGCCGAAATACGGTCGCCGGCAATCGGCCCGGCCCCATTCTCGGAGTGACCGACCGCATCGGCTCGCGTCGCGGGCCGCCCGTCCTGCAGCACCAGCCCCGACACCTGCACGGGCGCCTCGCCCACCAGGTACAGCATCGCGTCGAACACGTGCGGCGCGTGGATCATCGACTCCTCAACGCCCACGCGGTGGTCGCCCTTGTCCATCGCACGAATTCGCGTCAGCGGCCCCCACTCGCCGGCCTCGCCGCGCGCCCGGATCGTCTGCATTCCCGGGTGCTCGCGGCTGCGGTGCGCCAGGATCACGTGCGTCCCCGCCGCCTCGGCCGCGGCCATGACCTGCCGCGCTTGGTCCGCCCACGGCGCCAGCGGCTTCTCCACGTACAAGCCCTTGGCCCCGGCCTCGATCGCCGCCAGCGTTTCCTCGACCCGCCCGTCGTCGTACCAGTGCCGCGCGATCGCCACGATGTCCGGACGCTCTCGCTCCAGCATCTCGCGGTAGTCCGCGTACGTCCGCTCCGCCCCGCAGGCCGCCGCCAGCTCGTCGCGCCCCGCGTCAACCGGGTCCGCCAGCGCCACCATCCGCACGTCCGGATTGGCCTGCCACGCCCGATGCAACCCATGCCCGGCCCCGCCCAGGTCGCTATTCGCAATCGTCACCGCACGCAACGCAGACATCGGCAGCTACTTCCGGGTCCCGCAAGCCGACGGGAGTCTACTGGCTAGCGTGGACCGCCTACTGGATCGACCGGTACCGCCACACCGCCAGCGGCACGAACACCGCCATGATCCCCGCCATCCAGGCCAGCGCCCACACCAGCGGCTCCCAGAAGTCCGTGCCCAGCGCCAGCCCGCGCATCGCGTTGACCGTGTGCGTCACCGGGCTGTTCTCGGCGACGACCTTCAGCCAGTCGGGCATCGTCTCCACCGGTACGAACACCGAGCTCACGAACACCAGCGGAAACAACCACACGAACGACGCCACCTGCGCCGTCTCCGCCCGCCGCACGCTGGTGCCGATGGCCGCCGAGATCCAGCAAAACGTCTGACCGAACAGCACCGCCACGAAGGGCATCGCAATCGCCCCGGCCACCGTCCCGTGGTACCGGAACCCGATCAGGAATCCCACGCCCAGCATCAACCCCACCACGAATACGTTCCGCGTGGTGTCCGCCAGGATCCGCCCCGCCACCACCGCCGACCGCGCCATCGGCAGCGTGCGATAGCGATCGATCATCCCGCTCGTAACGTCCACCGCCAGCCCCACGCCCGTCTGGGTCGACCCGAACAACACCGACTGCGCCAGGATCCCAGGCAGCAGGAAGTCGATGTAGTCCACCGGCCCCGTCTGGATCGCCCCGCCGAACACATACGCGAACAGCAGCACGAACATCACCGGCTGGATCGTCGAAAACACCAGCAGGTCCGGCTGCCGCCGGTAGGCCAGCATGTTGCGCTTCCACAGTTGCAGGATGTCGCCCGGCGCATAACGCGCCTCCACCCGCAGCGCGTCCATTGAAACCACCATCAGACCGCTCCCGTGGGCGCCTCGGCCGGCTCGCTCTCGGCCCGATGCCCGGTCAATGACAGGAACACTTCATCCAGCGTCGGCTGCCGCAGCCCGATGTCAGCAATCGCTACCTCGGCCTCGTCCAGCCGCCGCACCACCCCGGCCAGCCGCGCCGGCCCGTTGGAGACCGCCACCGACACCGTGCCCGTGGCATCGTCAACCGTCGGCGGCCCCTCGCCCTCGGCCTCCAGCACCTCCCGTACCTGGTCCAGCGCCGCCAGGTCGCTCACCCGCACGGTCAGGTGCTCGCCGCCCGACCGTGCCTTCAGGTCCGCCGCCGTGCCCTGGGCGATGATCCGCCCGTGGTCGATCACCACGATCTCGTCCGCCAGTTGATCGGCTTCTTCCAGGTACTGCGTCGTCAGCAGCACCGTCGTCCCGGTCGCCACCAGCTCGCGAATCACCGTCCACAGCTCGAGCCGCGCCTGCGGATCCAGCCCCGTCGTCGGCTCGTCCAGGAACAGCACCTCGGGATCTGCCACCAGGCTCGCCGCCAGGTCCAGCCGCCGCCGCATCCCGCCGGAGTAGGTCCTGGCCGCACGGTCGGCCGCGTCCGTCAGATCGAATCGCGCCAGCAGTTCGCCAGTGCGTGTCGCGGCCCTCGCCCGTCCCATGTGGTACAGGTTCGCCACCATCTCCAGGTTCTCGCGGCCCGTCAGCGTGTCGTCGATCGCCGCCGACTGCCCCGCCAGCCCGATCAGCGGACGCACCCGCGTCCGCTCGCGCCGCACGTCGAACCCCGCCACCGTCGCCGAACCCTCGTCCGGATCCAGCAGCGTCGTCAGCACCCGCACCAGCGTGGTCTTGCCGGCCCCGTTGGGCCCCAGCAGGCCCAGCACCGTCCCCGTGTCGATCTCCAGGCTCACCCCGGCCAGCGCCTGCACGTCCCCAAAAGACTTGTGAACGTCGCGCACAACCACAATTGGGGCGCTGCCGTTAGAACGGTCGGCCATTAGCTCCGCATCTCCAGTCCTGCCTGGCACGCCGGTCCCAAGACGCAACCCGGCAATTGTCGCACGCACCGAAGCGCCGGAAAGGTTGCTTTCTCACGGTCCGCGAAGGACGAGGATTCCTCCGACTGGGCTAACGCCGCCTCTTCCGCACCCGCACCACCACCTGCCCGTCCCGCACCTCCACCGGAAACGTCCGCGCCCGTACCCGTTCGTCGTACAGCGCCTGCCCTGTCGTTATGTCAAATTCCCAATTGTGGAACGGGCACCGCAGGATCTCGCCCTCCCGCTCGAACTCCCAGTACCCCACCTTGTCGGACACCGGATGCGGCCGAATCCGCCCCCGGCACAGCGGTCCGCCCCGATGCGGACAGTGATTCAGCATCGCGTACAACTCGCCGCCCACATTGAAAACCGTCACCCCATACCCCAGCGCCCCCCTCACCTCCCGCCGCTCCCCCGCCGGCAACTCGGCCAACGGACAAACCACAACCTCGTCAGACCCAGCCACCGTCACGTGCTCCGATGCCGCTGGGGAACCCAGCAAGACTCCTCGCTCCCCCCAAGCCACGGCCGCTCTTCCTCCGTCTCCCCGTGGAAACCTTTGCGTAACCCGAGAGGCGAATGCGCGGTTTCAGTCCATTCGCGGAGCCGCCGTTCCTTCCCCTCTCCTGGGGGAGAGGCAGATTCGGCCGTCTTCGGCCGAAATCGGTGAGGGGTCTTCCGGGCAACCACCTGTCGGGTTTTGCAAAAGCCTCTTCGGGGAGTGAATTGGGATGAGGATCTTCCCCCGCCACTCCTCGCAGGACACGAAGGCATGCAGGGAGAACAGCTACAACCGGAACGCCGCCCGCGCCGTCTCGCCAAAAATGTTGTTGCGCATCTCGGCTGGAAAGTCCGGCGCCACCGACGTCGGCGAGTCCCAGTCCCAGTGCGGGAAATCGCTCGCGTACACCAGCGTCTCGTCCGCTCGAGCCTGCTCCAGGAACCAGTGCAGGTCCTCGCGCGATCCCGGCTGCTCCATCGGCTGCGTGCCCACCCGGATGTGATCGCGGAAATACTCACTCGGCAGCCGCTTCACCCACGGCGTGTAGTCCCGCACCGCCTTCCAGTCGGCGTCGAAGTGGTTCAGCAGTCCTGGAATCCACCACGTATCCACTTCCACGAACACCCACGTCAGCGTCGGAAACTTCTCGAACACCCCTTCGCAGATCAGGCTGGCCGTATGCGCCTGCGCGATCTGCGGACGCGCCATCCGCATCTCCAGGTAATAGGTCGGGAAACCGGCCGCCGTCGGCGGATTTGTCTGACCCCGCCCCTCGCCCCCGAAGTGCGTCACGATCGTCAGCCCGTACCGCTCCGCCGCCTCATAAATCGAGTGATAGATCCGGTTCCCGTACGGATGACGTCCGCCCGCCGGCAGCATCACCCCCACCACCGCCGGGTGATCCCCCAGCCGCTCGATCTCCTCCACCGCCAGCACCGGATCGTTCGGCCCCACCGCCAGCGTCGCGCGGAACCGCGGGTCCTTCGCCACCCAGTGATCCATCGTCCAGTCGTTATGCGCCCGGCAGATCGCCGCCGCGTAATCCAGGTTCGTCATCCCCACCGTCGGGTACACCATCTGCCCCGTCAGGATCGCCACGTCGAACCCGTACGGATCCAGGTGCTCCTTGACCGTGAACTCCGCGAAGTCCGTGTCCTCGTCCACGTCGTGGTCGGTCCGGTAGCCGTGCGAGTTCGGCATGTTCGTCCAGCCGCCGTTAGGAAACATGGACCCGAAGTCCTTGATTTCCTGCACGTACTGCCGTGGCAGATAGGGAAAGATCTCGTCGATCTTGTGCCACAGGTGGTGACAATCGCAGTCCACCAGGTACGGCGCGACTTTGCGATACGTGGGCGCCCGCTCGGCGGGGCGGGGCAGGGAGTCAACGGCCGCCATGACTCGACTCCAGCGCAATCCTCAGCGCAACGCCGATGGTATCCCACCCACCCGCGGCCTGGGCCAGATGGCGGCAATGAGCAGAACGGGGACCAGCGTCACCGTCGTCAGCGCAACGGCCGCCGTGGCGACCGCAACCGGCCACGGCCAGTCGGATGTCACCAGCCGCCAGAGCGACTGCGCCTTGCTCCGCGTCGGCTCCGCCGCGCCGTGAGCGACAAACTCGAGATCCTGATCCGGCCATGTCAGCTCGCCGTTCACCCAGAGCCGCCCGTCCTTGAACCGATCCCCCTTCACCATCCCAACCCGCAGAGATGCCGTTGGCTCAACGTCAGCCACGACTTGCAGAAACACTTGACGCCCCTCGTCCGCGGTCAAGAGGGGAACGTCGATATCGATCCACGCCGGAAGATCGCCGGCGGGGACTTCGACCCGTCCCTCCCGGAGCACGCGGCCCTGCCCCGAGTCAAAGCCCTCCAGCACCCGCCAGATCGCCTCGCCCGACCGCCGCTCGGGGTCACGATTCGCCAGCGGCACGCTCAGCCCTGAAACCGCACCCGCCGGCATGGGAAACCCCTGCGCCAACGACTGCTCAGTCTCAAGGCTCACCCAGTACGTCACGTGTCCCGCTGTCGCTCGTGAATCCACCAGCGGCACGCGATACGC
The DNA here is from genome assembly GCA_022820025.1 of Chloroflexota bacterium. Classification (GTDB taxonomy): domain Bacteria; phylum Chloroflexota; class UBA11872; order UBA11872; family UBA11872; genus UBA11872. The sequence goes on from JAJEGF010000081.1 coordinate 92,326, forward strand.
AAGCCCCGCGAAGAGAACGCCAACGGTCAAGACCGCGAGAGTCGACCCGATAGTCACCCGCTTGATTTGACGCTCGCTGAACGTGTCTCCAAATGGATTTGACCGGGCCAACGCCGCAGCGGCGCTCAGGGCTATCAGGAGGGTCCCCCCAAACTCAAGGGTCTCCTCCATCACCACCATGAGATCACTTGCCCGGCCTCGGAACACCGCCAGGGTCACCGCTTCGCAGAGCAAAGCGAACAACCACACGGCCAGGCCCAGCGCGAACGGCGCCCGAACGCTTCGAGTCCGCAGCCCGCGTACCCAGAAGATCCCCATCAGAATCGCAAAGGCCGCGATCAGCGGGCTCACCAGCAGAACCCAGACATACGGGCCGGCGCTCGCTATCAGATCGACGCCCAGCAGCCGCGATCCGATAGCCGGCACGATCGTCGAATGAACCTCGGTCGTCTCTTCCCAGCCCAGTACGAGTGCTGTGCCCGACAGCACAGCCCAGCCACCAACGGCAATCCGACCTTCACCTCGTCCACGACTCACAACAGCCGCCAGCATTGCGAGCACGCCCAAGACCAGCAGGGCTGCGGTTGAAGCCCGGTTCGCCAGCCTGCCCTCATAGTCGATGTCCGGGTTCAGATCTCGCGGAATCGACTCCGGCGCCAGCCACCCGGGAAACGCCAGGCTCACCAGGTTCGGAACCACCACCCCACCCCACCAGAACAGCACCGCGCCCAGCAGCAGCAGCCGCCCGACCCAACCCGCCCGCGGCCTCGTCACCAGCGTCCGCATCCGCTCCACGTCGCGGCGTCAGCCATGCTTCCGCAGCACGTACCCCACCCCAGGCCTTGTCACCAGGTGCCGTGGATCCGCCGGATGTCGCTCGATCTTCTCCCGCACCCGCCGCACATACACCCGCGCCAGGTGCCGGTCCCCCGCATACTCCGGCCCCCACACCTCGTCGACCAGTTGCGCCGGCCTGAACACCCGGTCGCGGTTCCTCGCCAGGAACCGCAACAGTCGAAACTCCGAGGCGCTCATCGCCACCGGCCGCCCCGCCACCCGCACCTCCGCCGCCGCAAAGTCCACGGTCAGCCCGGCCGACGCAAACGGAGGCCACGCCCCCGCCGGCGCCCGCCACAGCACCGCCCGCAGTCGCGCCAGCAACTGATCCAGGTCAAACGGCTTCGCCAGGTAATCGTCCACCCCCGCCTCCAGCGCCCGCGCAATCCCCTCGTCATCCCCGGCCAGCGTCATGGCAACCACCGGCGCCTCACATACCTCGCGCAGCCGCGTCAACACGCACAGCGCCTCCACGTCCGGCAAGCCCAGATCAAGCAACACCACGTCGGGCGGGTCGGTTTGGGCCTCCGTCAGACCTCGCGAGCCAGTCCCGGCAAACACCGCCCGGAAATCGCCCACCGCCAGGTCCGCGCGCAGCTGCCGCACGTACCGCAGGTCATCCTCAACCACCAGCACCAGCGGGCGCTCGCGCCTGCCCCTCATGCAGCGTCCCCTCGTCCGCGCGTAGCTCGTCTGCCCTCAACCGCGCATGGTGCGACACCCCGCGTGAGCCCGCACGCCCAACCAACCACCCGCTCGCCAAACTACGAACCCGAAACATAAGATTATGTCTATTCGCCGCCGCAAGGGTCCCCAGCCCATGGCCAGCAACCAGTCGGACTACCCCGTCCAGTTCTCCGTCGACTACCCCGACCGACCCCTCAACCGCCTCACCACCCTCGTCCGGCTCATCATGGTCATCCCCATCCTCATCGTCGCCGCCCTCATTCCGGGCTTCGTCAACAGCGGCCAGGCCGGCACGGACCAGGTGTCAATCTCCATCCCGCTCGTCTGGCTGCCCCTCGTCCTGATTCTGGTCTTCCGCCACAAGTACCCGCGCTGGTGGTTCGACTGGAACCTGGAACTCAGCCGCTTCGTCTACCGCATCGAGGTCTACGTCCTGGCCCTGCGCGACGAATACCCCTCCACCGACGACCACCAGGCCGTCCACCTCGACATCGACTACCCCGACGCCCAAACCGACCTCAACCGCTGGCTCCCCCTCGTCAAGTGGCTCCTCGCCATCCCCCACTACATCGTCCTGGCCATCCTTGGCATCCTCGCCTTCGTCGCCGTGGTCCTGGGCTGGATCATGGTCGTCATCACCGCCCAGTACCCGCGCGCCCTCTTCGACTTCATCGTCGGCGTCATCCGCTACGGCGCCCGCGTCCAGGCCTACGCCTTCATGCTCACCACCGACCGCTACCCACCCTTCCGCCTCGACCCCTAACCCCCCTCCAAGCGCCCCAGGCCAGCGCGTCTAGTCAACCGCAGTCCGGGGCGCACTAGCGGATGGTCAAGCCGCTCGTCCCAACGTGCATCGCCCCACCTGCCCGCACTACGAACCTACGCACCTACGCAACCCCAAGAAACCAAAACATCACCGCTACGGGCCATCGCGACGCCTCGTCATCCACATGGATACAATCACGGCGATACTCGCCGCCGTGCACAAGTGACGGCGCGGTGTTCAAATCAGTCCGATGTGACGAGCTTCACAGAAGTCAGCTACGCGGCTTAGCCAAGAGGCGACATCAATGAGCATTCGCCCAAGCCGCTTGCGCTTGGCCCCGGCGGCTGTCGTCTCCCTGCTGCTTCTTGCAATTGCGGCCGGCTGTCAACGGGTGACGGTACAGGAATCTCAGGAAGACCGCGTCGAGTGCCGCTCGCCGTTTCACGGGGATCCCATGCCCACCAAAGACAATCCCGTGCCGACCGCGATCATGCGCTGCAATGACCCCTGAGACCCGTTCGAGCCAAAGCTACATAGAGTCGCAGGCAGGAGGAGTCGGGATAGTGCCTCCGTCGGCATCCACCGGTACCACGAGCTACAACAGGCGACTGCGGACGCCTCCGACCAGCAACGCCGGCGACCTTCCCGCACCAGTTGGACCCGAGGACGATCGATGCGCTAAACCAGCCGGACTGACAAGGGTTATCACGGCGCCAGTCATGCGCTTGAGCCCGTCGCCGACCGCCGAAGAGTCTTTGACGAGCCAGAATGGGGCCTGTGAAGCTCTGCCGGCCTAACGCACATGATGTTTCGACAGGGCCCGAGTCATCTGGTTGAGGCAATACAACTACCCGACTTTGCGCAACCGACGCATGAGTCGCTTTAAACGCACCGCCTTGACCGCCAGCCGCGCGGTCGTGACTGTCCTCATCCTTGGAGCGTTCACCGGCTCGATTTCGCAGAACGCAGCGCTCAATGTTGGCGCGACGAAAGAGACTTTGGCGGCGTCCAAGAGCGGCAGTCGGCTAGCAGACCTTCGGCAGACTGCTGTGCAGGCCCCAGGATCTGCAACGATCCCCCCTTCCCGCAAAGCTCAATCTGCACTCTCAGAGACGCACCACTCCGCACTCGCCTCAATCTCAGACGACGAACCGCATTCGTTGCTGGCCGTTGCCGGTGGTGCTGCATCCGGGCAGAGCCAGTCCGAAGTTCAAGCAGAAAGGCGCGGTCTCGTTCCATCGTTATCACTTGCGCCCGGCACACCCGGGTCGTGCCAGGTCTATGGTTCGGCAGAGCGCTCGCACCGTCTCGACTACGGCCTCCACCGCAGCGGTTTCGACGCTGACCCTCTCTGGACCCGGGACATCAGCGGCTTCGAGACTCCTCCGCACTGGAGCACGGATGGCCGGTGGATCGTGTTCGGCGAGGGCGCCGAGGTGCACATGGTCTCGATGGATGGCAGGCAGTTCTTCCGGCTCGTTCGTGAATCCGACGACTTCCATATCGGCTCGGCGCACTACGCCTTTAACCGACTGACGGGACTTGACGTATCCAGCGACGGAGCCGCGCTGGTGTACGCCGTGTGCTGGACGTATGTGAGTGGTGGAAGTCGGAATATGCAAACGATAAGGATTCCGCCGGAAGGTGGACGTCCGGGGCGTGCAATCTGCTTGGATTTCGACGCCTTGGCCGAACGTGTGGGGGAGTGCCCCACACGCAATCCGATGATTTCCGACACAAAAATTCTCACGTATCCGTCCGGCGACTCGACCTTTCGGGTCAAGGACGACTTCTACGAGGTCACGCTGGTTCGGCTCGATCAGGGAACGTTCACGCGTCTCCATCCAGGCAACTTTCCAGCGTTCTCGCCGGACGGCACACGGATTGCTTTCGTTGCCCAGGACGGGCGCGATGGACCCTCACGTCTCTACACCATGACAACGGACGGCACCGACGTGCGGAACCTGGGCGTCGCGCCGGTTAATCATCCGCCGCGTTGGTCGCCGGACGGCTCGCGCCTCGCATACGTCCTAGGGGACGAACACCCCTACGCGATTTACACGATCAACGCCGACGGGACTGAACGACAGTACCTCTCGACTGCGATCAGCGGACCGGCGTGGTCGCCGGACGGCTCGCGGGTCGCGTTTGCCAAGGCCGACGGTCGCTCGACGGCGGTCTACACGATCGCTGCGGATGGAACGGACGCTCGGCCACTGACGACCCTACGTGTCGAGCCAGCCTGGGCATCAAGCATTGAGTGGTCGCCGGACGACTCGCGGCTCCTGGTTGCGTTTACTTCGTCCGTCTGGGTGGTGGCCCTTGACGGCGAATCCATGCACGAGCTGGTGAAGGTGCACGAGTCGCCGCACGTATACGAGGCGCGCTCCGTGCCCGCCTGGTCGCCCGATGGGACGCGGATCGCGCTGTACCAACCTTCGGAAGGTGGCAGCGGATTCCGTTACAGCGGCGGCGAGGTGGTGCTTGCCAGCCTGGCGTCGGATGGGTCGGACCCCCGGATGTTGGTCCGCGATCACGATGGTTTGATGGCGGAGCGTCAGGAAGATCTCGTGGTCAAGATCCCGGCGACGCCGGCGTCGTGTCGTGCCGGCGTGGTGGTATCGGCGCCCCTGCGCAACGCTGGCTTGGTCCGGGATTGCGAAACGCTGGTGGGACTACGGCACGACCTGTTTGGTACCGCCGCCACCAACTGGGGACGCGATGTTCCCGTAAACGACTGGGAGGGGGTGTCCGTTTCCGGCCCTCCTCCCCGAGTCAGGAAATTGGACTTCGGTGACGGGTCACTCGGTGAGTTCGCCCATGGCGGGGTCCTTCCGACGGCGTTGGCGGAGTTGGAATACCTTGACAGATTGGACCTCTCGGGTAATCGGTTCACCGGCCCGATTCCTGCCGAGTGGGGCCGGCTGACGAGGCTTCTCGTGCTGGACCTCTCCGACAACGATCTGACCGGCGAGATTCCAACTGAGCTGAGCGGCCTCGGCCGCTTAAGGGTCCTGGACCTCTCCAATAACGCGCTATCCGGTCCCATTCCGCCCGAGTTGGCCAAGATCGAGACTCTTCGAGAGTTACAACTCGGCGGCAATTCACTGACGGGCTGTATCCCAGCCACGCTTTCGAATCTGCGGGGTATGGACACGTCGCTCTTGGGCCTTGAGCGGTGCGTGCCAGAGACATGAGGACAACTCCTCAAAGTGACGTTCGTGAAGTCCTGCGGACAGCCGAGCGGTGAATGAAACGTCGCTCACCCACCCGCCCACGGATCAATCACCTCAACCCCACACCCCCAAAAACCCCTCCACATCCCGCGTCGCCACACCCATCCCCTTGGAGCGCGCGATTGCCGCAGTCTGGCAGTCCGCTTGACTGATCACCCGACGCACATCGCGGCGGCCGGCCGCAACCTCGGCTTACGCCTGGACGGCCGCCGCGTCAAAGGCCAGCACCCGCCTGCCCAATACCTCGCCAAACAGTTGATCCACGGCCGTCGCTAACCCATCGCAACGCCATCCCCCCAGCAGCGGCCCGATCCCCGTGCGCATCTCAGATTCGGTCACCGCGGTCACGAACAACCCGCCAGTGTCCTGTCGGTCCGCTCAGGCCGGCAACGCGGGCGCCGGGCGTGCCCGCGTCAACTCCGAAGTAACGTTCGTGTCCAGGACGATCACCCGCCCTTACCTCAGTCGAACCGCGGCGCCTCCCGCATCGGCTCCCGCGGCGGAATCGCCAGATCCACGCCCCTAAGCGGCTTGAACAGCTCGTGAATCGCCGTAGCAAGATTGCGCACGGGCCGTTTCGAGCGCTCCTCGCATGCGGCCTCGTCCGTCGAGAGCGAGGCTCTGTTTCGCCTGGGTGGCGGCCGCGGCGGCGGTGGATTCGGTTTTGGTCGTGGAGCCGTACCGCTGCGCGGTGCCGAGTCGTCGTGGCTCTCGCGCGTCACCCAGCCGGCACGCTGTACTCCGCCCGTACGACTTCGATGGCCCGGTCGTGACATGCGTTGTTCAGCTTGTCGTCAATGGCCACGGGCACTTCCGGCCCTGACATCGTTCGCATTTCCAGCATTCGAGCCTTGATCTCCACCTCGGGGTCGTACTGGTGCCACCACAGGAACTTCCACTCGTCGCTGATTGCCTTGAAATGCTGCTTCGCGCCTTCGGCTTTGGCCGACTTCATTGAGGGATCGACGGTTATCAGCGCCAGCGCAAGCAGCGATGCCAGCATGGCCAGCACCGCGCTCACCCACGGCGGCAACACATCGATCACAAAGCTTGAGCCGGCAAAGAACGACACGGCAGCCACGGCGGAAATCAGCCACTGGTGCTGCCGCCGATATCGATCGGTCAACGCCGCGAAATACAGGTAATTGCGCTCAGCGTCGAGCCGCCCATCCCACGCTATCTGCGCAATCCCCGCCTGGGAGATTGCCTCAGCCACCCAAGCACTTCTGGCTGGTTGGACTCGCCCATTTTGGCCCGCGTCATAGCCAGGTCAGGTGTCATTGGGGCCCGCTTGCATCAAGAAACTGCCGTAGCCGCTGGTTGACTTCCTGATGCGGCAAGAAAACCTCGGGATCGTCGATCCGGCGCTCCATCGCATCGGCCAACCGCGCGGCGCCACATAAGCCAGCCGCGTACAGCCGGTCGATAGTCCACAACACTCCGTGCACGCGCCGGCCCTCCGCTTCAGCCACCTGCCGTAGGCGCTTATCGGCAGTGAGCAGCAGGCTGTTCTCGTGATGTCGCGCTGCAACGAGGCAGGCGCAGTCCGCCAGCGAGAGTGCGGCGTGCTCGGTTCTCAGCGCGAACGACTCGCGGGTCTGGTCGAGTGAGAGTTCTACAGTCGCAAACCCGGCGCTTTGCAGATAGCGCCACTCCAGGTCTGTGAGATTCAGCAGTTCAGAGCGTCGGACGATCGCCGGAACAAGGAACTGATACGGCAGCTCCAAAGTGACCGCATGCAGCTGAACCTTGTGCAGGTCGATCAGGCAGCACGCGTCGATGACGATCCGACGGATCACGCCGTACGACGGCTCGCTATTTCAGGGACCGGAATCTCGGCTTCCAGTGCCGCTCGTGATTTGGACGCTTCGCGGACATCAGGGGTGGCGTAGCTGGTACGAGCCTCGATCCGACCCTGCCGATCGTGGATAACCACCTCCGACCGGCTGCCGATCGCGATTTCTCGCGCGGCGGAAATCGCGTCCGCCTGCGTTGGGTGTGTCGATGTTGGCCTTCGAACGCCGATGCTCTTGACCGCCCACCGGCCCAGATACGGGACGACGTGCTGGGTCTTTCGAGACGCCTCGCGTCCTTCCTCAAACTCTGCAGCGCTCGGGCCTCGCAATTCATCCCCGACTTCACGCAGCGAGCGCCGCAACAGCTCAGCACCTCGGAAGGGTGCGAACAGCTGCTCGCCCAGCCCGCGCCAGACTAGGTCCTCAAACCGTTGCGGCTTCTCGAAGGCGCCCAGGCCCTCGTTTTGGGCGATCGGATCTGGCTCCCGCTCGCGCCATGCCCGCAAACAGCCGCGAAACGCACGATCGAGAGCTGCCGCCGAGACAACCCCGACCTCGCGCAACCGGGTAAGCATCACCGACGCCGAGACGCCATACATAAGTTTCAGGCGGACCAGTTCGCCATAAGTAAACCCATGCCGGTTGCTCCCCGCCTGCGCTCGCAGGTGCTCTTCGGGGACTAGAAAAGCCTGAGCGAATCGGTCAATCGTCTTGTCACGCCGAAGGTGCGAGTCGGCAACTGAATGGACTGCGCGCTCCGCCAGCTCGCGGGCCAGGGTCAGGCGACGGCTTTCGATCCGGGCCCTGCTGGAGACCACGATGGCTTCGGTATCTGGCCGAGATCCAGCCAGCTTGACGGTGCAGACGAGACCATCGAAACGTGCGGGCAGGTCGACTTCGATCAACTTAATGCCCTTGGATTCCAGCAGGCCGGTCATGCTGGGGATCGGACCCGAGCCGAGATTCCAGTCCCGGCGCAGTCGGTTCGCCAGCCCCTCGGCGTCCTCCAGGCTTCGGATATGAACGGGGCCCAGACTGCCGAACGGGTCAGGCGCCGGCTCTAGGTCCAGGATGTTCTCGATGGCCAGGTAGCTCTCAAGCTGCTCGGTGATCAGAACCTCGGCGCGGGCGCGGTCCTTGGCCGACGTACCTGGGTGCCGGCGGAACTCGACCGCCTCCAGCCCCTCCACCTGGCCTCCAAATAGGAAGTCCAACGACACGTCGAGCGCCTGGCCCAGACCGACCAGCACTCGCGAACTCGGCATCATCTTGCCGGCCTCGTACTTGCTGATCGCCTGCACCGAAACCGACGGCGACATGCGCATGGCAAGCTCGCGCATGGACAATCCCGCCTTCTTCCGCGCCAACCGCAGCCGCTGCCCGAACACCCCGTCCTCCCCCCGCCCTCAGTGGTTGACGATTACTCTTGTAATCCGTGGAATTCTACCAAGGGTTGATAACTGACCGCGTCCGGCTCGATCTGATCAGGCCAGCGTTGAGTCGTAGGCCTTGGCAGATCGCCACCGCTGACCAATCAGAGCGCGGTCGGCAACACAGGCAAGAGTGCGCTTGCATGCGCCTACTGCAACGCAATCACCCCGCCCCCTCCGGGTCGTATGAAAGCCGCTCCGCCGTCATCACCGCCCACCAGTCCGGCGACTCGATAGCCATCGCCGGTCAGCTAGTCCAAGACTTCGACCAGGACTCAAGCGGCAGCTGATCGTCCGAGGCAGACGACGCGGCCAAATCGTGAATCTAGCCATCAGCCGCAGAGTCGTTCGATCGGCATCCCCAGCCGCGAAATCAAGCACTGTCTGGGGCGGCCGGGGTGAGCCGTGAGCCCAGTGGCGATAGGAGTATCCTGAACAGGCGTGATCGGGGAGGCGCTCGAATGCCAAAGGTGCTCCAACAGAAGACAACGGTGCTGCCAGGTGGCAGGGTTGAAATTGTCAGCCCGGAGTTGCAGGAGGGCCTGACCGTGGATGTGGTGGTGCTGCATGAGCCCAAAGCAAGCGACCGCTCCGTCATGGACATTCTCAACAGTGGGCCAGAGCGCCGTCTGTTCCAGACAGCGGAAGAGGTGCGGGCCTACTTGGCGCAAGAAAAGGCATCGTGGGACCGCTGACCCTGCCTCTCAGTGGCTTGGTCTATCTCGATGCCAGCGGCCTCATCTATACCGTGGAGCGCATAGAGCCGTACCGCACGCTGCTGGAACCCATGTGGCAGCAAGCGCAGGACGGAAACCTCACCCTCGTGAGCAGCCCCGTCCTTCTGGTCGAGGTGCTTGTAAAGCCTTTGCAAGATGGCAACACCGAGATCGAAATGCAGTACCGCGAGCTATTTGGGTCCAATGTGGTGCGACTGCTCGACGCCGCATACTCGGTGTTTGAGGACGCCGCCCATCTACGCGCCGAGACGGGCCTGAAGACCCCCGACGCCCTCCACGCCGCGACGGCTCTGCAAGCTGACAGCACCTGCTTTGTGACGAACGACACCGACTTCCGCCGCGTCCCAGGCTTGCCTGTCGTCGTATTGGACGACCTCCTCAAAGCGGAAAGCCAAGCATGAGTCTGGCAATGGATGGCAGAGTTGCCCTTATCCGGAGGAGGGTGCCAACGGACCAGACTGAGGACATCGTCAGTGCCTGATGCAATCATCGCGGAGTTGTGGCGAATCAAGGACGCCATGGCGTGCGAGCACGGGTACGACGTCAGAGTGATGGCCGCCTACCTTCGCGACAAGGAACAATCGCGCCGGTCGAGCCAGGCCAGCACCCGCGGCTCCGGGTTCGTGTGCATCAGTTCCGAAACGACGCTGGTGTCGAGAACGATCATGGTCGAAGCCTCAATCAAACTTCATCGGGTCGCGCATCGGCTCATGTGGAGGAATGTCCAGGTCCACGCCGCCTAGCGGCTTGAACATTTCGTGAATGGTCGTTCCCAGGTTGCGCACCGGCGCCGCGTCCCGGCTCAGCGCTTCCCGCAGAATCTCGCGAGCCTCCTGCTCCATCGAACGGCCATGCTCGGCCGCCCGAATTCGCAGCCGCCGCTTTAAGTCCTCGTCCAGGTTGCGCACCGTAATGCTCGCCATGTCTCAGCCTCCGTCGGCAGTGCCGCCTTGCACTGCATTGACCGCAATGCACGCAACGCTGCGTAACTCGGCAATGATCGCAATGCAATCATTGCTGCAAATCCCAGCGACCCCACAGCCTCCGACCGCTACGCGGCCGCCTCCGGATCGTGATAGAACCGCTCCGCCGTCAATACCGCCTCCCAGTCCGGCGGCCTGAACGCTTCTTCACCCGTTCGCCGCGCCGCCTGCACCAATTCGCCGACGTGGTGCAGCGCCGCCAGCTTGCGGTCGTGGTTGCGGTCGCGGTCCGCTCGTAGCTCGTCCAGTTCTCGGCTTGTCGCCATGTCCAGTCCTTTCAAAATCCAATCGGCGTATCGGTAGCCCTCGGCCCGGAACTTCCCGCGCGAGGCCCGCCCCGTGTTGTAATCCGCCAGCGCCTCGCGGTAGTCCCCGCCCCGATGGGCGATGTGCGACGCCATCAGGTTCGCCGCGTACTCCAGCGAGGCGAACGGGTCGAACGTCCGCCCCCGCATCGACGGATGCCAGCGCGGGATGATCTGCGCAATCCCCTCCGCCCCCGCCCGGCTCACCGCCGTCGGGTTCCAGCCCGACTCCATCACGATCTGCCGCCGGAACACCTGCGTGTCGTAGCCCACCGCCCGCGCATATCCATCCGCGAACAGCTCCAGCGGGTTCACCCGCTCGCCCGAAACCCGAAACGTCTCCGGATCGATCCGCCCGCCCGGCGTCGCGTCCAGGTGCAGGTGATGCCCCGTGCTATTCCCCGTCGAGTCGCACAACCCCAGCGTCTCCCCCGGTTCGACGGCATCGCCCACCGCCAGGCTCGGAGGTTCGTCAAAGTGCAGGAACCGCCACAGCACCCCCTCCGCATCTCGCAACGCCACCGCGTTCCCATACGGAAACCCATCCCGCACCCCCGGATCCCGCGTACTCGGCCGCTCCGTCGACCACACCGCCGCCACCACCCCCGCCCCCGGCGCCCTCACCGGCCGCCGATACACCGACCCCACCGCCACCGCCAAATCCAGCCCCCCATGCCGGTAGCTGCCGCGGTCCACGCCGAAGACCGAGGTGACCCGGATCGTGCCGTCCAGCGGCGACGCCAGCGCTTGCGGCACGGGCGCAGGCTCGGGTGTCGGCGTCGGCGTCGCACGCCCCATCGGCAACGCCATCGCCGTCGTCAGGTCGCGCTCGAGCTCAGAGTGGGCCGCCGGCGCGAAGTCATGCCAGTGGCCGCCGCGCTCCTGGCCCACGAACCAGCACAGCGCCTGTGCTTGAGGAAGGGCCTCGGCCACCACGGAAGCCGCGTCCTGCAGCCAGCCCGCGTGATAGTTGACCGCGGGCCGGTGCGGCGGGTCCGTACCTCGCGCCGCCGTGTTGAATTCGGTAATCCAGACGGGCAGATGATCCAGGCCGAGCGCGGCGTGATTTTCGGCCCAGGTCTCCGCTACGTTCAGCCCGAAACGCCAGCCCCTCTCGTGGCGGGTCTGCAGGTCGTCGGCCACCGAGAGGCGCGGATTGCCGTACACGTGCACGCTCAGCACATCGGGCGGCCCCGCGATGCGCTTCCACGCATCCAGGAGCGCGTAGTCGAGATCGGCCCAGGGCGAGCCTTCCGGCGATTGCCCGGCCCTGGCGTGCAATCGGCTGGGGTGGAACGTCGCCACCGGAATGCTGGCCAGCCGCGCGTCGGGCAGCGCCTGCTGGCACTGCGCGATGAAGGCCCGCAACGCGCCCTCGACCAGGCGCCAGCCACGCGCGCCCTCCAGCTGCGGCTCATTGCCCGGTTGCAGAATCAGCCGCCCGCCCAGGTGACGCAGCCGGCTCAACTCCCGGAGAGCGGCGTCATAGGCCGTGCGCTCAGTGTCCGTGCGTGCATACGCCTGCCCCTGCCGCCAGTCCACCCGCAGCAGGACCTCGCTCGCCGGATGCCGGGTCGCGAGCGCCTCGATCCGCGGCATGGCCTGGCTCGGGTGGTGCGGATCATCGGGGGCTACGCCCTCCAGGTAGACCAGCTCCACGAACGGGGTGCCGTCGGGATACTGCCGCTCCGGGTCCGGCCAATGCAGCCCAACGCGCATCATCGCGGCCCCACCCCCAACGCCGCGCCCACCACCCCGGACAGCGCGGTGCCGCCTACCGTCCGGATCGGCCGCAACTCCGCGAGAAACTGCGCCTTGGTGAAATTCGACCCACCGACGTGGGCTTCGGGCGCCTTCAGGTCCTCGTGCGGTCGCCCAAGGTCAATCCCGCTGTAGCCGGAGCCGGAGCCGGAACCGCCGAGGTCGGCGCCAATAACGCTTGGGACGTGAACAGTCCCGCCAAGCAATGGAACGAGCATGTGGTCTCCTTTGGCCTCGTCGGATTCCAGCCCCCGCCGCCCTGCCGAAGACCCGAGTGTTGCCTTCCTGTGTACACCCACTGTACACTCATCGTAGACGGTTCGCAAACCTTCGGATACTCCACATGCCCAGCCTCGCCCGCCGCCCGCTGCGTCCAGCCCGACTCGCCGCCCGCAGACCCTCGCGTCACGCGTTGGGCGTGGCCGCTCATGGCGCCCCGGAAGCCTGCCCTCAAGCGCCCAAAAGCACCCCGCCGCGCCTCAAGAGTTTTTTGGAAACGGAATTAGTCACTCCTGGCTTAGCGTGCTACAATAGGGCAGTTGAGCAGACAGGGGCGACACATGGATCTCATCCGAATCTTCCAGCGATTCCCGAGCAACGAAGCGTGCATCGCGCACCTGGAATCGGTTCGCTGGGGCGATGAGCCCGCGTGCCCGCACTGCGGCTCGAAGCACATTGGCCGCAAGTCGGACGGCATCGGCCGCTGGAATTGCCACGACTGCCACGCCAGTTTCACGGTCCTCTCGGGAACCATTTTCAGTAACACGCGAACCGATCTCCCGAAGTGGTTCTTGGCGATCTCCCTCGTATTGAACGCGAAGAAGTCCATATCGAGTCCGCAGTTGGGGCGCGACCTGGACATCCCGCAGAAGACCGCCTACCGGATGCTCATGAAAATCCGGTCGGCGATGGTGGCGGACCTGGACCTGTTCACCGGCATCGTGGAAGCCGATGAATGCTACGTCGGCGGCAAGCCGCGCAAGCGCAACCGGCGCGACGATGACGACAACTACCCGCAGGCGCCGCGTGGCCGCGCGACGCGCAAGCTCCCAATCGTGGGAGTTGTCGAGCGGGGCGGGAAGGTGGCCGCCGAACCATCCCCGCGCGTCACCACGGCGAATCTGTCGGCATTCCTGAGCCGCCACGTGGACCGTGACGCGGCACTGCTGATTACGGACCAGTTCCCCGCCTACCGGCGCATCGGCCACACCATGCGCCACGCGACGGTTGACCACGCGGCCCGCTACGTGGACGGCGAAGTCCACGTCAACACGCTCGAAGGATTCTGGGCACTGTTGAAGCGAGCATGGTGGGGCGCGCATCACCACTACTCGAAGCGCCACGCGCACGCCTACGTGACGGAAGCCTGCTACAAGTACAACGTGCGCGAGTCCGCCAACCCGTTCAGCGCGTTCCTGCGGGATGCGGTCGCCGCCTAGCCGTATGATGCGCGGGCGCGCCCGCAGCGAGCGTTGCCCATGCCCTGGCTCAACAAGCTCTACTTTGGCGATTGCTTCACCATCACGCGCGAGCACCTACGCAATGCCAGCGTGGACCTGATCTACCTGGACCCGCCGTTCAACTCGCAGCGCCAGTACAACTCGATCTACAAAGACGAAACCGGCCGGCCGCTCCCGGACCAGACGGACGCCTTCTGCGATATGTGGGAACTGGACCCCGAGACTGAGCGCAGCATCCGCGCCGCGCCTATCCTGATGCGCGACCACGGGCTCGACGATGCAACGGTCCAGCTTTGGCAACAGTGGATGCGCGCGCTGCGCCATACAAACCCGCGCCTGCTCGCGTACCTGGCCTATATGTCGCTGAGGCTCCTGGACTTTCACCGCGTGCTCAAGCCGACCGGCTCGCTCTACTTGCACTGTGACCCGACCGCTAGCCACTACATCAAAGTGCTCTTGGACGCGATATTCGGCCACGCCAGCTTTAGGAACGAGATTGTCTGGTGCTACACCGGCCCATCGAATACGCGCCGCTGGTTCCCGCGCAAGCATGACGTTGTGCTCTTCTACGCTCGCACGCAACAGGCGTACTTCAATCGTGACGCGGTGCGAATCCCCTACAGCGACGAAACGCTCGCGCGCCGCGGCCGCATTGAAGGCAAGCGCAGCTATATCGCGCCTTCAGTCGAAACGCAGGAACGGCGAACAGACGTTCAGGTCGATAAGCGATTCGGGCAGGGCAAAGTACCGGAGGATTGGTGGTCTGACATCCCGATCCTGACGAATCAGCGTGAGCGCCTGGGCTACGCGACACAGAAGCCGCTGGCGCTGCTGGACCGGATTATCGAAGCTTCCTGCCCGCCGGACGGCGTGGTCTTGGATCCGTTCTGCGGTTGCGCGACCACGCTGGAAGCCGCGCACAACCTGGGCCGCCGTTGGATCGGCATAGACATCGCCATCCACGCTATCCGGCGCGTGGCCAGCGTGCGGCTCAAAGACCGCTGCGGACTGGTTGAAGGGGAGGATTACACCATCCAGGGCGTGCCCAGCACGCTTGAAGGGGCGCAGCTCCTCCACGAACAAGACCCGTACCAATTCCAGCGATGGGCGGTCGCCGAAGTCGAGGGCTTTGTCACGTCGAAGCAAACGGCGGACGGCGGGATTGACGGACGGCTCTACTTCGACGTGCCTAGCGAGCCGGACTTGCAAAGCATGGTGCTGGAAGTGAAGGGCGGGGCGCACGTGCGGATTACGGACCTACGCGCACTGCGAGCGGTCCTAGACGACGACCTGGCCCTGATGGCCGGACTCATCATCATGGAGCCGCGCAGTCCGCACCAAACGCGCAACTTCGAGCGGTACATGGCGCAGGCGGGCGTGCTGGAAGTGCTGGGGCGGGAATACCCGCGGATGCAAATGCTCACGGTGCCCGAGATCCTGGACGGGAAGCGGTTCGACACGCCAACGGTGGCGGGCGTGCATATCCCACAGCCGGTCCTCCCAGGCATTCAACGCGCCGAAGCCTAGCACGCTAAGCCAGGAGTGACTAATTCCGTTTGGAAAAAACTCTTATCGCGCACGCGAGGCCCCAATTCCCCCCGCCTCAGCGCCTACACTCACACCCCAGGCAACGTCCCGATTCGCCGCCTGGAGGCCTCGGCCACATGAACCTCGTCGGCTACACCGACCGCCTCACCGCCGCCCCCGGCGACACCGTCCGCTTCATGGTCAGCAGCCACTACCCGCGCTACCGCGCCGACCTCGTTCGCCTCATCCACGGCGACGAGTCCCCCGCCGGCCCCGGCTTCAAGGAGCGCCACGTCCCCTCCCCCATCAACGCCCACTACCCCGGCCGCTCCAAGCCCATCCACAGCGGCTCCTACGTCCACATCCCCGCCCACCCCGCCCTCGACACCCTCACCAGCTTCACCCTCACCGCCTGGACCTACCCCACGACCCCCGCCAACGGCCTCCAGGGCCTCATCACCCGCTGGACCGGCGACCAGGGCTTCGCCCTCGTCATCGGACCCGATGGCGACCTCTCCCTCCACCTCGCCGACGGCCGCAACCCACCCGTTCACGCCGCCACCGGCGCCCCCCTCACCGAGCGTGTCTGGACTTTCGTCGGCGCCAGCTACCACGCCCCCACCGGCCGCGTCACCCTAATCCAGCAACCCCTCCGCCGCTGGCCCATCGCCCCCGACCAAGCCCTCGTCACCCACGACACCCCCGCCGCCAACATCCAGCCAGCCGCGGACACCCCGCTCCTCTTCGCCGCCCTCACCGCCGGCCCACCCCAACGCACCGGCCCCATCGCCGCCCCCTACAACGGCAAGCTCGACTCCCCCCACCTCCACGACCGCGCCCTCTCCCCCGTCGAATTGACGGCTCTGGCCGACCCCACCACCGACGAACCTTCAGGTGACCCGCTGGCCGCCTGGGACTTCAGCCTCGACATCGGCAGCTACCGCGCCACCGACACCGGTCCCCACGGCCTCCACGGCCAGGCAGTCAACATGCCCACCCGCGGCGTCACCGGCCGCAACTTCACTGGCGCCGAAACCAACTTCAACCGCGCCCCCCACGAATACGGCGCCATCCACTTCCACGACGACGACGTGGAGGACGTGGCCTGGGAGTCCGACTTCCAGCTCACCATCCCGCCCGACCTACCCAGCGGCGTCTACGCCGCCCGCCTGCGCGCCGGCGACGACGAGGACTACCTTCCCTTCTGCGTCCGCCCACCGCGCGGCACCGCCACCTCTCGCATCGCCGTCCTCATGCCCACCCTCACCTACGTCGTCTACGCCAACTTCCGCGACATCGACGGCGGCTTCTGGGACAAGGAACGCGTTCCCAACGCCGACCCCACCCTGCACGAACCCGAGTTCGCCTACATCCGCGCCAACGGACTCCCCGGCCTCTATGAGCGTCACTCCGACGGTTCCGGCACCACCCACGTCTCCCACTTGCGCCCCATCCTCAACATGCGGCCCAAGTTCCGCTACCGGGTCTGGGCCGCCCCCTCCCGTTTCCCTGCGGACCTCTACCTCATCGACTGGCTTGAAGCCACCGACCAACAGTTCGACGTCATCACCGACCACGATCTGCACGCCGAAGGCGCCAACCTGCTGGACCCCTACAACGTCATCCTCACCGGCTCCCACCCCGAGTACTGGACCTCCGAAATGCTGGCCGGCATGCGTACCTACCTCGGCCAGGGCGGGCGCCTGATGTATCTCGGCGGCAACGGCTTCTTCGGCGTCACCACCATCGACCCCGAGCGCCCCCACATCGCCGAGGTCCGCCGCTGGGGCACCAGCTGGCCCTTCGAGATGCCGCCCGCCGAACGCATCCACAGCACCACCGGCGAGCCCGGCGGCACCTGGCGCAACCGCGGCGCCCCGCCAAACGGCCTCGTAGGCATCGGCTCCTGCGCGGCCGGCTTTGACCAGGGAGCACCCTATGCCCTTCAGCCCGACAGCTTCGCTCCCCGCGCCGCCTTCGTTTTCAAGGACATCGGCGACGACGAGCTCATCGGCGACTGCCCCTCCCTCGTCGTCCGCCACGGCGCCGCCGGCTACGAGATGGATCGCCTCGACTTCAGCCTCGGCACCCCGCCCCACGCTCTGTTGCTGGCCTCATCCGTCGGCCATTCCGAGCGCTACGCGACGTTCGCCGACGAACGCCTTGAATTCACCCAGGGCAAGGACGGCATGGCGACCGACGCCCCGCCCCCGGCAGATGGCCCCCACGCCTTTGTCCGCGCCGACATGGTCTACTTCGAAACCCCAAACAACGGCGCTGTCTTCTCCGTCGGCTCCATCGCCTGGCGCGGCTGCCTCTCTCACAACAACTACGACAACACCGTCTCCCGCGTCACCGCCAACGTCCTCCGTCGCTTCGCCGCCGACCAATGACCCGGTCAACCCCCTACAACGGCATCCAACACCCCGCCGAGTGGCCGCCCCGCACCATCGAACCCGGCGGCGATCCCCTGCCGGTTCCCTACCTCGCCAACCCGCCGTGCGTCATCCCCATCGACGTTGGCCGCCAGCTATTCGTCGACGACTTCCTGATTGAACACACCACGCTCCGCCGCGTCTTTCACGCCGCCAAAGTCCACGAAGCCGCGCCGGTCCTATCCCCCGAGACCGACCTCGAACTCAACCGCGGCCACTGCCCGGTCGCGGCCCCGTTCAACGATGGCGCCTGGTACGACCCGGCCGACCAGACCTTCAAGCTCTGGTACCACGCCGGCTGGTTCGACGGCACCGCCCTGGCAACCAGCCGCGACGGTATCAATTGGGAACGCCCCTCGCTGGACGTGGTTCCCGGCACCAACGCCGTCATCGCGCACCCGCCCGACTGGCGACGCGACGGCGCGCTGGTCTGGCTCGACGCCGACGCCGAACTGGCCGAGCGCTTCAAGATGTTCATCTTCTGGCGCCATCCAGAGCGCCACGAAGGCCTCATCTACACCTCGCCCGACGGCATCCACTGGAACGAACGCGGCCCCACCTCCCAATGCGGCGACAACTCCAGCTTCTTCTATAACCCCTTCCGCCAGCGGTTCGTCTTCAGCATCCGCCAGAGTTGGAACCGCCGTGCGCGCTTGTATTTCGAACACCCGGACTTCTTGCAGGCCGCTCGCTGGAGCACCGACCAGCCGGTTCGTTGGGCGCGCGCCGACCGGTTGGACCGCCCCGATCCATTCCTGGGACTGCGTCCCCAGCTATACGACGTAACCGCCGTCGCCTACGAGAGCATCATGCTCGGCGCGTTCGCAATCTTCCACGGACCCGAGAACCCCGACGCCGCCAGCATCAGCCGCCCCAAGATCAACGACCTGCAACTCGCCTACAGCCGCGACGGCTTTCACTGGCACCGCCCGCACCGCCAGGCCTTCATCGGCGCCAGCCGCCGCTGGGGCGATTGGAACTACGGCTACATTCACGCCGGCGGCGGCCTCTGCCTGGTGGTTGGCGACGAACTCTGGTTCTACTTCGGCGCCTTCTCCGGCCACGGCTCCGTTCTCAAGCCCGGAGAGTTCGGCGGCGACTACGAGCAGGACAACGCCATGTACGCCGGCGGCCACACCGGCCTGGCCACGCTCCGTCGCGATGGCTTCGCCTCCATGCACGCCGACGGCCACGGTGGCGTACTGGCCACCCGGCTGGTCACCTTCAGCGGCTCGCATCTCTTCGTCAACCTGGACGCCCCGCAGGGCGAGCTTCGAGTGGAAATCCTCGACGAGCGCGGCGACGTCATTCACCCGTTCTCACGCGCCAACTGCCGGCCGCTCACCTTCGACACCACGTGTACCCGTGTGAAGTGGAACGGCGTCGACGAACTGTCGTCGTTGGCCGGCCGCCCAGTGCAGTTCCGCTTCCGCCTGCGTGATGGCGACCTCTACGCCTTCTGGGTCAGCGCAACCAACTGCGCCGCCAGCAACGGCTACCTCGCCGCCGGCGGCCCCGGACTCTCCGGACCTGTCGATGTCTAGCCGGCCGCCGACCGACGGCGCGTCGCGTCGGTCCACCGCCTGCCTTAAGTTAAGCGTCGCCGCCCCGGTTGCCATCTACGGTCGCCGGTCCGCCCGAGACGAAGGGATCGACTAGTGGCCCGAGAGTTCGACCGAACCGAGGAACGACACGCGGTTCCGATGCCGCCGCCGCTGGACTTTCCTGAGAACGGCAGCCCTGAAGCTGACGTGCTGGCGGAGGTCGAGGCGCGAATGTCGAAGGACCCCTACCCCGTCGAACGAAACTTCGGTGTCAGCTACGTCGGCCCGCCCCACGACATAACGGAGAGCATTCGCCCCCTGACCGCCGGGTCCTTCTTTGTCGAGTGGGCACGCGACATGAACCCCGGCGCGGATCTCTTCGAGAAGGAAGCCGTGCGCATGCTCGGCTCCCTGCTTGGCCATCGCGACGCCGTCGGCTTCATCACCAGCGGCGGCACCGAGTCGAACCTTCTCGCACTCCGCCTCGCACGCAACCTGGGATCCAAGTCCGAGCCCGAAGTCGTCCTGCCAACCACCGCCCACTACAGCTTTCGCCTTGGCGCCGAGCTCCTCGGCCTCCGCCTCCGCGAAGTCGACGTGGACGAGACCATGCGCCCCGACCTGCGACACGTCGAGCGGCTGCTGAACCGCAACACCGTGGCTCTGGTCTGTTCGGCGCCCGAGGGCAACTACGGCCAGCTTGATCCCGTCGAGGAGTTCGCCGACCTGGCCCAACGCAAAGGTCTGTACCTGCACGTGGACGCCGCCTTCGGCGGATTCGCCCTGCCGTTCCTCCGCGAGTTGGGCTACCCAATTCCCCCATTCGACTTCAGCCTGCCGGGCGTGTCCTCGATGATGACCGACGGCCACAAGCTGGGGCTGCTTCCAGTCGCGACCGGCTTCTTCCTCATCCGCGACGAGGCCATGCTGGACGCCATCCCCGCCGAATTCACCGGCATCCACACCATCACCGCCACCAAACCCGGCGATCACGCCGTCGCCGCCTGGTCCGTCATGCGCCACTTGGGCCGCGAGGGCTACCGCGAGTCGGCCCGACGCCTCATGGAAGTAGTCGACATCGTCAGTCGAGGCATCGAGAGTATCGACGGCCTCCGCCTACTCGTCCGCCCCCTTCTCGCCGTCGTCAACTTCACGTCCGATCGCGACGACGTGGAACGCATCTACCTGGAACTGCGCCGCCGCGGCTGGGGCGCAACCTACGGCCACGACGGAACCCAGGGCCGCATCCGTCTCTCCATTCACCCCCACCGCGATGTTGATCACGCCCATGGCTGGCTCGCCGCTCTCGAAGCGTCCGTTCACGCCGTGCGCACAGGCACATGACCGTTGACCTGTGCGCGCGATGCACAAGTCCAGGCCGTCATTCTGGATACTTGGGCTGGCCCGATAGACGGTTTTGAAGATCCTCCAATAGCTCCCCAGGCTCATCCACACCGATGCCAACTAACTTAGCTTTCCTCTTCCTGGCGAACAGGCCCTCTATCTCAACGGCCTCCTGTAAAACGGCAAC
>JAJEGF010000087.1 GCA_022820025.1 Chloroflexota bacterium
CGGCCTCTGTCATCTCGCCAATGAGCTGGGTGCCCTCGCGGGTGCGCTCGCCGACGCCGCAGAAGATGGAGTACCCGCCGTACTGGACGGCGATGTTGTTGATCATCTCCATGATGATGACCGTCTTGCCCACGCCGGCGCCGCCGAACACGCCGGTCTTGCCGCCGCGCGTGAAGGGCGCGATGAGGTCGATGACCTTGAGCCCGGTGGCGAAGACTTCGGCCGTGGTGCTCTGGTCGGTGAAGGCGGGCGGACGGCGGTGGATCGGGTAGGTGTTGTTGACCTCGACCTCACCGTGGCCGTCCACGGGCTGGCCGGTGACGTCGAAGACGCGGCCCAGGGTTTCCGGGCCGACCGGAACACGGATCGGTCCGCCGGTATCGCGAACGCTGGTGCCGCGGCGCAGGCCCTCGGTGGGACGCATGGATACGCAGCGGACGGTGCTGTCGCCGATGTGCTGCTCGACTTCCAGCACCACGCTGTCGCCGTCGTCCGTGTCCAGTTCCAGCGCGTTGTACAGGGGAGGCAGGTCGTCCGGTGGAAACTCCACGTCGACGACCGCGCCTACGATCTGGACGATACGGCCTTCAGCCATCTGATAACTCCCCTACGCCCTAGGCGTCCGCCAGCGCATTGGCGCCGGAGGCGATGTCGATGATCTCGCTGGTGATCCGGGACTGCCGCAGCTTGTTGTAGGCCAGCCGCAGCCCTTCGATGAGTTCGGTGGCGTTTTCGGTAGCCGCGCGCATGGCGACCATGCGTGCGCTCTGTTCGCTGGCCGCCAGTTCCAGCATGGCCCGGTACACGGTCATTTCCACGAAGCGCGGGATGAGCGCTTGCAGCACCGATGCCGGATCCGGCTCAAAGATTATGTCCGCTTCTCGCGCATCCTGCTGCACTTCGGGCAGCACGACGGGGAATAGGCGGACGACGCGGGGCTGCTGGGTGAGGATGTTGACGAACTCCGGATAGACCATGCGGACTTCGTCAAAGTCGCCCCGCTCGTACCCGTCGACGAGCAACTGAGTCACCGGCGCGATGTCATTGACGCTCGGCTGGTCGCTGATGTCGCTAAACACGGCCGACAGGGTGTACAAGCCGCGCAGGGCCAGGTGCCCCTTCTTGCCGACGACCACAACGCTGATTTCAACGGCGTCGCTGGCGGCCTCGATCTCGTTGACCGTGGTTCGGACGATGTTGGTGTTGAGGGGTCCGGCCAGCCCACGATTGGTGGTGAGCACCAGGAACGCGGTGCGCTCGATTGGCCGCGGCTGAAGAATCGGCGGCAGCCGATCGTTTCCGGTGGCCAGCACCAGCCGTTCGATCATGCCCGCGATGTGCGTGGCATACGGTCGCGCCGCCTGCACGGCCTCCTGGGCGCGCCGCATGCGCGACGCCGCCACCAACTGCATCGCCCGGGTGATCTGGCGGGTGTTGTCGACGCTGCGGATGCGGCGCCGAAGCTCGAGCGGGCTGGCCATGCGCTAGCTGGCCGCGACCGCGCTGGCGGCGAATACGTTGGCCTTGAAGTCCTCAATGGCCGCTCGCAGCGCCGCTTCGCCGTCGTCGTCCAAGTCGGCGCTGGAACGTATGCCGCCGATGAGCTCCGGGTGGCTGTCGCGCAGGTAGTCCAGCATCTCCTGCTCAAATCGAGCCACGTCCGGTAGCGGAACGTCGTCAAGCAGGCCTACGGTGCCGGCGAAGATCACGCACACCTGGTCGATGACTTCCATCGGAGCGTACTGGCCCTGCTTGAGCAGTTCGGTCACGCGCTGTCCGCGTTCCAACTGGTTGCGCGTGGCCTGGTCGAGGTCTGAGGCGAACTGCGCGAAGGCGGCCACGTCGCGGTACTGCGACAGGTCCAGGCGCAGGCCGCCTGAGACCGACTTCATGGCACGAATCTGGGCGTCGCCGCCCACGCGCGAAACCGAGATTCCCGGGTTGATGGCGGGACGGATGCCGGCGTTGAAGAGGTCGGCTTCCAGGTAGATCTGGCCGTCGGTGATTGAGATGACGTTGGTGGGGATGTAGGTGGTGACGTCGCCTTCCTGCGTCTCGATGATCGGGAGCGCGGTGAGGCTGCCGCCGCCGTGCTCGTCCGACAAGCGGGCGGCCCGTTCGAGCAGGCGTGAGTGCAGATAGAACACGTCGCCGGGATAGGCCTCGCGTCCGGGCGGACGCCGCAGCACCAGCGATACCTGGCGGTAGGCCCAGGCGTGTTTGGTCAGGTCGTCGTAGATGACCACGGCGTCCTGGCCGTTGTCGCGGAAGTACTCGCCAATGGTGCAGGCGGCAAATGGCGCCATGTACTGCAAGGCGGCCGGCTCGCTGGCCGAGGCCAGGACCACGATGGTGTGCTCCATGGCGCCGGCTTCCTGCAGGGTGGCCACGACCTGGGCAACGGCGCTTTCCTTCTGGCCGATGGCGCAATAGATGCAGATCAGGTCGCCGCCGCGTTGGTTGATGATGGTGTCGAGCGCGATGGCGGTCTTGCCGATCTGGCGGTCGCCGATGATCAGTTCACGCTGGCCGCGGCCGATCGGCGTCATGGAGTCGATGGCCTTCAGCCCGGTCTGCACCGGCGTGTCCACGTTCTGGCGCTGCGAGACGCCCGGCGCCACTTTCTCGATGACGTCAGATTGGGCGGCGTTGATCGGACCCTTGCCGTCGACTGGTTCGCCGATGGCGTTGACGACGCGTCCGAGCAGCTCCGGACCGACGGGAACTTCGGCGACACGGCCGGTGGTTCGGGCCTCGTCGCCCTCCTCGATTCGCAGGTAGTCGCCCAGGATGACCGCACCAATCGTGTCTTCCTCCAGGTTCAGGGCCATGCCGGTGACGTCGTGCGGGAATGCCAGCAATTCGCCCGCCATGGCCTGCGAAAGGCCGGACAGCCGGGCGACGCCGTCGCTGACTTCAAGGACGTGACCCACGTTGGCCTGCTCGGCCTGGGCCTGAAAGCCTTCGATCTGCTGTCGAAGCGCGTCTGCGATCTCTTGTGGGCTGATAGCCATTCGGGGCTCCCGCTAGCGCAAGGTGGACGCCAGGGCTTGCAGCCTGGCGTGGACGCTCAGGTCAAGTACGTCGTCGCCGCGTCGGACGACAAAGCCGCCCAACAGGGCGGGATCGATATCGGTGGTGAGACGAAGGGTGCGGCCGGGCGCCGTCAGGCTGTCGCGCAAGTCGCTCAACTCGGCGTCTCCGAGGGCCGCGGCGGTTGTGACATGCACGCGATCGACGCTCTGCGCCTCGTCGGCGGCATCGCGAAACCGGCGCGCGATCTCCTGCGTGAGGTCGACCTCCCGCTGCTCGGCAAGCAACCGCAGCAAGCCAAGCCCACGGGCCGAAATTGCCTCGCCCGCCGCGCGCTGCACGGCCTGGAGGCGGTCATCCAACCCGATCGAGGTGCTCTGAAGAAAACGTCGCGCCTGATCGTCGTCCGCGACCGCGCCGAGGACTTCCAGGTCCGCCTCCCAGGCGTCCCAGGCCTGCCCGGCGCTGGCGTCGGCCACCACGGCCTCGACGTAGCGCGCGGCGCGGCGGCGCCGGCTGCCCCGCATCGCTAGCTTGAGCCTCCGGAGACTTCCGCAATTGCTTCCTGGACCAGCCGACGGTGTTCAGGATCATCGATGGAACGATCCAACACGCGCGCGGTGGCGCCGACGACCAGGTCGGCCGTTTGGGCACGAAGCTCGGCGGCGACGCGCGCGCGGTTGCGGTCAACCTCGGCGGCGGCCTCGGTGCGCATACGTTCCGCCTCGGCGCGCGCCTGTTCCAGCTCGCGTGCCCGCAGGGTCTCTGCGGCGCGGCTGGCCTCCTCCCGGATGCGCTGCGCGTCGGCCCGTGCGTTGGCCAACTCAGCCTGGAACTCTGCGCGTTCCGTCTCTACCTGCGTTCGCAGGTTTTCGGCTTCGTCCAGGCTCTCGGCAATCCGCTGTCGCCGGCGTTCCAGCATGGCGACCAGCGGCTTGAAGAGCAGACGATGCAGCACCCAGAGGAACAGCAGGAAGTTGGCGACCTGAAACAGGATGTTCGGGAAGCTAATCCCGAGCGGCGCAGGCTCACTCATACCCAGATCTCCCTAGCCGTCGTACGCGTCGGGGTTACCCGAATGCCAGCAGGATCCCGATGATGAACGCGTAAATGCCGATGGCCTCTGCGAGGCCCAGGCCGACGATCATCGTGTTGCGGATGTCGCCCGAGGCTTCGGGGTTGCGCCCGATAGCGTTCATGGCGGCCTGAACTCCAAAGCCGATGCCGAGGCCCGGCCCGATGGCGCCTAGACCGATGGCAAGGCCCGCGCCCAACGGCGTGAGGTCCGTAACTGTCTCCACGAGGTCACACTCCTCCTGCGCGCACTAGTGCGCTTCGGCCGTATCCGGCCCAACCGACTGGCCCGTGAACACCATGCTGAGCATGAAGAAGATCACGGCTTGAACGAGACCAAAAAGAATCTCCAGAACCAGGAATACCGCCCCGATCAATGGCAGATGCCCGAGAGCGAAGGCGCCCAGGATGGGTCCGTTGAGCAGCACCTCGCCCGCGAACAGGTTGCCAAAGAGCCGGAACGACAGCGAAATGATGACGAATAGCTCAATGATGATGAAGACCGGCGCCAGAAAGGCGACCTGCGTCATTTCCTTGATATGACCCAGCGGTCCGTGCGACGAAATGCCCGACGCGTGGATGACGACGAAGGCCGTCAGCGCCAACGCAATGGTCATGTTGATGTCGGCGGTGGCCGGACGAAAGATCGGCGCGGCGATGGTTTCCAGGTGGCCGCCCTGATAGATCTCCGAACGCTTCCAGATCGTTCCGATGCCCGGCAGCAGGCTGGACCAGTTGGAAATGGTGATGAAAACGAAGAATGTCGCACCGAAGGCAAACACGCGACCCGCGTAGCGACGGCCCACGGTGGACTCGACAAGCTCCATCAGGAACTCAGTGACCGTCTCGGCCACGTTCTGGAGACCCCCGGGCACCAGGGCGGACTCGGGATTGCGTCGAATATGCCGGGTGGCGAACCAGGCCAACGCCAGGATGCCGGCCATCGTGAGCCACATGGTGAACATTGAGTTGGTCACGGTGAACGGCCCGAGGGGAGTCTCCCAGGGGCCCGCCAGCGGCTCCGCCGCCGCACTGACGTGGGGCGCGAGATCGGCTCCCTGCTCGGCGGCCATGCCTAGCGTTCTCCCCCGCGCTGCCAGCTGAAGATCAGGTACATCACGTAGATGCTGGACGCCAAACCAAGGAGTATTCCTCCGAGCAGCACGAAGGGCGCAGTGCCCAACCGGTCATCGATCCAGCGTCCTCCCAGGATGCCGGCGACCATACACGTTCCCACGATGAATCCGAACTCAAGTGCAAGCGCCGCAGACCGAAGCGCACCCACAGGGACACGCAGCCCTCACGACTTTGTGAAAACGTTCACGTTCTCGCCGCAGGGAGTCTAGCAGAGGGCTCCGACCGGTCCAGCGCGAGAGTCCGCAAAGTCGCCCGCGGTCTTGCGCCGGGACCGCCGACGGCTCTACGCTGTCCGGGCGACGGACCGCCGGGTCCTCGCTCGTCACCCGAAGTGCCCCATGCTGCGACGCCCAAGCCGAGCTCGAGTCACCGTACGCACCCTGGCCGTTGTTCTCACGCTGGCTGCGGCATCGCTGGTGCTGGGCACCTGGCTTTATTCGGTCGTTCCCTAGCCGACGCCGTTCAAGCGCGCGCCGACGCGCGCCCGCGCGCCGCGGAACCGTCGGCCGCTAGATGATGTCGGTGGGCCGGATCGCCTCGCCGCGAATCGTCGCCGGATCGTCCACCAGTCGCCAGATTTCGCCGCCCAGCGCCATCGCGAAGACGGTGCGGTCTTCGGCGAAGTTGGGCGAGGCAGCCACCCGCAGCACCGCGCGGTTTCGCAGGTTGGGGTTGAACTCTGACCATCCGGCGCCACCGTTTGATGACTTGAAGACGCCCCGGCTGGTCGCCGCATACACCGTGGTGTCGTCGGCGAACGTTGGCGTGGCATCGATCCAGAGCACGGCCGTCTCGGCGTCGCCCGGATAGGTTCCCGACCAAACGTCTTCAAATCGCGCCGCGGGACGGAACACCTGGCTGGCCGTGGCGAACAGCCAGGACCGCTCTTTGTCGGTGTAGGTCGAGGGAATTGCCAACGACACCCACGGCGTGTTGGTCTCGTGTTCCACGAATCGATCGAAAGATTCACCGCCGTCATAGCTGACGTGCACCGCCGCGGCGCCTTGCCCAACGGTCCCCGCGAAGACTGCCCGGTCCATCTCGAAATTGGGTCCCGTGGCCAGCGCCACGACCGTCTCGCCGTCGAAGTCGTGCGGCAGCCGCTCCCAACTTTCGCCCGCGTCGGTGCTGCGATACGTCAAACCCAGCGCGCCGCCGGCGAACACCGTGCGATCACTCGCAAAGTCCGACGAAAACGCCACGGCACGGACGTCATCAAGGTCAAAGCCGTCAATCGCTTCGTCCCAATGATGTCCGTGGTCGGCGCTGCGGAAGAGCCCCGCCTGCGTGGCCACCAGAACGATGCCATCGTCCGAATACCCGGGTGATGCGGCAATACCGGCGATATCCAACTCAGCCATGTCTTCGCCGCGCATTTCCCAGGTCTCGCCGCCATCGGTCGAAACATGGACACCGCTGCCGGAACCGCCTGCGAACATCGTCCGGTCCGTCCCGAAGTCAGGGGATATAGCGAGCGTGACCCAGTTCTGACTGGTGATACCCGCGTTGCGCGGTTCCCAGGTAACACCCAGATCGCTGGAACAGAGCAGCCCCGTGAGGAAAGTGCCGGCCCAGAGTTGCGTGGCGTCGTCGGTTGGAAGAAGCGCAAGAGTCAGAATCGACCCATAGCTGTCCTCCAGTGCCCGGGTTTCCCAGGTCGCGCCGCCGTCGGTGCTGATGACCACGCCCTGAGCGCCGGTGCCGGCAACGATCGTCTGGTCGTCGGCGAACGAGGGAGAGACGCACACGGCGTTGACCGCCTCGTCGCCGACTTCCTGAACCTGGGCCCAGGTGCGCCCGGCATCCTTGGACACCCACAGGCCGCGTTCTTCGGTCGCGGCCACGACCGTTCGGTCGGTGCTGAAGTCCGGGGCCAGGGCCATGGCCTGCACGGTGGCCGTGCCGAAGTCGTCGCCGCCAAGCTGCTCCCAGGTGCGTCCGCCATCGCTCGATCGGCACACGCCGCCGTTAACGATGCCGGCGAACACCATCTGGTCGCTGCGGAAGTCGGAGGAAACCGCCAGCGTCTGGATTGAGAGTCCCGACAACCCCACGTTCGAGGGGTTCCAACTCCGGCCACCGTTGGTCGTGCGATAAACGCCGTCGCCGTCCGTTCCCAGCAGAGCAATGCGATCGGTCGCGTACGACGGCGAAAGCGCCAGGGCCACGACGTTGGGAATCGCGCCCCAGAACGACAGACGGTTCCAGGTCTCGCCGCCATCAAACGACTTAAAGACACCGCCCTGCACCGCGCCGGCGAAGGCATTGGTGTCGCGGTTGTAATCCGGCGACACCGCGACGGCCTGGATGTAGGGGCTGGTGAGCTGGGCGTTGGAAATCCGCCAGCTCTGGCCGTCGTCGTCGGACAGGAAGACACCGGACATGGTGCCTATGAAAATGCGACGGCCCTCGGAATGCGAGGCCATCGCGATTGATGTCACCGTGCCGCCCTCTTGGCCGCCGACACGCTGCCAGCGATTGACGGCCGGGTCGGCGGTTTCGACTTCAACCATGCGTTAGAGCCTCCGGACTCGCGGATCGACGAAGTGGAGAGCGCCGATGGCGCCCCGGCGTCTCAACTCGTTCTCGAAAGGACGCCCACAGCATAAGGCCCGCGATGGGGCAGTGCGCGTCCATCGGGGCTATCCGCAGTGTACGCAGTGGCACTCGCCCGCAACAACTGAACGGTAACTCTCCGGGTCAGCCTGGAATCCGCAATTCCTGGCCCGCGAAGATGCTGTCGGGGTCGCTGAGGCCGTTGGCGGCCATCAGATCGTCGATGCTCACGCCATAGGCGACCGCTATCTGGCTGAGCGTATCGCCCTGCTGCACGATGTATGGGCCCGGCGCATCCGTGGTTTCGGGAATCTCGGTGCCTGCTGGCAACCGCAGCCGCAGGCCCGCATCCACATTGTTGGGATCGGAGATGTCGTTGAGGTCCACGATCACGCTGACGGGTACGTCATAGAGCTGGGAGATTCGTGTGAGCGTCTCACCGGGCCGCACGACATGCGTCGCCGGCGTCGGGGCCGGGGTGGGCGTTGGCGTGGGAACCGGCGTGGGCGTGGCCGTTGGCGTTGGCGACAGCACCACGATCGCAACGCCGGTCGGTGCGGCCTCCGTGGTGGAGGGCAATACCGGCGACGGCAGTGCAACACCCACCGGCGCCCCTCGCAGCGCGGCGTCTCCGGCCGCCGAAGCGGCAGCCCGATACCCATCTTCCTGCCAGGCCAGGATTCGCCAGGCGATCAGGACGGCGGCCAGCAGCAGGGCCAGGCGCACATAGCGGACCCAGTGCCGGTCCAGCGGCCGCAGGGCATCGGGCCCCGTGACCTTGACCCAACGCAGTTCCGGCTCAATGGCCGGGCCGGCCTCGCCGTCACTCACCATCCGAACGCCATGTACAGATCGTTGACGTTGGTGCCTGTCGGCCCCAGGCGCACCAAGTCGCCGCAGCACTCGAGGTAGTGATACGAGTCGTTGGCCGCCAGGGCGCCGGCGCAATCGCCGCCGGCGGCGGCCGCGCGTTCAAGCGTGCTCCCATCGATCAAGCCGCCGCAGGCGTCCGTGGGCCCGTCGGTACCGTCTGTCGCCAGGGCAAAGACCGCGGTGTTGGGTTCGCCGGCCAGCGCCTCAGCCGCCGCAACCGCGAGTTCCTGGCTACGGCCGCCGCGTCCATTGCCACGAACGGTCACCGTGGTCTCGCCGCCGAAGATCGCGCACCCGGGCCGTTTCACCGGGCGGCCGCTTCGTGCAATGTCGACGGCGGCGCCGGCAACCAGCTTGGCGATCTCGCGCGCCTCGCCTTGCACGCGCGAGGTCACGAATTGGGCATGTAGTCCCGCCGCCTCGGCGGCAGCAGCCGCCGCCAACCCCGCGCGGGCGTTGTCGGCGATAACCAGGTTCGAGACGCGCTCGAAGAGCGAATTGTCAGGCTTCGGTGTTTCAGGAAGGCCGCCGAAGGCCCCCGTCTCCAGGCGCGTGCGGATCGAGGTTGGCGCCGAAGCTCGCAAGCCGAACGCATCCAACGCCGCCAGTGCATCGGCATACGTCGTCGGGTCCGGCGACGTAGGACCGGACGCAATGACGTCCATCGGGTTGCCTACCACGTCGCTGACCAGCAGGCCGACGACGCGCGCCGGTGCGGCGGCCGCCGCCAGCAGGCCACCGTGAAACTCGGACAAGTGCTTCCGAATGGCGTTCATCTGGTTGATCGTGGCGCCCGAACGCAAGAGCTGGTCGGTCACGTCCTGAAGCTCGGACAGTGGGACGTCGTCCGGCGGGCACGGCGTCAGCGCCGATCCGCCCCCGGAGATGACACAGAGCACCAGGTCGCCATCGCCGGCCGTGCCCGCCGCTTCCAGCAAACGCCGGGTCGCCGCCTGCCCGCGCGCGTCAGGCACGGGGTGGCCGGCTTCCACGATTTCGACCTGTCCGGCCGGCGACGCATAGCCATCTTTGGTAATGACCAGACCGCCCGCAACGCGATCGCCCAGGATGTCCACCAGCGCCGCCGCCATGCGCGGGCTGGCCTTGCCGGCGCCCAGCACGATCACGCGCCGAGCGTCGGCGTCAGGAATGAGCAAGCGCCCAATCTGGACGCCGCTGTCGGTAAGCGAGACCGTTTCGCGTACGGCGGTCGCGGGGTCCACCGCGGCAATCGCCGCCCGCCCGATCGCCATGATCGCGGCGCGCATTCCCTCGTCCCGCACGTGCGACGGCTCCGTCCCGCTCAACGTTGCGTCCAGTGTAGGCAGCGCCTCAGTCTGAGAGTGCGCAATAGGCTAATCCGACAAGGTCTGGACCGACGTGCGCGCCCATGACCGGGGTAAAGCTCGTGACATACAGATCGTCCGGCGCCATGTCGCGCCGTATCTGCTCGGCCAGTTGATGTGCCTCGTCGACCGCCGCCGCGTGATGCACCGCCACACCGAGATAGCTGGCACCCTGGGCCGCGCGCTGGACGTGCTTCACCAATGCGCGCAGCGCCCGCCCGCGCGATCCGAATGCGGCGCGAAAGCGGATGCGGCCATGCCGCATCTCGAAAATCGGCGTGGACGGCAACACGTCGGCCACCCGCGCCACCACCCGGGGCACGCGCCCCCCGCGCGCCAGGTACTCCAAGGACCCCAGCAGCGCGACGATCGCGCTCTCGTTCGCCACCTGGCGCACCGTCCGCTCCACCGTGTCCAGGTCGGCCCCCGCGCTCGCCGCGCGGGCGCCCAGCAGCACGGGAAATCCGTGCGCCATGGTTGCCGCACCGGTCGGAATGACTCGCACAAACGGCGGACCGGGGAAATCCCGCGCCGCCATCTCCGCCACCTCGGTCATCGCCGAGATGCGACGCGGGATCGTGGCGCACACGACGTCCAGCCCGGCATCGCGCGCCTTCGCAAACTCGGCGGCGTACGCCCTGGGCGACGTGGCACTGGTCGTCGGCAAGTTGGGGTCAGTCGCCAGGCGTTTCCAGAACGCCTCGTTCGTGATGTCAACCCCGTCCCGGAGCTCCTCGCCATTCCACACCAGCACCGTGGGCACGATGGAAATCTCGTGCCTCTCGATTTCGTGCGGTGGAAGACAGGCGCTGGAGTCGGTAATCAGCCGGACGCGCCGCGCATCGTCACGGCCGGTCGCGGTCAAGCAGGAACCTCCGCCAGAGCAGCGTGGCAGTGGATACGTCGTCCGGCGCGTCCGCCTTGCGGAAGCCGACCAGGCGGGCGGTGATCAGCAGCCCCAGCAGCGTCCAGCCCGCAAGGCTCAGGGTCAGGGCCGCACCCGTCAGGCTGAGCACGATGGCCGTGGCAAAGAAGCCGATCAGCGCCCCCGGCGCCGAGTCCTTGATGATTGCCTTGCCGAGCACCATTCCGGCGAACGCCAGCGCCATGTGCCACGACCCCAGCGCGGCCAGCGCGGCCCCGGCCGGCCCGATACCCCGGCCGCCGCGAAACCGCAGCGTGAACGGCCACACGTGCCCGGCCACCGCCACCACACCCGCCACCGCCGACACTTCGTACGTAGCCAGACGCTGCGCGATGAAGATGGCCAGCACCGGCTTCAGTGCGTCGGCCAGGCCGGCGACCGCCCCGCGCACCTTGCCGATCCGCTCGATGGCCGCGGACCCGCTCACGCCCCCCGATCCCTCCGCCAGCAGATCATGTCCGGCCAACCGGGCCGCCAGGTACGCGAACGGCACCGACCCGATGGAATAGGCAAGCAGCAGGGTCAGCAGGGTACTCATTGGCCGTTTCGCCGCCCCGCCTCGCGAGTCCGGCTGCGGCGCGCGCCAATGGTGTCGCGTGAGACCGAGTAAACACTGGGAATCGTCTCGAGACGCCGCATCAGCCGCGCCATCTGGGCCACGCTGCCCATGCCCACCGTAATCCGCATCGTGGCCTGGCGCTGCCGGTTGGTATGCACGTTCGCCGACGTGATGTTCAAACCCTCGTCTCGAATCACCCCGGTCACGTCGTGGGCCAGGCCCTCGCGGTCGTCGGCCTGAACCAGGATCTGCACGGGCAGGAGTTGGCTCGTCTCGTCGATCCACCAGACCCGAACGCGCGCGCCTGGCATGCGACTCGCCGCTCGGCAGCGAGATCGGTGCACTTCAATGCTCTTGTCGGCGGCGATGCCGTTGATCTTCATTCCCGGCCTCGGCGTGCAGCACGCGCCCAGCCGAATCGGCAAATCCAGGTCGGCGCCAACCACCTGCCCGCCCCACTCCACCTCAACCAACCGCTCGGGCTCGCGGACGTTCTGGACGTTGGTGCAGTTCATTCGGTGCACGCTGATCCCGTGGCCACGGGTAATGAACCCCACGATGTCGTCGCCGGGCAGCGGATTGCAGCAGGACGCCACGCGCGTGAGCAGATTGCCAACACCCAGGACACGAACCAGGGGCTGCACATCACGCAAGTCCTGTTCGTCCACCGGCAGCGGCTCGTCGTCCGCCTCTTCGACTTCCTCGGTCAGCTTCAGCCGGTTGATGACCTGCGGAACCGTGGTCGCGCCATAGCCCACGCCCGCCAGCAGGCTGTCCACGTCGCGATAGCCCAGGTCGGCGGCCACCGGATCTAACCCCTCGCCCGGCAGCTGTGAAATCCGGCCCTGGCCCAGGCGCCGCAGTTCCCGTTCCAGCAGTTCCTTGCCCGACTCGATGTTCTCGGCGCGCTGCCGCCGCTTGAACCACTGCCGGATTTTGTCCCGCGCGTGCGCCGTGTGGACCAGCGACACCCAGTTGCGGCTGGGCCCCTGGCTGTTGCTGCTGGTCAGGATCTCCAGTACGTCGCCGTTCTGCAGCTGGTATTCCAGCGGCACCAGGCGGCCGTTGACCTTGGCGCCGATGCAGGTATGCCCGATGTCCGTGTGGATGCGGTAGGCGAAGTCCAGCGGCGTGCTGCCGGCCGGAAAGTCCTTGATCTCCCCGCGCGGCGTGAACACGAACACCGTGTCACTGAA
The DNA here is from genome assembly GCA_022820025.1 of Chloroflexota bacterium. Taxonomy (GTDB): domain Bacteria; phylum Chloroflexota; class UBA11872; order UBA11872; family UBA11872; genus UBA11872. Next base: position 12,700 of record JAJEGF010000087.1, read on the forward strand.
GAAGTCGGTCTTCACCGCGTCCACGAACGACCCAGCGGTCTCCTCATCGGCCTGCCAGGTCAGGATTTGCCGCACCCAGGCCAGCTTCTCCGAGAAGTCTTCTTCGCCGTCGTGATCGTCCGCCTTGTAGCGCCAGTGCGCCGCCACGCCGTATTCGGCCGCCGCGTGCATCTCGTGGGTTCGAATCTGGATCTCGATTGGTCGCGCGTCCGGCCCCAGCACGGCCGTGTGCAGGGAGCGGTAGCCGTTCTCCTTGGGCGCCGAGATGTAGTCGTCGAACTCAGCCGGAATATGCCGCCAAGCCCCATGCACCACGCCCAGCGCCGAATAGCAGTCGTGCACGTCGTCCACGATTACCCGCACGGCCAGGATGTCGTAGACCTCTTCCAGCGGGACGTTCTTGCGTTGCGTCTTTTGCTCAATGCTGTAGACGTGCTTGATGCGGCTCTGGATCAACGCGTCAGTACCGCCGGCATCCATCGCCTCGCGCAGCGCGCCCGTCACCGCCTGCACCACGTCCTCGCGGGCCGCCCGTTCGGCCAGCAGCCAGCTGGCGATCTCGCGATAGCGCTCGGGCTGCAGCAGCTTGAATGCGTGATCCTCCAGCCGCCAACGCCACTCCTCGATACCGAGCCTTCCGGCCAGCGGCGCAAAGATCTCCAGCGTGTCGCTGGCATAGCGCTCGCGCTTGTCGGGTCGATAGACGTGCGCCGTCTGCAGATTGTGCAGGCGGTCGGCCAGCTTGATCAGCACCACGCGAATGTCCCGCGCCATGGCCAGAAAGACCTTGCGCAGGTTCTGGGCCTGGCGGTCGTCCATGCTCACGACCGTGATGTCGTCCAGCTTGGTCACGCCGTCGACTAGCTCGGCCACGCTGGATCCGAACCTGGACCGAATCGTCCCGATGTCCACGTTCGTATCTTCCACGCAGTCGTGCAGCAGCGCGGCCGCAACGGTGTCGGGGTCCAGGTGCAGGTTCGTGAGCATCAACGCCACGTTCATCGGATGCTGCACGAACGGCTCGCCGGTCAGGCGGCGCTGTCCCTCATGCGCGCGTTCCGCCAGCGCGGTGGCCCTGCGAATCAGTCGCTCGGCCGCCGGTGCGTCGTCGGGCGGCGTGTAGGACCGAACCGCGTCGAGTAGGTCCTCCAGCGTGGTTTCCGTCCGGCCCGCGCCGACCATGGGCGCCAGCGTGGCCGTGACCGATGTCGGCACCGAAGCTCCCCTATCCGCCGCTAGACCGGCCGTAGCCGGATGTCGTCCACCAGCATCTGCAACCGGGTCTCCCCGCGGAAGTTTCGCAGTCCCAACCTGAACGCAACGTCCACGCAGCGCCCGGGGCCCAACGCGGCCTGCTGATCTCCGTGGCGAAACCAGATGGCTTCCACATTGCGCGCCAGTTCCTCGAACCGCAGCACCAGGTGATCCTCGCCTACAAGCCGGGTGTTTTGGATACGTACATTCTCTACGACCAGCCGCGGCTCTTCATGTTCCGGCCCCCAGGGACCCAGCAGCTCGAGCGCCTGGTACGTCTCCCAGGAGATCGTGCGCGGATAGACGCGGCCGTCCGCGCGCAGGCGCGGCCCCGTGAATTCGGGCAAGTCGAGGCTGGCGAGGGCTTGCGCCAGCCCGCGCCGCAGCGCGTCGACGTTCTGCGGCAGTACCGAGAAACCCGCCGCCCCGGCGTGTCCGCCCCAGTTCTCCAGCCAGTCGCCCTGGCGCCCCAGCAGGTCGCGCAGGTTGAATCCGTCCGGCGCGCGCGCCGAACCCTGCACCAGCCCGTCGATCTCGGCGCCAATGAACGCCGGCGCGCCGTATTCCTCGCACAGCCGCGACGCGGCCAGCCCGACCACCCCTGGCGCGAATCCCGGATCGGCCGCAAAGACCACCGGGCTGCCGTCCACCATGGCGCGGGCCGCGTCCACGACGTCCTGCGTCAGCCGGCGCCGCTCGGAATTCAAGTTATTCAGTTCGTCCGCGAGTTCCGCGGCGCGCACGGGGTGCCTGGCCTGCAGCAACTCCAGCGCAAGCTGCGCACTGGCCAGCCGCCCCGCGGCGTTGAGTCGCGGCGCCAGCGCGAAGGCGATGTCGTCCGATCTGAGCGACTCCGGCGCCCGTCGCGCCGCCTCGGCCAGCGCCCTGATGCCCGGTCGCGGCGAGGCCCGTATCCACTCCAGGCCTTCCATCACGTACGCCCGGTTTTCGTCTCGCAGCGGCGCCACGTCCGCCACCGTGCCCAGCGCCACCAGGTCCAGGAAACGCTCGGGATCGGGCAGCTCCTCGGGAAACTCGTCGGCCAGTGCCTGCACCAGCTTGTAGGCCACGCCCACCCCGGACAGTCCGCCGAACGGATAGCCCGAACCTGGAGCATTGGGGTTGAGCAGCGCCGCGGCCTTTGCCGGGCGGGATTCGGTGGGATGGTGGTCGGTCACGATCACGTCCAGGCCAGCCGCGGCCGCTCGGTCAATCTCCTCGTCCGCCGTCGCCCCGCAGTCGACGGTGACAACCAGCGCTGCGCGTTCCTGCGCCACCGCGTCGATCGCCCCGGCGTGGAGACCGTAACCCTCGGTCAGCCGCTCCGGGATATACGGAAACGCGTCCAGCCCCAGCGCTTCGGCCGTCTCCAGCAGCATCGCGGTCGCGCTGACCCCGTCTACGTCGTAGTCGCCATAAATGCACACGCGTTCGCGTTTGTGCATCGCCTGCGCAATTCGCGCCACCGCCAGGTGCATCTCGTCCAGCAGGTACGGGTCGTGCGGCGGCAGCGGCCCCAGCATGAACTCGTGCAGCTTCTCGGCCGAGTCGTGCCCGCGGTTATGCAGCACCTGGACGGCCAACGGCGGAAGCTCGTCGACCGCGGCAAACAGGGCGGCGGACGCGCGCGACGCGATGTCCCACACCGCCCCCGTGAGACTGCGCCTGGGATCGTCGCGCGTGTCAGCCACGGCGCCAGCCTAACCAGTCGCCCGCACCCGGCGCGATACGCTGCGGTGGACTGGCCCGCCCTGGGAGCGGTTGCATGAATCTCGCGATTATCGGCGCCGATAGCACCCATACCGAGAACTTCGCCGGCATCATCAACCGTGGCCTGGCCGGCCCCGGCCTGCGCGTTACCAGGCTCTGGGGCGCCGACCCCGAGCAGGCCCGCGCCAAGGCGCTGGAAACCGGCATTGACGAGGTGGTCGAGGCGCCCGAGCAGGCCATGCAGGACGTGGACGCCGTGCTGGTGCTCAACCGTTGGGGTCCCGACCATTTCGCGCCCGCCATGCAGTCCGTCGATCGTGGGCTGCCGCTGTTCGTGGACAAGCCGCTCTGCGACGACCCACAAGAAGCCGTCACCCTGGTCCGCGCCGCCGCCGAGGCCGGCGTGCCGCTGCTCTCCGCGTCAGCCGTGCGCTACGACCGCGCCGTTCGCCAGTTGCTCGAGCGCCTGCCCGACCTGGGCCGCACGCGCTCGATCATGTTCACCCTGCCCCAGAACTGGCAACTCTACGGCGTCCACGCCGTGGACGTAATGCACGCGGTATTCGGTGTCGGCGCGATAGACGTTACTTCCCTGCGCAGCGAGTTGAGCGACGTCGTGACGATCCGCTGGCCCGACGGCCAGGTGGGCATCGCCAACCAGGCGCGCGAGGCCTGGATGGGCATGCTCTGCGTAGCCCTCGGCGAAACGGGCTGGACGCACGCCGACATGCATCTGAGCGACACCATCGACGGCTTTCCCCGCATGTACCTGGAAGTCATCAGGCAGTTCCTGGCGATGATCGAATCAGGTGAGCCGCCGATCAGCGACGCCGAGATGGTGGACGTGATTCGCGTGGTGGCCGCGGCCGACCGTTCGGCGACCTCGGGCGCCCGCTGCGTGCCGCTGAGCGAGATGCCTTCGCTCTAGCCCACCCAGCCGAATACGTAGAGGCCGGCCCCCGCGCCGATGGCGGCGCCGACGGCGATGCCGATCACGATGGCCACCAGCAGCCACATGCCGCTGCCGCCGGGGGCGGATGGCGCGGGCGCTCGTGGCGCCTCCTGTCGACGTAGCGACTCCGGACTGGTCGAGATCTGCTCGATAACCGGCTTCTGACTGCTCACGGCTAGCGGACTCCCGCCGGCTGGGCGCCAAGCGCGGGCGCAAATGACCCGCAGCCAGGGTCTGCCCCAATGTGTCGGGCGTTCAGCCAGCGGCCCGTGACAGGCATGAGCGAGGCTACCATTCGCCCCAACTAGGTCGACGGCTAGCTTTCCTAACTGGCTCCATGATTCGCCAGCCTGCATCGTCCAGCCTTGGCGCAATTTTCGTCCTTCTCACCGTCATGGCGTTCAACGTCAACTTGATTGGACCGATCCTGGGCGAACTGCAAGCTGAGTTTGACGTATCACTGCCGGTGCTGGGCTTGCTGCTGTCCATGCAAGCCGTGGCTCGCGCCGTGGCCATCGTGCCCGCCGGCTTCCTGGCCGACCGGCTGCCGCCTCACACGCCACTGACCGCCGGCACGCTCTGCACCGCCGTCGGCTGTGCGATCAGCGCGCTCGCCCTGGACTACCGCGTGCTGCTGGCGGGTGTGCTGGTGACCGGGCTGGGCACGGCCCTCGTCTACACCACCGGACTCGCCCATACCGTGCGTTCAAGTGAGGGGAGCGACCGAAGCCACACCGCCGGACGGATCTTGGCCGCTGTTCAGATGGGTGCCCTCCTCGCGCCCATGCTCTCCGGCGTGGCCGCCAGCACGTTTGGCTGGCGGGCCGCCTTTGCCCTGGGCGCTCTGGTTGGCGGCATCGCCGCGCTTCTGCCGTTGCTGTTCGTGCGAGCGCCCCAGCCAGCGCCGGAGTCAGGAACCGCGCCGATTCCCAGGCTCGCTCGGCTCGGGCTGAGCCCCTCCCTGCTCCCCGTGGTTGGCTTCTCCGTTCTCATGCTTGGGGCCGGTACGTTCGCCATTAAGCAGGTCTTGTTGCCCCTCTATGGCAGCGTGGGTCTCGACTTCGACCCGGCCCGCGTCGGCCTCGTGCTTACCTTGGCCAACGCGTTGCGCACACTCGTTACCTACAAGACCGGACCGGTGATGGATCGCCTTGGCCATCGGCGCGCCCTGATTGCGACGGGCGGTCTCAGTGTGGCGGCGGCCTTGCTCCTGGTGTTCCCCGCCGGACTGGCATGGTACATCCTGGTGGCGGTGCTCTTCGCGCCCAGCGGACTGGTAACGCCCCTGCCGGCCGTGCTGGTCGCCGAGCGCATGCCGCGCACCACCGTTGGCCGCAGTATCGGGATCATGCACCTCAGCGTTGATCTGGCCGCACTGGCGGTGGCCCCGCTGATCACGCTGCTGTTGGACGTCCAGGGCTTCGGCGTCGTGGGCATCGCTGTGGCCGCTTCGTTCGTCGCCTCCACCCTGATTGGGCTGACGCTCGTGCGCTCTCGGCCCGTACAGCCAGAGCCCGAGCCGCTGTCGCCGCCCGACGGCACACCCGGCCCCTAGGTCAAGCCTTCGAGTCGTCGGAGCCAACGATCGCCCCAAGACGCGGCCACGGCGTTCTCGACGCCCTGCGTCAGCCGCGCCAAAGCCGCGCCAAAGCCGCGCGACATCCGTGCGTTTCCACGCCCAACGGCCCTGATCAGGCATAGGCGAGGCTACCGCCGGCCTAGTTTCGCCCAGCCTGCCGGGGCGCTACCTGGTAAGCGCCCCGACGCTGTCCACCTCTTTCGCGAACGCCAGGGCCGCCCGCTCCACCACGTCAGCCAGCCGGCCGAGCGCCGCGCGGCGGCTGCGCGTATCCACGATCACGGCCCGGCCGCGCGGCAGCTCCACAACTTGACCGGGCGGCTGGCGATCCAGGTCCGGCGGCAACTCGAACACCACGGACTTGCGCCCCGTCACGGCGCGCCCCAGCGCCCCGGCCGAAGCCGTTCCGCTGGAGTCCCAGAGCCGCTCGGCCAGCTCGCCGCACGCCGCGCGCATGCTCCGCGCCAAGCGCGCCAGGTCGGGGGCATCCCACAGGTGGCTGGCCTCCTTCGAGCCCAGCCAGCGCTCGGCGCATCCAAACCCGAACTCCGCCTGCTCGAATGTCACCAGCAGCCGCTCCAGCGAAGTCACGTCGCGCAATGCCGCCCCGTCGCGAACGGCCTGCGTAGCCCCGCGCACGGCCTCGATCCCAAACTGCACGCCGTAGATTTCAATGTCGTCTCCGAGAGGCACGAACAGGATTCCCGCAAGGTCCGGCACCGGGATCCGAGCCGGTTTCACCTGTCGGCCACGCCGCACGGCGCCATAGAGGCACTTGATCGGTGGATGAGCCGGTAACGCGCCGCTCCAGCCGTGGCTCAGGTCAACGTCGTCAGGTTCCAGTTGGTCCGGGCCCACGGCCCGGGCCACGCCATTGGAATCCACCGACTCGATCACACCAAACCGCCCGCCGCTGAAGACAGGCGCGATGACCAGCCGCCCGGCGTCCGTGTGCTTCCGCAGTGCGGCAACGGCGCTTTCAGGTTCGTCCTCGCCCCCGATCTCCAGCCCGACCCGAGTCAGGTCGGCGGCACGAAACAGCGTGGACATCATTCGCGCGTACCGCATCGTCTCCACATCGGCCGTCTCGCTCCACGGCACCCAGAACGCCTCGCCCGAGCGCGTCACCAACGCGTCGACCGACCGCTCGATCCCCATCGCCGCCATCGCCGCCTGCAGCGCGTGAAAAGCCATGCCGCCCGCCGTTCGGTCCGACGGCCATCCCTTAAGCCGCGCGCCCGACGAAGCCGTCAGCGCCCGCCAATCATTTCAACCACCACGTCCAGCACCGCTGACGCCACCCCGGCCTTGCTCGTCAGCGGAATCTCCAGGTCGGGATGGTCGGGGCGCAGGATCGTGGCGGCGTTGGTCTCGGCGGCAAAACCGGTGTCCGACCCCGCCACGTCATTGACGACCAGGGCGTCCAATTCCTTGCCGAGCAGCTTGTTCCTGGCGTTCTCCAGGTGGTCGTTGGTCTCCGCGGCGAAGCCAACGCGCAGGAATTCGCCCTGTAGGGATTGCAGCAGATCCGGATTCTCGATCAGGTCGATACCCGCCGGCTCCCCGCCGCGCTTCAGCTTCACGTCGAAGGTCGCCGCTGGCCGGTAGTCCCCCACCGCCGCGTTCATGATCAGCGCGTCGCAGCCCGCAACCGCCTGTTGCAGCGCGTCCAGCATCTCCTCGGCGGACTCGACGTGTTGCGTTTCCACCCCGGCCGGCGGCTCCACCGTCGCCGATCCAAGCACCAGCCGGGTCTTAGCTCCACGCTCGATGGCCGCGCGCGCCAATTCCACCCCCTGGCGACCGCTGGCCGGGTTGCCGATAAAGCGCACCGGGTCCATGTACTCCCGCGTGCCCCCGGCCGAGACCACCAGCACTCGATCTTTCAGCGGCCCGTTGCGTCCCAGCGTCGCTCGCACAACGTCCAACAGCACGGACGTTTCCGGAAGCCGCCCCTTGCCCTCCGCGCCCGAGGCCATCCGGCCGCTGTCCGGCTCGATCACACGCACGCCGCGCTTCTTCAGCGTCGCCAGGTTGTCCTGGGTGGCCGTGTTGGCGTACATCCCCGGCTCCATCGCCGGCGCGACCACGATCGGCGCCTGCATGGACAGCGCGACGGCCGACCCCAGGTCGTCCGCCTGCCCGTGCGCCAGCCGCGCAATCGCGTTAGCCGTCGCCGGTGCCACCAGCAGCACGTCCGCGTCGTTGGCCAGCCGCACGTGCGCGATTTCGTTCTGGGCGGTCATCGCAGTCTGCGCCGAATACACCGCCCGCTGGGTCAGCGCCTGGAACGTCAGCGGACCCACGAAATCTTCGGCCGCACGCGACAAGACGGCATCCACTTCCGCCCCCGCCTGCGTGAGCTTGCTGGCCAGGTCCGACGCCTTGTAGGCCGCGATGCCGCCCGTGACATACAGCACCACGCGCGCGCCCTCCAGCACGCTCACGCCGCCGCCTCCGCCTGCTGGATCAGCCATAGCCCGCGCAGCGTCAGGTCCAGGTCCACGATCTCGAACAGCCCCACGTCCTCCACCACCACCGGCGCCTGTCCGCCCGTCGCGATGGCCCGGTAGTCCGCGCCCAGTTCCGACTGCAACTGCTCGATCAGCCCGCGCACCATCCGCACGTACCCCCAGTACACGCCGGACTGCATGGACCCCGTGGTTTCAGTGCCAACCAGCCGCGCCGGCCGCGCCAGCTCGATCGAGGGCAACTGCGCGCCCGCCGCGGTGAGCGCGCGCGCCGTGTTCTGCATGCCCAGCGTAATGATCACCCCCGCCAGGCTGCCCGCCCCATTGACGATGTCGAAGGTGGTGACGCTGCCCAGGTCCACCACGATGGCCGGCGCCTGGTAGAAGTCGCGCGCCGCCAGCGCGTTTGCCACCCGGTCGATGCCCACCTGGGCCGGCCGGTCCACCGCCAGGTCGATCACCCGCACGTCCTGCGACCGCGCAATCAATGGCTCGCACCCGGAGGCAGCCCTCACCGCCGCGGCAATCCGCTCCGTCAATGCCGGCACCACCGACCCGATCACGGCCGCCTCGATCCCGGTCGCTCCATGGTGCGCCAGCATGGCGCGCAGCATCGCCTCGTGCTCGGCGGCGCTGCGGTTGAGGTCGCTGTGCACCGCCCAGCGCGCGCCCAACTGCTCGCCCTCGAAGACGCCGAATTTCGTGTCGGTGTTGCCGACGTCGACGACCAGAACCATTCAAACTGCTCGCCCAGCCGTCGCCGCTTATCATATCGCCGACCCAGCCCCGGAAACGCACCCCTTGGCCGACCTGCCGTCCCCGCTCCGCCTCACCCACATGACCTGGCCCGAGGTCGAGCGCGCCCGCGACGGCGTGGAGCTGGTCCTGATCCCCGTCGGCTCCATCGAGCAGCACGGCCCCAACACCTCGCTCGACACCGACCTGGTGATCTGCGAGGACCTCAGCCTACGCCTGGCCGAACGCTTCCACCCCCGCCTGCTCGTGGCCCCCACCATGCCCTACGGCATGTCGACCTATCACATGGGCTTCCCCGGCTCGATCACGCTTCGCCCCCAGACCTTCCTGCACGTCCTGGAAGACCAGCTGGCCTCGCTGCTGCACCACGGCTTCACGCGCTTCCTGCTCACCAACTGGCACAGCGGCAACACCTCGATCATGAACCTGTCCATGCAGACCCTGCCCACCCGCCTGCCCCTGGACTTCCTCGCCGCCATCTCCCTCTACGATCTGGAGGACGAGGACCTGGAGGACGAAATCGTCAAGTCCCCCACCTCCGGCCACGCCTGCGAGCTGGAAACCGCCGAACTAATGGCCCTCCGCCCCGACCGCGTCAAGTACGACAGCCTGGCCCCCGGCGACCTCAGCCCGCGCGGCAGCCGCCTGCGCCAGCGATTCTGGCGACGCTCCATCCGCCGCAACCACGACTTCTCCGACTTCTCGGCCAACGGCGCCGTGGGGAACGCCACCCTGGCCACCGCCGAGGACGGCTGGCGCATGATTCGCATCATCGAGGAACGCGCCGACAAGCTCATTACCACCCTCCTCGACTCGCCCGACGACCTGCTCGCCCGCGGCCGTATCCCCGGCTGGCGCCACGCCCTGCACAATCGATGAGCGAACCAGTCAGCTTCGCCCTGCACAAGATGTCCTGGCCGGAGGTGGCCAAGGCCGCCGAGACGGTCGAGTTGGTGCTCATCCCCATCGGCTCCACCGAGCAGCACGGCCCCAACCTGGGCCTCGGCCAGGACCACGTCATCGCCAACGCCTACTGCGAACGCGCCGCCGAACGCCTGGCCCCGCGCCTGCTCGCCCTACCCGCCATCCCCTGGGGCATCTCCGACCACCACATGAACTTCCCCGGCACCATGACCCTGCGCCCCGAGACCTTCCTCGAGCTACTGGAAGACATCATCGTCTCCATGCGCCACCACGGCTTTCGGCGCTTCCTGATCGTCAACGGCCACGGCGGCAACCGGGCGCTCATGTCCGTCGCCGTACAGGACATCGGCTTCCGCCTGGACATCGACTTTCTCGGCTGCGTCGGCCACTACACCCTCGGCGACGACTCAAAGCTCAAGGCCATCGCCGGCGAGATCCCCGGCGGCCACGCCTGCGAGATGGAAAGTTCGCACGACTACTACCTGGCGCCTGACCTCATCCGCGAAGAAACGCTGTCCCTTGGCACCGTCGACAAGACCTTCATGGCCATGCTCGAGCCCCTCACCGATCTCGAACTCGAGTGGCCCAATGCCTTCAACGCCCACGCCCCATCCGGCGCCCTCGGCGACGCCCGCAAGGGCACCCGCGAAGTCGGCGAGAGCCTCATCGAATCCTCCATCGACGAACTCGCCGAAATCCTCAATCACCTCCGCCACTCCCCCCGCTGGAACGGCCCACCACACGGCCAGGTACACGTCACTCGGAAGGACTGAACCGAAGGCGGATTGCGTAGCCCGGCGTGACGCCGCCCGGCCAGCCGCTGAGCTCACGTAGGCACAACCGTCCAGGGCGAAATCGCTGCTATGTTCGGAATAGACGGCACTTCGGAATTGGCGTGTTGACGTCACGGGCCTCGGCCATGCTCACGGCGATGTTCCTGCCGCGGGACGAGCTCTCCGACCAGGAACGGGCGTCTGGCCTGCGCGCCTTGAATTACCAGGCCATTGCGGCAGCGGCTTCCGACGGCCTGGTGTCGGGCGGATTCCTGGCCGCCTTTGCCCTGCTGCTGGGCGCCTCGAACGTCCACATCGGGATCATCACGGCCTTGCCGCCGATCTTGCAGCCCGTTCAGCTGGTTGCCGTCGTCCTCATCGAGCGCCTGCGCGTGCGAAAGCCGTTCGCCGTGCTGAGCTACCTGATCGCCTATGCCGCCTGGATTCCGGTCGCGCTCATCCCCTTTGCTATTGACGTTCCCAATGCCGGCGCCGTCACGCTCCTGCTGGTCTTCGTAGCGATTCGCGGTGTGGCGCAGGCGTTTCTGAACCCAAGTTGGATCGGCTGGATCCGGGACATCGTGCCAAACGACGTCATGGGCAGTTTCTTTTCGCAGCGCATGCGCATCGCCACGATTGCCGCCGCCGTCGCCGGACTTGTCGGGGCCTTCTACATCGACTGGTGGGCCGGCCGCGTGCCCGAGCCGGAACAGATCTACGGCTACTCCTACGCCATGTTGTTCGGGAGCATTCTGCTCGGGTTCGGGGCCGTTGGCTTCATGGCCCGCATGCCCGAGCCGCGCATGGTCACGCCGGAAGGACAGCGGCCGACAATCGCTGGGATGCTCGCGGCGCCGCTGCGGGACGCAAACTATCGGCGACTCATGAGTTTCCTGATGATCTGGAACCTCGCCACGCAGTTGGCCGTGCCTTTCTTTTCGGTTTACATGCTGGTCAAGCTGGAGATGCCACTGTCAGCCGTCGTCGGCTTTGGCGTGCTGAGCCAGCTGACCAGTGTGCTGTTTGTAAACGTCTGGGGAGGCTACGTTGATCGATTCGGAAGCAAGGTTGTGTTGTCGACAAGCTCATCGCTATTCCTTCTCGTTATTTTGGGATGGACCTTCACAACCACGCCCGATCAGCACCTCCTCACCGTGCCGTTGCTGATCGTGCTTCACTTCCTGATCGGCATCGCCAGCGCCGGCATAAACCTCGCCTCCACCACCATCCGCATGAAGATGGCGCCGCAGGCGCAATCGACCTCCTACCTCACGGGCGCCTCCCTTGCCGCCAGTCTCGGCGCGGGCATCGGCCCGATTCTCGGTGGCGCGTTTGTCGATTTCTTCAGCGTCCGCCGCTTCGAAATCTCAATCGAGTGGGTCGACCCGGCACGAACCGTCGAGTTCCCCGCGGTCTTCCTCACGGGATACGACTTCCTGTTCGCCCTGGCCTTTCTCTTCGGACTGCTCACCCTGAGCGTGCTCGGACGAGTCCGGGAAGCGGGCGAGTCGAACCGGGAGGCTGTGATGAGCGAGCTTGCGGCGCAAACCCGCGAGAATCTGCGCGTCTTGAATTCCGTCCCGGGGATGAATCTGGTCGGCAGCCTGCCCCTCGGAAGGCGGCGCGTTGTACCGGCCGTCGCGGGCCTCGATGTGGCCGCCGGCGTCACCGCCTACCAACTGGCCGCCTCAATCCGCTCCGTCGCCACCACCGCCGCCCGCGGCGGCGCGACCGCCAGGCAGTTGCAGTCGCGGGTGAACCAGACAATCGCTCGCGCGGTGCGGGAAACCGACAACATGCGGCAGCAAGGCGCGGCGTTGGCCTTTGGCGCCGTCCAGGGCGCCGTGCAAGCCGCCGCGGAATCGGGCATCGGCGTCCGGCGCCTGCTCCGGGAGTCGATTTCCGGGCTCCTGGACGCGACGGCCGAGGCGGGGGACGACCCCCGAACAGTCCTGCAGGGTGCGATTGCGGGCGCTATTCACGCCGCGGACGACGCCGGCCTGTCAGTGGACGCCGTCGCCTCCGACGCCATCGAGGCATCTCGCGCCGCCGCGCCTCAGCTTGGACTCTCGGAAAGGGAAGCCGTCGCCTACGCCGCCGAAGCGGCCGTCCAGGCTTCCGCCGACCTCCCCGAAGACTCCCGGACTCGTATCCGCAACGCTGCGCTGGAGGCCATCTTGCTGTCCGCCCATGATGAGTCGTGAAACAGCCGGCCATGCGTTCCATCGATACTTGCAAACGCCTCGCTCCCGGAGCGTTCCGAGCCTTGATATATCCGGCAACCACTAGTTGCAAATGTGTTAGAGTATTAACTCAATGCCTGTATTGATCGACAAATTCGTAGGCATCTTCGTGAATAACAACCCGTCTCGACCAGTACTCAGGACTCCTCGCGGTACCACCTAGCATCGATCCATGCCGTTCACGTCCTACTATCTGGATGCTAGCAACGAATTGCATAGTGAGCTTGAACATGCCCGGGTTAAATCAACTCTTGATTCAGGCGCAGGCGTCCTCTGGCTCGATATAGACAGCCCGGATGACAGCGATGAAGCGCTCTTGCTCGAGGTATTCGGCTTTCACCCCCTGCTGGTTGACGCCAGCCTGGACACCAATGCCAGCATGGCCCGCGTGGAAGACTTCGGACGCTACGTCTTCGTCAATGCCCGTAGCATCGACTACACACTGGAACAAGACGTACTCCGAACGACGAATCTCAGTATGTTTATCGGGTCGAATTACGTCGTTACGATTCACAACGTCGCGATGCCCAGCGTCGAGGCCATTCGAGGACTGGTCGAAATCGACGGCCGCCCAATGGCCAAAGGGCCCGCATTCCTGGCGCATGCCCACTTCGACGCCCTGATCCAGGCCATCCTCCCGACGCTGGAGCGCATGAGCGATCGAGCGGACGCCATTGAGGAGCAAATCCTCGCCAACCCCGACGACTCCGCGCTCGCGACGCTCATGGCGCTGAAGCGGTCCAGCCTCGCCCTGAATCGCTCGCTGTTGCCGCAGCGGGACGTGTTGAGCCGATTGGGCCGGCGGGAGTTTGAGTTAATCGGCAGCGGCGTCGATCTCTACTTCCGCGATCTCTTCGAGGACCTGGTGCGCGTTCAGGCCGCCAACGACGCCATCAGGGAGCGCGCCGATACCGCCCTCGCCACCTATCTCTCGGCAATCTCGAACCGACAAAACGAAATCATGAAGGTCCTGTCGATCATCGCCACCATTTTCATGCCGCTGGGACTGATCGCCGGCATTTTCGGCATGAACTTCCAGAACATGCCCGGCACCGAGTTCCAGTGGGGGTACCACATTGTCTGGGTTCTCGCCCTGGTTGGCTTTGTCATTACGCTCTGGATGCTCTGGCTCAAGCGCTGGCTGGTCGGCGGACACAGTCTGCTGCGCCGACAGAGGCTCCGACGCTTCGTTCCCACGGCCGTTGACCCCGTTCGCCTCACCGCCTACGTCGGTCGCGCCGCCGCGCGAAACCTCCAGCGGATGACCGATCTCCCAACCATCCGCGTCAAGCAGGCGCCCTTGAAGCGCCGCTTCGAGCCTGTCCCGTTCAAGCTCGCGGGCGCCTTGGTCGGGAAGCTTCGTCCGCGTCGCCGGTCGCCGCACCAAAGCGCGCATCCTCGTAGCCGACGCGACTCATGAAGAGCTCCATGGCTTCGCCGCCGGATCAGCCCCCGACACGACCAGGTACACGTCAACAGAAGGGCATGCGTTGCAGGCAAGCGCGTGGCGCTCGTCGTGAACACACTTATGACCGCCCGCGACCATTTGGGCGACCGTATGCACAGCAATCGGATGAAATGACAGACGAGCGATGAATGCAACCCACAAGCAAGCCCGACATTCTCACCCGGCAAAGCCGCGAACCTGCCCTCCACTTACATTCATTGCCGCCGTTTTCGTAGTCGCCTTCGCGGCACTTGGGGCATGCGGAGCTTCGTCAGGCAACTCATCGGCCGGGTCCACCGGTTCTGCGCCCCCGGAGATGCCGTTTACCGTGGAAGGTCATGGTGAATTCGTATCGGACGACTTCCTTCTTGAGCCTGGAAAATACTCGGCCACAATCAATGTCAGCGGGAACGGTGACCAGTCCGGAACGCCCAGGAGTTTCATCGTCACGCTCTTCCCGGCTTCCCTTGGACACCCGTCGCTCCTGGCGGAAGCCGTCACCGAATCAGGCAATTGGCAGACGACAACAACCGTTCTAGATCGCAAGCACTTCTATCTGGACGTCGTCGCCACTGGCGAGTGGACGGTCACACTCAAGCCACTCTGAGGCTGGCGAAACCGTCCATTCTGGCCCTCGCTTGCCCGGTACTCGGTGAATTGCAGCGGCTTCACAGCGAAGACTAATGACGCTTCATGCGGCACCCAGCGAGTCACCCGTGTCACGGCTGTCTGGAAAGCAGACTCGTTTCCCTTGGGGCGCTAATTCCTAACGTTCGACGCGGGCAAACCGCAACGTCCACCGGCTCCCGCCGTCGCTGGACAGGATCTGAATCGCAATCGCCGTCTTGACCGGACCGATCGACACCGCGCCTTCATCCATGGCTATCTGCGCCGTGCCGCTCGCGACCGACGCTGACTCATCGGAAGACTCCTGGCCCGCTGTCGGCGTCTTGCTCCCGGAGTCATCGCCAACCGAACTCCACACAACCTGCACGATGCCGAAATTCAGCGTCACGCTGAACGTCACGTAAAAGCTCTCGCCCCCCGGCAGCGACACGATCGAGCTCTCCGAACCCCGCCCGCGCCGCGTTCGGCTCCCATCGCTCGCGACCTCCGTCGCATAGTCCGCCAGCGCATACGCCTGCGTCTGAATCGGCTGCCCGTCCGTCCCGGTGCCCGGCAGCGGCGGCAGCGCGGGAACGGGCGTGGAGTCCGCGGTAGCACCCGGAGTCTCCGTGGGCGTTGGCTCAGGCGTGGGCGTCCAAGCTGGCGTGGCTGTCGGAAGCGGCGCGGTTGTCTGCGAGCTCCCCTGCTCGCACGCGGCAAGGACAAGCGCGCCTGCCACAGCCGCCAGCACTACGCGCCGCGAAATCACCCCGGCCCTTCGGCCGGCGACGCGGATCAGCCCCTACCCCACCGGCGGATAGTGCAACCGCCCCTGCCGCTCCGTCTCCACCCGCAGCAGGTACCCGCCGATGCTGGTCACGTACAGGGTCGACAGGTCGTCCCCGCCAAACGTGCAGTTGGTTGGATTCGCCACCGGCACGTCGTGCCGCTCGATCACCTCGCCGTCCGGCGCAAACACGTAGACCGACGACCCGGGCCCACCCTGGTCCCAACCCGCCGTCGCCACGATATACCCGTCGATGTCCAGGACCATTCCGTCGATACCGCGGTGCGCGCCGAAGTCGTGCAGCACCGTCATTTCGCCCAGCGAGCCGTCGGCGTTGACCGGGTACGACCGCAACTGCCGGTACTCATCCTCGTTCCGCCCGCTCTGCGCCACGAACAGCACCGAGTGGTCCAGCGAAAACAGCAACCCGTTCGGCCGCGTCGTATCGAACGTCACGCGGTTGGTCACCCACGACCCGTCATCCTGCGGATCCAGCCGGTACACCGAATCGTGGTCCAAATCCTTGTTCCCGCGATCTTCCGTCCACGGGCCCGCCGCCCCTTCGTAATACGGGTCGGTGAACCAGATGCGCCCCACGTTGTCGATGGCCAGGTCGTTAGGAATGTTCAGCCGCTGCCCCTCGAACCCACCAGTCAGTGGAGTCGTCGTCCCGTCGGCGTTGTACCGAACCACCCGCCGTGCGCCGCCTTCGCAGCCGTACAGCACGCCGCTGGGGTCGAACATCAGCCCGTTGCAATAGTTGGTGCCCTCGCGGTACACCGTCGACTCGCCCGAGTTGGGGTCATAGCGCATGATCCGGCTCTGCTGGATGCTCGTGAACAGCAGCGCCTCGCCGTCCCAGGCAGGGCCTTCCGTCACATTCCCGTACGGACCGTCCAACTGCTCGAATTCCCAGGCCATCACGCGCTCCTTTGTGATCTACAGGCCGAATGCGATTGGTCGAACCATAGCCGCCGGTCCTACCTACCGGTAACCAGCGTCCGGCTGTCCGCCGCGTCCCGCGCCAGCAACGTCCAACGATGCGAGGCAATCACGTCGTCAGCCGTAATCGCCAGCTCCGTCTCACCCCGCGCTGCGGCTACAAAGTCGCGCGCCAAGGCATTCGGCGCGTCCGCCGTGGGCGTATCCAGCGACGGCCCCTCGAAGTCCGTCAGCATCCGCTGCCTCCCGCCATGGTCGATCGTGCAGGAGTCCTCCGCCGTCGTCCGGATCTCGATGGACCCTTCGGTCCCTTCGATCAGCATCCGGCAATCGCCGTGATACGGGGCGCTGTCCGGCGTCAGCCATGAGGCTCGCAGGAACGCCGACCCGCCGTCCGCCAGCCGTAGCCACACCTCGGCGTGATCCGCAAACGTCGGGTACTCCACAAAGCGCGTAGCCCCATGCTGCGCCGCCACGCCCGTCGGCTCGCTCCCGTGCAGCCAGCGCACCGCGTCGACGTCGTGAATGCACAGGTCCAGCAGCGCCCCGCCGTTCAATTCCCGGTCGAAAAACCAGTCCGGCCGCCGCGCCGGCCCGCACTTGTGCGGCCGCTGCGCCATCGACGACACCACCTGCCCGATCTCGCCCGCCTCGATCGCCCGCTTGGCCGCCAGGTACGGACCGCTGAGCCGCAGCGTCAACGCGCAACTCAGCGCCGCCTCGCCCTGCGCCGCCGCTTCCAGCCGGTCCAGGTCGTCGAGCGTCGTCACCGCCGGCTTGTCCAGCAGCACGCTCACTCCTGCCTCCAGGCAGGCCACCGCAACCTCGCCCTTCTCGTTGTTGATTGGCGCCAGCGCCGCGGCATCGATTGAGCCGTCCAACAGCTCGCGGTAGTCCTCGATGCCCGGCACCCCAAAGGCCGCCGCCGTCTCGTCACGCACCGCGTCTTCCGCCTCCGCCACCGCCACCAGTTCCACGCCGTCCTCGGCAATGAGCTGCCGCGTTATCCCCAGCACGTGCCCGTGCTGCGCGCCGATGATTGCCAGTCGCACCGCTCAGCGGCTCCTTTGCATCTGAAGGCTCACGAATCTCTCCCGCTGCCGAACATCGCCGCCAGCGTCTGCCTGCGGTAGTCGAAAATCCGCTCCACGTCGCGGCGCACTACCAGCGCATTCGCCAGCGCGCCGCCCCACACAGCGTATTCCACCCGGTCCCCCGCCAGCGTCCCGCCGTCCTGTTCCACGAACGAATGCTCGTGGATCCACTGCCGGTACGGACCCTTCACCTGCACGTCCGCGAACCGGTGCGGCGGGTCCCACGCCGTGATCTCGCTCCGCCACCGCAGCGGAATCCCCCGAAACCGCAGCCGGTAGTCGATCAACCTCCCAGGCCGCATCTCGATCGGCCTCGGCGTCACCACGCTAAACTTCAACCACGGCGGCGTAATCACCTCCAGGTTCCCGGCGTCCGAGAAGAAACCGAACACCTCATCCAGCGGCCGCGGCAGCCACACGCTCGACTCGTGCACAAACGTCCGCACGCCGATCTCCTCCAGGCCGTCTACCCAGGCCGGATCTGCCTACACGACCAACCTAGCGACGCGCCAGGAACGCAGCCGTCGTCTTCCTCACCGTCGAAACGATGGTCTCCACCGCCGCCTCGGTGATGTTCGGCGTCATCTGCAAGGCCACGCCGCGCCCCATGATGTCCTCGCCGCGCGGGCACACCACCTGCGTGTAGTCCATCGGCGTCTCGCGTTCGAAGTCGAACGGGAACCGGCTCTCGCCGTAGCCGTGCGGCCCTGCCAGGAACGGGTTGCGGTACAGCGGCCCCTCGC
This sequence comes from Chloroflexota bacterium, assembly GCA_022820025.1. Classification (GTDB taxonomy): domain Bacteria; phylum Chloroflexota; class UBA11872; order UBA11872; family UBA11872; genus UBA11872. The sequence goes on from JAJEGF010000087.1 coordinate 30,981, forward strand.
GGCCCGACCCGACGTACGGCCCGCCCAGCGGCACCCCGGCCCGGCCGACCTCCTCGGCGAAGTCCCAGGCCGAACACCCCAGCGTGTCGGTATCCAGCGTGAAGCCCAGCACCCAATACGTATGCCGGTCGCCGGGCCGCACCCGCTGCGGCGTGATCTCGTCCATGTCCGACAGCCCGTCGATGATCGCCTCGGCCGTCGCGATCTTCCGCTCGATGTACCCGTCCACCTTCTCCAACTGCGTGCGCAGCACCGCCGCCATCAGGTCGCCCATCTTGTAGTTGGGCGCCAGGAAGTAGTTGGCGTACGGCTGCCCGTGCAGCGGCCCGTTGTCGCGCGGCAGGGCCGCGTCGCGGAACAGGATGGCGCGTTCCCAAAGGGCCTGGTCGTTCGTCACCACCGCCCCGCCGGTGCCCGCCGACAGGTGCTTGCCGCCAAAGCTGAACCCGCCGATGTCGCCCACCGTCCCCACGATCCGCCCCTGCGATTCGGCGAAGTGCGCCTGGCAGCAGTCCTCGATCAGCGCCAGCCCATGCCGATCGGCAATCGCCTGCAGCGCGTTCATGTCGCACGGATTGCCGAACAGGTGCACGGCCATGATGGCCCGCGTGCGCGGCGTGATCTTGGCTTCCACGTCCGCCGGATCCAGCGTGTAGGTGTCGTCCACGTCGGCGAACACCGGCACGCAGTTGTGCAGGATCGCCCCAATGATCGACCCGCCCGCGGTCCACGGCGACACGATGATCTCGCTCCCCGGCTCCGGGTTCAGTGCCCCGATGCACACGTGCATGGCCGCCGTGCCCGAGCTGGCCGTCACCGCGTGCTTCGCCCCGTGGCGCGCCGCAAACGCCTCCTCGAACTCCACCACCTTCGGCCCCAGCCCCACGTTACCCGACCGCAGCACCTCCGCCACCGCCGCTATATCGTCATCCCCGAAGTCGTGGGTCGCCCCCAGGTCCAGCATCGCCGCCCGGTCCCCCGTCTGCGCCGCCGCTCGCTCGTTCATGCCGCTCCCCCTCTTGCCGGATCGTCCAGCCGCAGCAGACGGATAGCGTTCAACCCCAGGATCTTCTCCTTGGCCCGCCGCGGTATGTCCGCCGTCACGACCTTCGCGATCTGCTGCCGCGCGTCCATCAGCGCCATGTCCGAGCCGTACAGCACCTTGTCCTCGCCCGCCCGCTCCACGTTGAACTCGGTGGCCCCTAGCGTCGTGCGCGAGCTACAGGTCTCCATGTAGACGTTCGGCAGCGTGCGCGCTGTCTCCGCGGCGTCGGCGTCCACCGCCCCCGCCGTGTGCGCCATCACCCAGCGCACGTTGGGAAAGCGCTCGCTCAGCGCCGTAAACCGCCCCTCGATCGTCGTTCCCGGCGGATCGAATGGGTACGTCGCGTGACACATTACCGCCATCTCCTGCTCGTCCACCCACTCGTAGATCGGAAAGTACGCCGGATCGTCGTTGGGACGTCCGAAGTAGTCCGGATAAATCTTCACGTACGCCATGCCCAGCCCATGCACCGCCCGCTCCAGTTCCCGCACCGCCTCCTCGGGATAGTGCGGCGTCGCAAAGGCCACGCCAATAAACCGGTCCGGCGCCCGTTTCACGTACTCCATCACCAGGTCGTTGCCACGGCGGGCATCGCCGAACCAGATGCAGTTAATGCAGGACCGGTCCACGCCGGCCGCGTCCATCACCTTCAGGTACAGGTCGCAGTCCGCGTCCACCCCATAGCGGCCCCAGCAACCGGCGTGGCTATGAAAGTCGATGACCGGGCTATCCATCAGACGACATCCCCAGCAGACGTTCAAGGTTGCCGCCGCAGACCGCCCGCAGGTCGGCCTCGTTCAGCCCCAACCGGTGCAGGTGATACAGCTGCGGCGCGATGGCCTGCTCCGGAAATCGCGACCCGTACAGCACCCGCCTCGGCCCCACGATCTCCAGCAGCCGCGCAATCCCGTCCACGATCACGTACCTCGAGACCTCGATCGACAGGTTCGGCAGGCTCCGCAGCAGCGGCGGCGCCCAGGAAGCCTGCACATAGTGCACCTCGCACAGCACTACGTGCAGGTCGGGGAACTGGCGCACCGTCTCGTGAACCGCGTGCGGGTCAAGGTCGCCGCCGTCATGCCAGTTCGCCTCGTAGCTGGCCGGCAGCCATAGCGGGATCCCGCTCACCGACAGCCACTCCAGCCACTCGCCCACCACCCACGACCTGAACGGATAGTGGTGCAGCATCGGCACCATCCGCACCGCCCTTACGCCGGCCGCCTCGATCTGCGCCGCGGTCGCCTCCAGGTCGTCGAACGTCGGATTGCAGACGAACTGCGGAACCAGCCGCGACTCGTCGCCAATCGCCTCCAGCAGCCCCGCGTTGCCTTCGGCCGAGTCGAACGCCGCCGCGTGCGGCGCATACACCAGCGCCCGCTCCACCCCGGCCCGGTCCATCTCCGCCAGCAACCCGGCCGCGTCGTCCACCGCCACCCGCCGGTCGTGCCGCCGCCCCAGCGCCGCATTCGCATCAAACGCCGGCGCCTCCGGCCGAAAGTCCAAGTCAACCGCCGATGTCATTGCCGGCAACTCCTACCCGGCGCCCTGCGCCGCATCCGCCGTCCACACGTCTAGCGGGTTCTCCCGCACCGTCATCGGCAGATCCACCCGAGCCCGCCGCCGGTGCGACTCCCAGGCCGCGTGCATCATCTCCATCGCCGCCCGGCCCTCGCGCCCGCTCGACTCGGGCTCCCGGTCCTCCTGGATCGCTTCCCACAGGTCCCGGAACATGATCCCCTGCAACCGGTCGCGCGACTCCGCCTTGGTCAGCGGCGCGCCGTGCGGCGCGTCTTCCGAGGGCATCGGTACCGGCTCCCACTGGTGGTTGTACACCGGCGACATGTGCGAGCCGTAGTGCCGGAACAGCCGCGTGTCCACGCTTTGCCGCAGCGCATAGCGCCCCTGCGAACCGAAAATATCCAGCCCGTACGAGCGGTCGTCGTTGTCGGCTTCCATCCAGAAGTTGATGCTGATGTTGATACCGCCCGCCGCCCCGTACGTGGCGAACATCCGCTCGCCCATCACCGTGCCGCTGTCCACGTGCTTCCCATGAATCTCCGTGCTGGGCGTAATGTCCGCCGCCGTGGCCTCGCGCCCGCCCACCGTCACGTGCCCGTGCGCCCATTGCACGTCCGGCGCGAACACCCGCGCCCAGTCCGCGATATGGGTGCCCATCTCCGTCATCTCGGTGGCCGACGGACGTGCCCCCTTGTTATAGGCCTGGATCGCGAACACGTCGCCAATATCGCCCGACGAGATCAGGTGCCGAACCAGCCCGTTGTAGCCGCTGGCCCGCTTGATGTGATTGATCGCCAGCTTCACCCCGTTGCGGTCGCAGGCCTCGACCATCGCGTCGCATTCTGCCAGCGACAGCGCCATCGGCTTCTCGCAGAACACGTGGCAACCGGCTTCCGCCGCGGCGATCGTGGCCGGCGCGTGAAACGACCCGTGGGTCGTCACGAACACCACGTCCGGGCGCGTCTTCTCATACAACTCGTCCCAGGATTCGTAGACATCGTCCGTACCCCAGGCCTGCCGGTACCGTTCACGAGCCTCCGGGCTGATGTCGCAGCCGCCCACCACGCGCGCGCCTAGCTCCTGCACCGCCGCCCGCGTGTGGTTGTGCCCCATGCCCCCGCATCCCACCACTGCGATTCTTGGTTTCGCCATCGTCGCCACCACCCCGCGCTAGCGCGCCGCACCCCGAGTCTACGCCGGACCGTGCCTGCTATACGACGCGAGATGGACCTTCGAGTCGTTCGTCCTTTGTATCCGCCTTCACAACGTGGGCTATTTGTTGAATCGGAAGGAAATTTGGGTGCGCTGCCGATGGTTGTTGCCGTTTGCCGCGGGTGCTACGCTCGCTGCCAGGCGTCAAGTGGGCGTAGAGACGCTGGTCTGATACCGAAGGGCGGAACAACAGTGATAACCAGGTACTCGGGAATGTTCTTGATCGTCGGAGTGCTCCTTACGGTTGTCTCCTCATTGTTTCACCCGGGAATCGCCCTCATTAATCCCGTGGACCAGACCGACTTTCCGGCCGCCGTTGGCGCAATTGGCGATGCGCCAGTCCTCTCGCATTTGATGACGATCCTGAACGTGCTCGGGATGCTGCTCATGTGCTTCGGTGTCCTGGCACTCTTCCCGCTTGCCTCCAGGCAGGGAGGGCTCAGCGGAACCTTCCTCAGGTTCGGCATCTTCGTCTCGATCGTCGAGTGGTGCAGCATTGTCGTCGGCCTGGGCATGCGTCACTACGTCGCTTACCTCGCGCAGCGCGCCGCCGACGCGCCGGCAGGTTCGGAACTACAGGCGTCCTTGCAGCAGACCGCCCTCATGGTTCATACAAGCATGTCCGCGGTTCTCGTGGTATTCGTTACGATCTTCCCGTTTGCCTCATTCTTCCTTGGCGCCGGTCTGATCAGCCGGTTTCAGGACCTCAATGCAAATAAGATCGCGTCCTACGGACTTGCCCTGTTTGGACTTGGCGGACTTGTCGTTTTCATCATAATCATGTTTGCCGGCGTGGCAGATCCCGTTGGACTCCTCTTGGTCAACAACGTCTTCTTGTTCCTCGGTTCCATCTGCCTCCTGACCCTGGGCGTCGGGATGTACAGGGGCCAGAGCGGCCTCGCCGAGGAAGGTGCCGCCAGCTAGGACCTGATCGACGGTGCCGCCGGGTCGTCGCGAGCCCGGCGCGCACCCGATGCTTGGAGTCCACCCGCCACTTCGGCTCGAGGTCGCCCCTCAGGTTCCTTATCGCGTCCTCAGTGGGGCCTGCAGACCCTCAGTCTCGACCCGGATCCTTGACGGCCCGCTGACCATAATGTAGACATGGTTCATACCCCCCTGTCGTTTAGGTGGCAGGGTCGAGGCCGCCCCTCCGGGCGGTTTCTGTCTTTCTCGGGCGGCCTTGGTTCGTGCTGATTCTTGACAGCCAGCCGGCCATCGCGTACAAATGCCGCATACCCCCCCTGCTACTTCGGCGGCAGGGTCGAGGCCGCCCCTCCGGGCGGTCTCTGTCTTTCTGGGCGGTCTCTGGCTGATTGAGGCGCCCGCATGCTCACCAACCTCTACGTCGACGGCTCAATCTCTACAACCGCGCCGTCAAGCGCACACCGTTCAAGTGGCTGGATCTGCGCAAGCTCGCCGAGACTCTCTTTCAAAACGACGAGATTCAACGCATCTCCTACTTCACGGCCATCGTTCGGTCACGAGCCAACGACCCGCAGCAGAAAGCTCGTCAGCAGGCGTATCTGCGCGCGTTAGCCACCCTTCCCGGCCTCGAAATCCACTACGGCGAATTCCGCGAACGCATCAAGTACCGCCCGCTGGCCAGGCCGAAACCGGGCGACTCCGCCTACGTCCGCATCCGAGACACCGAAGAGAAGGGCTCCGACGTCAACCTCGCCACCCGCCTCCTCGTCGACGGCTTCACTGGCGACTACCAGCAGGCCGTCGTCGTGTCTAACGACTCTGACTTGGCCGCCCCGATCCGCTACGTCAGTCGCGACCTTGGACTCCGAGTCGTGGTCGTCAATCCCGACTCCCAAACCAGCACCCACAACGACCTGGTTGATTCAGCCACTTACGTGCGTCGCCTCTGGAAGAGCCATCTCCGCAGAAGCCAGCTGCCTCCGACCCTCACCGACGTCCACGGCGTGATCACCAAGCCATCTGCGTGGTAGCCGCGCCGCCGGCCGAGGATTCGCTGGCTAGCATGTGAGGCGGACGCTTCAAGCGCCGCGCCAGCTGCCGGGGTGGCGGAACGGTAGACGCACGGGACTTAAAATCCCGGGACTTCGGTCGTATGGGTTCGAATCCCATCCCCGGTACCGGCAGCAAGCCGTTGGCCTGTCCTGCGTATCCCCTCGTCGGACTATGTTGAGAGAGACGCGGCCAGGCAATCCGCCCACGTGGCGGACGAGGCCGCAGCAGGACGTGCACCAATGCAACACTCGACTTACCGCAATCGTCGGCTCATCGCGCTTGCCGTGATCGGTGACGCGCTGGTCTTCGTCCTCTTCATTGCTCTCACGCCCATAGAGCACGGCAGCGTCGAAATCGCGGCGTTCTGGCGCACCGGCCTGCCCTTCGCGGGGGTGTGGCTGCTCGCGTCCCCTTGGCTCGGTGCCTTTCGCGTCTCAACCCTCACCCGCCCGCACCTCGCCGTCTGGCGCATCCCCCTCATCTGGCTCGGCTGCGGCATCGTGGCCGTCATGCTGCGCGTCTGGCTCACCGACCGCACCTTCTCCTGGACCTTCACCGTCGTCTCAATCAGCCTCGTTGCCGCCATGCTCCTCACCTGGCGCCTCCTACTCCTCCTGGCCGCTCGACGAGTCACACCGGACTAACATTGGCCGCGCCGCTGATGGAGCCGAGCGCGACCTGGACATCCGCATGCCGACCGTCGATCCGCTGAACCTGCTGCTCATCACGTCCGACCAGCACCGGCGCTCCGCCGCCGGCTGCTACGGCCACCCGCAGGCATACACGCCAAACCTGGACGCGCTGGCCCAGCGCGGCGTCCGGTTCGACACCGCCTATTGCAACTTCCCCATCTGCGTGCCGTCGCGCGCCAGCCTGGCCACCGGCCGCTACGCCCACGAGCTCGGCGTCTGGGACAACGCCGCGCCCTACATCGGCCAGCGCCCAAGCTGGGGCCACCGCCTGATCGAGCACGGCCACGCGGTCACCACCATCGGCAAGCTCCACTTTCGCCGGCCCGACGACGACACCGGCTTCCCCGACCAGCGCATCCCCATGCACGTCAAGGAGGGCGTTGGCGACCTCTACGGCTCGCTTCGGCCGGACGTCCCCCGCCAGCGCAACTACCTCAACACCGCCGCCAACCCGCGCGTGGGCGAGTCGGAGTACATGCGCTACGACGCCGCCACCACCCGCCAGGCCATCGACTGGCTCGCCAACGAGGCTCCTCGGCACGACGCCCCCTGGTGCCTGTGGGTCTCCTACACGCTGCCCCACTCGCCGTTCGTCGCATCCGCGGAGGACATCGCCCGCTATCCGCTCGAAAACATGGAACTCCCCGTCAACTTTCGATCCCCCTACTGGCCGCACCACCCGCACATCGACTACATCCGCGAACAGCGCATCCAGTCGCCCAACGAGCAACTCGACGAGACGTTGGTTCGCCGCACCATCGCCACCTACCTGGCCATGTGCACCTACCTGGACCGCCAGATCGGATCCGTGCTGGCCGCACTGACCGGCGAGGGGCTGGAGAACTCGACCCGCGTCATCTACACCAGCGATCACGGCGAGATGCTGGGCGACCACGGCATGTGGGGCAAGAACCTGCTGTACGAGGGCGCCTCGGCTGTGCCGTTCTTGATGGCCGGACCGGACATTGCCCCGGGCCGGGCCGCCTCTCAACCCGTCTCTCTGGTCGATCTGTTCCCGACCATCGTGGACGCTGTCGGCTGCTCACTCTCGGAGGCCGACGACGATCTACCGGGCCGGTCGCTCTGGCCGGCCGCTCAGGGCGACCGACTGCCCGAACGCACGATCTTCGGCGAGTACCACGCCTCCGGCTGCCGCGAGGCCATGTACATGCTGCGCGACGCGACCCACAAGTACGTCCACCACGTCGGCGACTCGCCCCAACTCTTCGACCTCACAGCCGATCCAACCGAAACCCGCGACCTCGCCGCCGACCCGCGTTCAGCCTTGCGATTGGAACGTTTCGAGCAGCACCTGCGCGCCATCGTGGATCCCGAGGCCGTGGACCATGCCGCCAAGGCCGACCAGGCGCGACGCGTCGAGGCCGCCGGCGGTCTAGACGCTGTTACCAGGCGCGGCCCCATCGCCGGCGGCACCCCCGCCCCCAATCAGTTTCGAGACTGCTGAGCGATGCACTGTTCGCCGGCATCGCCACCGCGCGCCGGGGACCAGGCGTCGATCGGCCGGCGGGCGATGTAGCGCACCAAGCCAACCGCAGCGGACAGGTTGGCCAACACGGCGTAGCGCACGAGATCCCAAACGGGTCCGAGTCGGCTCCCAACTCGGGCCGCAACCAGCGCCAAGGCGAGACCCAGCGCCCCACCCCAAGCCCGGCGGGGTCGTCGAGACAATGGCGCGGTCAGCGCGACGGCTCCGGCCGCCATGACCGGAGGCGCGGCGATGCGCAGCAGCTTGTGGCCGACCAGCTTCCACCACAGGTCGCCGCGCCGGGGGTGGAACAGTTCGGGCAGGCTCTCCAACGCGAAGAGCCCGCCGGAAGTCGTTCGAGTTCGGGCTGCGAAGGCGCCTGCTGCACTCGGCAACGCAGCCTCTGTCGTCTTTGCGCTCGGAGCGAACACGATGCGTCCGCCGGCCCGCGCTCCCCGCAACGAAATCAACAGATCGTCGGCGGCGCCGGGACGGGCCGAGGCATCCACGGCATCTGCACGGGCCGCGTAAAGAGACCCATCGGCGCCGGCGATGGAGCCGGTGGCGCTTTCGCAGGTTCGAATCCATCGCTCATATCGCCAGTAGATCGCTTCCGGACCGTCGCGGACCTGCTTGGCACCAGACACAACTACTACGGCGGGATCGGCAAACGGTGCGACCAGGTGGCGAAGCGCGTCACGTTCGAGCCTGGAGTTTGCGTCGGTGAACGCAATGACCTCGCCCCGGGCGTGCGGAATCGCAACTCGAATGGCTGCAAGTTTGCCGCCGTGGCGCGGAATCTCAATGACCTGAAGCCGGGAATCGCCCGCGGCGAGCGCGGACTCGGCTGTGTCGTCGTCGCAGCCATCGCACACGACGATGCACTGGAGATGGCTGAGCGGATAGTCAAGTTCAAGGGTATTGCGGACTTTCGCGCCGATGACCGACGCCTCGTTGTGAGCGGCGATCACAAACGTGACGTATGGGCGGTGTTCGCGGTCGGCGATGTAGGTGCGCGGCAATAGCCGGGCCACGGCCCAAACCAGCGCGGGATACCCTGCGTACGTAGCCAGCGGAAAGACGATTAGTGCGCCCAGTCCGAGCAGATTCGGGGCCTCACTTCGCCACCCGGGCTTGTCGGGCCAACCGCCCACTGGCCAGCGCGAGCCCGAGCACGAGCCAGAACGGAAGGCCGCCGCGGGCCCCGGGCGCGATCGTATCCGTTAAGCCGTACACGAAGAAGGCCAGCAGCGAGCCTGCCAATCCGACCGCAAGCAATTGGGGTGAACCGTCCCTGGAATCTCGTGCAGCCACGATCAGACCACGGACGGCGAACGCAATCAGTAGGCCCAGAAAGAAGCTGCCGGGAAGGCCGAGTTCCAGCAGCGCCTGCAGCACGAAGTTGTGGGCGTGCGGAATGTGCGGAGCGACCGAGGCGTTGACTTCGGGAAAGACGGCCTTGAGGACGAGTGGGAACTGGCCTGGACCAACGCCGGTGTAGAGGTATTCGCCGATCAGCAGAACGCTGGCTGTCCAAATCTGGCGGCGACCGGTCAGCGTATCGGTGGTGGAGTCGAGCGGTGCCAGCCAGGTGCTCACAACGGCTGCCATCAGGAGCACGAGACCCAGGCCGAGCGCCAAGTGCAGCAATATTCGACGCTTTGGCTGCTGCCGCAGCCAAGCTGAATGGCGGACACGCCACCAGCAAACAAGGGTCAGGCCCAGCAGCGCACCCACGTAGGCGCTGCGTGACTGGGTGAGCAGCAGAACGAATATGGCCAACGCGAGAGCTACGACCGCGAGTCTCCGGACGTTCCTGCTACTTCCGGTTTCGTCCAACGACAGCGCCAGTCCGAGCGGTGCCAGAATCGCCAGAATGCCGCCAATCTGATTGGGCCCGATCCCGCCAACACGACCGCCGTGATCCACGACGCGAGGTCCCGCAGGGAGCACGGCGTAGATGCTGTCCAGCGGCAGCAGCTTGCGGTGCGGCCACTCCGCCAGAAACAGCGCGGCGAGTACGACTAGCGCCGTCATACCAACGGCGAGGCCGAACCATTGGAGACGAAGCCTGGTTGCCGAGATGGGATCCGAAGCAACGACGTATACCAGGGACAGCCCCAGAAGCGCTCCAAAGAGCTTGGGGGCCGCGGTGTGCCAGTCCCTGACAGCTAGAGCCGAGACCCAAATCCAAAGCGCGCAGGCGACGACCAGTCCGTCGGAACCCCGCAGCCCAATGGGCAGTTGAAGCAGGCGTCGTACAACCAGAGTCATCGGCAGAACCAGAAGGGCGAAGCCTCCCGGAAGTCCGGCGAACCAGATCGCCGGCGCAGCCCCAAGCAGAATCAGCGGTCCCGCCGTGTCAACGTACGCCGCCAGCCGAGCACTTTGAGACGGTCCAAGGCTCACACGTCTCTCCAGCCCAGTCGTCGTTAGCGCTCCGTGAGACGGTGCGCCAGGCGGGCAGCCACGTCGTTCCGACCGTGGGTGGTGACGTACCAATCGATGGTTGTGCGCAGCCCGTCGTCAAATCGGACGCGAGGCATCCAGTTAAGCAGGCGTTCGGCCAGCGAGGAGTCCGCGACTCGATTCATAGGCCCGATGGGCATGTCGCTGCGCAGGCGGATCTCAGGCCGATGTCCCGTCATGTGCAACACCCGCCGTACGGCGTCGATGACGCTGATGCGCTCGCGGGTGCCGAGGTTGACGGCCCGTGCATCGTCGATGCGGGCGGCGGCTCGCAGCGTTCCGTCGACGATGTCGGTGACGAAGGTCCAGTTACGTACCTGGCGACCCGAGCCCCAGACCTCGAACGGGTCTTGCCGGATGAAGGCCCGCGCGATCATGGCCATGACCGCGTGGTTCTCGTGGCCGCGTGGCCCGTAGACGGTGAAGAAGCGGCAACTCACCGACTTGAGACCGTAGTCGCGATGGTAAGCGCGGAGACTTAGCTCACCCATGAGTTTGGCCCAGCCATACATGTTGTCAGCGTCGTAGGGTGGGCCGACCTGGTCCTCGGTGAGAAACAGCCACTCCGTTGGGTCGGTCTGCCGATGGTTCGGGTAGACGCAGCCGGACGAGGCATAGACGACCTTTTTGACGCCGGCGAGGCGGCAGGCCCTAAACACCGCGCCATCCAGCAGGAGATTCGTTGCACAGTCAGCCTGGTGCAGGTCGACGTAGCCCCGTCCTCCATGGTTGGCGGCCAGGTGGAAGACGGTGTGGATGCCGGCAACGGACTCCGCGGCGACCGTGGGGTCCAGGAGATCGGCCCGCGTGAACTCAATGGCGCCCGAAGCGATATGGCGGCGGATGTTCGCGAGCTTGCCGCTGCTGAGGTCATCAACCACTCGAATCCGGGCACCGACCGAGACAAGGGCGTCAACCAGATGCGAGCCAATGAAGGAGGCGCCGCCGGTGACCAGCACGGGACGGCGAGCGAGAGCCTCCACGATGTCCTCAGAATGGCAGGGTCCGTCCTTCACGGACCACACGCCTGTCGTCCAGGCACTCTGCCAACTGACTCGAGGATCGACGCTTGCGTGGCTACGACTCGGGCACGGTCGAATTCGCTTTCGGCGAACGCGCGCCCGGAGGCGCCAAGCTGACGACGACGATCCGGATCGGCCAGCAATTCGGCTAGTGCGACTCGAAGCAGAGCGGGTGCTTCGGGTTCGACGACGAGACCGCACTCGGCTCTGCGAATCAATCGTGCGGCCTCGCTGTGCACATGTACCGACGCGACGATCGGAAGGCCTGCGGCCATGTACGTCATCAGCTTGGAAGGGATGACTGACTCAATCACGCGTCGGCGCTGGGTCAGCAGCGCCACGTCCGATGTGGCCAGAATGTCGGCAAGGTCCGGTCGCGAGAGGAAGGGCAGAAAGCGCATGCGACCTGCTGGCGCCGAGCGCTCGATGGCTGGTCGCTCGGGTCCATCGCCCACGAGAAGCCAGCAGGAGCCCGTCAGATCTTCATTGGCCGCTTGAGTTGCGACTTGCAAACCCTGCTTACGGCCAATGCTGCCGATGTGGGTGATGAGTGGCCGATCCGGATCCAGACCGTGCCGCCGGCGGGTTTCGGCGCGTGTCGTAGTGGGCCGGAAGCTGTCCAGATCCTCGGAGTCGCGCACGACTTGGAGTGTGCGACCGTCCATGCCATGCCGGAGCAGTTCTTCCGCGAAACTCTCAGTGAGGACGAGAACAGCGCTGGCGCGCCGGTAGATCGCGTACTCGATGGTTCGCAGGCAGCGGACAAGGACAGGGTGACGGATGACGCCCACGGCGGCACCGGCGTTGACCGCAAGGTCCGCGACTTTGGCGACCCAGGGGCGCCGTCGAATCCGGGCAACGAGTGCCGTGGACGCGGCGACAGCGGGCTGTGCTCCGACGTAGAGATAGGCGTCCGCGCGCGGTAGCAGCAGGGCCGTGAGGCCAGCGATCAGGGCAAACGACCCGTCGTAGATCAGGCGACGGATCAGAGAGCCGGGTTTCGCCGGTATGCACGAAGGCACGCGGACGACACGCACACCGTCAAGCGCCTCGAGATTGAAGCCGGATTGGCGGCGGTCGGGAAAGACGCGCCAGGTCGGGTAGTGGGGCTTGGCGGTCAGCATGTACACGTCGTCCCCGCGGGCGGCCAGGTGACTGCAGAGCGCGGCGGTTTGGGGCGCGATGCCGGCAACCTCGGGCGGGTAGTTGATGCCGATGACGACAACGCGCATAGCTGTCCGGCCTAGCGCCGCGCCAGGACCTTCACCGAGTTACCCCAGCGGCCAATTGCGACATTGACGAGGCGGTACGCGAGGACGAAGACGGAGAAGGCTGGACCGGATTCGAAGCGTTGGTAATAGGGGAACGTCCAACGCTGGTAGTAGACGAGATCGCGAGCCGATCGAACATGGCGCCAGCCCCGTGACTGGATACGCGCGCGAGCCTCGGCGGCGTCGAGTCGCCGGACCACGTTGCCGGCTGGCTCGATTTCAACAGCAAAGCCAAGAGCCACGGCCAGCCGGGTCAGGGCCGCGCGCGCCGGTTCCATCACAATCAGTTCACGGCGGGCCACGCGCGCCATTTCGTCTATCGCGCAAAGTGGTTCGTCAAGGTGATGCAGCCCGTCATGAACGAGCGCCATGCCGAAACACCGGTCGCTGAATGGAAGTCGGGCAGCGTCGCCTCGGACGAGCGTTACCTCGAAGCCGTGCCGCCGGGCACGAGAACGCGCTCTTGTCAGCGCTTCAGGCGATAGGTCGAGGATCGTCGGGCGGATTCCACGGTGGGCAAGCCACTCGGCGTCCATGCCCGACCCGCCGCAGACGCAGAGAGCGTCGGCTGACGTGACCCGCCCAAGTAGATCCAGCGCGCGACGCAGTTTTTCTTCAAGGAGAAACCGCACGGGTCGCGGATAGTGGCGGGGCCGCTCAATCTCTTCCTCGGCGTCCAGGGACGCAAAGAACTCGACTTGCCGTGCGCGCGATGTCAATACGGCCTCCAGGGCGTCAATTGGCCGCAGCGTTTCCTGGTGCCCCGCCCTGGCAGCCGCGCGCGACTGTCAGGCACACATCCTACGAAGTCAGACCGCTTGTGTGGAGTCGAGCCAGGGCAATCACCCGCGCAGTCGGTGATCTATGCGTGGAGGCCGACCAGACCGCGTCGGATGGCGATGCGTTCACACCTGGCATAGGCCCAGCCTCCGCCTGCCACGCTGGCGAGGGCGATGGCGCCGACGAGCAGGAACTCGATTTCAATTGCGAACAGCGGCTGAGTTCCGATGGTCGTCGCGCGAAGGAGATCGATGACGTAGGTGTACGGATTGACGTAGGTGATCCAGCGCACGCTCCAGGGAAGGATGGCGATCGGATAGCTGCTGCCGGCCATGACCATGGCCAGCGCACTGAGCGCACTGGGCAACTGCGCACCCCTTGCGACAAGCCCAAGACCGGCGAATCCAAGACCCATGCCGAAGAACGCGACCAACGTAATGAGCACTGCGGCGATTGCCGAGACGGAGATGGCGAAGCCGTGGGCCCGAAACAACGTGCTGGCGAACAGGAGTACCAGCAGGCTCTGGAACAGTGCGAAGCCAACGTTGACAATTGTGGCGCCGACGAGCGCAGTCCAGCGAGGCGCTTCGGCCACCCAGACGTGCGCAAGCGTGCCGGTCACGTTGGATCGTCGGAGGAACTCGACGCCGCGCCACAGGGCGCCCATAGCAACGTTGAGCGCGACGTAGCCAGTGACGGCATAGGCCAGAAAACTCTGGCCACCGCCGCTGGCCTCGAAACCGGCGTCGCCGAAGGCCGCGCCAGCGAGCGCGAGGGGCACGAAGAACAGAAACGCCCACCCGATCTGATAGAGCCACATGGCCTTGAATCGGGCGGTCACCAACCACTCGGCGCGCGCATGGGTGAGGCTGGCTCTCAAAGTTTTGGCAGCTTCAGAACGGAGTCCAGCCATCTACATCCATTCCAGTTCGCCCCTGGCACGCGCGGCCCTATCCATGAAGTGCAGCATCACTAACCCGACGACGCTATAAGTCAGTGCCATCGCGAGAAGCACGGCGCACGAGAGCGTGACGTCCGGCAGGTCGCTGAATACGAGCGCGCTTCGAAGACCGCGGATCATCCAGTTGGGAGGCAGGAGTGCTGAGAGCCACTGGGCCCAACCCGGAAGCACGGCGACCGGATAGGCAATGCCGGCCAGAATGCCGGCCCCCATAACGAACAGCCCCACGAATAGATACCCCTCGCGGTATCTGAGCAGAACGGCCGCCCACGGCAGGGCAATTGCCACGGACGCCAGCCCGCTACAGGCAAGCACGGCCAGCGCGGGTCCGACGTTGGGTTCGAGTGGGAAGCGAAACAGCGCCCAGGCAAGACTGAACGCCCCGACCGCCATGACGGACGGTGTCAACGTACGCCCGATCGCTCCGCCAGCGATCAGAACGAAGCGCGTCGTCGTCGTTGCCCAAATGGTGGGCAGGGTTCCCAGGCTCCTGTCGAAACGGAGGTTGTTGGCGAGTTCCGCCGTGACCCAGCCGGTCCATAGAAAGGTCGTAGCGCCGATCACCGAATAGGCGAGGTATGCGTCCGTCCCGGCCAAGCGCGCAAAGTTCTCGAGGCCTGAGTCGTCTGGTCCGGCAAGGGCGATGGTTGCGAGCACAATTGGCAAGACCCACTGCAACATTCCAATCAGGCTTGCCGTCACGAAGAAGGGGTGGCGTCGGTCAATCCGCCAGCCCTTGCGCGCGAGCGCGAGAAAGGCCCGGAACTCGCTACGAATCTGCTCGGCGCGAGCGTTCGCCGGAGAGCCGATCAATCCGCGAATCCGTGATGGCTGAGTGGGCGCCCCTGAGTGTGGTTCCGCGGAACCAGATTCCTGAAACGACGATGCCGTAGTCGCCGATTTGGCGGCGGTGCGCGCAGACCTCCGCTGGCCGAGCGCAGGAGGACGCGTGCGAGCGCGAAGTGCGACACGGCGAGTGGATGTGCGGTCACGTACGGTGCTGCGCGCTAAACCAAAACCTGTTGACTACGTAGGTTAGCGGCCTCAGCCCGGGTCGGTTCGAACTCCAGGTTCCATCGTGCCTCAAGGCGAGGCGCCGGTTTCGTTCGTCGGTGCGATTCGAGGCGGCCGCTAGGGCGCTGGTCAGCAGGTTTCCTGAGGTCTAAGCATGCAGGCCAACAAGGCCCCGCTGAACTGCTATCCGCTCACAGACGGAAAGGATCCGGCTTCCACCGAGCACGCAGGCAATTGCGATGGCGCTCACGATCAGGAACTCGAGCTCGATCGCGAGCAGGGGAGGGGTGCCAATGGTCGTTGAGCGCACGAGGTCAACGACATAGGTGTAGGGATTGACGTAGCTGATCCAGCGCACGCTCCAGGGGAGGATGGCGATCGGGTAGGTGCCGCCCGCCATGACCATGGCGAGTGCGCCGAGCATCTCGGGAAAGCGTGCCTGGCGGGCCACCAGGCCGACACCCGCCAGTGCGAGGCCAAGGCCCCAGAAGGCAACCAAGGCGATTAGTAGGGCCAGGACCGTCGGTAGGGTGATCGAAAACGCCGCGCCCTCAAAGAGCGCGCTGGCAATCACCAGGATCAGTAGCCCCCGGAGCGCTGCAATACCAACGTCGACGACGGTGGCGCCAGTCAGTGCTGTCCAGCGGGGAGCCTCGGCCGCCCAAAGATGCGCGAGCGTTCCGGTCTGGTTGGACTTCTCCAGGAAAACAACGCCGCGCCACAAGGCGGCCGTCGCGACGTTGAGTGCGACAAAGCCCGTGACTGCAAAGGCCAGGAAACTCTGACCGCCTCCACTGGCTTCGAAACCGGCATCGCCGAAGGCCATGCCGGTTAGCGCCAGAGGCACGAAGAAGAGAAACGCCCAGCCAGCCTCGTACACCCACAGCGCCTTGAAGCGCGAGATCTCCAGCCACTGGGCACGCGCATGGGCGAGGATGGCCTTTGCGGCCCACATCGCCTCAACGCCCACGCGTGTCACTTACATCCACTCCAGTTCGCCTTTGGCGCGAGCCGCCGAATCCATGACTCGCAGCAGGACGAGTCCGGCAGCCCCGTACACCAGGGCCAATGCCAGCAGCACGCCACACGAGCGCATGGCGTCCGGGATGTCGCTGAAGATCAGCGCCGCGCGCAGCCCTTGGATCAGCCAGGTGGGCGCCAGGAGCGTGGACAGCCATTGTGCCCAATCCGGAAGCAGGTCAACCGGATAGGCAATGCCGGCAAGGATTCCGGTTCCCACCACGAACAAGGACACGAGGTAGTGCGCCTCGCGGTATCTGAGGGTGACGGCCGCCAATGGAAGCGCAAGCCCAATCATCGCCAGTCCGCCGCACAGCAGCACGCCCAGTGCTGGGCCGACGTTGGGCGCCAGCGGGAACCTGAAGAGCGCCCAGGCAATGCCGAACGCCGCTGCGGCCATGGCAGCCGGCGCCACGGTGCGTCCCAGCGCTCCACCGCACGTCAGGACCGCACGTGTCGCAGCCGATGTCCAGAGGGTCGGCAGCGTGCCCAGGGTTCTGTCGAGACGCAGATTGAAGGAAAGCGCCGATAGCATCCAACCGGCCCAAAGAAAGGCGATGGCGCCGATGACCGAGTAGGCGAGGTAGGCATCGGTGCCGGTGGCGTCCACAAACTGCCGAAGGCCCGCATCGTCCGGTCCCGCCAGGGCGATCGTGGCAAGCACAATTGGCAGCACCCATTGAAACGTTCCGATCAGGCCCGACGTCATGAACAAGGGTTGACGCCGGTCAACTTTCCAGCCCTTTCGAGCGAGCGCGAGAAAGGCCCGGAACTCGCCGCGTACCTGCACGACGCTAGCGTTCAATAAAGGGCCGCTCGATGCGAGAGCCGGTGATGGCTATGTAGGCGTCTTCGAGGTCGGGCTCGCGGAGGCGGGCTTGCTCAACCACGATGCCCTGGCTGGCAAGCGTGGTGGTGAGGGCTTCGCTGCTGCGCCAGCCATCCGGCGCGCGCACGGCGACGGCGAACTCACCGTCTCGGTTCACCTCGCCCCACCAGAGGCCGTCGGATCCAATCGTGGCCTTTGCTGTTGACAGGTCACCGCGCAGGAGCAGGTCGAGGCGCGGCACTTCGCCAGCCTGGCGGATAAGGTCCGCCGGCCGACCCTCGGCAACCAGCGAGCCGCTTTGGATGATCCCGACACGGTCGCAGATCTGTTCGGCTTCGTAGAGGTTGTGGGTGGTAAGCAGGATGGCCGTGCCCGATTCGGCAATCTGGCGGATGAGATGGCGCGCTTCGCGGGCGGCGACCGGGTCCAATGCAGCCGTCGGCTCATCGAGCAGAAGCACGGGCGGGTTGTGCAAGGTGGCGCGGGCGAGGTTGAGGCGCTGTTTCATGCCAGTGCTATAGGTCTCGACGAGGTCATCCATTCGATCCTGCAGCTCGAATTGCTGGGCGGCTGCCGTGATTCGGTCGGCGAGTTGCTCCCTGGGCATGAATGACAACGTGCCGAAGAGCTCAAGGTTTTCGCGGCCGGACAGCCGCCAGTACATACCGCGTTCGCCAGCGAAGAGGACGCCAATGTTGCGGCGGACCTGGCGGGGCGAGCGGGTCACGTCGAAGCCGGCCACGTATGCGTTCCCGGAGGTTGGTTCCAGCAACGTGGCGAGCATCTTGACGGTAGTGGTCTTGCCCGCGCCGTTTGGGCCCAGCAGGCCGAAGCAATGGCCGGCGGCAATGTCCAGGTTCAGGTCGTTGACGGCGACGATGCGCGTAGGCTGCGCGGGCTCAGCCCGGAATCGCGGGAGGAGCCCGCGAAAGCCCCGACGCACCCGAGGTTCGAAGACTCGGGTCAGCGACCGTACCGACACGGCCGGCAACTGTGAACTCATGTGCGGTAGGTCGCTCTCCGTCCGCGCTTCGTTGCGCGGTCGGTTAGCCGCCTCCGCCGCCGCCGGCGCGCACGCCAGGCTCGGTCATGGGAGCCGGGTCCAGAGCGTCGGCGAGTTCTTGTGCGGACAGGTCGGTCAAGCGGGCCGCCACGACCGGAATGGTCTCTCCGGTAGCTACTGCCTGCTTGGCGATTTCTGCGGCAGCGGCGTAGCCGATCTTAGGGGCCAAGGCCGTGGCCAGCATAGTGTTTCGCTCCAGCCAGTAGCGCAGCATCTCGTCGTCGGTTTCCAAGCCGTCCACGCCTTTGCGAGCGAAGGCCAGCGATCCCGTGGCCAGGATCTCGATTGACTGGCACAGGTTGTGCGCGATCAGGGGCATCATCACGTTGAGTTCCAGCTGTCCGGCGGTGACTGCGGAAGCAATGGCCAGGTCGTTGCCCTGGACCTGGAAGCAGATCATGTTGAGGCACTCGGCCATGACCGGGTTG
Organism: Chloroflexota bacterium; assembly: GCA_022820025.1. Classification (GTDB taxonomy): domain Bacteria; phylum Chloroflexota; class UBA11872; order UBA11872; family UBA11872; genus UBA11872. The sequence continues at coordinate 49,768 of JAJEGF010000087.1, forward strand.
ATCTTGCCGGGCATGATCGAGGATCCGGGCTGCACGGGCGGCATCCGCAATTCGGAAATGCCGGTGCGAGGACCCGATCCCAGCAGGCGGAAGTCGTTGGCGATGCGGTTCAAGTCCAGTGCCAGTGTGCGCAGGGCGCCGGAAAGCTGGGCGAAGCGGCCCATGCTCTGCATGGCGTAGAAGTAATCGGTCGACTGCCGAACCTTAAAGCCGGTCAGGTCGGCGATGACCTCTACTACCTGCGATTGATAGGCAGGCTCGGCATTCAGCCCGCTACCGACGGCGGTGCCGCCGAGGCTCAATTCCAAGCTGGGGTCGGCGGCTTCGCGGATGGCGGCGGAGTTTCGCCGGATGGCTTCGGCGTAGGCGCCGAACTCCTGGCCCAGGCGAACGGGCGTGGCGTCCTGCAGGTGGGTACGGCCGGACTTGACGATGCCGTCCCATGCCGTGGCCTTGGCCTGCAGGCTCTCGGCCAGGACGTCGAGGGAGTCGTGGAGGTCCGGCAGCAGCTTCAGCGCGGCCAGGGCGATGGCGGTGGGGATCACGTCGTTGGTGGATTGCGCCATGTTGACGTGGTCGTTGGGGTGAATGGGGTCGTAGCTGCCGCGCGGCCGACCAAGCAGCTCATTGGCGCGATTAGCCAGTAGCTCGTTGGCATTCATGTTGTGCGATGTGCCGGCGCCGGCCTGAAAGACGTCCACCACGAACTGGTCTACGTGCTGCCCTTCCAGCGCCTCGTCGGCGGCGCGCACGATGGCATCGGCCAGGTCGCCGTCCAGGCGGCCCGTCTGCTTGTGCGCCACGGCGGCGGCCTTCTTGATGAGGACGGTGGCCCAGACGAACGCGTGGTGCGGCGGAAGTCCGCTGATCGGAAAGTTCTCGACCGCGCGCTGCGTCTGCACGCCGTAGAGTGCCGCTTCCGGGACTTGCAGTTCGCCCAGTGGGTCATTCTCGGTTCGCGTTTGCATTGATTTCTGCTCCTTTGCGTCCGTGTGAAGGGATCAGTCAGTGAGCGCGTCCAGGCCGCGGACTGGGCTCAGGTCAACTCCCTTGCCCTGGGTCAGTACCTGGAAGCGACCGAGGTCGGTCGGTGAAACGAGTTGAAATACAGCTTCGCGCTCGGCTCGATAGGTTGCCAGGGTGGCGTCCGGTCGCTCCTGGAATCGTACGAGGTGATCGCCAGCGCCCAGCGCGGCCAGGAAGTCTGCCTGTTGGCCCATTCGGTAGCAGCCGAATCCCTGGGACCGTCCCGCGTCAATCAATTGCGTGAAGTTTACGTGGGCGGTCAGGTCGGCCTGTCCGGGATGAGCCAGGACGTCGTCCGAGGCTCGGTGTCGACGGTAGGCCAGCAGGGTGCCTGAGGCCAGGCGCTTCGAATGCACCGCGGCGCTGATACCGCCGTAGTCGATGCTGGTCATCACGACGCCTGGTGCAAGGCCGGCGGCGTGCCGGTAGATCGACTCGACACTCTGCCGGACCTCGATGCGGCCACCGATGGGCGTGGCCGACGCGTATTGCATGGCATAGGACTTGATCTCGTCGGGCGCGGGCCGGTCCACAAACGCCCATTCTTCGCCTTCGTGAGCCACGCGCTCCTCGACCCAACCCTCGGGCGTTCGACGGGCCAGACGTACGGGCAGGGCGTCGAAGAATTCGTTCGAAATGACGGCGGTGGCGTTGCCGACCGGAACTTCCACGATCGAGGCAAAGTAGGCGTCGAACGCATCCGCCGTGTTAGAGGCAGGGGCTCGTTCGACGCCTACGTATCTGAGCGATCCACCCCAAGAAAAACTGCAAGCCGCACTACGAATCTGGCGGGCAAGACGACCGTCGGCCGCGCCGAGTTCGACGATGCGAAACGGATCGGGTCGTCCGAGGCTTTGCCAGACATCGTCCAGATGAGCGGCGAGTAACTGTCCGAACAGAGAGGGATGGACGCTGATGCTGGTGAAGTAGTCCGCGTAGGGCGCGTCGGCCCGTGTGTAGAAGCCACAGGTCGGGTCGTAGAGCGCATGTTCCATGAACACACTGAATGGCAGAGGGCCCTGGCGGTTGGCTTGCTCCTGAAGCCGTTGGGACACGGTGTTCGCGGACGTCACGAGATGCTAGCCGGGAGCTTGGGATCTTGAGAGTCCGGCCGGCGGCAAGGGCAGGTCGTTGGCAATCACCTTCTGGCGCTAGACAGCGCGTCGTTAGAGCCAGCCAACTGTGCGCGAACCTACGTGGAATCCGGACGGAACGGCCCGGCTGGCCGCGCGACTATTGCAGCGCTGACATCGCGTAAACGAACGCGACAAAGACAAAGGCGACCAGACCCCAGACCATGATTGGAATGCCAAGGAAGCTCCCGCCGGAGCCAGGCGAACTCTGCCGGGCCGGTCGCTGACGCGCGCGCTCGCGTTCGGTTCGGTCGCGCAGGCGGCGCAGGTTCTCGCTGATCTGCGGTGCGAAGCGGCTCGGTTCATCACTCTCGGCCGCGGGTTCGGCCGCCCTGCTTGAAGATTCGGCCGCACTTTCCTGGTCTTCCGGTCGGGGCAATTTGGCCCCGCAATTGATGCAGAGCCAAGCGCCCTCGGTGTTCTGGTGATCGCACTCTTGGCAGCGCATGGCACTCCGGTCTGGCCGTGAGGTGCAGGTCGTGACTCATGCTAGCACCAGGCCGCACCCATGCCGTCGGCCAGAGGGCCGAGTCTCGGAAGCGCTGCCCCCTGGCGGAGTCTCGTACGCGCCGTCCGTCTCCGTATACTCAAATCTGGCGTCCCTTGATTCAGTTTGCGCCAATCCCCAACTGTCGGGAGAAGTCGAGTCGTGCCGACCTACGAATACGAATGTTCGGACTGCGGCAATCGTCTTGAAGTATTTCAGAGCTTTAGCGACGATCCGCTGACCATCTGCGAGGCATGTGGTGGAAAGCTGAAAAAGGTGTTTCATCCCGCCGGCATCATCTTCAAGGGCAGCGGCTGGTACGCAACCGACAGCCGATCCGCGTCCGAGAGGAAGAAGTTCAAGGCCGACGGCAAGCCTCCGGAAACCTCCGATGCCAAACCTGTGAAGTCGGACGGAGCCAAGAGCAACGGGAGCACGTCTGACGGCGCCGCCAAGGCCGGCGCTTCCGCCTCGGGATCCGACAAGCCCACAGGTTCTGGAGACAGCTCCAGCTAGCCGTTCGGCTTTCGCTGACCCTAGCTCCGTAGATGCGTGCTGTCGTTCAGCGTGTGGCAAAGGCCACGGTGCACATCGGCGGTCACGAGTACGCCTCAATCGGTCACGGCCTTGTGGTTCTGGCCGGTGTCGCCAGGGGCGATGAAGACGCCGACGTGGCTTACCTGGCCGACAAGGTGGCGAATCTACGAGTACTGCCGGACGAGGCTGGCCGCATGAACCGCTCAGTGCTTGACACTAACGGCGAGGTGTTGCTGATCTCGCAATTCACATTGATTGCCGATACGCGCAAGGGCCGGCGACCGAGCTTTACCGGTGCGGAAGCGCCTGATCGCGCCGCCAATTTGATTGATGATCTGGCAACGGCGCTGACTGCTCGAGGCGTGTCGGTGCGTACCGGTCGCTTCCAAGCTGATATGGACGTGGCGCTGGCAAACAGCGGGCCGGTCACCATCATCATCGACAGCCACGATCGCCGCACGCCGCGGCGGCAGGCCTAGGACTTTGATATGAACGGTCTGTCACACCAGTCCACAAGACGCGCCGTGCGAATCGTGCACGGGGCCGATGCCGTGCGGCGCACGCTGCTGGCGCGCTCGCCGGACCTCGTCACCATCGACCAGTCGGCGGTACGGGCGGCCTCGAACGTCTTCGGCGAGACGTTGACGCCGACTGAGTTTGTCGAGCGAGTCATCCGAGAGGTTCGGGACGAGGGTGACGAGGCCATACGCCGCATCGCCGAATCACTGGGCGACTACGTGGGCCCGTCGTTCGAAATTACGCCTTCAGATCTGGCCGAAGCCGGTCGACAGGTCAATCCCGCATTGCGAACCGACATCGAGCTCGCGGCCGAGCGGATTCGCGCCTATCACGAGCGTGAGATGCCCGTCGGATTCGACCTGCCCGCTTTGGGCGTCGGTCAGCAGTGGGTGCCGGTGGACCGGGCGGGATTGCATGTGCCGGGACAAGCGGCGCCGCTGATTTCCAGCCTGCTCATGGCGGCGGTTCCGGCGCGGGTGGCTGGAGTAGGCGAGGTTGTGGTCACCACGCCGGTTCGGTCGGAGGGCATTGCACCGGCGTTGGCGGCCGCGGCCAACGCGGCCAGCGTTGATCGTGTGTTTGGCTTGGGTGGCGCGCAGGCCATCGCCGCCCTGGCACTGGGAACGCAAACCGTGCCCCGCTGCGATGTAATCGTGGCTCCCGGAAATGCGTGGGTCATGCTGGCAACTCGTGCGCTGTACGGAGATATTGGCGTCGACCTGTTGCCCGGACCGACCGAGACGCTCGTCATTGCCGACGCCACGGCGGACGCCGCGGAGGTGGCCGCCGATTTGATCGCCCAGGCCGAGCACGGGGGACCGGCAAGCCCCATTGCTCTGACGACCGACTCGGCGCTCGCCGCCGAGGTGGCAGGCCAGGTTGCGGCGCAGTTGGAAACCCTGCCGCGCGCGGAAGTGGCGTGGGACAGCTTTGAGCAACGGGGCGGCGTGGGTGTAGTGGACGACCTGGCAGCGGCCGTCGAGCTTTCCAACGCATACGCGCCGGAGCACCTGTGCCTGCTGGTAGACGATCCCGAAGCGCTATTGCCGCTTGTACGACATGCAGGTGGTGTGTTCCTGGGCAGCGCGTCGCCGGAAGTGCTGGGTGACTACGTGGCGGGGCCGAGCCACATCATGCCGACGGGCGGGACGGCACGCTTCGCTTCGCCGGTGGGTGTGCGCTCGTTCCTCAAGGCGGTCTCCGTCGTGCGCCTGTCGGCAGACCGAGCGTCGGCGCTGGCGCCCGTGGCGGCGCGCCTTGCCCGGGCCGAGGGCTTGGAAGGCCACGCACGTGCCGCCGAACGCCGGGCGTCCTCGTGACTACAATGCCGCGATCCCTGTCGAGGCGAGAATCCCATGGCTGATCGGCGCGCCAGCGTCACGCGTACCACGTCCGAGACCGAAGTTGACGCCACGGTCGCGATTGACGGCGACGGCGGCTTTCGCGGCGCCACGGGCATTGGGTTCCTGGATCACATGCTGGCCCAGCTCGCACGGCACGGCCTCTTCAACATTGAGGTCAATGCCACAGGCGACCTCCACATTGACGCGCACCACACCGCCGAAGATGTCGCGATCGTGCTGGGCCGAGCGTTTAACGACGCCCTGGGCGACCGGCAAGGGATTCAACGCATGGGCGACGCCACCGTGCCAATGGACGAGGCGCTGGCGCACGTGGCGGTGGACCTGGCCGGGCGCGACTTTTCGGCCTTCAACGGCGACTTCAAGCAGGACAGGATTGGCGGCCTGGAGACCAGCCTGCTGCCGCACATCATCGGGTCGCTGGCCCGGCACATGGGAGCGGCGATTCACGTCCGCGTACTGGCAGGTGACGACGATCACCACAAGGCGGAGGCCATCTTCAAGGCTCTGGCTCGGGCCCTGGACCAGGCGACGTCGCTGGATCCGCGCCGGGCCGGCGCCGTGCCCAGCACAAAGGGCACGCTGACCGACTGACGTGGGCGATCAGTCCGCTGTTCGCCGCGCTCGTCTCGACCACCTGCTATTGCGCCGCGGCTTGGCGCGCAGCCGCAGTGCAGCCCGCCAAATGGTCAAGGACGGCCTGGTGGTCGTTGCCGGACGGGTTGAGACGCGTCCGGGACGGCGCGCTGAAGGTGACGCAGAGATCGAGTTGCGCGGTCGCGCCACCGATTACGTAAGCCGCGGCGGACGAAAGCTGGCGGCGGCCCTTGAACACTTTGGGCTTGTGGCGGACGGAGCCGTTGCCCTGGACATTGGGGCGTCGACCGGCGGGTTTACGGACTGCCTTCTGCGAGCAGGCGCGCGGCACGTCACGGCGGTGGACGTAGGGCGCGATCAACTCGCTGCGAGTCTGAGCGCCGACTCGAGAGTGCGTGCGCTCGAGCGCACCGACGCTCGCGACCTACCACCGCTTGACCCGTCGCCCGACATCGTGGTGGTCGACGTCTCCTTCGTTCGACTGCGCGACGTTTTGCCGGCCGTGGTGGCCGCGGCGCCGCACGCGCGGTGGGCCCTGGTGCTGCTCAAGCCGCAGTTCGAGCTACGAAGAATGCAGGTTCCGCGTGACGGCGTAATTGAGGACGCGCGGGTGCGGAATGCAGTGCTGCTCGACTTCCTGGCCTGGGCTGCCCGACACGGCATCTGTGTGGCCGGGTCCATGGCCAGCGCGCTGACAGGAGGTGATGGCAACCAAGAGATCTTTATGTTGCTGCGGCCGCCGTGGCCGGCTCCGCATAGCGACTATGATGAAGGCGACGGCGATGTAGCGAGTGGCTGATGCGGGTTGCCCTGCTGTTTCAGCCGCGCATTGCCGCATCCGTATCCCACGCGCAGCGCACCCAGCAGCATCTTGAGTCCCGAGGTATCGACGCGTGGTGCGTATCGTCGTGGGAGATCACCGATCGCCCGGATGACTTGGCGGGGGCGAATCTAGTGGTCACCTTTGGGGGCGACGGGACGCTGCTGCGCGCGGCTCGCGCTGCCGCCCCGTTCGCGGCTGTCTGCGTGGGCGTCAACTATGGACGCCTCGGGTTCCTGACAGAATTCACGCCGGATGAGTTCGACTCGCGCCTGGACGACGTATTGGACGGCGGCTATTGGATCGAGGAACGGGTCCTGATCGACTGGACGCACCACAGCGCAAACGACGTCGTCTCATCTGGTCTGGCCGCAGGCGATGTGGTGGTTGGTCGAGGGCGGATGGCGCGGGTCGTCGAGGTCGAGGTCCGCATCAACGGCGTGGTGCTCACGACCTATACGTCAGACGGTGTGATCGTGGCCACTCCCACGGGCACGACCGGTTACGTCCAGGCAGCCGGGGGACCAGTGCTGCATCCGGAGGTGCGCGACCTGGTGATGACGCCGCTGGTCCCATTCCTGACGCCGGCCAATTCGATCGTGGTGGGGCACGACGAGCGAGTCGAACTGACGACGCACACCACGCACGAGGCGACGCTTTCCGTCGATGGCCAGACCGATCAACTGCTGACCTCAGGTGACCGAGTGGTGTGCCGAGCGTCCGAACACCTGGCCCGATTCGCGCGGTTTCGCGAGAGCGACTACTTCTACGCCACGCTGGCCGAGAAGATGCGCTGGCGCGTTCCGCGGGAGATGCCGCGCCCGGTCCACGGGTCCGGCTAGGCGCGCGTGCTCAGGCACGTCAGCGTGCGCAACTTCGCGCTGATCGACGCGGTCGATCTCGCGTTGGAACCGGGGCTGAACGTCCTCACCGGTGAGACCGGCGCCGGTAAGTCAATCCTGATCGATGCGCTGGCTCTGGTCTTGGGACGTCGCGCCGATCCAACTGACGTCCGATCGGGTTCACCAAGCGCCTACGTGGAAGCCGTGTTCGACACGACCCCGTCCCGGTCTGAATCGGTGCTTGACGCCTACGGTGTCGAGGCTGACGAATCCCTGATCCTGTCGCGTGAAGTTCGAGGCGCTGGCCGATCGACCGCGCGAATCAACGGGCGGGCCGTCCCGGTACGTGCCCTGGCGGAGTTGGGACCGACGCTGGTTGACGTGCATGGGCCAGGTGAGCACCAGTCGCTATTTCGGAGCTCGCAGCAGCTTGAATATCTCGATCGATTTGCCGGGCTGATGCCGCGGCGTCAGGCCGTGGCCACGCTCACGCGCGAATTGCAGTCCACGTGCCGGGACGCCGAAGATCTTCAGCGCGGCGCCAGGGAAGCCGCCCGCGAGCTCGACTTGTTGACCTTTCAGGTTGATGAGATTTCCACGGCCGGATTGACGGCCGGGGAAGACGTACGGCTGCGGGCGGATCGCCAGGTTCTGGCCAATGCCGAGCGGCTACGAGACCTGGCCGGGAAGGCGGCGGCCCGGCTGCAGGGAGAAACGCTGGACCCAGTGCCCGACGTCTTTGGCTCAACGCGCGAAGCAGCCGACGAGATGGCGTCGCTCGATCCGGCGGTCGCGCCGCTGGCTCAGCAGGCCGCGCAATTGCAGGAACTGGCCGACGACCTGGCGCTTGCACTGCAGTCCTACGCGGAGACTGCGGAGGCCGATCCGGCACGCCTCCAGCAGATTGACGAGCGCCTCGACCAGATTGACACGCTGACCCGCAAGTACGGCGATACCCCGGAAGACGTGATCGCCTATGGCGAATCGGCGCGCGCTCGGCTCGTCGAACTCGGCTACGAAGACACGCGAAGCGAGGAGTTGCGAGAGCACGCCGAGCGGCTCAGGCGCCGGCTGATCCCCTTGGTCGCGGATCTGTCCGCCCAACGTCAGCGTGCCGCAACGTTGCTCGCGGACGCCGTGGCCGTTCAACTAGCGGATCTGAATATGCCGTCGGCCAGGTTTGACGTGCGAGTGGCGCAAGAGGCCGATCCGCGCGGCCTGACCGTCGAGGAAGGATCAGCAGCGGTTGCGTTCGGTGAATCAGGGATTGACAAGGCTGCGTTTCTGCTCAGTGTCAATCCGGGCCAACCGCTGCGGCCGCTGGCCGAGGTCGCATCAGAGGGAGAGCGGTCGCGGATCCTGTTGGGACTGAAGGTGGTGCTGGCGAACGTCGACCAGACGCCTACGCTGGTATTCGATGAGATCGACGTCGGCGTTGGACCGAGAGCTGGCGACATCGTTGGACAGAAGCTTTCCGCACTGGCCGCGTGGCGCCAGGTGCTTTGCATTACCCACCTCGCGCCGGTTGCGGCGTTCGGCGATTCACACTTTGTCGTGGCCAAGTCGGACGCGGACGGAGACACAACGACCGAAGTCTTGAGCGTGGACGGGGATAGGGTTGTGGAGGAAATCGCCGCCATGAGTGGAGCAACGACGACCGCCGGTCGCCGAGTAGCCCGAGACCTCATGTCCGCCGCACGGTCCTGGAAACGCGATGCATGATCGGCGGACCAGACCCGGCAGCGGCCGGTGAATCCCTCAGGAGCTTCGTGGCACCCCTTTGGCCCTGCGCACAATCCCATGCGAGTTGAAGTTTCGCTCCTGAAAGCCCGCGGTGTTTCGCGGCCGGCATTTCGCGCGACGGCGTACGGTTCCGATGCATTCGAGCAGCGCCTGATCCCGCTGGCTCGGCGCTGGCAACGCCACCGTACGCTCCAGTCCGCGCCGCGCGTTCTGGCAGTCGCCTCTGGCTTGGCGCTTCTCGTCGTTCTCGTCGCTGCTGGGTTCGGCTTGCCTCGCCTAGTAATCGCACTGTCGCTGTGCGTGGCGATGATTCCGGTCGTCGCCCTGATGGCACGGGCGCTGGTAGCGCCGCCACCGCTCTCAGCGGCCCTGGCCTACGACCGCCGGCTTGCGATGTTCGAGCGCTTGTCCACGGCCGTCGCCGGCTCGCGAGCCGACGATCACATGCGCGATCTGCAACGGCGGGACGCGCTCCACGCCCTGGCCGGCGTCAATGCGGCTTTTGCATTTCCCTACCGGCTGCCCCGCGGCGACCTGGCGCTCGTGGCCGTTGCCGTCGCGGCCCTGGCCATCGGCACGCTCGCCGCGACCACCGACGTGCTGCCGCGCATCGGCGGACAAGCGCGGGTCTCGGCGCTGGCGGAAAGCCTGGAGGCTGCAGCGGACGGCGAAGCCCCGGCGCTCGCGGATCCCGCACTTATGGCACAGATCGACCAGATCCGCGCCGCCATGGACGAGCTTGAGCGCCAGCGCGATCCGGAAGCCGCACCCGCGGCACTAGCCGCCGAGGCTGCCGGTGAGGCCCTGCGGCGGACGGCCGAGGGGCGCCGCCTTGGCCGTGCCCTCGACAGTGGCGACTTTCAGGCCGCGTCCGGCGAGGCGCGTGCGTTGGGTGAGCAGATTTCCGGCATGAACAGCACGCGAATGGATGAATTGGCGGAGGGTCTGCGCGAAGCGTCGGAACGAGTTGAAAGCCAGGATGAGGGACTGGCCAACCAGTTTCGCGCGGCGGCCGAAGCGCTTGAACGCGGGCAGTTGGCCGACGCCCGCAGCGCGCTGGCACAGTTGGCGCAGGAGATTGAAGCTGTCGGGACCACGGTCGAGGCGGACAGCGGGCTCCAGGCCCAACTCGACCAGCTTGCGCAACAGCTCGCCGATGCCGAGACCTTGGCCGGCGCCAATACGCCGGGCAACGAAGGCACCTCGCTCGGCGACGCCGCAAGTGCTGCCGCAGGCGACGCCCAGGCCGAGGCCGGAGCCGAGGCCGCAGCCGGTTCACAGGGCGGCGGCGACTCCGCGGCGAGCGGGCGGGCGCTGGAGGGCACGCTGGAGACTCTTGCGCCCGAGCAACGGCTCAATATTGACGGTCAACTCGAGATCGTGGAGATCAAGCCGACCGAGGAAGGCGCCGAAACGGTGGAGCGCCCGGTTCTGGAAATTGGACCGGGCGGACCGTCTGGATACGAGGCCTCGGCGGGCGACCGAGGGTTTGCCGTCGGGCGGCCTGACGTCGCGCGTAATGTCCCGCTCGATATGCTGCCAATGTTGGATCGGTACTTCAGCGAGCCATGAGCACTGCCGTAAACGGGTCGGAGGCGACGGAACAGCTCGCCCACGGATTTCGCGACCAGGCGGCCGCCATTGTCGACGAGGTGGGGAAACTCATCGTCGGCCAGCGCGAGATCGTGCGAGACACCGTGGTGTGTCTCATTGCCGGCGGCAACGTGTTGATCGAGGGGGTACCGGGCCTCGGCAAGACCGAACTCGTGCGTGCGCTCGGACGAGCGATCGATCTGCGCTTCAGCCGCATCCAGTTCACGCCCGACCTCATGCCGGCCGACATCACCGGTACCAACGTCGTCGTCGACGGGACCGACGGGCAGCGGACATTCCGGTTCGAGCCAGGCCCCGTATTTGCCAATTTGGTGCTGGCCGACGAAATCAACCGGGCCACGCCAAAGACCCAGGCGGCGTTGCTGGAAGCGATGCAGGAACGGCAAGTCAGCGTGGCGCGCGAGGTGCACGTGCTGGACCCGCCATTTTTTGTGATGGCCACGCAGAATCCGATCGAGATGGAAGGCACCTACCCACTGCCCGAAGCTCAGGTCGACCGTTTCATGTTCAAACTCGTCGTGGACTACCCCACAGCAGGAGAACTCAGCGAAATCCTCGAACGCACCACAGGGGCAGCTCAACCGGGCGTTGCCCAGGTGGCGACGGGTGACGATCTGTTGGCAATGGGCGCGTTTGCCCGTCGCCTGGCCATCGCCCCGCACGTCGCGAGCTACGTCGTGGATCTGGTCAAATCCACGCACCCCCAGGATCCGACCGCCCACCAGTTGACCCGCCAATACGTGCGCTATGGCTGCTCGCCGCGCGCCGCCCAGGCCATGGTGCTTGCCGCCAAGGTCTACGCCATGCTGGACGGGCGCTACAACGTCGGCTTTGACGACATTCGCGCCGCCGCCCGGCCGGCGATGCGACATAGGCTGCTGCTGAACTTTGAGGCTGAAGCCGACGCGGTACCGGCCGACCACATTTTGGACGCAATCCTCATGTCAACCCGCCAGGCAGGTGACTGAGCGCACGAACGGTGCGGCTCTGCCGGCGTTTGCGCCGGACGCAGCGCTCCGCGCCAAGCTGGCCAACCTCTCGCTCGTATCGCAGCGACCACACGGTCATTTGCACACTGGCGGGAGGCGCAGTCGGGCGACCGGCTCATCGATCGAATTCGCCGACCACCGGTCGTATAGCCCGGGCGACGACTACCGGCAGATCGACTGGAACATCTACGCCCGCACCGACGAACTATTCGTAAAGGTCCGGGAGTCGGAAGAGACGCTGGTCGTTCATCTGCTGTTGGACGTCAGCGGCTCGATGGCATCGGGCGCGCCCACGAAATTCGAGGCCGCACGGGCCGTGCTGGCCGCGCTCGGCTGGACGGCACTCGCCAGCCGCGATGTGGTTGCCGGAGCCTCGCTGGGGGCGGACCTTGGCGAGACATTCGCGCCGCGCCAGGGCGAAGCCTACGTCGCTCGCTTATTCGAGTTCCTGGAACGCCAGCAGCCATCCGGCGAAACCGCACTTGCGCGAGCGGTTGCCGCCTATAACGCCCGCGCCCTCCCGCACGGAGTTGCGGTCCTCGCTTCCGACCTGCTTGCCCCTGATGCTCCGCGGGCTATTGGGGCGCTGGCCCAGCGTGGGCATGAAGTGACGGTGATCCACGTTCTTGACGAGGAATTCGTCAACCCGGCGTTTGCCGACGAGGTCGAGCTGGTGGACGCCGAGGGCGGTGACGCGGTGGAAGTGCTTGGCGACGCCGACCTTCTGCACGCCTACCGCCAGGCCATCGGCGACTGGACCAGCGAGTTACAACGGTTCTGTCACCGTCGGCATGTGCGCTATGTGCCGATCCGGTCGAACTGGACAGTGGAAGAGATCATGCTGCGGCGCCTGCGCGAGCACGGAACGCTGGCGTGAGCTGGGCAGCGCCGCTCGCCTTCGTGTGGGCGGGTCTGACCCTGGCGGTCCTGGGGTTCTTTCTTCTTCGTCCGCGTCGGCAGCGCATCGTCGTGGCTTCGTTGCTCGTGTGGCGGCGCACGATCCGCGCGCGTGCCGACGACACCTGGCTGGCCTGGCTGCGCCGCCATGCCCTCTTGCTGCTTCAGCTGCTGACCGTGGCGGTTTTCGCACTGGCCCTGGCGCGGCCCGAGCGACTGGCCACGGTCGAACTCGGCCCGCCAGTTGCGGTGGTGATGGACGTTTCGGCATCGATGGCCATAGCCGACAGCGAGGGGACCCCGCGAATCAGGCGCGCCCGCGACGAGGCCTCCGCGTTCGTGCATTCGCTCGGCGACGACCGGCGCATATCCCTGATAACCGCGGGCGCCGTCCCGCGAACGCTGGTCGCGCAGACCAACGACCGTGACCAAGTGACGCGCATTCTCAGCGCGATTGAGCCCGAAGCCTCGCACGGCCGTCTTGACGCCGCGCTGGATATGGCGCGCTCGCTGGCCAATCCGGCGGCGGGCGGCATCGTGGCGCTCTTTACGGATCAGTCGCCAGTCGAAGCTGCGAGTCCCGCATTCGCCGGGGTCCGCACGGTCGTCGTCGGGGAGCCGTCGCCGAACGTTGCCCTGGTTTCATTTCAGGTTCGGCGACGCCTCGATAACCCTGACACGGTGCAGGGCGTCGTCGCAGCCCGAAACGACGGCACGACGGGCGTAGCAGCCGAGGTCCTGGTTGCGGCGGGCCGTGGCTCGCCGACAAGCCGGGCGATGAGTCTGACGGCAGGTGAACGCCAGATTCTGGTTTTCGACAACCTGCCGGTGGCGGCCGGTTATCAGGCCGAAGTTCGCGCGGCCGACGACGGTCTGTCAGCCGACAACCTGGCATTTGCCTCGCTGGCCGAGCCGTCGCGGCTTTCGGTCGTCGTTGTCGGCAACGACCCGTGGCCCATCGTGCGAGCGTTGCAAGCCGTACCCGCGGTGACGGCGCAGGCCATAGCCGTCGATTCGTTTGACCAGGACAACAGTTCCGCGGACGTTTACGTGTTCCAGGGATTTGCGCCCGAGATGCTGCCTTCCGCCTCGGCGGTCTTCGTCCAGCCACCGGCTGTTCCGTCCCTCGGTCTCGATGCGCCAACTACCGCCGATTCGCATCCACTGGCCGTGGCGAACAGCCCACTGCTGCAGTCGGTCGACGTCGGCGACCTGGTGTCTGATTCGGACGTGACCTACGCGCCGCCTGCCTGGGCACGGGTGGACCTGAGCGTGGGCGAGCGTGCCCTGCTTGCCCACGGGGTCGTTGCCGGCCGCCGCACCGCCGTGATCGGTTTCGACCTGGCCGGCGCCGGAGTCAGCCAGGCGCCCTGGTTCCCGGTGTTCTGGTCAAACGTCGTCCGTTGGGCCGATCCGTTCGCCCCCCTTCCCGACGGAGCGCACCTGGAACCCGGCCGGCCGGTGCGTCTCATTCCACACCCGCGGTCCGATCGAATCGCAGTGACGAATCCGGCCAATGAAACGATCGAATTCACCATGCCGCAGCCCGCGGTCCTCGATGTGACCGTCCCTGGCGCCTATACCCTTCGCCAGTTCGTCGGCCGGGAGCTAGTGGCGCAAACGTCAATCGACTATGCGCCGGGGACGGAAACACGCGTGGGACTGGGCGGCGTCCCCGCCGGGACAGGCGCTACCGTCGATTCAGCCCAGCGGATTCAACACCAGATCGAGCTGTGGCCGTGGGCGGCGGGACTGGCCCTGGCGCTCGTGTTGGTCGAGTGGTGGGTCTTTCACCGGGTACGTGGAGTCCGCTGACCGATGGGTCTGGAACGGCCGTGGCTGCTCATCTTGCTGGCGGCGTTGCCCGCGGCCATTTGGTTGACATCGCTCAGCGTCACCCGGCTCTCCCGGATCCGCCTTGGGATCTCGGCCCTGTTGCGCCTGATCGGCTTGACCGCGTTGGTACTTGCCCTGGCCGGCTTCGCAGTCGGACGTGACACCCGGCCCGCCACCGTCTTTGTCGTCGATACGTCCGACAGCGTGCTCTTGGCGGAGCGGGCAAATGCCCACGCAATCATTGATTCCTTCGTTCAGGCATTCGGGGCCGACGCATCGGTGGGGGCTGTCCAGTTTGGCGCCGGCACTGCGGTACTGGCTGCGCCACAACGCTTGGACGAGGCCCCGGCCTTGCGCTCAGACCTGTCGGGACACGACAGCAACTACGAGGCGGGGATTCTGACGGCACTGGGCCTTCTCGATCCCGACGTGGGAGGGCAACTCATACTGATTTCTGATGGCGCCGGCGCTGGATCGGGGCTCGAGTCCGCAGTTCAGACAGCCGCCGCCCGTAGCGTGCCAATATCGGTTGTACCCGCTGCGGCGACTCGCGGCGCCGACCTCGTGCTTCAAGCAGTCGAAGTGCCGAACATTGTGCACAGCGACGTGGCAGTCCAGGCACGCGTTCGAATTGCCTCACAACGGCGGACCACGGCGCGACTACGACTCTGGGACGGTGAACGCCAGATCAGTGATGGTCCAATCGCCCTGGCCACAGGTACACGCACGTATGTTGTTGAGCTGCGGGGGCTGGCGCCAGGGTTTCACCGGCTGCGGGCAGAGCTTCTTGAAGACGCTGATCCACGGCTGGCCAACAACGTTGCCGAGGCCTATGTGCGCGTGGCCGAGCCCGGTCGCGTACTTACGCTCGGCGACACATCACAAATCCGGGCAGCGTTGCGGACCGCCGACTTCGAGGTTCGGGACGTAGCGCCAGGCGCGCTCGGCAGCGTCGACCTAGGGCAGTTTGAGGCCGTCGTGGTCTCCAATGTACCCGCCGAAGCCATTGAGCCCGACGCGCTCGATGCCTTGCGCGCGCACGTGGCGGGCGGTCGCGGGCTGGTGGTTCTGGGCGGACCCGACAGCTTTGCCGCCGGCGGCTACCAGGGCACCGCCATGGACGAAGCACTGCCGGTCTGGTCGGACCCCACCGAGGAGACGCCCGAACCCCGCTTAGCGCTCGTTCTGGTCATCGACCGGTCGTCCAGCATGGCCGAGGGCGCCAGTGAAGGCGCCGCCAAAATCGATATGGCGATCGAGGCGGCAGTGGACGCCGTGGACCTGCTGGAAGAGGGCGACATTCTCGGCGTCATGACCTTTGACATTGACTCGCAGTGGGTGGTGCCGCCGCGCGAGTTGACGTCCGCGGCGGAGGTGACGGCAGCCGTCAACCGCATTCGGGGAATCCAGATCGGGTCGTCCACCGACCTCGCACGTGCCATGTTCTTCGCGCGGTCGCGTCTGAATCAGGTCAGCGCCTCGGTCAAGCACGTCGTGTTGCTGACCGATGGGCGAGCCCACTACGGCGATTTCGACGGCCTGACGCGCTCGTTGCGTCGGCGCGACATTACGGTTTCGTCAATCGCTGTTGGCACGCAGTCCGACCAGGAGCTCCTCGAGCGCATCGCCCGCATCGGCAACGGTCGCTATTACTACGTGCCGGATCCGCGGTCGATTCCCCGGGTCTTGACCCAGGAAACGCTGACAGCCGGTGAGTTCGCGGTCGTCGAACGAGAGTTTCAGCCTCGGATGGACGCGCCGAGCCCAATCTTCACCGGCGGGCTGGCGGGTCAGGAGTTGCCCGACTTGCGGGGCTACGTGCGAACTCGCGCCAAGCCCACGGCCGAAATCGTGCTGAGTTCCGACAACAACGATCCGATTCTGGCGCAGTGGCAATACGGTCGCGGTCGCGCTGTTGCCTGGACGTCCGACGCGGGTTCGGACTGGGCTGAGGTATGGCTGGGCCGGGATGCCTTTGCCACGTTCCTGCGGCAGGCGGTTCAGTGGGTCAGTCCACTAGCGGGCGGTCTCGGCGACGGTCCACGGATCGAGGCCTCGTACGCCGACGGCGTTGCCGTGATTGAAGTCGACGCCGTCGACGCGGCCGGGCAGTTCTTGAACGGACTTGAGACCAGGGTCTCGCTCACTGGCCCGGATGGAACCGCTCAGTCGGTGATCGTGGAACAAGTGGGTCCCGGCCGGTATCGGGCCACCGTGAACGGACTGGCACCCGGGGTATACGAGATCAGCGTGACCCAGGTGGACGACACCGGGACGGAGCGTGCGGCCAACGCAGGGCTCGTCGTTCCAGTGGGAGCCGAAGTTGGCCACATTGCGCCTGACCACCGAGTGCTGCGGCGTGCCGCGGCAATAACCGGCGGCGTGACCATTGAATCCAGCAGCGATTTGGCCGCGCTGGCGTTACGTGGCAATGGCGCCACGCAGCTTGGCTGGGCACAGTTGCTCACCATTGCACTGCTGGCCTTTGTGGCGGATGTCGGAGTTCGGCGATTAGTTGGAGGGCCGCGAGAAATCCTGGACCGTTTTCGCCAGCGTGTAAGATCGTTGCGTGCGGCGCCCGGCACGTTGTGGCGCCGTCATTGGCCGATTTCGCGCACCGCCTGAATCAGGCGACGGCTTGACTCCATGAATCCCACCGGGCGCCTCGCGCGCATATTTCAGCAGGCTGGCTTTGACCTCTATCTCGTCGGCGGGCCGGTCCGCGATCGCATTCTCGGGCGAACCTCGGCTGACCTGGACTTTACGACCGGGGCGCATCCGGATCGGGTGAAGGTACTGGCTCGCCGGGCGGGCGCCACAAGCATCTATACGGTGGGCGAGCGATTCGGGACTATCGGAGCCGTCTTTGAAGGCAATCCGGTGGAAATCACCACCTTTCGCTCGGAGTCCTACCGTCCCGGATCGCGCAAGCCTCGCGTCCAATTTGGCGACTCGCTGGAGGCCGACCTCAGCCGGCGCGACTTCACCATCAACGCCATGGCGCAGGATGTGCTGAACGGACGCATCATCGATCCGCACGGCGGGCTTGCCGACCTGGTTGCCAGGCGAATCCGGGCGGTGGGCGTTGCCGACGACAGATTCACGGAAGATCCGTTGCGTGTCCTGCGCTGCGTGCGATTTGCGGCGCAACTGGACTTCGACATCGAGGCCGGAACGCTCGCGGCGGCGCGGCGGACGGCAGACGGGCTTCGTCATGTCAGCGCCGAGCGGATTGGAGCTGAACTCAACTTGACGCTGCTCTCACCGGAGCCCGGCCGAGCTCTGGTCACGCTAATGGAAATCGGAGTGCTTGGTCTGGTAATGCCCGAGTTGATTCCCCTGCAGCAGACCGAGCAAGAAGAGCAGCGGCAGCACAAGGATGTTTTTGCCCACACCATGCGGGTGTTGGCCAACACGCCGGATGTGCCCGAGACCCGTTGGGCGGCGCTGCTGCACGATGTGGGCAAGCCGCGGACCAAGTCCATCCGCAATCGGCGCATCCGGTTCTTCGGACACGAGGAAGTGGGCGCGCGGATGGCGCGGCGGATTCTGCGTCGGCTGAAGTTCGACGGTCGGTTGACGGATCGAGTGACGCACATCGTCAGGCTGCACATGCGCGCGAACGCCTACGAACCGGGATGGACCGACGGGGCGGTGCGCAGGTTCATCCGTGAGGCCGGTGAGGATCTGGACACATTGATCGCCCTCTCGCGGGCCGATATCACAAGCTATCGCCCAAGGCGCATCGAGGATGGACTGGCCCGGGTGGCCGAACTGCAAGCTCGCTGCGAGCACCTCCAGGCGGAGCGCGATGTTGCGGCGCTGGACTCTCCGCTGGATGGAAACGACCTGATGCAACTGTTCGACCGGCCGCCAGGCGTATGGATCAAGCCGATCAAGCAGTATCTGCTGGACTTGGTGTTGGATGGTGAGCTTGAGCCGGACGATGTGGCGGGCGCCCGGGTCCTCGCCGAAGCGTTTGTCCGGCGTCACGCTGAGGCCGCTGACGCAATTGAGTCGGGAGCACACCATGCCCAGCGCTGAAGCTGGCGAGTCCTGGGAACGTCTGCGAAGCTGGCTGCGGCGGCGAATCGATCAGATGGCCGCCGACGATTACTCGCGACTGCCGTCCTCGTTTGCCAGCGATGACGGTCACGTGGCTAGCGAGGCCTATACGACCGTGTTGATCGCGATGGAAGTCATCGAGGGCCGGCGAACGACGCCGGGGCGTGAACCGGGTAGGGCCCCCAGCGATTCGCGCTCGCCGACTCCAGGTCCGCCGTAGTGACCGAACCGGGCGACTATTTCTCACTTCGCACGCTCGGCACGACCGGTCTGCGGGTCACTCCGCTGTGTGTTGGCACGGCGGCGCTCGGGAATATGCCGGAGACCTTCGCGTATTCGGTAGCTGAAGACGACGCGTTGGCGGCTGTTCGGGAAACGCTTGGCAGCTCAATCAACTTCATCGATACCGCGGCGTCCTACGGGGACGGCGAGAGCGAACGGCGCATCGGAATTGTCCTGCGAGATCTCGGCGGAATCCCCGACGGCTACGTGGTTGGAACCAAGGCCGACCGCGACCTGACGACCGGCGATTTTAGCGGGGCGCAAATGCGCCGCTCGGTTGAGCGGAGCCTCGATCTATTGGGCCTCGACCGTCTGCAGCTTCTGCATCTACACGATCCGGAGCACTCGACCTTTGACGCCATCACCGCTCCCGGCGGCCCCCTGGAGGTGCTGCTGGACTTAAAAGCGGAGGGTCTGATCGAGCATCTGGGCGTGGCCGGCGGTCCGATCGACCAGGAGATCCGCTATGTCGAGACGGGCTGCTTTGAGGTGGTGGTCACACACAATCGCTACACGCTGCTAAACCGCTCCGCCGAACCATTGCTCGAGATTGCGGCCATGCGCAACGTAGCCGTGCTCAACGCAGCGCCCTACGGGAGCGGCATCCTGTCCCGCGGACCGGAATCGTATCCGCGGTACGCCTACCAGGAGGCGTCAGACGAGATGGTGGAGCGCGCGCGGCGACTACAGGCCATCTGCGACAGATACGGAATCCCGCTGGCGGCGGCCGCGCTCCAGTTCTCACTCAAGGACCAGCGCATCGTCTCAACAATAGTTGGCGCCAGCCGGCCCGACCGCATCGAGAAGACGCTGGTCCTGGCCGCGTTCGAGATTCCTGACGAGCTCTGGGAAGAACTGGCATCGGTCCCATCGTCGTCCATCGATCCGGAAACGCACCGTTGGAATTGAATCCGATCCCATACTTGACTTCATCCGGATGTCGGGCATTGCGGCCGGGCGAAACTGAGCGCCGGCGGAGGGACTGATGAGCATCGGCGGTTCGAGTCGGGTTTTCGTCGGCCTGATTGTGGTGGCGGTCGGGGTGCTGCTGCTCCTTGGCAACCTGGGGCTCCGCGAATTCAGCCCGTGGGAATACGCGCCGTCGCTCCTCATCGTCCTGGGTCTTTGGGCGTTGGTTCGCAGCGGTTTTCGCGGGTCAATTGGTCCCTGGGTTCTGATCGGCATCGGGGTGGCCGTTCAGCTCTCAGTTCTCGACGAGGTTCCGGACGTCGTTCGCGGGGCCACTTGGCCGGTACTCATCATCGTCGCGGGCGTGCTATTGATCCTCACACGGGCGTCATTCGGCGGTGGCGGATCCACAACCAGCCGGTCCGGCGGCGGGTTGAATCACGTGGCCGTGTTCAACAGCGTGAATGACGAAGTGGATGGACCGTTCACCGGCTTGCAGGCGACGACGCTGTTCGGCGGGGCGGAATACGACCTGCGAAGGGCCCGCGTCGAGCGGCCGCCGGCAGTCATTGACGTGACCTGCATGTTCGGCGGCGTGGAACTGCGCGTACCGGAGGACTGGACCGTCCACAGCGACGTCGTGGCCCTGTTTGGGGGCGTTGACGACAAACGCGAGGACTCGGGCGCCGAGGACGAGGCGACGGTGAGCATCCGTGGCACCGTTCTGTTCGGCGGGCTAACGATCAAGGACTGACGCGCCAACGCGCGGCTCGTATGCTTCAAGCGATTGAGTCTGGGAAGCGATGCAATGGCTGCACCGGAACTTGATTCCGATGTCCTGATCGTTGGTTCCGGCGCCTCCGGCGCCGCGGCGGCTTGGTCGCTTTCCCGCCGGGGGTTGCGGGTCACGTGTCTGGAGCAGGGCCGCTGGGTTGATCCGTCGGACTACGCGCACAGCCGCCCGGACTATGAGCTCGCCCGCCAGACCTCGTTCGCCAAGGACCCAAACGTCCGCAGCTGGGCCGAGGACTATCCCATCAACAACAGCGGGACGCCCATCCATCCGCTGATGGTCAACGCCGTCGGCGGCAGTACGGTGCATTGGAGCGGACACTTTCCGCGTATGCGGCCATCTGACTTCCGGGTGAAAACGTTGGACGGGGTGGCCGATGACTGGCCATTCACGTACTGGGACCTGGAGCCGTATTACGACCTCAATGACTCGATGGTGGGTGTATCGGGGCTCGCGGGCGATCCCGGCAATCCGCCGCGCAGCCCACGACAAACGCCGCCGCTGGCCTTTGACGCCGGCTGCGAGGCGTACTTGCGGGGTCTGGAGAAGCTGGGCTGGCACTGGTGGCCATGTGACAACGCGTTGATTTCCGAGCCGTTCGGCGAGAATCGGTCGCCATGCAACTGCTGTGGGCCGTGTGACATTGGGTGCCCCATCGGGGCCATGTCTAGCGCGCATGTGACGTACTGGCCGAAAGCTCTGGCCCAAGGCGTACAACTGATCACGCACGCACGCGTTGAACAGATCACGGTGGACCGCGCCGGGCGAGCTACGGGAGCCCTCTACTACGACGACCAGGGCGTGCGCCGTAGCCATACGGCCGGCGTCGTTGTCATGGCCGCGAACGGAGTGGGAACGCCACGTCTTCTGCTCAACTCAACGTCGGCGCGCTTCCCAAACGGCCTGGCGAACAATTCCGGCGTGGTCGGCGCTTATTTGATGTTTCATCCCGTTGCATTTGTCAGCGGCGTGTTCGAAGAAGTCGTGAACGGGCAGCGTGGCCCGATTGGTGGCCTGATGAACTGCCAGGAGTTTTACGAAACCGACCTGGCGCGAGGCTTCGTGCGAGGTTTTGAGCTCCAGCTCAGTCGAAGCGTCGGACCGCTCTCGGTTGCCAATGGGGGCATCCTTGGGCATCCCGTCCCGTGGGGTAGTGAGCACCACGAGGCATTACGATCGCGCTACGCACACACGATGACGACTTCCGTCATGCTGGAAGACCTACCGGAACCGGAGAATCGCGTCACGCTGGACCCTGAGTTGACCGACGCGCACGGTATTCCGGCCCCGCGGGTCGAGTATCGCGCTGGAGAGAACACTCAACGCATGCTCGAATTCAGCATCGCGCGTGCCCGCGAACTCTTCGAAGCCGCGGGTGCCGTGGAGATCCTGGTAGATCCGCTGGTCCAGGAGTCCGGCTGGCACCTCATGGGAACCTGCCGCATGGGGGACGATCCCGAGCGTTCGGTCATCAATGGCTGGGGCCAGGCGCACGAGTGCCCGAACCTGTTCGTTATCGACGGCAGTACGTTCACTACGTCCGCCGCCGTAAATCCAACCAGCACCATTCAAGCTGTGGCATTGCGATGCGCGGACTGGCTGGGCCGAAATTATCGAGCAGTGGCGGCATGACGGCGCACATCCTTACGCCAGAGGAACTTGCGCTGCTCACGCTGGTTCAGAATGAACTGGTGCCGGCCTACGGCGACCTGCCGGCGGCCGGGACCCTGGGTGCGACCCTGACCGTTGACGCCTATCTCGCCGAGCAACCGCGGCTGAGACGCCCCCTGCTCACCGCCCTTCGCGCAATCGAGGTCAGATCCGGCAAGACACCCTTCGCTGAACTCGACGCCGGCAGGCGCGTGGAAGTACTTCGACAGGTGGAGAACGCCGATCCCGAGTCATTCTCCGAGCTTGTAAAGCAGACGTACAACGCGTACTACACAAGGCCTGACGTGCAGGCGTCACTCGGTATTGACGGTCCACCGCAGCCCATGGGTTTTAGACTTCCCGCCTTCGACGAGTCGCGGCTTGCGCGCGTCCGGGCGATGGAAAAACTCTGGCGGGACGCCTAACGCATTTTGTCGCTAACTTGCGCCTAAAGCGAAAGGCCGCGCCCGAGGCGCGGCCTTTCGTCAAACGCAGACGACTAGCTGTCCTTCTGGACTCCCAGATCGCCGTTACGCATTTCAAACTTCACCTTGAACCCAGCCTGGACGGCGGCCGCTTGAATTCGACCGCGCAGCGTCGGCTGTCGCTTTTTTTCGTCATCGGTCAGGCTGACGACCGTCCACTCGCCGGCCTTGCTGCGTCCGGCTGCGCGAACGATTTCCCTGATTTCCGGGCTCACGCGCCGCATGCGCTGCGGGCGGCTTGCCCATTCGCTACCTGACACAACTTCCTTAAACTTCATCAATCGTCCTCCTAATGACGATGTGAAAGCTCGAACACGACATAAGTTTGCAACATCGATATCTGACGTGCAACCGAAATTTGCTGGCGCTCTGCTACAAGCGCATGCAAACAATACTCGGGACTATGCGAGACCGAATCGTCAATTATCGATGGCTCCGCCGGAACGCCGCGAACACCTAGACGCACTCGATGAATGTGGCCAGCCGCGTAGGCAGGCCGAGAGTAGGCAGGCCGTGGGCTCCTTGTCACGCTCGCTGCTAATGTCGCGTGTCGCCCGCAGCCGCTTCTGCCACTTGAAGCAGTTTGGTGAGCGTTGCGTGTGCCAGGGCCGGCGGCCATCTTCCACCAGATCGGTCCGGGTCCGGCTCCAACTGGCGATGCCAGGCAGTCTTGGGAACCGGCCGAGTTGCATGTGAGACACTGTTCCTGGACCCGAGAGGTTCAGGACGACATCCGACTCGGGATGTTCGGGCGGCCGAACCCGTACCCCCATGCGAACTGCGGTGAGAATCCACCGCGTCCGCAGGCCGCCCACAAGTGCCATACGAACACTCCAAGCGCGCGCTCGATGTCAGTCTCGCGCTGCTTCTGCTGGTCATTGGCCTGCCAATCTGGCTGCTGATCGCCGCTCTAATCAAGCTCGACTCCCGAGGCCCGATTCTTTACAGCGCCTGGGTGCATGGCCTGAGGTGCCGGAAATTCCGCTATTACAAGTTCCGAACCATGCGGGCCGGGGCCTCCACGGACGCCCACGAGTCTTTCGCCGCGCAGTACATCGGTGGGAACCATTGCTCCGGCAAGTTGCGAGATGACCCGCGCCTGACGCGTGTCGGTCGCCTGCTCCGCCTCTGGAGCCTCGACGAGATTCCGCAGTTGGTAAACGTGCTCAAGGGAGACATGAGCCTGGTGGGACCGCGTCCGGCCCTGACGTACGAATTCAGGCACTACAGCCCCCGGGCCAGACGTCGCCTGACCGTACGACCCGGCCTCACCGGTCTCCAGCAGGTGACCTCGCGCGGCCATGCGTCGTTTCGCCGGCTGGTGGCGACGGACCTGCTCTACATCCGGCGGCGATCTCTCACGCTCGACCTGGCCATTCTGCTGCGCACCATCCCTGCCGTCCTCTCGCGCCGTGGCGCTGCCTAAGGCTGTGCGGACGACCGTGGCAGACACCACCCTGGCGCCTGGCTACCGGCGGCTGGTTCAGGTGGCGCTGGCTTCCGCGCTTGTGCTTCTCGCGCTCGCCGCATTCGACCTCGCCCGCCTCACCTTGGAGGCCAAGTCCGCCCTCGACTCGATTGCCGATGTCCGGTGGCAGGTTGCCGACGGCGCCATCGATGTCGCCGGCTTGCGCGCCAGCAGCAGCACGCTGGAGTCCGCGACCGCACGGCTGGCTGAGGTTGAGCGCGGACTGAACCGCTATAGGCCCGCGCTCGGCCTCGCCTCACTCATCCCGCCGGTCGCGCGCAGGACTGAGGAAGCCCAGGGCCTGCTTGCCATCTACTTGGAACTCGGCTCCGCGGCCGCAACTTCCTTGAACCTGGCGGCAGGACTTGTGGACCGGCTGACGAGCGGCGGCGACTCGCCGAATGAGCCGCTGCTTTCGCTCGTCGCCGCACTCAACGCCGAGCGCGCGACCATTCGAGATCAACTCGCCGGCGTCGAGCGCGCCAGCCGGCGACTGGACGCATTGCTCATGTCCGCAGGCACTCTATTGGATGAGCGGCGGACGGCGACGCTTCGGTCCGCGATTGAAACGCAGCGCACTGCGCTCCAGGCCGCGCTTCTGGCGCCAAACGCGCTCGGATCGCCCACGCCGCGGCGGTACCTGCTGCTGGCCCAGAAGAGCGACGAGTTGCGGCCAACCGGCGGGTTCATCGGCAATGTCGCGTTCGTCACGGTTGCGAACGGGGAGCTGCGCGACCTGACCTACTTGCGCAGCTACCTGGTCGAGGACCCGACCCGCCCGCGAGTCCCCGCCCCTCCGCCGTTGCGCCGCTACCAGGGCATGCGTGACTGGAACCTGCGCGACGCCAACTGGCACCCCGACTTTCGAACCTCCGCCGACGAGATTCAGCGGTTCCTGGCGCTGAACAGTGTGGAGCCGGTGGACGGGGTGCTCGCCTTTGACCAGCAGGCGCTGGGCATCCTGCTGGCCGCCATCGGTCCGGTGGAGGTTCCGGGCCACCAGGTGCGCGTCACCACGGCCAATGCCTACACGGTGTTGGAGCATTTCGCCCACTCCACCGGCGACCGCCGCGCCTGGTTCAGCGAGCGGCCGTTCTACGCCGATTTGACCCCCGCCCTTCTGGACTCGATCGCCAGGCGGCTGCGCTCGGACCCAGGGACGGTGATGGGCGCGGTACAGGCGATGGTTGCGGAGAAGCACCTGCTGGCCGCGTTCGAGGAGCCGGGCATGCAACGCCTGGTGGAACGGATTGGGGCGGGCGGACGCCTGCCGGCGGCGACTGACGACCTGGTCTACATCGTGGACGCGCAGGTCGACCACGGTGCTCCCTTCCGCGCGATCGAACAGACAATTCATTACCGCGCGGATCCGACGTCCGGGCAGGCAACGCTGTTGATCGATTATGTCAACAAGAACTCGCCTGCGAACGCCGACACGCGTCTGGCGGACTACCTTCGCGTATATGTTCCGGCAGGCGCTCGCCTAGCCTCGGTTTCGGGTCTGACCGATCCCCAACGCGCACGCCAGGTTGACGGGCTCACGGAGTTCGCAGGCTTCCTCGACCTCCCGGCTGGTCAACGTCAGCGCGTGAGATTCCGCTATTGGCTGCCCCCTCATCTCCCAGCCCGCTGGAGTGCCAGCGGCTACGTGCTGAGCGTTCCCAAGCAGCCCGGAACCGATGGGCATCGACTGTTGATCCAGACACCGCAACAACGAATCTTCGAGGGGCGCCTCGCCACCGATCTCACGTTTAGGAGTCCGCGCGCGTGAGCCTGCTGAGATCCAGTGCGTTGCGCCTGGCTGCTCTGGGCGCTGTTGCTGTGCTCACAGCATGTACAACGGCTGGGCCCGAGTCTCAGGCAAGGCGGCCATCCGCAGATCAGATGCCCGGCACCCCTATGACCGCGTCCACCGAGGTCCACGTATCCGCTTCCAACTCCGCCGACGCCTCGCGCACATTGGGGCTGGGGCGGAAACGACCCACTGTAGTTTCGGCGCCAGAGGCCGCGTCCGAATCCGCAGACGACCATGGACCCCCAACGCCATTGCCACTCCCGGTCGCCGAAGACCTGGGCCCAAACTATTTCGAACTGTTGATCACCATATCAGCGTCCGATCCTGGCGCCCCGGATATCGGCCAGATCGCCGCAGCCGTGGTTGTGTTCGGCTTCAGCGAGCGCGCGAAACTGCGCGACGAACGCATCGAGCGCGACGGCCCGCTGGCTGCCGTTGCCCGAATTTCCAGGCACGCCAACGCCACGTCCTCGGATCTATTCGCGTCGGCCACACGTTCCGCCGGTCGACTGGAACCGGCGGCGTCCGACCCGGCAACCAACCCGCTTGGGCTGATCGCTGAATTGGAACCCTCCATCACCTCCAGCCAGGATTTCGCACCCGACCTCACCGCAAGCCGCTCCCTGCGAACGGGCTGGTTCGCAGCCCTGGACGGAAGCCGCGTCAAGATCGTCTTGGAGCAATGGACGGCTGTGCGTGCGCGGACTGTGCTCACGGTGCTGCTCGTGTGGGGGAATCGGGTCAGCGAAGGCTGGGGCCGCGCCCTGCTTCAGCGGCTCGTTCAGATTCCGGTCGGACAAGAACTGACTCATGCGCCATAGCACAGATGACGCCGATCCGCTGCAGGCCTCGCGTCCTGCGCAGTTCAATCGCTCGCTCCTCGGGTGGGTCGTCGTCGCCGTGACGCTCGGCGTCGCCGCGATCGTCTTCACCTCCCGCCCCGAGCCCGCAATCGGCCAGACGGGTCCCGCGCTCACCCCGGCAGCCCCAACACCACTGCCGCCGCCCCAAGAAATCGAGGTCACCGTTGGCCCGTATGCGCCCGGCGCCGAGATATACGTCCGCTCGCAGTCCGATTTACAACTGCTTGACGTCTCGACCCGAGAATCCACCCCAAGCCGTCGCCGACTGCCAGTGGCTACGCCTGAAGCTGCCCGTCAGTTCATCGAAGCGACGACGGGTGGGCACCCGATCATCGGAGTTCACGTCAGCGTGGGCGCCACCGGTCGCGGCACCCTCCCGAACTCGCTCACCCGCGCACAGTTGGCAAGGCTCTGTTTTCCGTCGTCCATGAAGCCGCCCGGTATCGACGTGGAGTCACTGGTCGTGAGTCCCGGTCGCCTTGTAGCCGCTCATATGGACCTACGAGGGGTCTGCGTTGAGTTTGTGTTTACGGAGCCGGGCGCTTTCGTCGTCGGTTCGCGCCCCACACCCATAATCCCCGAGTTGGCGGATTTCTACGCATCAACCGGCGGCGCAAGCACCTGGGGGCCGTGCCTCACGAATGGGTTTTTCGTGACGGTCGGTCCAGGCGGAAGGATCATCGAGACGGACCCGGGTCTCGGGGTGTACGTCCAGATCTGCGCGAACGGCGTGCTGGGATACCACGCCCAGTTGGCCGGTTCCGGATACGAGATTCAACCGCTGCTCGCCACATCCTGGGTTCGCGGCGAGAACGGGCAGTACGTGGGGCCCGATCCCCCGGCGCGGGCTACCGGCGCGGGCCGGTACTTCCGACAAACCGGGCACAACCTGAGCGGGGCGTTGCTGACCACCTTTCAGGCCCTCGGGGGCGCCAGTGTTCTGGGCTATCCGATTACGGAGGCGCTGCCCGGTCCTCCCGGCTTCACCGACCAGCACTTCCAGCACCTCAAACTCCGCCTGAACAACGCCACCAGTGAAGTGACCATTCGCCCGATAGGCCGTGAGTTCATCGCCATGCTGGCGGCCAATCGCCAGGCCGGTTCCGAATCACGATAGGCGGCAGGCGACCGGCCGCCATGCCGGGCCGCGGCGATTGGGGGCGGCGTCTGTCGGCGTGGGCATCCAGCTTTGCCTTGGCTGCGCTGCTGGCAGCGACAACGGCCGGTTCAATCAGCGCGGACGGGCGCGCCCCTCTGTTCTTCAAGGAGACGGGCTTCGGTGTGTGGAACCCAGAGATCCGAGCCTATTTCGAGTCTCGCGGCGGCGTGGAGACCTTTGGCTTCCCCATCAGCAATGTGTTCACGCTCTATGGGTTTGAGGTGCAACTCTTCCAGCGGCAGGGCATCCAGATCGGCCCGAACGGGTCTCCGCGCGGTTTGAACATCCTGCAAGCGCCCTACCTGGACTATCGGCGCTTCGGCGGGCTGACGATTCCGGCAGTCGACCACGGTCTCGCCTCGCGGGCCCCACAGGTCGGTTCAGCGGGATACGCGAGTGCCGTGCGAGCGTTCATTCGCGAGCACGTGCCCGATCGCTGGCGGCAGCAGCGCGTGGGCTTCCTGCGCGAGTACCTGGCAGCCGCGCCGCCGGAGATTCCGGCGCACCTGCGGGAACTTGCGGCGCTGGAAATCTGGGGGCTGCCTCTGAGCCGGCCTGAACCCGATCCGGCCAATACGAGCTTCGTGTATCAACGCTTCCAACGGGGCGTACTTCACTTCGACGCGGTTTCCGGCGCGACCGGCGGCCTGCTGTTGGGCGACCACCTCAAGTCGCTGATTACCGGCGAGCGGCTGAGCGCCAGCCTGGCCGCGGCGGCGTCCGCCAACCCCCTAGCGCGCCAATACGCGCCCGGACTGCCGCTGGACTCACGACACCCCGTCGCGATCCCCGGCACGGACCTGACGCATGCTTTCCGTCCCTGGACTGAGTCAACGCCCTGGCCGCCCGCGGCCGACCGGCGCTACGGTGTCATTGCCCTGCATGGGCACGTCGCCGACAGCGTTCGCAACGTGCTGGCGCGAACCGGCGCTCGCAGCTACCTGGACTACACCACCAGCCTGGACGAGGCACTGCCGGGGACAGAAAAGCTGGCCGTCGTTCGTCCGGCCAACGAACCGTCACGCGCCGAGCTTGGCGCACAGGCGGCGCGACATCCGGGGGCAGCCTGGGCGATTGGCAACGAGCCGAACACGGGTCTCCAGGACAACCTGACGCCAAGGGCCTATGCGGCGTTCTTCGACCGCGTCGTCACGGCCATCAGAGCCGGTGATCCGTCGGCCCGCATCGTGGCGCCCAACACGCTGAACTTCGACTTTCGCTGCCGCGGCTGCGCGGGCGAGGACCCGACCGGGCGCGAGTGGATTGATGGCTTCCGCGCGGCCTACCGGGAGTTGCGGGGCACGGAACCGCCGATCGACATCTGGGGCATCCACGCCTACGAGATTGACTGGATCGACCCGCCCATGACGAACGTATCTGTGATGCAAGCGCAACTGGAAGGTCTGCGGACCTACCTGGACAAGATTCCGGCGCACCGCGACCGCCCCATCTGGCTGACCGAGTTCGCAATCATCTGGGGCTACGACGACTGGCGTGTCGAAGAGACAGCGGACGGCGAAGCCCTGATCGCTCCCGCCGGCCGCTTCCGCGCAGATCTCATCGAGACATTCCTCGGCGACGCGTTGGACTGGCTGGAGTCCCGAGGTCATCAGCTGGGCGTTGAACGCTGGTTCGTCTTCGCCGACCACGGGATTCCAGATCCGATCTTCACGACGTTCGCCGGCGTTTCGCTGCTCGAATCGCCCGACGCCCGCTCGGACCTGACGCGCCTGGGGCGTGTCTTTCGCCGTCGGGCAATGACGTAGCCGCGGGATGTGGCGAATACCCGACCGCTTCGCCGGTGCCGCCGTGGGACTGAGCGCCTCGGTGGGCGTGCTGGCGGCCTATCTGCTGACGCTCGCTCCAGGAGTTGTGTGGTCCGGCGCTGGCATCGACAGCGGGGACCTGGCCGCCGCGACGGCCGTGGGAGGCGTGCCGCACCCCACCGGCTATCCGACCCTGATGTTGCTTGGACTGGCGGTGCGGGCAATCCCGCTCGGCGACCTTGCGCTTCGGCTGAATGTCCTCACCGCGCTCGCGGCGGCCGGATCGCTGATTCCGCTCGGGCTGCTGGCGGCCCGGCTGCGGCCGCGATCGGGAATGCCGGTTTCACTACCGGAGGCGGCCTCCGCAGCGTCGGGACTGACCCTTTACGGGCTGGCGCCGCTGGTCTGGTCGAACGCGATCGTCACCGAGGTCTACGCGCTGGCCAGCCTGTTGCTGTGGAGCGCGGTTTACGCAGCAGTTCGCGCACGAATTCACGCTTTCGGCGGCAGCGTCGCGCAGCGGTGGGCGTTCGCGTCCGGGATATTGCTTGGCCTTGGCATGGGCGCGCACATAACCGTGGCTCTCAGTGCTCCGGCGCTGATGGCGATCCTGCTTCGGGGGCGTTGGGGCTCCCGTTTGGGCCGCCGGCCGGCGGCTGTAGCGGCGGCGGGTCTTGTCGCGGGCTGCTCGGTCTTTGCCTACCTACCAGTCGCGGCGTCGCTGGACCCACCGATCAACTGGGGCGACCCATCGAACCTCGAGCGGTTCTGGTCGGTCGTCAGCGGCGAGATCTACCGCTCGCGCCTGGGCGGAAACGACGTGGGCACTACCGCGGCCAAGGCGGCCTGGCTGCTGGGCGAACCCGCGCGCCAGCTAACGTGGGTCCTGCTGCCGCTGCTGGCAGCTGGCGGCGCGTCGCTGACCCGAAGGCACGCATGGGCCGCGCTGGCGACGGGATGGATCGCGCTCAGCGCATTGGCCGTAGGCGCCCTCTACAACTCCCGCGACGATGAAGTGCTCATCCTGCCGGTGCTGGCCGTGGCTGCCGTGTGGTCATTAGTAGGCGTGGACGAGATCGCGCGACTGGCCGCCGCCGCCGGGACGGGCATCGGACGTCTTGTTGCGGCAGTCCTACCGGCGCTGCTCGTCTCCGCGGCAGTCATTCGCGGCACGGAGCTTGCTCCTGAAGTCTCCATGCGCAACGCCACGCACGCCCAGGCGTTCGCGCACGCGGCGCTGGCGCAGGCCGATCCCAACACCGTGATCCTTACCCAGGACGACCGTGCCACGTTTCCGCTGTGGTACGAGCGAAATGCGCCGGACGGAAAGTCCGACGTGACCATCGTCGACCTGAGACTGTGGCAATTCGCCTGGTACCGGGAAACGTTCGGCCGGCGTACCGGCCTGCCAACGGCAGCACCGCCAGAGCAACTGCTGGCCGCCGGTACATGGCCGTCGAGCCGGCCGCTCTGGGCCGTGGACATCGAGGTGAGCGGCGACAGGTCGTCCGACGTACTGGCCACCGTACGGACGCTTAACGAGCCGTGAACCGCTGGCTCGCGGCCGGCATGGCCGCCGCGCTCCTCGTGCTGCTGGTGGCTGCGGCGCTCTGGCCATCGGCGCCTCCGCCGGCGAGGGCGCAGACCGCGCCGGACGTGCGGCTGCGCGAGACCGAGACGCCGCCAGCACGGAAGACCGCCGGGCCGCCGGATGCGTCGCGGCTGACGCTGCGGTTATCCAGCGCAGCCCTGGACGAGGACGGGCGCGCCCTGCCTGACGGCGCGGATCTGACGCTGCTGGCTCAACCCACCTACGTGGCGCTGCCCAGCGCAGGGCCGAACCTGGTGCGCATATCGCCGGCGATCACGGTCACTGCTCGCGACGCCGGAGGCCAAGAGATTGGACTCTCGCCGACGGCTCGCCTGACGTTCAGGCAGCCAGGGGCCGCATCCGCCGGCGTTTACCGTCTTGGCGGCGACGCCTGGCATCCGGTCGAGGCGGTCGCGCTTGGCCGGGCGCTGGTGGTGCAGCCGGTCGGTCCGGGCACGTATGCCCTGTTCGCCGCGCTGCCGCCGGACTGGCCGGTGCGGCACGACGTGTTGACGGCGCTGGCGCTCAACGCCGCGCGGCTGGTGGTGGACGACCTGGCGCCGAACTCGTGAGGTTTCAGGTCGGCGGGCTAAGGTAGCGGGGTATCCGGCGGGTGGCGCGCCGCGGATGGGCGCGCGGAGGAGTTGACGGGATGTCGAAGACCATCGTGGTGATTGGCGCGCTGGATACGAAGGGCGACGAGTTCGCCTTCGTGCGGGGCGAGATCGAGCGTCGGGGTCACCGGGCGCTGGTGATCGATAGCGGGGTGATCGGGGAACCCGGATTCGAACCGGACGTTTCGGCCGCGGAGGTCGCGGCGGCGGGCGGCACCAGCCTGGCGGAACTGCGGGCGCAGGGCGACCGAGGCACGGCGATTGGCGTGATGGCCGCCGGCGGGGCGGAGATCGTGCGCGGGCTGCACGCGGAGGGCCGGATCGACGGGGTGCTGAGCATGGGCGGCAGCGCCGGCACGGCGGTGGGCACGGCGGCGATGCGGGCGTTGCCGGTGGGCGTGCCGAAGGTGATGGTGAGTACGGTGGCCTCGGGCGACACGAGCGGCTACGTGGACACCAAGGACGTGGTGATGGTGCCCTCGATCGTGGACGTGGCGGGAGTCAATCGAATCAGCGCGCGCATTTACGCGAACGCGGTGGGCGCGGTGACGGGCATGGTGGAAACGGCGTCCCCGGAGATCGAGGACAAGCCGCTGATCGCGGCCTCGATGTTCGGCAACACGACGCCGGCGGTGGAGCGCTGCCGCGAGCGGCTGGACGCGCTGGGCTACGAGGTGCTGGTGTTCCACGCCACGGGCACGGGCGGGCGCACGATGGAAGACGTGATTGCGGGCGGGTTTGCGAGCGGCGTGCTGGACGTGACGACCACGGAGTGGGCGGACGAACTGGTGGGCGGCGTGATGGCGGCGGGTCCCACGAGGATGGACGCGGCGGCGGCGCAGGGGGTCCCGCAGGTGATCGCGCCGGGCTGCCTGGACATGGTGAATTTCCAGGCGCCGGCGACGATTCCGGACAAGTTCGAGGGCCGCCGCTTCCACTACTGGAATCCCAACGTGTCGCTAATGCGCACGGACCCGGAGGAGAACGCGGAACTGGGCCGCATCCTGGCCGAGAAGGCGAATGGATCGTCGGCGCCCGCGGCGATTTTCCTGCCGCTGAAGGGGCTGTCGTTGCTTGGGGCGCCGGGCCAGGAGTTCCACTGGCCGGAGGCTGACCAGGCGCTGTTTGACGCGATCAAGCGGCACGTGCGCGAGGACATTCCCGTTTACGAGTTGGATCTCAACGTGAATGACGAGGCGTTTGCCGACGCGATGACGGACAAGCTGCTGGAGTACCTGGGGTAAGGATGCACACCTTGGCCGGGCTGAACGAAAGCGGCGCACACGAACGAAAGGAACGCGCGCATGCCGTATATCCCACGGGCTGAGGCGCTGCGGCGCCTGCGGGCCACGCTGGACGCGGGCGAGCCGATCATCGGCTGCGGGGCCGGCACCGGCATTACCGCCAAGTTCGCCGAGCAGGGCGGCGCGGACCTGATCATCATCTATAACTCGGGCCGCTTCCGGATGGCGGGCCGCGGGTCGTTGTCCGGGATGATGCCCTTTGGCGACGCCAACGCGATCGTGGTGGACATGGCGTCGGAAGTGTTGCCGGTGGTGCAGGACACGCCGGTGCTGGCGGGGGTTTGCGGGACGGACCCGTTCCGGCTGATGCCCACGTTCCTGAAGCAGCTGAAGGCCATGGGCTTCGACGGCGTGCAGAACTTCCCGACGGTGGGGCTAATCGACGGCATCTTTCGCCAGGGCCTGGAAGAGACCAACATGGGCTTTGGCCTGGAGGTGGACCTGATTCGCCAGGCCCACGAGCTGGACATGCTGACCTGTCCGTACGTATTCGACCCCGACCAGGCGGTGGCGATGAGCAGGGCCGGGGCGGACGTGCTGGTGCCGCACATGGGGCTGACGACGAAGGGCTCGATCGGCGCCACGACCGCGCTGACGCTGGACGACGCGGTGGCGAGCGTGCAGGCCATTCACGACGCCGCCGTGGCCGAGAAGCCGGACGCGGTGGTGCTGTGCCACGGCGGGCCGATTGCCGATCCCAGCGACGTGCGCCATGTGCTGGCGAATACCGAAGGCGTGGCCGGGTTCTTTGGGGCATCCAGCATCGAACGGCTGCCGACGGAAGTCGGCATCCGCGAACAGGTGGAGGCGCTGAAGGCGGCCAAGGGCTAGATGCCGGCATTAGCCGGTCGTGCAACGCCTGTCTGAGAGGTTTCGCGTGGGCCGCCTAGCGAAGGACGACAGCACGATCACGGCCGCGGTTATCACCGGCGAGCACCGGTTCGACGTGCCCGGGTTCCAGGCGGCGTTCCGGAGCATGGCGGATGTCGATGTCTATCCGCAGGACCTGGACAACTTCGTGGCCGATCTGGGCGGCGCGCGCGACGCGTATGACGTGCTGGTGTTCTATAACTTCCACCGGCCGGCGCCGGATGAGCGGACGGCCGCCTCGCTCGATTCGCTGGGGGAGACCTCGCAGGGCATCGTGGTTTTGCACCACGCGCTGCTGGCCTTTCCCGAGTGGCCGCGCTGGTCCGAGATCTGCGGCATTGACGACCGCACGTTCGGCTACCACATGGATCAGCGGGTTCCGGTGCAGGTGGCGGATCCGGACCATCCCATTACCGCCGGGCTGGCCGACTGGGAACTGCCGGACGAGACGTACACGATGTCCAGCGCCGACGAAGGCAGCCGCATCCTGCTGTCCACCGACCACGCCCTGAGCATGCGAACGCTGGCCTGGACGCGGCAGTTCGGGAAGTCGCGCGTGCTCTGCTTCCAGTCGGGCCACGACAACGACGCCTATGCCGACCCCGGCTTCCGCACCGTGCTGCACCGCGGCATCCGCTGGGCCGCCGGGGCGCTCTAGCCGAGGCTGAGGAGGGACTGCCATGCGTGCGCTGGTAACCGTGCTGGAGAACGACGGACGCCGAGGCAAGCGGCTGGTCCATGACTGGCCCGAGTACACCGACCCGCTCCGAGCCAACGAGATCAAGACCCGCACCCTCTACAGCGGGATCACCAACGGCACCGAACGCAACAACATGCTGGGCGGCAACTACTCGAGACCCGATCACGAGTTGCCATCGAACGAGGGCTACCAAAGCGTCGGTGAGGTGATTGCGCTGGGGCCCGAGGTCGCAGATTTGAGCCTCGGCGACCTTGTGTTCATCGGCGCCCATAGCGGTACGCAGCGCAGCCCGGCCGGCCACGTGGAGTTCGTCACCATCGCGGAGGACGACCTGGTTCTCAAGCTCCCATCCGAAATCGACCCGGTCCACGCCGCGCTGTTTGGCATGGGCGGCGTGGCGATGCGCAGCTGTCGCAACGCCGAGCTGCAGATGGGCGAGCGTCTGCTGATCGTGGGCGGGGCCGGCTGCATCGGGCAGATGGCGGCGCAGATCGCCGCCGTCATGGGTGCGCGCGTGACTATCGGCGACGTGGCCGGACTGCGGCTGGACCTGGCCCGCTCTATCGGCGCCGCCGAAGCCGTGGTTGATGTCTCCGGGGACGGCTGGGACCGGCACATCGGCGAGGGCGCCTACGACGCCGTCATTGACTTTGCGGGCGTGCCCGGCATGGAGGACAAGCTGATCACGTGCGTCCGCCTGCATGGGCGCGTGATCCTGGTCGCGGGCCGCTGGGAGGTGAAGTACACCTTCAGGACCGGCCAGGGCCAGGAGATCACCATCAAGCAGAACAGCCACTTCGACCGCGACGACCTGCAGAATCTCTACCGCCTGGTCGGCCGGGGACTGGTGCGTATCGAACCGCTGATCCAGGACGTCGTTCCGGCCGCCGGAGCGCCTCCCATCTACGCCACGCTGCGCGACGACTCGTCCAAACTCATGGGCACGGTGTTTCGGTGGTGAGACCCGGCTGACGGAAAGACGCGACATTCAGCCAGGTCGCGGCGACGGCAGATATCCGGCCACCGTTTGCCTAATCCGAGCGTAGTCGTTCTAATGTTCATGGTTCGAAGCATCGGGAGACGGTGCAGTGGAAAAACGACCGCGGCGGCCCCTCACCCGGCGACGGTTCGGCGGAGCCCTGCTGGCCGGGCTTGCGGTTGCGGCCGTCGGGCTTGGACCGGCCTGCGGGGGCGGTGCCGATGACGGCGCGGGATCGCGCGACGATCCTTTTCCGTATGCGGATCCCAATGCCCGCTGCGGCAACGTGCGCTGCTAGCACCGCGCGCCTACGGCCATTGGCAATTGCGCGCTTGCAGTCGCTGCCGGCATCCGTTCTAATAGTCACGACCCGAACAATCTGGGGGCTCCGGGGTGGACAGGAAATCCCCGCGCACGCTCACCCGTCGACGGTTTAGCGGAGCCGTCCTCGGTGCGTTCGCGGTCATGGCCGTCGGCCTTGGCGCGGCCTGCGGGGACGACGGTTCGACCGCAGGCACTCGCGACGACCCCTTCCCTGTCAAGGACCCAAGGTCCCGCTGCGGCAACCTGGGAACAAGCTGCTAACGCGAGTCCCGTCGCTGGGGAGATCTCGAGGCCTCGAGCCGGAGCGTTGGCTGCCGATTCGGGCGCCGACGAACCACTCTGCGTCCGCGGCGTCCGGGGCCGCGTTTGCCAAGGCCGTCCGCTCTCGCTGTAATGGTTACGGTCGAAGCATCAGGAGACGGCGCAGTGAACAAGAGACTCCGGCGGACGTTCACTCGACGACGGTTTAGCGGAGCCCTGCTCGGCGCGTTCGCGGTCATGGCCGTCGGCCTTAGCGCGGCCTGCGGCGACTCCGGGAGTACCGCGGGCACTCGCGACGACCCCTTCCCCTACAAGGACCCCAAAGCCCACTGCGGCAACGACGGTTGCTGACTCCGATGGGGTGGGCGGCGAGGTGCCCATGGCCGCCTCGCCCCTTTCCGTCGGTGAGTCTGACTCCGCCACCGTTGGCGTTGCTAGCATTCCGTAAGTTGCAGCCGTTGCCTGCCCGGAGCAGGCGAACGCACGAACGGCCGGGCCGCTAGGTCCGCCGGCGGAGACGACAATGAGCGCATCGAACGGGCTTGAATCTCATGTGGACGACCTGCGGACGCGCGGCTGGTGCGTAATCCCCGACATCATCGCGGAGCCGGACCTCAGCGACGTTCGCGAGAAGGTGTCGGCGTCCATCATCGAACACTCGCGCTCCCCCGCGCCGCGCTACGGCGTCTCCAACCTGCTGCGCTTCGACCAGGCGCTGCTGCCCCACCTTGGGGACGAGAACGTGAACACCGTCACGCAGGGCGTGCTCGGTCCCCATTGGCGCATCTCGTATGTGACCGGCTACGTCACCGGGCCCGGTACCGACCGGGACATCTGGCACGCGGACTTTCCCTACAACCAGCGCAACCTGGCGCACATTCCCGCGCCCTACCCGGACGTGCCCATGCACCTCACCACGTTCTGGATGCTCACCGACTTCACGCCCGAGAACGGCGCGACGTACGTGGTGCCCGGCAGCCACCGCCAGCAGGACCATCCGCGTCCCGGCAGCCCGCTTGGCGACTGGATGGCGCCGCGCGATGACGAGGCCCGCCTCCTGGGCAAGGCCGGCTCGGTGGCCATCGTGGACAGCCGCCTCTGGCACGCGGTCTCACCCAACACGACCGAACAGGATCGCGTGACCGTGGTTGTCCGTTTCGCGCCCTGGTGGTTGAACCTCAACCCGACCCGCCGCGGCCACGTGGAGCGCCAGGTCATCGTCGGCGACGGGATCGACTCGTTCGTGGAGGACCTGCCGCGCGAGGTTTACGACGAGGCGCCGGACAACCTGCGGCCGCGGCTGGCTCACCTGCTACCCGCCGGCTCGGTCATCGGCTGACCATCGGCGGGCCGCCCGCATGAAGGCTGGGCGCGTCTTTTTTCTGGCGCTGTCGCCGATATGCCGTACTGTATGCCGGTTGAGCAGCAAATCTCGGCGGTGCTATGGCTGACTTGCGGGGCGTGATCTTTTTCGGCAAGGGAACCACGGCGGACGGGGCAGCCGCGCCAGATGACGGCGGCGCGCCGCTGGACGCCACCATCGAGCAGCTGCACGCAATCGGTGCGGACGCCATCACAGTCATTACGTCCGATAGCGATGACGTGCCCCAGGCTTCGGATGTGCAGGTCCAGATCCGGGACGCCGGTCACGGTGAGGTGCATGGTCTGCTGCAAGCCATCCCGCGCACTGAAGAAGTCGAAATCCTCGTGGCCGAACACCCGCTGCAGCCGACCGCCGACTTCCAGCCGTCGCAAGGCTCCAACAATTGCGTGTTCGTCGTGGCCGAAGGCGCGAGCGAAGGTCGCGTCGTCGACGTGATTGAGCTCGAGTACGAGGAGCGGCGTCGCGTCACCCAGTTCGCCGTGCGCGCGGTCAACGGTGAAGGCGGCTACCGCCACACTGGCCTGACCTTCCTGCCCCTGGGCGCGTTGGAATTGGCGGCGCTCGTGGGCCTGCAGCAAACGCTGGCGGCGGACGGGGTCACGGAAGCCTTGCCGCTCACCCTGGGCCGCTTGCGCACGCGCGCGGCCGACGACGTGCTCCAGGACGTCGCGGGCATGAACCTGGACGACCTGTTCGACCGGTTCCTGTTCGAAGGCCGGCTATCCGCGATTAAGGCCTGACGCCAACCCTTGTTTCACCGCGGCGTGCTGTGACGCCCCGGGATTCCGGCGGGCTCCGCGTCGCCTGCTGGAACATCTGGGGCTTCTCCTGGGAATGGCCGCGGCGACGCCCCCTCTTGGCGGCCGAACTGGCTGACCTCGAGCCGGACGCCGTGTTCCTGCACGAGGCGCGCGCCGCGCGCCGGCCCTGGGAAAACGGAGAGTCAACGCCCGCGCAGGTTGCCGCCGACTCCGATCTGTCCGTGGTGGACTGGATCGACGCCCCAACGTCCCACCCGGACACCCGCATGGGGCCCGCTCTTCTGGCGAGACAGCAGCCAGTCACGACGTCGCGCTTCCAACTCGCCGACCGAGGGTCGGTCGCGAATCTCGGTTACCACGAACCCTGGCTTCTGACCGCGGACTGGGAAATCCAGGAATCTCGCCTGGTCGTGGCGAGCACTCACCTGCCCAGATCGGGACTGTTCGACGCGCTCGACGCCTCGGTCAGCAGCCTCGTTCAGGTCATCCAGCCAATGACCGAAGACGCCGACCTCCTGGTTCTCGTTGGCGACCTGAACCTGATGCCCCAGAACTCTCTGCTCTACCGCCTCATGCGGGACCTGGAGCTTGAGTCGGCGCCACCGCTCGACCGCGCGCCACCGACCTATCCCACCAGCAACGCCCTGAGCAACCGCCAGGCCCTTGAAGACAGCGTGGGCAACCTCATCCACCCGCGGGCGCCGCCAATCCGCATCGACCACCTGCTGGTCCGCTCGAAGTCGAGTTCACCGCTGAAGATCGTCGCCGAGGGACGCTTCGGAACCGCGCATGGCGATGGCGACCTGTACGCCTCCGACCACTGGGGCCTGTGGTTCGACGTTGCGGTCACCTGATCGCACTGCTGGCAGGATGATGTTTCAGAATTGACCACCGGGTCACCCGAGGAGATCGCCCAGATGACTGCTGAGTTCCAGGGCCGCGTCGCATTGGTAACCGGAGCCGGACGCGGCATGGGCCGCGCCACCGCCGAGCGCCTGCTGGCCGGCGGCGCCCAGGTGGCCGTCAACGACGTCAACGCCGAACAGATCGAATCCGTCGCGTCGGACCTCGGCGCCAACGCCGCAGCATTTCCGGCCAACGTGGCGGACAAGTCGTCCGTCGACGCCATGGTCGCCGACGTCACCGAGCATTTCGGCCGCCTGGACATCCTCATCAACAACGCCGGCATCGTCTCGCCCACGGCCTTCGAGTCCATCCGGGAGTCCGAGTGGCGGCGTGTCCTGGACGTCAACGTCAACGGCGTGTTCTTCTGCACCCAGGCCGTCATCCCGGCCATGAAAGCCAACGGCTACGGCCGCATCGTCAACTTCTCGTCCACCGCCGGAAAGAACGTCAGCACCGTGGGCGGTGCGTCCTACACCACCTCAAAGGCCGCGGTACTGGGCCTTACGCGCGCGGCCGCCAAGGAACTCGCCCCGTACGGCATCACCGTCAACGCCGTCTGCCCCGGCATGATCGACA
The DNA here is from genome assembly GCA_022820025.1 of Chloroflexota bacterium. Taxonomy (GTDB): domain Bacteria; phylum Chloroflexota; class UBA11872; order UBA11872; family UBA11872; genus UBA11872. Next base: position 89,674 of record JAJEGF010000087.1, read on the forward strand.
CCGACATGCTGCGCGTCGCCTGGTCCGAGGAGCGCATCCAGGAATACATCCCGTCCATCCCCCTGAACCGGATGGGTGAACCGTCCGAGGTCGCCGACCTCGTCTGCTTTCTCGCCTCCGACCGCGCCGCCTACATCACCGGCGCCGCCCTCGACATCACGGGCGGCGAACTGATGGTCTGACCGCTAGCCGACCGCATCGCACGTCGGCCAGTCCGGCAACGTGGCGCCCTGCTGCGCTCGGGCGGCCAGACTGCTCGGCAGGCACTGGGTCAGGTAGTGGTTCAAGCCGAGGTGCAATTCCCGCAGATTCGTCAGTTGGCCGAGTTCCGCTGGAACTTGCCCGGCTAGTCGATTAACGAACAGGTTCAGGTGCGTCAGGTTGGCAAGCCGACCCAATTCCGGCGGTATCGCTTCCGAGAATGCGTTATTTGACAGATCGAGTTCGCGCAACTCGCTCAGTTGCCCGAGTTCGCTCGGTATAGTGCCCCACAAACGGTTGTTGAAGAGCACCAGTCGCCGCAGAGCGCTCAGATCTCCAAGCTCGGGCGGGATTCGCCTGCCGCCGTGGGGCCCTCGAATCTCCAACGCCAGGACTCGACGCGGCGTACCGCCGAGTTCGATCGCTTCCCACTGCTCCATCGGGGCCTCGGCGCTCCAATTCAGCCAGCCCCGCCCGACCAGCACTTCCCGCACCTGGAGCAGGATCCGGCAGTCATTCACCAGCCCGGGATTCTCCTCCGGATTGGGTACGGCGATTCCGCTGGCACAGGTCGGCGGCGAGGGCGCTGGATTGACCCGGATCTCCACGCTCACCACGTCGCCGAGTCCGTCGCTCGCCGCCACCGTCAGCGCATAGGCATCGACCACTGCCGCGTCCAGGTCACTTGCAACGGAAACTCGGCCGCTGCCCGAGTCGATGGCGAACGCGCCGTCCTCGTTGCCGCCCGCGATCACGTAGCTGACCGTGTCCGCCAGCCGGCCGGGGATGTACACCCGGCCCACGCTGGCCCCGGGCAACGCGTCGTCTCGAATGTTGAAGGCATACGAACCGGCCTCGCAGGTCGCCCACTCGCGCGGGCTGATGTATGGCGGCTCACGTCGGTTCAGGTGGAACGGCAGGCACTCCTCGAGTTGATTGCCCCACAGCCCCAGCGACCACAGGTCGTACATGGACCCCAGGCCCACCGGCACGCGTCCGGTGAGTTGGTTGCCCCCGAACTGCAGATCCGTGAGCTTGGTCAGCCAGCCCAGCTCCCAGGGGATGAGGCCCGTCAGGCGGTTCTGGCCGAGATTCAACTCCGTGAGGTTTCGCAGTCCGCCGAGTTCGGACGGAATGTCGCCCGTCAGTTCGTTGTTCGAGAGGTCCAGCGTCTCCAGTTCGGCCAGTTCACCGATTTCGGGCGGAATGCTGCCCGCGACACCACTCTCGGCGAGGTCCAGCACCACCAAGCCGGTAAGTTGGCCCAGTTCGCTCGGAGTCCTCCCGTCGAACTCGTTCTCCCGAAGGAGGAGCCGCTGCAGGCTGGAAAGGTTGCCCAGCTCCGCTGGAATCTCGCCGGTCAGATCGTTCCCGGCAAGGTCCAGGAGTTCAAGCCTCGTCAGCTGGCCCAGTTCCGGCGGAATCCCGCCGTACAGCCGGTTACCCGACAGGTTCAGGCTCCGCAGCGAGCTCAAGTCGCCCAACTCTGCTGGAATCGTTCCCGAGAGTTGATTGTGGGCGACGTCCAGCGTCTCCAACTCGGCGAGTTGACCCAGCGCCGGCGGAATGTTGCCCGATATCTGATTGCCGGCAAGCTCCAGCGTCCGCAGCCTGGGCAGGTTGGCGACCTCGGGCGGGATGATGCCCGCGGTTACCGCATCGCCGTATCTGCCGCTTCCCACCCTCAGTCCCGTCACCCGCCGCGGCGAGCCCTCGATGGTCAGCCCCACCCACTCATTGATCGGCGTCCCGACATTCCAGTTCGCGGCCACGCCGCCGAAGAGCCAATCCCGTAAATTCATCAGCGTCTGGCAGTCGCTCACCAGGCCGGGATTCGCACCGGGCTCGGGGACTACGAATCCGGCGTTGCAGGCCGCACGCCGCGTCGCAAGGTCCGCCTCCCTGGCACTCTCGGCCACCAGCCCGACGCCAAGGCTCACGAGAACCTGTATGTCGGAGCCGTCGGGATTCATCGAGTAGAGAACCTGGGGAACGTGCCGCGAATACCTGTCGACTTCAGCGCTAATGCCAATCGCGATTCGCGATCCATCGGGCGACCAGACAGGTCCGTGTGGCTCCCCCAGGTCCTCGGGCGATGTACCCACGGGATTCCCATCAACGTCGACCACGCAGACCGAGGTCCATCCGCACGTGTAGAGAATCTTCGACCCGTCCGGCGACCAAGCCACCGTCTCGATCCAGGCAACCGACGGATCCGTCTCATACGAGCCTTCGTTCCAGCCCTGGCTCTGCCAGCCCTCGATCGTCGTCAGCCGCCGCGGGTCCGAGCCGTCCGCCGCGAGGGTGTACAGCGCCACCTCGTCGCCGTCGGGCAACGCCAGCGCCAGCCGCGCGCCGTCGGGGGACCAGGAGGGAAGACTGGCCGCGGCGGAGATCTGCCTGAGATTGGAGCCGTCGGCGCCCACCGTGAATACCACCTGCTCCGCCGAACCCACGCCACGCACAAAGGCCAGGAGCCGACCGTCCGGCGACCAGCGGGGCGGAAGGCCGACTTCCCCATGGTCCGCCGGCGCCAGGCGTTGGATGTCGGAGCCGTCCGCGGCCATGCTGAAGAGCCCCGGGTCGGCCTCGTTGCTTGCCTGGCTGCCCGCGGACGTGTCGGCGTAATTGTGATCGGACAGAAACGCAATGCGGGTGCCGTCGGGCGACCACACGGGCACGCTGCCAACGGCCAGGTAATCCACCTCGTCGGTGGTCGCATCCCAGACGGCGACTTCAAAGAACACTGTGCCGATCGGAACGTCGACCGCGCGAGACTCCTCGTCCGGCGGTTCCCTTGGCGGGCTGTCCCAGAACGTAAAGGAGTCCCAGCAGACGGAGTACGCCACCCGTGTCCCGGCAGGGGAGACGTCGGCGTGGGTCAGGTAGACCTTGAGATACGACCGCATCTCGATGTGGGCCTCATACGGCACGTCAAACGTGCCTTGCACACGCGTCCCGTCCGCCGTCGCCTGGTAGAGCTGGTCGCTGTGGATGAAAAGCAGTTCGGAGCCACCCGGCGTCCATTGCACCGAGTTCTGGGCATTCGTTGAGTGAACGCCGCGGGGACCCCAACCCTCGCACGGCGGAAGGCGGCTGTGGGCATGCGCCGGCCTGGTCGTCAGGCTCACTCCGAGCGCAACCAAAATCGCGGCGAGCGCGACGAAGCCCAGTGGCGGCGCCGCCCGAATTCGGGATCTACGTCTTGCGGTGAGAAGTCGCAGCCGTCCGGGCACTGGCCTCGATCTGCCTCTTGATCGACGAAGGCCTGGTATCAGCCGCATCGCTGGAGCTGAACATGACGACAAGAGTCGCCGACCTGCCCAATCAGCAGCAGAGCGGCTGAGTTTCCGGCCGGCCACCAGCACGTTCTCCAACCTCATCGCGGCGTCCACACCTGGCCCTCGTCATCGGACCCCCAGCAAGCCACGGTTCCGTCCGCGCGCAGGCCACAGGTGTGTGCTCGACCCATGCTGATGGTGGTGACCCGCACGTCGTCGGGCGATGTGGATTCGCCGGGTCGGAAGGATCCCCAGCACTCCACGGTCCCATCGCCGCGGAGCCCACAGGTGCGGTAGTCGTCGCTGCTGATGGCCACAAAGGTCTCACCCACCGGCGGCGTCGCGTGAGGGGCTGATTTGTCGCCCCAGCAGCGGACGGTCCCATCGGCACGCAACCCGCAGGTGTGATCGCTGCCGCTGGCAATTGCCGTAAACCGCTCGTCGGCGGGCGGCGTGGCCTGGCCTTCGTCGTCGCGTCCCCAGCAGACCGCCGTCCCATCGCTACGCAAGCCGCAGGTGTGACCGCCGCCACTGCTGAGCATCGTGAACCGTTCCCCGGCCGGAGGCCAGGTTCGACCGTCATCGTCGAAGCCCCAGCAGACCGCCGTCCCATCGCTACGCAAGCCGCAGGTGTGGCTTGAGCCGCTGCTCAGCGCGGAGAACGTTTCGCCGGCAGGGGGCGGCTCGCTGACGGCGACGCCTACACCCCAGCACAGAGCCGTTCCGTCGTCGCGTAGCCCGCACGTGTGACTCCACCCGCCACTGAGCGCGACAAACCGCTCACCCTCCGGCGGCCACACCGGCCGAAGACCGGACCGGCCGCCCCAGCAGATCGCCTGACCGTCCACGCTGAGCGCACAGGTGTGGAAACTGCCGCAGCTGACGGCCACGAATGCTGGCAGCGGGCTGGGCAGCGGCGGCGGCGGCGGGGTGTACGGCGGTGTCACTACAGGCGGGCGAAGATACCCCTCGCCCCAGCACGTCGCGGTTCCGTCCTGGCGCAGGGCGCAGCTGAAGTCCTGCCCACTGCCGATGGCCGCGAATGTCTCGTCCGCCGGCGCCGCGGCCTGGCCGTTCCAGTTCTGCCCCCAGCAGACGGCGGATCCGTTGGCGCGGACACCGCAGGTGTGTTCGGCGCCGCTGTCGATCGCGACGAACGACTCGTGCTCCGGCGGCGACGACCGGCCGTCGTGGTTCTCACCCCAGCAGACGGCCGTCCCGTCCTCGCGCAAGGCGCACGTGTGCAGCGATCCACTGCTGAGGGTCGTGAAGCGCTCGCCGCTGGGCGGTGCAGCCTGGCCAACGGGGTTGCCGCGCCCGTCCTCGTTGCTACCCCAGCACACGGGCGTTCCGTCCTCGCGCAGGGCGCAGGTGTGGAAGGCGCCCACGCTGATGGTCGCGAAGCGCTCGCCAGACGGCGGCGACGCCCCGCCCACGTGCCGACCGGATCCGTCATCGTTGCCGCCCCAGCACACGGGCGTGCCGTCCGGACGCAGCGCGCAGGTGTGCCCGGAGCCAGCACTAATGGTCGCGAACACCTCGCCTTCCGGAGGCACGGCGCGGCCGTTCCAGTCCTGTCCCCAGCACACGGGTGTCCCGTCCTCGCGCAGACCACAGACGTACTCGGACCCGCCGCTGATAGACATCAGTCGCTCGTCTGGAGGCTCCGGAATGTCGCGGGGCGAGGACCACCTGGAGTCGGGCGCTACCCAGCACACCGGCGTCCCATCCTGGCGAAGGGCGCAGGCGAAGCGGCTGCCGGCGGTGATCGCCGTGAAGCGCTCGCCACGCAAGGATGTTCGCTGACGTTCCAGGAGCGATGCCTGGCCCCGGCTGTTCTCACCCCAGCACAGAATCGAGCCGTCGTCGCGCAACCCACAGGTGTGGCGAGCCCCGCTGCTGAGCAACACAAATTGCTGACTTTCCGGACGGAATGTGTGGAAGTCACCAAAGCAAACGGCCGAGCCATCGTCCCGAAGGCCACATAGGCGTTCACGGGCGCTGCTAATGGAAACGAACCGCTCGTTCTCGAATACCCCGGACCACTGCCCAAAGTCAGTGCTGCACCAGAGCGTGCCATCCGCTCGCAGCGCACACGTATGGTCCGGCCCAACACTGATGGCAACGAAGCGCTCGTCCTCCGGCGGCCAGAGCTTGCCCCAGCTACTGGATCGGTCTTCCGCGCCCCAGCAGAGGGTGGACCCGTCATCGCGCAGGCCGCAGGTATGCTCGCCGCCGCTGCCGATCGCCACAAATACTTCAGCCTCTGGCGGCGAGGCCTGGCCCTGGTCGTCGCGTCCCCAGCACGCCGCGGACCCATCTAACCTCAACGCGCAACTGTGGCTTGAGCCGCTGCTGAGGTATTCGAATCGTTCACCCTCCGGCGGCGTTGACCGCCCATTGCGATTGGATCCCCAACACGCCGCGCTTCCATCCTGACGCAGCGCACAGGTGTGTTGCTCGCCGCTGCTCACGGCCACAAGGCGCTCGTCGGCTGGCGGCGACGCCTGACCGTGGGTGTCGTCGCCCCAACAGAAGGGCTCGCCGTCCTTGCGCAGCGCGCAGGTATGCAACTCCCCGCTGCTTAACGCAACGAACGGGCCGCCGGCGATCGGCGGGTAGCGCGGCGCTCCGGTTTCGAAGCGCCCGCCCCAGCAAACCGGCGTGCCGTCCGTGCGAAGGCCGCAGGTAAAGTCACCGCCACTGCTCACCGCGCTGAGTTTCTCGCCGTGCGGCGCTACGGCTCGCCCGCCAGGGGTTTCATAACCGCCGGCGTTTGAGCCCCAGCAGACCGGCGTCCCGTCGGCCAGCAATCCACACGTGTGCTGTGGGCCGCTGCTGAGTGCGGTAAACGCCACGCCGTGCGGCGGTGACGTCACGCTCCCGGCCATGCCCCAGCAGACTGGCGTCCCGTCGGCGCGCAGCGCGCAGGTGTGCTCCTCGCCGCCGCTCACGGCAACGAATCGCTCGGCCTGCGTTGGCGTCGACTTGCCGTGCTCATCGTCCCCCCAGCAGACCGCCACGCCGTCGGTTCGCACGCCGCAGGTATGGCGCTCGCCGGCGCTGACTGCCATGAACTGCACGCCCTCAGGCGGTGACGCCTCACCGTTGTCGTCACGCCCCCAGCAGATCGCGGTGCCGTCGCTACGTAGCCCACAGGTGTGATAGCTATCGCTGGTGAGCGCCGTAAACCGCTCGTCCTCCGGCGGCGACGCCTGGCCCTGCTCGTTGTATCCCCAGCAGACCGCCACGCCGTCCCGCCGCAACCCGCACGTGTGGGAGCCGCCGCTGGTCAGCGAGGAGAACGTCTCGCCCTGCGGCGCCGCGGTCTGGCCGGCGCCGCTCGAGCCCCAGCAGACAGCCGACCCGTCCTCGCGCAGCGCGCAGACGTGCCCGTAGCCGCTGCTGATAGCGACGAAGCTCTGAACACTGACCGTCTCGAACTGTGAACGCACCGCCGACTCGGTCGGCGTGACGAAGCCGCTGCCCCAGCAGACGGGGCGTCCGTCTGTACGCAGCGCGCAGGTATGCACGGCGCCGATGCTGATGGCGCCGAAGCGCTCGTCGGGCGGAGCGACCGCATTCCGTTCGCCCCAGCAGACCGGCGTCCCGTCGGCGCGCAGTCCGCACGCGTGATCCGGGCCACTGCTGATCGCGACGAAGCGCTCGACATACGGCGGCGTGGATGTCTCGTCGTCCGGATCGCCCCAGCAGAACGGGCTGCCGTCCTCGTGGAGGGCGCAGGTGTAGTCCGAGCCGCTGCTGATGGCGATGAACCGCCCGCCGTCCGGTGCCGAGGCCTGGCCGTCGTCATCCCGGCCCCAGCACACCGCCGACCCATCCTGGCGCAGCGCGCACGTGTGCGTGAGCCCGCTACTGATAGCGCTGAAGCGTTCGGCTACTGGAGATGAGGCCTGGCCGTTATGGTCCCTGCCCCAGCACGCGGCCGAGCCGTCGTCACGCAGGGCACAGCTATGAGCCCATCCACTGCTGATCGCAACGAATCGATCGTCGGCCGGCGGCTCGGTCCGGCCATCCGCCGCGTTGCCCCAGCAGACCGCCTCGCCGTTGTCGCGCAGGGCGCAGGTGTGTCGTCCTCCGCTGCTGACGGCAATAAACGTCCCCGCCGCCGGAGGCTCAGCCTGTCCATAGTCGTTCAGTCCCCAGCACCGCAGCGTGCCGTCCGTATCAATCGCACAGGTATGCCGGTTGCCGCTGCTTACGGCCGTCAGCGCACGATCGCTTACCGCCCAGAATCGCTCGCGGCCGACGGTGTCGAGGTCGAACCCGAGCTTTGCGGGACCGAATCGCCAGCATCCGTAGGTGCCGTCCGACCGCAGGCCGCAGGTGAAGTTGTCTCCGCTGCTCACCGACACAAACCGCTCCCCGGGACGCGGGGACGCCTGACCGCTGTCCGACCACGGATCGGTTGCGCCCCAACACACGGGCGTGCCGTCTTCTCTCAGCGCGCAGGTGTGGTAAGTGTTCGTGCTGATGTCCACGAAGCGCTCGTGCTCCGGCGGGGAGGCCTGGCCGTACTGATCACGGCCCCAGCAGACGGCCGCGCCGTCCTCGCGCAAGGCGCAGGTGTGGTCCCAGCCAGTGCTGATGGCCCTGAACCTCTGAGCCTCAGGTGGCGTGGCCTGGCCGCCCCAGTTACTCCCCCAGCAGACGGCCGTGCCGTCCGCCCGCAGCGCGCAGGCGTGGCCCCAGCCGGCACTGATGGCGCTGAACTGCTCAGTCGCCACCGCCGCCGTTTCGTCGGCGCTCTCGCGGCCCCAGCAGACCGGCGTCCCGTCCTCGCGTAGGGCGCAGGTTCGGCCGGCGCCACTGCTGATTGAGACGAACCGCTCGCCTGCAGGCGGCGAGGACTCACCATCCGCGTCATCCCCCCAGCACACCGCCACGCCATCCAGGCGAATGCCGCAGGTGTGAAACGACGCGCTGCTGATGGAGGCGAACTTCACGCCGGGCGGCGGCGATGCTTGACCGAAACTGTCACTGCCTGCGCACCAGGCCAAGCCTTCGCTGGTGATGCCGCAGACGTGTCGACCACCACTGCTCAGTGCCACCAGCGGCGCCCCCGGGTCGTAGGGATCGGGCGGGATGGGCTCGGAACCCAGGTACCGCGCGCCCTCGGGCGGAGATGCCTGACCGTACGAATCGTCGCCCCAGCAGGCCACCGTCCCGTCGTCGGCGCGAAGCCCGCAGGTATGCCCGACCCCGCTACTGAGCGACGCGAAGCGCTGCCCCGGCGGCGGACTCTCCGCCAGGTCCCCCCAGCAGATCGGGGTCCCGTCCTTGTTGAGCCCACAGGAATGGCCGCCGCCACCGCTGACGGCCATAAGCCAGAGGTCCGGCGGCGGATAGCGCGCAAGGTTCGGGACCTCCGAATAGCTCCCCCAGCAGATTGCCGAACCTTCCAGCGGCACGCCGCACGTAAAACCGTGGGCCCCATCGATCGACGCGAACGCTGCTTCCGGAGGCGCTTCCCAGCCGCCGAACGGGCCAGGTCGCGGCTCCGGCCCCCAGCAGACGACGGTTCCGTCCTCGCGAATGCCACAGGAGTGATTGGCGCCGCTGGTGATCGACGTGAACCGTTCGTCTTCGGGAGGCGAGGCCTGGCCGGACTCGTCGTTCCCCCAGCAGGCCACCGAGCCATCCCCACGCAGCCCGCACGTGTGCGTACCGCCGCTGCTGATGGCGGTAAAGGCCTCGCCAGCCGGAGGTGAGGTCTGACCGAAACCCACCTGGCCCAGGCTCTCCGTCTGGTCGCCCAGGCCGGCGCCCCAGCACGCCACGCTTCCGTCGTCCCTCAGGCCGCATGTATGGAAGCCTCCGCTGCCGATGGCCACGAAGCGTTCGCCAGCCGGTGGCGACGCCTGGCCGAAGTCAACCGGACCGAATTCGGCCGTCTCGTCCGGAGGTCCGGTACCCCAACACAGAACTTCGCCGTTCGCTCGCAGGGCGCACGAGTGAAAGTTGCCGCTGCTCACTGTGACAAAACGATCGTCCGGCTTCGGAGGTTCGGCCGCCACCGTCGGAAGCAGCGCGGGGCCGGGACTGGGACCCTGCGCATGCACCGCGGGCTGCAAGGCTGCGACCAGCCCAAGGCACACGGCCGCAAGCAACGGACCCAGCGCCCTCAGCAGGCTGCGCCACTGAGCATGCACTGGCAGGCGGGTGCGCATCATCCGGTTCGGGAAGCAGTGTTCCGTTTGAAGAGACTACGCAAGCACGGCGCCATTCGTTCCCTCACTCCGAATATCGCGCGGCCGCGGGCGATACGGTGGCCCTCCGCAGTCGGCTGCCCGTCGGCACCGGCGCGCCCCGGATTGGCTGCGGCACGGCTGGTCAGCCGCTGGAAACGATCTCTGGTCGTCGACGGTCAGCCCGCCGGCCGGGCCTCAAGCAACGAAGCTTCCACCTTGATCTGGTCCTGCCGCCGGCGCGCTTGCGCCAGGTCGTAGGCGGTCTGGCGGCGCAGCCAGAACTCGGCGTTCGACCACCCGGCCTTCTCAAGGCGAATTGCCATTTCCGGCGATATCGCCGCGTGGCCGTTCAATACGCGCGAGAGCGTATGTCTCGCCACTCCCAGCCCCTTCGCCGCGTCGGTAACGCTCAGACCCAGCGGCTCCAGGCAGTTCTCCTGGATGCTTCGACCGGGGTGTGGCGGATTCTTCATTGCCATCGCTCACCCGTTCGCTTCAGTGGTAGTCGACCAAGTCGACGTCGTATACGTCGTCCCCTTCGAATCGAAATACGATCCGCCAGTTTCCGGTGATTCTGATGCTCCAGAACCCTCGCAGGTTCCCCCTCAGTTGGTGCAACCAGTATCTCGGCATTGACAGGTCCCGCGGTGACCGCGCTGAGTCGAGGTCCGCCAAAGCGTTTCTGATCCGCCCCACCTGATCCGCTCGCAGCCTGCTGGAGTCATCCCGGTCATGCAGCCGCTTCAGCCCACGGCTGCGGAACGTCCGAATCACGCCAAGGTGTATCGTGTACCGATACACGTGTCAAGTCAGAGGAGCGAGCCAGGGAACAGACCCCTCGTTCTGTCGCCGGGTTCAGGCCCTGTTCGCCCGCCAGGCCATCTTCATGTACACGTCCCCCTGCTCCAGTTCGTCCAGCATCTGCTGCAGCCGGCGAGCCTTGGTTTCGGGGCGTTTGGCCCGGTCGATCCAGCCCAGGTAGTCGTTCCGCTGGTAGGGCGGGCGGGCTTGGTAGGCCTCCATCAGGCCGGTCTCTTCGAGCGCGCGCTCAACCGCGGCCGGCATGGGATTGAGTGGGCGCGTCAGACGCGATGGACGGTCAGACATTGGTCAGGCGGACGACGTTGCCAGTCGGCCCCGAGGTTACCGAAGCCATTAGCGACACCGAAGTCCCGTGCCGTCATTGCCCAACCTGCTCAAACCGTCGCATGCTGCGGGGATTCACTCCCCCAATTCGAGGACTCCCCGATGCCTACCCCCACCGCGCTTTCCTGGTGGCACGACGCCCGCTTCGGCATGTTCATCCATTGGGGGCTGTACTCCCTCCTGGCCCGCCACGAGTGGACGATGTACCAGGAGAGCATTCCTCCCGAGGAATACCGTGGCCTGGCCGACCGCTTTGATCCCCAGCACTACAACCCCGACGAATGGGTGGCCCTGGCCCAGGACGCCGGCATGCGCTACATGATCCTGACCTCGCGCCACCACGAGGGCTTCAGCCTCTGGGACTCCCAGGTCTCCGACTTCACGGCCCCCAAGACCGCCGCCAGGCGCGACCTGCTGGCCGAGTTCGTCAACGCCTGCGAAAAGCGCGGCATGCGCTATGGCTTCTACTACTCGCTGCTGGACTGGCGCTACCCGGCCTACTTCCGCGGCAAGGCCCGCGATCCCGAGGGCTGGGCGGAGTTCCTGGACTACGTGCACGCGCAGGTGCTGGAACTGTGCACCGACTACGGCGACCTCTCGGTGCTCTGGTACGACGGCGGCTGGCCGTACACGCCCGAGGACTGGAACTCAACTCCGCTCAACGCCGAAGTCCGGCGGCTCCACCCCGACATCCTCATCAACAACCGCTCCATGCAGCCGGAGGACTTCGATACGCCGGAACAGCACGTCACGCCCTCCCCGGATCGGCTCTGGGAAAGCTGCATGACCATGAACACGACCTGGGGCTACTCAACGATCGACCGCGAGTGGAAGTCCCCGCGGCAGCTCATCCACTACCTGGTCACCGCGGCCAACGGCGGCGGCAACTACCTGCTGAACGTGGGACCCGACCCCGACGGCCGCATTCCGTTTGAGTCCGTGGAGCGTCTGCGCGCCATGGGCCGCTGGCTGGACGTGTACGGCGAGTCCATCTACGGCAGCGAGCCGACCGCCGACCGACTGCGCATCAGCAGCGCGGGCCGCACGCACACCAAGATCGGCAACACGCTCTACCTGCACTGCTGGCGCTGGCCGGGCGAGGAGATTGTCGTGGGCGGCGTGGGTGGACGCATCCTCAGCGCGCGCCTGTTGGGTTCCGTCACTCCAGTCTCGGTGGAGCAACGCGGTCACCGCGTCTGGCTGCGCGGGCTGCCCGCCTACGCGCCCGATCCCATCGACACGGTCATCGCGCTGGAGTTCGACGGCGAGCCCCGGGAGCACGATCGCTTCGGCGACGAGCCGGGGGTCTGACGAGCCGCAGCGCCGACCGTTCAGGCCTACGCGTGTTGTCCCTCGCCGGTGAGCGGCACGAAACGCACCGGGCCGAGGTTGGTGGACGTGTCGCCCTCCTCGGTGCGCTCCACCACCCATAGGGTCTGATCCCAGGCGTTCGAACCCACGGGCACCACCAGCCGGCCGCCGATCCGAAGCTGCCGGATCAGCGGCCGCGGAATCTTACCGGCAGCCGCGGTCACAATAATCGCGTCGTACGGCGCGTGCTCATCCCAGCCGAAGAAGCCGTCGGCGGTGCGCAATTCGACGTCGCGATAGCCGGCGTTCCGCAGATTCTGGGCCGCCCAGCCCGCGAGCTGCGGAATGATCTCGACGCTGAATACCTCGGCGCCCAACTCCGCCAACACCGCCGCCTGGTAGCCCGACCCCGTCCCGATCTCCAGTACCCGGTCGCCTGGACTGATTGCCAGCGCTTCCGACATCAGCGCCACCACCAGAGGCTGCGAAATGGTCTGGCCCCGGCCGATCGACAGGGGCGCGTTGTCGTAGGCCTCGCTCGCGTCATCGGGACGGACGAAGTGGCGCCGCTCAACCCGCTCGATGGCCTCCAGCACCGGTTCCGACTTCACGATGCCGGTTTGCCGGATCTCGGCCATCAGCTTGTCGCGCCCACGACGCCGCTTCCAGAACACCTGCAATCCGTAGCGGTCGGGAACCTGTGTTTCGCAGCTTGTCACACCCTGCGCTGAGGGCCGACATCGTCGCCATGCTCTATGTTTGGAGCCGCCGACCACGGTCGCTGCGGCGTGGAGGCTTGCGGATGACGGCCGGAGTGTCTCCGTCGAGTCAACGAACCGGGCTCTGGATCTGGTGCCAGGGCGACCCCAAGCCCTACCACTGCTACCTGTACGCCCGCCGCTCACTTGCGCTCGCCCGGCAGCCCGGCCGGGCGCGCGTATATATCACGGCATCGGATCGCTACGTCTTGTATGTCAACGGGGCCTACGTGGGCCGCGGCCCGGCGCGCAGCGATCCCAGGCGCAAGAGCTACGACACGCACGACGTGGCCTCCAGGCTCCGTTCCGGCGCAAACGTCATCGCGGTCCGCGCCTACCACTACGGCGCGGCGGCCCAGGGCGAGGGCTGGCACTCGCAAAGCGGCAACTCCTACACCGTGGGCGAACGCGCCGGGCTCTGGGCGGAACTGGAGATCACACGCCCGGACGGCACGTCCGAGGTGATTGGCACTGATTCCCGCTGGAAACTGCGACCGGCCACGGCCTGGAATCGGGACGTGCCACCGCTCGAGGGAACCTTCGGCAGCCCCGAGGTCTACGACGCCAGCGCCGACCCGCCGGACTGGATGCGGGTGGAATTCGACGACTCGGGCTGGTCCCCGGCCTGGGAGATTCCACCCCGCGAGTTGGACTGGTTCCTGCTGGAACCGCGTTCGACGCCGCTGCTGCGAGAGCGCGAGGTATTACCCACCCGGTTGGTGACGTTCGGCGAGGTGATCGACTTGGAACCACCCGCGTTCGCCTACTCGCCGCCCACGCGACACCGGCGCCGAGCACGGCTGGACGTGGCGCGCCTCCTGGCCGCCGAGCCCCGGCTTCCCCTGGAACACTCGCGTGCCGAGCGGCCGGAAGCCGTCCTCACCGGCGACGCGAGCGCCGCCGTATTCCAGGGCGCCATCGTCTCCGGGCACGGCATCCGCCAGCCCTTCCTGGTGCTTGACTTCGGTCGCCAGATCTTTGGCTTTCCGCGCATACGGCTGGACGCCCCGGCCGGCGCGAAGCTGGACCTGACCTACGACCAGCTCCTGGTCGACAACCGGGTGCCGTCCAGGCTCCCAGTTGCTGACCGCTACCTGACCCGCGCCGGTGAGCAAGTCTGGGAGGTGGCGGCCTATCGCCAGTTCCGCTACCTGCATCTCACCGTCCGCAGCCCCGACATCCCGGTCCGCATCCGCGGCATCTCGCTCAACTCGTACGAGTACCTGGCCGAGCGGCGCGGCGCATTCGCCTGCGCCGATCCTCTCCTCACCAGGCTGTGGACGGCCTGCGCCGATACCGTCTATCTGAACATGGAGGACACGTTGACCGGCGACGCCTGGCGCGAGCGCGCGCAATGGGCCGGCGGCGACCCGCGGCATGGCATCCCGGGCATGTACCTCGCCTACGGCGACCTGCCGCTGGCCGACCGGCTGCTGCGCACCTTTCCCGCCACGGATCGGGGGGACGGCAGGCTGGAAATCACCTTTCCGCCGGCCCGGATCGATCCACGCATCTTCATCCCCCAGCACCTGCTGGCCTGGAGCCTGAACGTTCGAGAGCATTACCTCTTTACGGGGCGTCGCGGCGTTGCGGAAGACCTGTACCCCAGCGTTCAGCGGCAGATCGACTGGTACGAACCGTACCGGGATCGTCTGGGCCTGCTGCGCGGCCTGCCCGGATGGAACTGGCTGGACTGGGCGCCCGTGGACCTGCGAGGCGCCAACCTGGCCACCAACAACTTTTACGCCATTGGCCTGGAGGCTGCCGCCTGGCTGGCCGAGCAGCTTGATCGGCCAGCCGACGCGTGCCGCTGGAACGACATCGCTCAATCGGTTCGGTCACAGATTTGCCGCGTGTTCTGGAACCCCGAGCGCGGCCTGTACGAAGACAGCCACCACCACGGGGAGTTGACCGGACTCGCCAGCGAACACGGCAACGCGCTTGCCCTGATCCACGGCGTAGCGACCTCCAAGCAGGCCAAACGGATCGCTGCCATGCTCAGCGCCCGGGATCCGTCGCTGGCGCCCGCAAGTCCCGCGTACTTCGGCGACGTGCTGACCGCGCTGCTGCGCATCGGGCTGTCGACGCAGGCGCTGAACGGGGTCCGTGAGCGCTTTCGCCCCATGCTCGAACTTATGGACAACCCCACGGTCTGGGAAGCGTGGGGCCCGTTTCTGTCGCATCACGACCCCATCACCTCTGACGAGCAGGTGGCCACGCGCCACCAGATGCGTCGGGCCGCCCCACGCAGCCTTGCCCATGTAAGCGCAGTGGGAGCCGGCGTGGCGCTTACGACCGACCTCCTGGGCGTGACCCCAACCGGTCCGGGGTTTCAGACTTGCCGCATTCGCCCGCACCCCGGCGTGATGGATTGGGCCAACGGTTCGGTTCCCACGCCCCACGGCGACCTGAGAGCGTCTTGGAAACGAACCGACACCGGCTTGGCGCTCACCGCCGAACTCCCTGACGGCGTGGTGGCTGACGTGACGCTGGATCGGGACGCGGAACGGCCGCAGACGCTGGTCGTCAAGGACCGGATCCACGACCTCCAGAACCCTGACACCGACGTGCAAACAACCCCCGATACCGTCACCGTGCGGCTGTCACATGGCGAACACCGGATCGAACTCAGGTGGGGAGATGGAGGCGGCTAGCGCCGGCCAGCGAGGGTGAGGCGGGCAGTGCTCGCGTCGCGTGAGATGGCTCACGCCGTCTGACTATCGGCAGGCAACAGCCGCCTCGCGTGTGACGATCTACCGAGCGGCACGTCGCGACGGTCGAGATTCGGTGAAATACAGACTCGTCGGCGGTCTGGTTCTGGTTTCGGCAGCCAGTTTGCTGTTTGAGATCGCGCTCACGCGTGTGTACGCAATTGCGCAGGGTCACCACTTCGCCTTCGTCGCCATTGCCATGGCCCTGCTGGGAATCGGAGCCGCCGGCACGTTGACGGCAACCTCCAGGCGCGTGGCTGCAGCATCCCCGACCACGGCAATCAGTTGGGCGGGCGCATTGTTCGCCCTCACCGCCGTCGGCGCCTATGTCACGGCCGACCGAATCCCACTCGACACCTACCGGATAGGCGCGGACGCCAGCCAACTGTTCTGGCTGGCCCTCTTCTTCATCGTGGCTGCAGTGCCGTTCACCTGCGCCGGGGTGGCCGTTGTCGCCGCTCTTCGTCATAGCCCGGCGGGCGCAGGTACGACGTACGGCGCGAGCCTGGCCGGTTCGGCTGTCGGCGCGGCCCTGGCCGTGCCGCTGCTAGCCCTTGTCGGATCGGCCGCGACAATTCTGCTGGCCGCCACGCTGGCTGTAGTCGCGCCGGTAATCGTCGCTCCCCGGCTACCGGCCCTCGGAGCCGGAGTGTTAGCGACCACCCTATTCGTTTCGGCCATCGTCATCGCGCCCGCCGGCCCGCGAGTCTCCGTCCATTCGCAGCTCGCTCAGGCCTTGCAACGTCCCGATGCCAGCAGACTCGACACCAGGCTCTCCGCCAACTCGCGCGTGGACATCCTCGAAAACGCCGGGTTCCGCACGGCCACGGGCCTGAGCCTGAACTTCGCGGGATCCGTCCCGCGGCCCCGCCTTGGCTTGACGGTCGACGGCGGAAACGCTGCGGCGCTGGACGTCCCGCCGACCGAAGCCCTGGACCACGTTCCGCTCGCGCACGCCGTCGATCTGCGACCGGTCGCTTCGGCCTTGCTGCTCGATCCTATTGGCGCATTCGACGCTGCCGTCCTGCTTCGATCCGGCATCGACCAAGTCGACCTTGTCCAACCCGACGCCGCGCTGCGCGAAGCCTGGCGATCCTCAGGCGACGCCACCGTCCTCAACGACAGCAACATCCGTGTCCTGAGTCACGGCGTCCGCTCGGCTCTGCGGTCCGCCGCCGGCTACGACCTGGTGATCTGGCCACTCCGCGAGTCCTTCCAGGGCGTCGCCGCCGGAACCTTTGGCCTGCGCGAGACCTACGCACTGACCCGCAATGCCCTCGCGGATGGCTGGCGCGCGCTCGGTTCCGGCGGCCGCCTTGTCGTCACCCGCTGGCTGCAAGCCACTCCCTCCGAGTCCGTCCGCATGTGGGCATCCCTGCTCGATGCCCTCCGGCTGTCAGGCGTATCCGACCCAGCCAAACACGTCCTGGCCTGGCGCTCGCTGGAAGTCGTCACCATGGTCGCCTCGCCGACGCCCTTTACAGCCGCGGAGCGTCAGGCGCTTTCAGACGGCCTGGAGCGCGACGGTTTCGACTGGATGTTTCACGTGAAACTTCTCGAATCGGACTCCAACCGCTTCAACCGTCTGCCCGACACGTCGCTCTACCAGGCCTTCCAGGCAGTGGTTCGCGGCGACCCAATCCTGGAGACCTGGGCGCCCGTGACCGACGACCGCCCCTACTTCTTCCACTACTTCGACTGGACCCAGTGGCGCGAAGTCCTGTCCACCACCGGCCGCACCTGGCAACCCTTCGGCGGCGCCGGCTTCCTGGTCCTTGTTCCGCTGGCGGCGGCTGCCACCGGCGCAGCCGTGCTCACGATGGTCGCACCACTCATAGGCCGCCGACGTGGTGGCGCGGCCCGCGTCGGGCTACGCCGCCTTGTCTACGTCGCTGCTGTTGGCGTCGCCTTCACCGCAACCCAGATCGCCCTGCTGCAGCGCCTCATCCTGGTGCTCGACGCCCCCACGGTCGCCTTTGCCACCGGCATCGCCGCCATGCTTGCGTGGGCCGGTCTGGGCAGCCTGTCGTCTCGCTGGTGGCGCCCGTCGCCGGACTCGGCCGCCGGCATGGCCGCCCTGAGCGTCTTCGTTCTGGGCGGGCTGCTCCTAGCGGCGCCTGAGACCCTGGGCGCGCCCCTGTCCGTGCGCGTGGGCGTTGGCGTCCTGGCGGCCTCGCCCTCGCTGGCGCTCGGCGCCGTCATGCCGTCCGCCATCCGTGCCCTAGCCGATGATCGCGCCGCCATCTCCTGGGCCTGGGCCGTAAACGGCACGGCATCGGTTGCCGCCGCGTTCGTGGCCGCCATCCTGATCGTGTCCATCGGCTTTGCCTGGACGCTGCTGGGCGCGGCTCTCGTCTACGCCGCGGCCGTACCGCTCTGGCGCACTAGGGATCCTCGGCCGACATCTCCCCGGTAAGCGGAACGAACCGCACCAGCCCCAGGTTCTCGGCTACCACCCCATCCCCCGTCTGCTCGATCATCCAGAGCGTCTGATAGAACCCCGGCGGACCCACCGGCACGATCATCCGCCCGCCTTCCTTGAGCTGACGAATCAAGGGCTGTGGCACGTGGTCGGGCGCGGCCGTCACGATGATGCCGTCGAAGGGCGCCTCGTCCTCCCATCCGAAATACCCGTCGTCGGTTCGTTGATAAATGTCCTCATATCCAGCGTTCAGCAGGTTCTCCTCCGACCACTCCGCCAACGCTGGAATGATCTCCACGCTGTAGACCCTGACCCCCATCTCCGCCAGCACCGCCGCTTGGTACCCCGATCCAGTTCCAATCTCCAGCACCCGATCTCCCGGCGAAATCCCCAGCGCCTCCGTCATCATCGCCACGATCAGCGGCTGCGAAATCGTCTGTCCCTCGCCGATCGGTAGCGGCCGGTTCTCATACGCCTCGTCCACGTTTTCCGGACGCACAAACCGGTGCCGATCCACGCGTTCCACCGCCGCCAGCACCGGCTCCGAAATCTCCCGATCCGACGCCCGGATTTCAGCCATGAGCTGCGAACGTCGCACAGCAAAGACGCTGGCGTCACCGCCATCAACACCTGGCGTTCTACTAGTCGAAGGCCCACAGGCCAGAGTCACCAGCACCGCGACCCAAACACCGCACGTCAGAATGAACGCGCCGGCTCGGCCCATCCAACACTCCCAATTCCCGCTCGCGCGGCTGCGGTCGAGATGCCTCGCCCAACTCACGTGCCGTACTTTGCTTTCGACTTCACAGCCTCAAAGTGCCTCAGTGCAAGAATACGTGCCATGCCTGACTCGTCTCCCGACACGTACTTGGGTAGACAAAGTCCCGAAGCGGCCTGCAGCCTTGCAAAGGCTGCTCGGGACGACACGCCGCATCGCGGCAGTGCTACCCAAAGCAGGCTACGATCGCACACCGACCCACAATTGACCCGCGCTACCAATTAATCGCGAGTCCCGAATATACAAGGACCAATCAATTCAGCGTTCAACACACGATCACTTCACGCGTCAATCAACGCTGTTTGTTGTATTGACAATGGCTGCCAATGTACTGGCCTTTCTCTACCAGTTCGCAATGGCGCGCCTGCTTGAACCACGCCAATTCGCGGCCGTCCTTGCCATTATATCCGCAATGGCCATTGTTGTCTTTCCTGCCAACGCCTTCCAGGCGGCCGTCGCCATCGGATCGGTTCGCATGACTGTGGACGGTAGATCGGATCATCTGGGCGCCTTCGCTGTACGCGCCGCAATTGGCGGCGGAGCGCCCTTAGCCGCTCTAGCCGCTGTAACATTTATTTTTCGAGAAGACGTGGGTCAGTTATTTGGTTTCGACGGAACTGCCGTCGTACTTTGGATGTGCGCGAGCCTGGTCATGTCGATGTGGCTCGCGGCCCATCGCGGTGTTCTCCAGGGCTCAGGCGCATTTACGGCCCTGGGACTCGTTATCCTGGCTGAAGTTTCCATTCGACTGCTCTTTTCGATCACCTTGGTGATTAGCGGATTCGGAGTGGATGGAGCCACAGCCGGATTCCCACTGGGAATCGGCGGTGCCCTAGCGCTCGGCGTGTGGATGCTGCGCCAGCGTTTTGGCGGAGGCTCGGGACTACGCGGCAACCTGTGGACGGCGCTGGCGCATGAGTCGCGCGCCGTGCCGGCAATGCTTGCCGTCTTTGGCGTGCAAGCCATTGACATCGTAATCGCAAACACCCGGCTTCAAGGCTCAGAGCTTCAAGCCTTTTCGGCGGCCACCCTTGCCGGCCGGATCGTGTTCTACGCCGGCTTCGTTGTCACCCTGCTCATTCTCCCACGCTATCGAAACATGTTTATCACGCGTCGCCTTGAGAAAGCACTGGTTGCGGGCAGCTTTGGAACCATGACTCTTATCTGCACGGGTGGATTCGCGGCTGGCCTAGCCTTGCCCGAACTGATACACGCGGTGCTCGTCGGGCCGAGTTATTTCATGGATACTCAACTCATGCAGACGTACATTCTCGGTTCGAGCTTGCTGACGTACGCTCTGTTTCTGATATCAATCGTACTCGCGGCCGGATGGACTCGCATCGCCATGGTAATCGGGCCGATCGCACTGATACAGACGGCGCTCTACGTCTTTGCCGCCACAACTGGACGGCAGTTTGCCCACGTCCTCGCCGTCTCTGCCGGTACCATGGTGCTAATACTCATCATCACAGTCGTGGCCCTATTGCGAACGAGGGTCTGGCGTGTGCACCAACGTCCTCCCTGAAACCCGCCCGGAGCTTAATCCCCCGGCAAGGAGACTCACGGCTAACCCGGCGGCAGCAAATGCCGCCGTCAACGTCTGATAGGACGTACCAGCTGAATCGCTGTGATTGTCGAATGGCAGATACGCCTGAAAGAGACTGGATCGGAACTCGATGAAGTTCCAATCGTCAGATTCAGGGCATACTAAACATGGAAGATAAAACGGCGTTCTCCAAAGCTCCGGCGCATTCACGTATATCTGAGAAGTTAGTAGACTTCCGGTGTTATTTCCGTGAAAGTACTCCTCAGGCGTTCCGAGCAGATAGAGGCTTCCGGCACCCAAGTACACAGCCACAGCCACCGACGATAAACTTGCAACCAGCCTTGCTCTCATGCCCAGCCTAAGAGTCCTTGACGCGAATGCTAGTCCCAAGGCCACCATCACCGCAACGACTGGCATTGGATAGGCCGTGTGGCGCACAAACTCGCTAAGGTCCCCAGGTCGAATCGTGTTTTCGCCAAGTCCCATGGTCACAACTACGTTTATCACAGCTGCGATAGGAATCAATATCAACCCTGGATACTGATATGTCAGCGCAGCGGCTCCGAGGGCAAACAGCAAGATGATCGCACCAATAAGTATCGCGAAACGAATGTCATTCATGAGCACGACGCGCGAGGCGGCTCCCCAGGTTGTCGAACCGATCACACCTGCGTTTGTGCCGAGATTGTCCAGCGAAAACGACTGGCTTGCCGTCGGCCACGGCCTGCCTAACCCGCTGTAGACGTAGACAACAAACGGAGCAACAACGGAAACCGCGGTGACGACAGCGAGACTGGTCACCGCCTTTCGAGTGGCGATCACAGCTCCGAGGAGGAACAGAACTGCATAGAGCGGTCCCTCGGGCCGCGTTGTGGCCACAAGTCCCGCGACTAATCCAAGTAGCAGAGCCCATCCACGCCGTTCGGGAGACTTGACGACGCGGCCAACGACCAGGATGGAGATTGCCAGCAGCAGTATGAAAAGCGGATCGGGCTCAACCGCGCCCAGGCTGTATACCTGGATCAAAGGAAACACCACACTCAAAACCGCGACGACATAGGCGACCGTTCGGCTCACGTCGAACGCCCTGGCCGCTCCGAAGATTGCGAGGGGAAGGAACAGGTTCGCAACGAACAGCGGGGCAAGCGCAGCCGGATAGGTGTGCCCAAACAAGCCAAAGGAGATCAGAAGCGTCATGGGGAAGACCGGCAGGTCAGTTCGATTGCTGAAAAACAGGTAGGTGCCTTCCCAAGCCACAGAGTCCGCCACGAGCCAGAAGTGCAGAAGGTCGTCCATCGTGACAGCGGAATACGAAGCGGCTTGCAGAGCACCGATGAGGAGGAGGGAGAGAGGGATGACCGCGCGTACATTCATCCGTGCGGCGAGCCGGATGGCCTCAAGCGCCGAGGCGCCGGGCTCGCGGCGTTCCGCCAGGGCGAGCGCGACCGAAACTCCCACGAGCATCAGGGCAAGCAGTCCACCCAGTATTTGCGCTCCCGCGGATGTGGCCAGTTCGTGGCGCGGCGCCGCAGGAAAGCTCGCGATTACAGCCATGATCCCGGCCCCCAGGAGCGGAAGCGCGGACAGCGGAACTCGTCTGGGCACGCGGGTTTCGTGCCTTGAGGCCGACGCTCCCAGGAATCCGCCCGCAACGACGCCGGCGACCCAGCCCAGCGCAAGTGCCGAGGCTTCTGCACTCCCGCCCCCCAGGACGAGCCCCAATATCGACACACACGCTGCTCCCGTAAGTCCGCCGAGAGCACCGGTCAACAGGAATCGTTGCGCCGACCCTGGCTGCTGAACGTAGACCAGAAGCGCCGCGTGCCCAGCGGCGAGCAGCATCCCCAGATTGGACGTCACGCCAAGAAAGTGCGTGACTTCGTCGGAGGCATACATGGCCACGACGACAACACCAGCCGGCGCCGTCGCCGCCAGGAGTCGGCCGCCGCGCAATTGCTCTCGGCGTCCGAGGTAGCCCAGCAGTCCCACGCCGACGGCCG
This sequence comes from Chloroflexota bacterium, assembly GCA_022820025.1. Taxonomy (GTDB): domain Bacteria; phylum Chloroflexota; class UBA11872; order UBA11872; family UBA11872; genus UBA11872. The sequence goes on from JAJEGF010000087.1 coordinate 112,040, forward strand.
CAGCCACGAACCAACTGACCGATGGAAGGCCGGTCGCGACACGGCCGCCTGCCAGAACCGCACCGGTCAGAACGGCCGGTGCCGCCGAAAGACTAGATGTCGCTCGACGCACTCAGGAATCCGAGGAGCACAGTATTCGCGCCCACGATGATCAACGTCTGCGCCAGTGCGGCGAGTTGCGGCGCCACGGAAGAGCTAACGCTTGCGGCAACCCACTGATTGAATAAGTACAGATCGATGCCCACACCGACGAGGGCAATGAGTGAGCCGCCAAGCATCGAGAACTCCAGCCAGCGCCGGTGCAGCGTCCACGGGAATCGCCGCCATGGGCTCGCGAGCCCTCGCCGGATGAGGCGCGCCTGACCAATCAGCCACATGCCAAGCGCATTCGCGCCCAGCACGACCAATATCGGGCCGGCGAAAACCGGCTGCCAGCGCAGGGCGCCAACCTCGATCGCGCCCCCGAGTCCGAATCCAACGATGAACGTCAGCAGCCCCAGCAACATGAGAAACAGGCCGGGAACCAGAAATACGAGCGTTGGCGCCAACAGCAAAATCAGCCGCAGGTGACGCCATCCGTCGCGCAGGCTGCGTAGTTTGGACTCGCCGCGACGTACACCGTAGGCGGATGGCGCCTCGGCGATTGCCAGCCCGAGACGTGAGGCCTTGATCAACATCTCCGAAGCCAGTTCCATTCCATCGGAATGCAGGTCCAGCTGATCGAGCTTGCGTCGCCTGATCGCCCGATATCCGCTCTGGCTGTCCCCAACGCGTACGCCATAGGCCAGACGAAGAAGCAGGTTGATCGACGGCGTCCCAACTCGGCGATGCAGCCAGGGCATTGCACCGTCGCTGATGTCGGCAAAGCGATTAGCCAACGCGAGATCGGCGCCGGCCGCCAGGGGTGCCACAACAGCGGCCAGGTTTTCCAGGTCGTACGTATCGTCGGCATCGGCCATTACCACGATGTCGTACTTGGCCGCGGCAAATCCTCTGCGCAGCGCGGCCCCATAGCCTCGAACCGGCGCATACACCACGCGCGCGCCCGCCTCCTCGGCGATCGTGTCCGAACCGTCGGTCGATCCGTTGTCGGCCACCAACACTTCGCCCGCTAGCCCACCTCGCTCAAGGCCCCGAAGCGCCTTGGCAACGCTCGCGCCAATCGTGGCAGCTTCATTGAGGCACGGCAGCACAACGCTGACGCGTTCGGCCGGGAGTGTCGCTGCGTCGGGCTTGGTGGCGTTCATGCACGGTCTCTCATAGTGAACGGGCCCATCGCCCGTCAGGCTGCGGACTGCGCGCACCTGAAGCGACAGGGCCCGGAGCCTTGTAGGATACGAAATCGCTCGATCGCCTCCAGAGTCGGCCGAGCGCAAAGCGATATGAAAATTGCGCTCGTTTACGACGCCGTTTACCCCTACGTCAAAGGCGGCGCCGAGCGGCGCTACTTTGAGATCGGTCGCCGGCTCGCTCCGCAGCACAACGTTCATATCGTGAGTTTCGCCTGGTGGGCAGACCAGCCGCGCGACCAACGATTGCCGGGAGTCACATACACGTCTGTCGGTCGTCCGCTGCCGCTTTACCGAGAAGACGGCAAACGATCCGCGTCCGAGGCTCTTCAATTCGGTCTGGCAGTCGCCAAGCCGATCCTTGCCGGCCGGTTTGACGTAATCGACTGCGCCTCCTTCCCATATTTTTCAGTCTTGACGGCCTCGGTGGCCGCTCGGCTCACTCGGACGCCAATGCTCGTCACCTGGCTCGAACACTGGGGCCGCTACTGGCTGGACTATTGGGGCTGGAGAGGACTCGCGGGCCGCTCAGTGGAGAGTGCAGCGGTCGCCGCCACCCAACGCGCCATCGCCATTTCAGAATTCACTCGCAACCGACTGCTAGGAGCAAAGTTCTCCCCACCTGCCGAGCAAGTGTCAATCGTCTACAACGGCGTTGATTTCGCGGCCATTGATGAGGCGGCTCCGCACGATGTACAAGCGGACATCGTGTACGTAGGACGTCTCCTGGCACACAAGCGAGTGGACTTGCTTCTACGCGCCGCTCAGATCATGCGCCGCCATTCGCCGGGCCTCCGAATCGTCATCGTAGGCGACGGACCCGAAATGCCATCACTGGTTGCGCTGGCTGAAACGCTCGGCCTTGCCAACGCCGTCAGCTTTCTGGGCTTCATATCCGAAGCGCGGGTTCACAGCATCTTCAAGACCTCCCGCGTTCTTGTACTACCGTCGGAGCGCGAGGGCTTGGGGGCCACGGTTCTTGAGGCCAACGCCGCGGGGACTCCGTCGGTGGTCGTTCGCTCCGCCGAGAGCGCCGCTGTTCAGCTCGTGCAGGAGGGGATAACCGGGCTTACGTGTGCGCCCAATGCCGTCGACCTGGCGGAAGCCATTGAGCGATGCCTGGATCTGCCTGAGGTTCCGACACGTGCTGCCTGTCGAGCGTTCGCCCGAAGGCACGAATGGGATGACGTGGCCCAGCGCGTGCTCCGGGAGTACGAACGCGCCAGAGCAGCCTCCTAGAGACCAATGACTCTGGCTTGCACAGCGCAAGTCATCAGGTAAGTCTCTGCTGCGCCGCCAACGCTTGGCACCACACCGCGCCTTCGTCACCGGGATCAGGGAAGCCACGCCGCGACCGCCTCCGGCCCGCAGTCCAATCCAATGCCAGAATGCAACCACTGAGAGGCAGCGGACGGAACGAGCGGAAATATGGCAGACCTCCAGGGACGCGTCGCCGTCGTTACCGGCGGCGGCACCGGCATTGGCAAGGGCATTGCGCGGCGGCTGGCGGCGGAAGGCTGCCGCCTGATGGTGTCGGCCTCCAACAGCTTCGGTGGGGCCGAGGAGCTACGCGATGAGTTGCGGGCCGATGGCGCCGAAATCGAAATCGTGCAAGCCGACTTCCGCGATCCCGACACCGCGCGCGGCGTCGTCACAGGCGCAATCGACCGCTACGGCCAGCTCGACATCCTCGTCAACAACGCCGGTTGGACGCTCAGCGAGGACTTCCTCGAAGGCGACACCCAGAACTGGCTGGACATCTTCAACATCAACCTGATCGCCATGATCACCGGCAGCCAGGAAGCCGGCCGCCACATGGTCGAGCGGGGATCGGGCCGCATCATCAACATCAGCTCCGTCCACGGCTACGTGCACCTCGTCCAGAACGTCGTCTACGCCTCCACCAAGGGCGGCATCAACGGCTTCACCCGCGCGCTGGCGCTGGCCCTGGCGCCGCACGGGGTCACCTGCAACGTGATCGCACCCGGCGCCATCCAGGTCGACCGCTACGCCGACCAGAACATGAACGCATCCACGATCGGCCAGACCATCCCGGCCGGCCGCGTCGGCCAGCCCTCCGAAATCGCCGCCGCCGTCGTCTACCTCGCCTCGGACGAGGCCTCCTACGTCAACGGCGAAACGCTCTACGTCGACGGCGCCCTCACCACCCGCATGGCCATCGGCCTCTAGACCCAAAGGACTCCGCGCATGGTCTCCAGCAAAGCAGCCACGGTTGAGGAGTACATGGCCGAACTCCCGGAGAACCGCCGGGACGACATCCAGCAGGTGCGCGAGGTCATCCTGGCCAACCTGCCGGACGGGTTTGAGGAGTGCATGCAGTACGGGATGATTGGCTACGCCGTCCCGCTCGAAGACTTCCCCAACACCTACAACGGCCAGGCCCTGGGAGTGGCGGCGCTGGCCGCACAAAAGCGCCACATCTCGGTCTACCTGCACGGCCTCTACGCCGACCCCGAACTGACCGAATGGTTCGTGGACGCCTACAAGCAGACCGGCAAGCGCCTCAACATGGGCAAGTCCTGCGTCCGTTTCCCCAGGGCCGAGGCCGCGGCGCTGGACCTGATCGGCGAGGTCATTGCGCGAATCACGCCCGAGCAACTGATCGCCCAGCACGAAGCCGCGCACGGATAGCCGCGAGGTGCCCAACGGAGGGGATGACGACTGATGCCAAGCATTGACTGGCCGATCGAGGAATTGCGCGCTTACGTCCCGCCGCCGACGGCGCCAGCGGACCTGGAGGATTTCTGGGCGCAAACCCTTGCTGCACAGGACCACTCATTCGACGACACAATCGAGCCGGTTGACTACCCGGTCGAAGGCCTCAGCGTCCAGGAAGTGACCATCGCCGGCTACGGCCAGGGGCGCGTGGCCGGCTCACTTCTCATCCCCGACGGCGACGCCCAGCTCCCCGGCCTGGTGATCTTCCACGGCTACACGGGCAACCGCGGATCCGTGTTCGACGCCGCGGCCTGGGCACTTCAGGGATTTGTCGTGTTCGCCGTGGACGTACGCGGCCAGACCGGCTTCAGCACCGATCCGGATGCCGATCCCCGCGGCCACGCCCTTGGCTGGATGACCCAGGGCATCCAGTCGCCCGATACCTACTACTACCGCCGCGTCTACGTGGATTGCGTACGCGCCGTACGTTATGTCCAGTCGCTTCCCCGCGTGCGCGCCGACCGCGTCGGTTGCACCGGCATCAGCCAGGGCGGCGGGCTGACCCTGGCCACGGCGGCGCTGGAACCGAGCGTCGCGCTGGCCATGCCCGAGGTTCCGTACCTTTGCGACTTCCCGCGCGCGGTGCAGATCGCCGGCCCACCGGGCCTCGTAAAGACCATCTACGGCGAGATTCCCGCCTACTGCCGCGCCTTTCCGGACCGTTACGACGAGACCTTTCGCACCTTGAGCTACTTCGACGTTGTCAATTTGGCACCGCGCATTGACTGCCCGGCACTGGTCAGCGTCGGGCTGTGGGACGACATCTGCCCGCCGTCCACCGTCTTCGGCGCATACAACCGCCTGACCTGCGACACGCGTGAGATCGACGTCTACCCGTTCCTCGACCACTCCAGCACCTCAACCCACCGCGACAAGCAAGTCCGCTGGGCCTGGCGCTGGCTGCGAGACCGGGAGTAGCGGGACGCCGAGCGACGCCTACACGCCCGTATTCCGCGTGATCTTGAACGCGTAGGCGTGCTCGCACGGTCGCTGCTCCGGCCGCTGAATCTCCAGCCCGTCGGCCGTCATTCGCCAGGCCAACTCGCCGGCCGCGCCCAGAAGCTCAACGGATCGGATCTCGTTCGGGTAGAGCGTCTTCAGCGACTCGATCGTGAAGGTTGGTTCCGGCCAGTTCAGGCAGATCGCATAGAGCACGTTGCCCTTCACCGTGAACCGGATGTCGCTGCCCTGGTAGGCGAGCTTCTCCTTGGTGTCGCTGAAGGCGCCTGAGACCGACATCTGGGTGGGACCTTCGCCATACGTCCACCAGGGCGTGGTTGCGTAGATCGCCTCGCCGTTCACGCGCAGCCAGTCGCCGATGCCTTCCAGGGCCGTCACCGCCTCGTCCGGGATCGTGCCGTCGGGCTTTGGGCCGACGTTTAGCAGCATCAGCCCGTTCTTGCTGACGTTGTCCACCAGGTACTGCACCAGTTCGGTGGCCGATTTGTAGGTGGTCTCGCGCAGGTAGCCCCAGCCCGAGCCGTCGTCCACGGTGGTGTCGGTAATCCACTCGTGGTAGGCCTGATCGGGCATCTTGCCCAGCTCGATGTCCAGCACGCCCACGCCCGGCGGCAGGTTGTCCCACTTGTAGGTCACCACCACCCCGCGGCCCCATTCGGCTTCCTTGTTGTAGTAGTAGGCCAGGAAGTCCTGCTTGTACTGCTCGTGCACGGCCTTCAGGCCAAAGTCGAACCAGATGTAGTCCGGTTCGTACTTGTCCACCACCTCGACCAGCTTGGCCTTCCACGTGTCCAGGAACGCCCTGCTGGGCTTGTCCTGCTCGTCCCACTCCACGTCGCGCGGCGGGAAGTCCAGGTTGTGCGGCTCACCGTACAGGCCGGCATAACGCGGGTCGGACGTGTCGAAGTCCGTCCGCCAGTGCGGAAAGAACCACCAGTTCTCAGCGTGGTGCATGGCCACCATGTAGCGCATGCCATGGCGCCGAACGGCCTCCGCCAGCTCGCCTACTACGTCGCGTTTCGGCCCCATGCGCGCTGCGTTCCACTCCGTGTGCTCGCTGTCCCAGAGCGCAAAGCCGTCGTGATGCTCCGCCACCGGACCTGCAAACTGCGCCCCGGCCCGCTTGAACAGGTCAGCCCACGCGTCGGCGTCGAACTTCGCGCCGGTGAAGTCGGGAATGAAGTCCTTGTACCCGAACTCGCCGGGATGCCCGTAGGTCTTCACGTGGTGCGCGTAATGCGGCTCGCCCTCCCGATACATGCGGTAGGGATACCAGGTGGCGTTGGGCCCCCACGCGGGCACGCAGTAGATGCCCCAATGGGTATAGATGCCGAACTTTGCGTCGCTGAACCAGCGCGGCGTGCGGTGCTGACGCAGCGAGCGCCAGTTGGGTTCGTAGCGGGTGGTCATGGCGAGGGGTCACCCCAGGAGAGGTCGCAGGCGGCGCGCCAGCATACGGGCCGGCCGGTCAAGTCCGCCCTCTTCAGTGCCCGGGATGCGGGACGAAGGGCACTCGCTTCAGCCAAAGCCGCAGCGCCTGCCAGTAGATGGCCGCCGCCACACGCGCGGTTAGAAGCGGATGCCGAATCAGCGCCAGGGTGAGATTCGGCCCGGTCAACGGTCGCCGCCGCAACGCCAGATTGGCCTCGAGCAGCGGCGACCCGCCGCGCGTCACCTCGATCTGCACGCCCAGGCACTCGCCCGGAATCGTGGCCGTCAGCTGATAGTGCTGGTCCATGTGCATGAACGGCGACACGTGCAGCGCCTTGGCAAAGCTGGCGCCTACGCGCTCTCCGCCATCGCCGGGCCTGGGCTCGATCACATACACGTGCCGCTCACCCCAGGGCGTATTGGTCACTTCGGCCACCAACGCCTGTACCCGGGACTCATCGGGCGAAAAGCAGTAGTACACGCTGATGGGGTTCATCACGTACCCGAAGTAGCGCAGATGGGTCAGCAGGCGAATCGGCCCTTCGGGTCGACGGCCCGTCGCCGACTCGACCCGCGAACGCACCGCTTCATCAAGTGGCACGTGGGGGGCGCCAAAGTGATCCCCGCGTCGAAACCACGCCAGCGCCGGACGACGCGCCGACCAGAACATCCGCCCGTCAAACAGCCCAGGCAATTCCGCCAGGTTCAGATAGACCATGAACAGATTGAATCGAAAGCCGTGGGTCGTCGGATGGCGTCGGATGTGCGTGACGTACCCCATGTACAGGGCACTCGCGCCACTCATGCGCTGGCCAGCAGCGTACGCGCCGCGCGCAGCCCGCTGATCACCCCGTCCTCGTGGAATCCGTAGCGCCAGTACGCGCCCGCGTACCAGGTGCGGCGCGCGCCGTTGATCTCGCCCCAGCGGTCCTGCGCGTCGATAGCCGCCTGGTTGAAAACCGGATGGTGATACCGGAGACGCTTGAGGACGGTCTCGTCGTCAATGCAGTCAGTCTGATTCAAGGTGACGCAGTAGGTCTGCGGCGCGTTCAGCCGCTGCAGCCGGTTCATGATGTAGGTGGTCGGCACACCCGCCGCCCGATCTGGCGGAATGCGGTAATTCCACGAAGCCCAAGCCCGACGTCGATGCGGAAGAACTTTGGTGTCGGTGTGCAGCGCGACGTCGTTCGGCTGGTAGTCGATAGCGCCCAGCACCGCTCGTTCCTGGGGACTTGGATCCCGCAACGCGCCCAGCGCCTGGTCGCTGTGCGTCGCGAATACCACGTGATCGAACCGCGCCTCGCCCGCCCCAGCCACCGCGACAGTCACTTGATCGCCTGTCCGCCGCACGCCGACGACCGGTGCGCGCACGTGAATGCGGTCCCTAAACGGCTGAATCAGCGCCTCCACGTAGCGCCGGGCGCCACCGACAATTGAAAGCCAGCGCGGCTTGCCCCAGATGCCCAGCAGCCCGTGGTTGTAGAAAAAGCGCGCGAACGTGCGAACGGGAATGCGACTGAACGTTGCTGGATCGGCCGACCAGACCGCGGAGCCCATCGGCACCAGGTAGAGGTCCCGAAACACGCGCGAAAAGCCCGCGTCGTTCAGGTACTCGCCCAGGGTGCGCCGTTCGCCGGGGCCGAGAAGTCCGGTCGCCAGACGGTTGAACCGCAAGTAGTCGAGAATCAAGCGCAGAAATGCCGGACGCACGAGATTGCGTCGCTGCGCGAACACCGAATTCAGCGACCCGCCGCTGTATTCGACGCCACTCCTATCGCAGCGCACGGAGAAACTCATCTCCGATGGCTGGGTCGGGATCCGCAGCTCGCCGAGGATGCGTCGCAACTCCGGATACGTCCGATGGTTGAACACCACGAAGCCGGTGTCCACGGCATACGTGCGCGAGCCGCATGTCACGTCCACGGTGTGGGCGTGGCCACCGGGCGTGGTGCCGGCCTCGAAGATCGTGACCTGGTGATGCGGCGCCAGCTCACGTGCCGCAACCAACCCTGAAACGCCGGCTCCGATGACGGCGATGTGCATGGCGGCCCCTTTACCCAGGCCTGGCGGGTTCGAGGAGGTGATGTGCGACCACCCACTCGCGTCCACCTCGATAGGCAAACAGTTCCTCGCAGGCGATGAAGAACAGCCGCCAGCGCGCGATCCAGAGGTCGGCCGATCCGTCCCCATAGACCGAGCGAAACAGCTCGCGCACGTCGCCTTCGCGCCGGTCAAGGTTTCGTAGCCAGGCCCGCAGGGTCCGAGCATAGTGGCGGCCATTGACTAGCTGGCGGTCGACCGTGCGAACCGCCGGCGCGCACTCGTCGAACAGCTCGAGGTTCGGCATGGTGCCGCCGCTGAAAAACCAGCGCGCCATCCAGCCGTCCTCCGGCTCAAAGGTGTAGGCGTGCCGTCGGTGGCTGAAGACGTGCACGAAAATCCGCCCGCCCGGCGCCAGCGCGTCGACCAACGTCGCCAGCAGCGGCTCGTAGTTGCGCACGTGCTCCAGCATCTCGATGCTGACGATGCGGTCGAACCGGCCCGATAGCTCCAGCCGCGCCGCGTTCCCGGCAGCGACCTGCAGGTTTGGCAGCCCAAGCTCGGCGGCCTTCGTCGCAATGAACTCGCGTTGCGTGCGCGAGTTGCTCAACGCGGTGAAACTGGCCGACGGATACCGCTCAGCCGCCCAGAGCGAGAACGCGCCCCAGCCGCTGCCCAAATCCAACACGCGCTGCCCGTTGGCCAGTTGCGCTCGCTCAGCCGTCAGCTCCAGCATCGCGTCTTCAGCTTGCGCCAGCGTGGAGTCGCCGTTAGGCCAGAACGCGCTGCTGTACTTGAGCCGTGGACCCAGGACCAGGCGGAAAAACTCCGTGGGAACCTCATAGTGCTGCCGGTTGGCGGCCTCGGTTTCAACGGCGATTGGCCCGCCTCGACTTCGCTGCATCAGCTCTGGCGCGGCACCCCGCTCCAGCCTTCGCAGCCGCCGGCGCAACGCCAGCCGCACGCCTAGTCGCAGCAGGCCGTCCGGCGCCAGCCCGCGGGCCGCCAGACGCTCAAACCAGGCTTGGTCGTCAGCCACGACGGCGCAGTCCCGGGATGCGCGGCAGGAACGCCGGCGTCGATTCCACGTACTCGCGGTAGCCGGGCTTCGTTTCCACCATCGTGCGCTCCAACATCGCGACGCCCGAAATCCGCCACAGCAGGAAGGTCATGAGAATGGGACTGACCATAGCCCACCAGGCCCCGACGGCCAGTCCCAGGCAGCCGAACCCCCACCAGATCACCGCGTCGCCGAAGTAGTTGGGATGCCGCGTGAGGCCCCAGAACCCGCTGTCGAGCACCCGTCCGCGGTTGGCCGGCTTGGCCTTGAAGCGCGCCAACTGCAAATCGCCCCCGGCTTCAAACGCGAAGCCAACGACCCACAGGACCACAGCAGCGACATCCCACGCGCCGAATGCCTGGGGTTCCGGCGCGGATAGCGCGGCCATCAGTGGCAGCGCCACCACCCACATCACGCTCCCCTGGAGCAGGAAGACTGTGAAATAGCTGCGCCACCAGAAGGCCGGGCCGGCGTTGCGGCGGAACTCCTGGTAGCGGAAGTCCTCCGGCTTGCCTCGGTTGCGCCAGCCAATGTGTGCCGCAAGACGCACGCCCCAGATCGCAACCAGGATCAGGGTCAGCGCGCTACGGACCGGATCGCCCGATCCCACCCATACGCCCAACCCGGCCAGGATGGTGAACCCAAGCCCCCAGAACACATCCACGATCCCGGCATTTCGCAGCATCAGGCTCAGAAGCCACACCAGGGTCATGCTCGCGGCGATGACCGCCACGGCTCCGCCAAGCAGCCACGGGTCGGTCATCAGTGGCTGCCCGGCGTCGGCCAGCGGATCGGAATCTGTTGACTGGAGAGCACGGCGTCAGGTCCGGGGCGATGGCTCTCCGGATCGCCGGGCCAGCAGAATCGCAGCCGCTGCGACCTCGAACACCAGGCTGATCCAGTTGGACTGCTCGCCCGCGGACCCGTCCGCGAACATGAACGGTGCGCGCACCGCAGCAATGGCCAGGTAGACCAGGCCGAGCACACGCTCGGCCGGCGTCTTCAGAAACAGCGGCGCCAGACCCAGCGCGATGAACACGCCGCCCATGGCCGCGCGAATCTCCGTGACTCCGCGTGCCGCGTCCGGGGCCAGGCCCGTGAATCCGCTGACGCTCTCGGGCTTCACCAGCAGCACAAGTCCGGATGCCACCGTCGCCGCCAGGACGGCGAATCGCAGGAGACGCAGGAGCATGTTCTCGCCTTTCGGCGCCGCAGCCGACGCCAAGCTCAATCGCCAATCCTAGTGTGGCCGACCCGGGCGGCGCGATTCCGTAGCTAATCATCCAGTCGAGGAGTGACGTTTGACACCGCGTATTACGGAGTGTTAGATAACATCTCCGATGAAGGATTCAGGTAGGGACAATTAGTTCCTGAATCATCGGTCTCGTGCGGCTCGGTTGCGCAGGGAGGAAGCAATGGACCGACAGAGACAGGTAAGCCGACGCTCGCTGCTGAAGCTGGCGGGCGCCGGTGCACTCGGAACGGGAGCCGCCCTGGCGCTGGCGGCCTGTGGAGAAACGCAGATCGTTGAGGTTCCCGTTGACCGGGTGATTACTCAAATCGTCGAGAAAGTCGTAACTCAGCAAGTCCCGGTTACGAAAGTAGTCGAGAAGATTGTTACGCAGCAAGTGGCGGTCGAAGTTCGCAAGGAAGTTCCGGTCGAAGTCCAGAAGGTCGTGACCGTTGAGGTCGCGCCGCAGCGCCCGCCGGTCACCCTGGTCGCCTGGTATAACCAGATCGAATACACCAAGCCGGCGTGGGACAAGATTTCGTCGGACTATACGTCCATCAACCCCCACGTCACGCTGAAGGCCAACGGCGTGCCGCACCCGGACGCCGTCACCAAGTACCTGACCGCCCTGGCCGGCGGCGAGAGCATGGACATCGTCTACGTGCATCCGCAGACGAATTCGGTGCTCGCGGCCCGCGGCGCCGTTCAGCCGCTGGACGACTTCTGGAACAACGACAGCGAGTTTCCGCTCGGCGACTTCTACGAAGGCTTGCTGCTCCAGCACCAGTATCTTGACGGCAAGTTCTACGCCATCCCCATGCAGCACGCGCCGATTCTGCTGATCTACAACCGGGACGCGCTTGCGGAACTTGGCATCGGCGACCTGTGGGAAATGGACAAGGAAGGCAAGTGGACGATCGATGTTCACACCGACATCCTGGAACGCGGCGTCGCCGGCGAGGGCGAAAACCAGACCTGGGGCGGCCGCGAGATCCCGGCGGCCCTCAAGATCTACTACCTCTGGGTCTGGGGCTTCGACGGCGCCGTCTGGAACCAGGACGCCACCGCCACGCACCTGAACGAGCAGGGCTCGGTGGAGGCCTTCGAGTACATCACCCGCCTGATCACGGATGACCTGGTGCCCTCGCGCGACTTTTCGCGGGCGTTCCCGGGCGGGGCCGAGGGCATGTTCCTCAGCGGCAACCTGCGGACCTACTGGGGCGCCAAGTGGACCACCACCAAGGTTCCGGATGACATCAACGCGGGTATCGTGCCGCCGTACATGATGCCCAACGGCACCAACACCAACCGCGACGCCACCAACGCCTACGGCGTCCACGGGGCCAGCAACAACCCCGAGGAGGCCTGGGACCTGTTGAAGTACATGACGACCGAAGGCGTCGTCGAGATGTACAAGGTCGGGTTCACGGCGCCGACGCGCAAGTCGCACGAGGATCTGGCCGTGTGGCTCAATTCGCTGGCGCCATGGGAAGACCCGGCGGTCCACCGCGCGGCCGTCGAGCGCTACGACCGGGTGTTCTTCCACCCCGTCCGCTACGACGAGATCAACAACGACTTCGTGTTGCCGGCGGTGGACGGCGTGATTCTCGGGGAGGAGACGGTCCAGGAAGCCATGGATCGGATCACGCCCGGAATCAACGAACTGCTCAACGAGCCGCTCTAACGCCGCTCGTGCAGCCGGCAGGACTGAGCGTGGCTGTGAAGCCCGGCGCCCGCGAATGCGGGCGCCGGGGCTTCACGCACACGGGCGCCTGGCCGCGTGGCTAGCCGCGCGGCGCCGCTGCGTCCCGCCCCGCCCGCCAAAAACGGCCTGCGGTCCATCCGCTGGCGCCGCCACCTGATCGGCTACTTATTCATCAGCCCCTGGATTGCGGGATTCGCGCTCTTTACAGCCTTCCCCATGATCTACTCGCTCTTCCTGAGCTTTACGAAGTACGACCTGTTGGGCCCACCTGAATTCGTGGGCTTCAGCAACTTCGAACGCATGGTGTCGGATCACCTGTTCCTGACGGCGCTGGGGAACACGGCCTTCTACACCCTGCTGGCCGTACCAATCCAGCTGCTGCTGGCGCTGATTATGGCGCTCCTGCTCAACCAGAAGCTGCGCGGGATCAATGTGTTCAGGACCGCCCTGTATCTGCCGACGGTCACGCCCACCGTGGCCTTCGTCGTGCTCTTCGTCTACATGTACAACCCCGAGTTCGGCATCTTTAACGCCATTCTCGGGTGGTTCGGCATCCCCAAGCTGGGCTGGCTGACCGACCCCAACCTGGCCAAGCCCGCCTTCATCATCATGAGCCTCTGGCACGTCGGCGGACAGATGGTCATTTTCCTGGCCGGCCTGCAGGCCGTCCCGGAAACGCTGGTCGAGGCCGCCTCCATCGACGGCGCCGGCAAGTTTCGTCGGTTCTGGCACGTCACGGTTCCCATGATCAGCCCGGTGATCTTCTTCAACCTCGTCCTCGGCATCATCGGCTCGTTCCAGGTCTTCGCCAGCGCGTACATCGCAACGAACGGCGGTCCGAAGCACGCCACGCTCTTCTACGTCCTCTGGATGTACCGGCACGCGTTCGAGAACTTCCGCATGGGCTACGCCGCCACGCTCGGCTGGGTGCTCCTGGGCGTCATCTTGCTCTTCACGTTGATCCAATTCGCCGTCAGCCGGCGCTGGGTCTACTACGAGGGCGAAGGAGCCTAGTTCCGTGCAGCGGCTCGCTCGAATCTCATTCCAGGCCAGCGACGACAGCTCCACGCAGCGCACCCTCTTTGCCTACGTACGGACGGCCCTGGGACTGACCTTTGGTTACTCGGCGCTCCTGCTGGTGGCCGTAATCTCCCTGCTGCCGCTGGTGTGGATGATTTCCACGTCACTGAAAGCGTTTGGCCGCGAGTTCCTATTTCCGCCGCAGTGGATTCCGAATCCGGTGGTCTTTGGCAACTACATCACCGCTTTCGAAACCTCAAACCTGGCCCGCTATTTCGGAAACACCTTGATGATCGCCGTCCTCGCCACTCTCGGCACGGTGATCAGTTCGTCACTGGTCGCTTTTGGCTTTGCCAGGCTTGAGTTCTTTGGCAAGCGCGTGTTGTTCATTATCTTGCTGTCCACGTTGATGCTGCCTGGAATCGTGACTCTCGTTCCTACCTTTGTCCTCTTCAAGACTCTCGGTTGGATTGATACGCCGCTACCGCTCATCGTGCCGTGGTGGTTCGGAGGCGGCGCGTTTGGCGGCGCATTCTTCGTCTTTCTTATCCGGCAGTTCATGCTCCAGTTACCGCGCGAATTGGACGAAGCGGCCCTGGTGGACGGCGCCTCCTATTTCCGCATCTACTGGCGCATCATGCTCCCGCTGTCCAAGCCGGCCCTTGCCGCCTCGGCCATTTTTTCCTTTATCCATCACTGGAACGACTTTCTCAATCCCCTGATCTTCCTGAACAGCGAGGAGTGGCGCACGCTGGCGCTCTATCTGCGCTTCTTTCTCTACACCGAAGCCGGCGGCGGGGCTGGACTCACCCGCTGGAACCTCATGATGGCGGCGTCCGTCGTCATGCTTGTTCCGGTCCTCGTCATCTTCTTCTCGGCTCAGCGCTACTTCATTCGTGGCGTCGCGCTGACCGGAATCGCCGGGCGCTAAGACCAATGGACTCTCACACCACAGCCAGCAGGCCGGATCAAGCGTCCGTCGTTGGGCGACGGCCTGCCTGAAGACAGGAGCGACGCATGGCTACCGAGGCCGCCGACAAGCGCATCACGGGCTATCCGAACGACCCGCCGCGCGAGCGCAAAGCGCTCAATCTCACGACCTACGAGTACGAGTTCCCCTTCAACTACCCCAACGTTGTCGTTGACCGCGTCTGGGTGGGCGGCGAGCGCCACGGCATCGAGCTCTTTCCGATCAAGACCACGGATGGCTCAACGGCCACCACCCAGACCCCATCCGACTGGATCGTGATCGAGGAAGACCACCCAATGGTTCAGGTCGCCGTTATCGGCAGCGCCTGCACCCCGCCCGGATCCATCCTGGTCGAGTGCGACACGATCGACAACTTCAGGCATGAGGGCGAGAACGAGCGCGCCGTTTCCGCGCGTTTTCGCGTCGACAACCTGTGGGGCATGCACCTGCGCGCCGACCTGCTGCAGCAGGGCGGTTCCTACCACGCGTTGCCGGTTGCCGGCATGAGTTGCGCAGCGTTCGACATCCCGCCGTCTCACCGGGTTCGCGTCGCCGGCATGGGCGCAATCCCCGCCTGGTCCGAGGATGGCTACCCCGACGACGTCCACTATTCGATCCGCTACATCCGCACCACTATCGCCGAGGACTACTAGCTGCAGCGGTGTCCCGTCACTGATCGGTGGTTCCTTTGATACCGGGAGGCTTCTCCGGCCGCTCGGTACTTCGTGGCGCACCGCGCAACACGGCTGGGCCTCCGTGACCCTGCGCGAATCCAGACCGCGCGGTAAGCTCACGCGCCAAGTTCGGCGTCGAACTGATCGGCACCGGCAACCACAAGTCGAGCGAGGACAGGCATGGCCGTAACCGATCAGCCTGCTGTCCAGCGCCACCGGCGCCGCGCCCGGATCTTCGGCTGGACGTGGCGCGAGACCCAGGGATTCCTCTTTGTCTTGCCGTGGCTGTTCGGCTTCGCGATCTTCATTGCCGGGCCGTTCTTCTTTTCCTTCTTTGTGAGCCTCACGCAGTGGCGGTTCATCGGCGATCTGAAGTGGTTGGGCCTGGAGAATTACGTCCGGCTTCTCTCGGCTGACGACCAACGCTTCGTGCAAGCCGTCTACAACACCACCTACTACGTGGTGTTTCACGTCCCCGGCGTGCTGATCATCTCGTTCATCATCGCCGGGCTGCTCAACCGCAAGGTACGCGGCATTGCCATCTACCGGACGTGCTTCTATCTGCCGTCAATTACCACGGGCGTTGCAACCGCGGTGCTCTGGTACTGGGTCTTGCAGCCGAATGGCCTGCTCAATAACTTCATCAACATCTTCCTGGCGCCGTTTGGCGCCAGGGGTCCCAACTGGCTGGGATCCACAACCTGGGCGATGCCGGGGCTCATCATCATGAGCTTCTGGACCGTGGGAACCACCATGATCATCTTCCTGGCCGGATTCCAGGGCATACCCCAGCATCTCTACGAGGCCGCCGAGATTGACGGCGCGGGCTGGTGGGGCAAGGTTCGCAACGTCACCATCCCGCTGATGACGCCGCAGATCTTTCTGACCTCGGTGATCGGTGTCATTGGATCGTTCCAGGTGTTCACCGCCGCGCTGATCATCACCGAAGGCGGCCCGGCCGACGCCACGCTATTTGTGCTCCTGCACCTCTATCAAATCGGATTCACCGCCTTCAACATGGGCTACGCCTCGGCGATTGCGTGGGTCTTGTTTCTGATCATCCTGTTCTTCACGATCGTGCAATTCATCAGCGCGAAACGCTGGGTCTACTACGAGGGCGTTCGCGCCTGAGGCAAGCCGTCGGCTGCGGGCCTACTGGTCGGCGCCGGACGCCAAGAAAGGTGGCCGGGCAGCTTGGACACGGCCCGCGCTGGGAGTGCGGCTGACCGACATACGGCCATCCAACGCCTGACCGAGTCGAAGCGGCGTGGCGCGGAGTGGCTGCTGGCGCGGGTCGGTCCCGACGGAGCGGTCGGACCCGCCGACGAGGGGTTTCGGTTCTACCGCTTGCCCTGGACCCTCATGGTGTCCGGCCACACGCAGGCCGCGCTCGCCGTCTGCGGCTGGATTCGCGAGCACATGTTCGCGCCCGACGGGGACTTCGACCGGGGCCACCGCAAGCTCTATGACGCCTACGCCTATCGCAACGCCACCCTGGTCTACGGCGCCCACATGGCCCGGCAGTTCGATCTCAGTTCTCGCGGCCTGGAGTTCATCCTCGCCATGCAGGACCAGCCGTCCGGCGGCTTCGCCAATGACCGCGAGCCGGACGGATCCCTCGGTGACGTCATGGACCTGCCCTACACCTGCGGCTGCGGACTGGCCGCCATTGCCCTGGGCCGGCTGGACGTGGCCCGACAGGTTTTCCGCTTCCTGGAACGAGTCTGGAACGCGCAGACCGAAATGCCCGATCGCCTCTACTACTCATTCTCGCGCCGACAGCAGGCCGTGATCACCGAGTACGACGAGCGGGACATCTTCTGGCACGTCGTCGAGTCACAGCAACCGCGAGCGCAGCGTTGGACGGTGGGTGGGCTGTCGGCCGCCTTCCTCTGCCGCCTGTACATGGTCGATCCGAATCCCGCCTACCTGTCGCTGGCGCGCGACTTCCAACAGTTCTCCATCCAGAGCACCCCGCGCCAGTTCGAGTTTCCCCAGGTCTGCAAGAGCGGCTGGGGTGCCGCGCTGCTCTACCAGGTCACCGGCGAGGAGCCCTATGCCGCCTGGGCCGTCAAGCTGGCGCACTGGTTCGCCGACACCCAGTCCAACGATGGCTCCTGGGTCTTCGACAGTGACCCCACGGCGGGGCGCACGCTGGAGATCACGGCCGAGTTCGTGGCACACGTCGACACGATCATCGGCTGCCTGGCAAGCCGACCGTGACCACCACGACCAGCGCGGTGCTGCGAGCCCCGGAGACGTTCGAGCTACGCGAGTTTCCGCTTCCCGCCATCGGCGACGACGACGGGTTGCTTCGACTGGAACTGGCCGGCGTCTGCGGCAGCGACGTGCTCCATTGGCGTGGGAACTCCGCCGTGAGCCGCAACCTGCCCGCCATCCTGGGACACGAGATTGTCGGACGAATCGAGGAGGTCGGACAGAAGGCCGCAAGACGCTGGGGGGTGGCCGTCGGCGACCGCGTGATCGTGGAAGCCAGCTTCGGTTGCGGCCTGTGCGAACTCTGTCTCCGTGGCAGCTACCAGATGTGCGAAGCCGGCCAGGGCTACGGCGGCCGCATTTCGGCGTCTGTTTCCCCCCACCTCTGGGGCGCCTACGGGCAGCACCTCTACCTGCCGCCGCGGGCGCGCGTCCACCGAGTCGGCGACGCCATTTCCCCGGAAGTCGGCGTCGTAATCGGAGCGGTCCTGGCCAATGGCCTGCGTTGGGTCCACACCATCGGCGGCGCCGGAATCGGTGACACCGTGGCGGTATTCGGCCCGGGACCGCAGGGCCTGGCCGCCGTAATCGCCGCCCACGCGACGGGCGCCGCCGAGATCCTCGTCGTCGGGAGGCCCGGCGACGAGGCGCGCCTCGCGTTCGCCCGAGACTGCGGAGCAAATCACACGCTGACCTTCAACCAGCAAATCGTGGATGCCATCGCCGACCTCACGGCGGGACGCCTGGCCGACATCGTGATCGACGTGACGGGCAGCGCCGATGCACCCGCCCTCGCCGCCGAAGTCGTGCGCCCGCTGGGCACCTTCGTCATGGCCGGCTCCACGGCCGCCGCCAGCGTCAAGCTTCCCTGGAACGAACTGGTGCGCAAGGAAGTCCGCGCCCTGGGCGTCAACAGTCACGAGCAGGCTGCCGTCCGGGCCGCCATCGCCCTGGCCGCCTCCGGCCGCTACCCGCTCGAGCGCATGGTCACCCACCGGTTTGGTCTCAAATCCACCGGCGCTGCGCTACGCCTGATCCGTGACGCCTCGGCGAGCGATGGCGTGATCAAAGCCGTCATTGATCCCTTCGACCAGGAAGGCTGACCGCCGATCCGCCCGGCCAGAGCAAGCTGGCCCAAAGGAGCCCACATGCCACTCCAAGTCGTTTCGACTGACGGCCAAACGTTTCGATACCGGGAATTCGAATTGTCGGACCTTGGCCCGCGCGATGTGCGGGTGCGGGTGGAATTCGCGGCGCCGAAGCACGGGACCGAACTGCACGCTCTGACCGGGAACCCACATCACCGGAAACAATGGGACGAGGCGTTGCGTCTCTACCTCCCGCGGGTCGAACCGCTCCCGCTGACCGAGCGCCCGGTAGGCAACATGGTGGTGGGCGCGGTGACCGACGTGGGGACGGCGGTCACGGAGTTCGCTCCGGCTGACCGAGTCTTCGGTTACGGGCCGATCCGCGAGGAACATCAGCTTCCGGAAGAGTCCTGGCGCCTACTTGACGGCCTCTCCGAGACCGACGCCGTGTGCTCCGATCCGGCGCACGTGGCCCTGGTGGCCGTGCGCGACGGGAATGTGCGAATAGGCGACGCCGTGGCCGTGTTCGGCATGGGCGCTATCGGCCTGATGACCGTCCAGATCGCCGCCCGCGGCGGCGCCACCTCGGTCATCGCGGTCGACCCGGTCGAGAGCCGCCGGGCAACGGCCCTGGCGCTTGGGGCCGGCGTAGCCGTGGATCCAACGGCCGAGGATGCGGGTCTGCGAATCAAGCGCTTGACGGGCAACCACGGCGTGGACGTGGCCATCGAGACTTCGGGAAACGCGGCCGCCTTGCACGAAGCTATCCGCGCCATTCGCCAGTGTGGAACCGTCGTCCACGTGCCCTACGGCCCAAAAGACGCCTCGACGCTACAGCTGGACGAGGAATTCCACGTCAACCGCCCCACCATCATCGGCAGCCAGGCCGTGTGGCGAAACCCGGATCGCTCCTACCCCCTGTGGGACGAAGCGCGCGCCCGAGCATCGGCCATTGACCTGTTCCGGCGCCGCTTGGTCAGTTCCGAGGGCATCGTCACGCCCATCGTTGACTTCCCTGATGCGGCCCAGGCATTGACCGACGGCCTCGCCGCCCCCGACCGCGCAATCAAGATCGGCGTCCGCTTCCCGCGACCCTGACGGGTTGATCCCCGGCCGCTCGTTCTGGCAGCCGGTCCAGCCCGTCGCAGCTGGACTTCCCCGAGACCCTCACAACTCCGATCCCTGCGCACTTGACGACCGATGGCATTCGTGGCCTAATTATTCGGTATTGAGCTATTCAAGCAAGAACCTGACCGGTTCTGGCCTGATCGGGGGGCGATATGAGAGCCAACATCACGCGACGCCGAGTCCTGATCGGCGCCACCGGAGCTATGAGCGCGCTCGCACTTGCGGCCTGCGGCGAAGCTGAAACGAAGGTCGTGACCAAGGAAGTTCCCGTCGAGCGGGTCGTAGTCAAAGAAGTCCCGGTCGAAAAGATCGTCACTCAGCAGGTCGAGAGAATCGTGACCCAGGAGGTCGTAAACGTCGTCCGCGAAGAAGTCCCGGTCGAAAAGATCGTCGAGGTCAAGCAGGTTGTCGAGGTCCCGGTCGAAAAGGTTGTCGAAAAGGTCGTCACCAGGGAAGTCGAAAAAATCGTCGAGAAAATTGTCGAGGTCGCACCGCAGGCCCCGCCAGTGAAGTTCGTCTTTCACACCGACCACACGTCCGGTCCGCGCGGCGCAGCTATGGGCTGGGCGCTGGACAACTTCGCCATCGAGTTCCCCAACATCGACGTGAAGTTCGTCCTCTCGCCGGACGCGAACCAGGAAATGATCGCCATCATGATCGCCGCGGGTACGCAGCCCGAGGCGGTGCTGATGCCGGGCTGGTTCGCGGCCCAGTTTCTGGCGCAGGGCGCCTTCACGGTGATCGACGACGTGCTGCAAAAGCACGACGGCTTCGATCCCACCGAGTGGTATTGGTGCCCCGACGAATCCACCGTGAACCTGGTCAACGAACGCCCCTTCCCGCACCGTGATGGGTTGCGGGGACCGTTCCACGGCATGCCCTATCAGGGCAACTTGAACGTCCTTTCGGCCAATCTGGCGCTAATGGAGAGCGCGGGCGTCGAGTTTCCAACGCCTGGCAGTTGGGGCATCCAGACCGAACTGCCGGATGCCTTGCGGCGCATCACCGACCCCGAGACGGAGACTTTTGGCCTATGGGACTCCGGGACGCTTGTGAGTAGCAATGCAATCTCGTGGGGCTGGGCGCTGTCCGACGAAGAGAACCTGATGTACTACAACAAGGACGCCACGCGCTGGACCGTGTTTGATTCCGGCGCGCACGTTGGGTTGCAGATGCTCCGAGACTTCGTGCTCGAAGAGGGCGTGGTGCCGACGCGCGCACGGTACCGGGAGCTCAGAGGCGATGCCGGCGAACCGTTCTCGAACGGGAAGACAGGGTTCTTTCACTGGGGCGGCGGCGTGGGCGGACCCATCAACCGCATCAAGGATCGCTTCCCGTGGGCCTTGATCCCTCTGCCGGAAGGACCGCGCGGCCCGCAGCCACAGAAGTTCAGCGACGAGCCGCACTTGATCACCCAGATGGCCAGCCTGCGCGGCAACACCGAAGCCGTGGTCGAGTGGCTCTTGTACCTGGCGGGACCGAAGACCCAATCGCGCGTGGCGATTGACCGAGGGTCGGTTACCTGGCGTAAGGACGTGGCGTCGTCGCCCGAATACGCGGCAGGACCGCCCGAGAATCACGTGCAGCAACTGCACTATCTGGAAAGCGACAACCCCGCCTACCAGCAGCGCATGCATCCGGCGTGGCAGGAAATGGTGGAGCAGTCCGGATACGCCAGCAATAGCAAAGTCATGTTGGGCGAAGTGTCCGTGGAACAGGGCATCGAGGAAATGTTGGGGATTCTCGACCGGTACATGGAAGAGAACCACGACCGCTTCCTGGAGCTCAAGAGTTGGGCGGCGAGCCAGCCGAATCCGGTCACTCCGTAGCGATCGCTGGACCGACGCGCCGAATCGGACGCCACCGGCCAGCCCCAACCGTGGGGTTGGCCGGTGCGCGCTAGACGGGGGTTGAGGCTGTAGCCATGCTGCGAGTTCACGGCGGACCCTCAGAGATACAGGTCCAGCACGCCACCTTCTTCGCCTTCGACGACGTCTGCATCCCCTTCCGGACCAACTTCCAGTTGCACCTCATCCACGGCAAGCGGACCCCTGGCTGGCGCGACGGGCCGACCGTGGTTGTCCCCAGGGGCCCGCCCGGCTCGCATGACGAGGGCGTCCACTACTACGGCAGCACCATCCGCGTGGGCGACGACTTCCACATGTGGTACATCGGACGCGTCGGCCGCAATCCGAACTGGGCGAACTACGAGGGGTTCGACGGGCGCTTGTGCTACGCGCACAGCCGCGACGGCATCCACTGGACCAAGCCGGAACTCGGACTGGTCGAATACCAGGGCTCCACGGCCAACAACATCGTGGACTTCCCCCGGCACATCGATATGTTCATGGCGCCAGTCATCCACGACCCTGAAGACCCCGACCCCAACCGCCGGTTCAAGATCACCTTTAGTCACCGAACCGGGCCCTCTGACAACCGCCGCGGCGGCTTGTCGGTGGCCTACAGCCCGGACGGGCTGCATTGGACGCCCAGCCCCGACAACCCACGCGGCAGCGTCGCCTTCGAGCACTCGGGCCTGATCAAGTGGAACGGCTGCTACTACACGAACGGCCACAGCGTTGGCCACCCGGGGCCCGGCCGCAAGATGGAGACCTACGCCTCCTACGACTTCGAGCACTGGACCGAAGGCAGCGCCCTGAGCATGACGCGCAGCCCGCGGCTTGAAGGACCGGACCTGGAAGATCGGCAAAACAACTGGGAGGAAATCCACCTCGGCGCGGGACTGCACTCCTGGGGCAACGTGATTCTCGCCATCTATGGCCAGTGGCACGGCTACCCCTACGGCGACCGGCGCTACGTCACGATCGACCTGGGGCTCGCCATCAGTCACGACGCCCTGCACTTCCACGAGCCGATTCCCGGATTTCGCTTCATTCCCTCACGCGAGGAACGCGACACGCGCCTGGGCGCGGGACCTGCCCTGCAGCAGGGCCAGGGCATGGAGAACGTCGGCGATAAGACGCTGTACTGGTACTCGGTCTGGCGCGGCGACGGCCAGGTCCGCCTGGCGCAGTGGGAGCGGGACCGCCTGGGCTACGTGCAGCCGTACGCGGCGGGCACACGAGCGCAGCTCATTACGTGTCCGTTCCACGCGGACGCAGATGGATCACGGGTTCATCTCAACGTTTCGGGTCTGGGCGAATTCGCGTCGGCGCAGGTCGAAGTAGTGGACCTTCAGTTTCGACCGGTTCCGGGGTACTCGGGTGCGGATGCGGCCACGCTGCGCGAATCCGGCCTGCGCGTGCCGGTGCGCTGGCCCAGGCATGATTCGCTGCCCGCAGTCGATTCCCCGCTACGTCTGAAAGTAGAGGTCGGTCCGGTCAGCCGCGACTGTCCGCGGCCCGAGGACGTCAAGCTCTACGCCGTATATGTCGGTTCCGCCACGGGATGATTCGGCGTGAGACGTTTGCATCGACCGGGCCTACGAGACTCGACGCTGCCCCGCTGCCGTAGCCGCGACGACCCGGCCGGCTGGCTTCCAATTCCACGCTGAGCCGAGCCGTAAGTTGTAGCCATGCTCCGTGTCCACACTGGATCGTCGGCAATCCGAGTCGAGGAAGCCACGTTCTTCGCGTTCGACGACGTCTGCATCCCTTTCCGCACGAACTTCCAGATGCATCTCATTCACGGCAAGCGAACGCCTGGCTGGCGCACGGGACCGACCGTCGTGGTGCCTCATGGCAAGCCCGGCTCGCATGACGAGCAGGTCCACTACTACGGCAGCACCGTCCGCGTAGGCGACGAGTTCCGCATGTGGTACATCGGACGCGTGGGCTGCAACCCGACGTGGGTCGGCGGCTACCAGGGCTACGACGGCCGTCTCTCCTACGCGGTCAGCCGCGACGGCATCCACTGGACCAAGCCCGAACTTGGCCTGGTCGAATACCAGGGCTCAACGGCCAACAATCTGGTGGACTTCCCTCAGCACATCGACCTCGGGTGGGCCCCGATCATCCACGACCCTGAAGATCCCGATCCCAAACGACGGTTCAAGATCGCGTTCACTCATCGCACCGGCCCCTCTGGCAGCCGGCGCGGCGGCTTATCAGTGGCCTACAGCCCGGACGGCCTGCACTGGAAGCTGAGCCCCGACAACCCGCGTGGCAGCGTCGCCTTCGAGCAGTCCGGCCTGATCAAGTGGAACGGCTGCTACTACGTGAACGGCCACAGCGTTGGCCACCCGGGCCCCGGTCGCAAGATGGAGATCTACGCCTCCTACGACTTCGAGCACTGGACCGAGGGCAGCGCCCTCGGCCTTACACGAACCCCTCGCCTGGAGGGGCCGGACCTGGAAGACCGGCAGAACATCTGGGAGGAAATCCACATGGGCGCGGGGACGCACTCGTGGGGCAACGTGATCCTCGCCATCTATGGGCAGTGGCACGGATATCCCTTCAGCGACCGGCGCTACGTCCCAATCGACCTGGGCCTGGCCATCAGCCACGATGCGCTGCGCTACCGCGAGCCGATCCCCGGATTCCGCTTCATTCCTGCCTTCGAGGAGCGAGACACACGCCTGGGAGCAGCGCCCGCACTCCAGCAGGGACAGGGCATGGAGAACGTGGGCGACAAGACGCTGTACTGGTACTCGGTCTGGCGTGGCGACGGCCAGGTCCGGCTGGCGCAGTGGGAGCGGGACCGCCTGGGCTACGTGCAGCCATACGCAGCGGGCACGCGGGCGCAGTTCATCACCTGTCCGTTCAGAGTCGAGACGGATGGACTGCCAGTGCACGTGAACGTGTCGGGCGTGGGTGAGTTCGCATCGGCGCGGGTAGAAGTGGTGGACCTTCAGTTCCGGCCGCTACCCGGCTACTCCGGCGACGATGCGGCCACGCTGCGTGACTCCGGATTGCGTGTGCCCGTCCGTTGGACCAACCACGGCTCGCTGCCGGCGACTGACACGCCGCTGCGCCTGAAGGTGGATGTCGGACCTGTCAGCCGCGACTGCCCGCGACCCGGGGACGTCAAGATCTACGCCGCATACGTGGGTTCAACACCAGCCCGCTAGCGTTGGCTGCGAAGCGCAGACCGCCTGCTCAGTCGTCCCCCGCCAGCACCCAGTCCAGGTTAAAGCGCGCCGCGCTAATCTTCTCGTGGTAACGCTGCGTACCGCCTTCCCAGATACACAGAATCGTCTTGTCGGGCAGAACCGCAAGGTCGGAGTAGCCGGCCAGATCGCTGGTTACCGTACGCGCTACCGGCCATGTCCTGCCGTCGTCGCGGCTGAGCCGAACCGTGAGATTGCTGCGGCTGGGGCCTCTCGGATTGCTGAACAGCAACACGTTCTCGCCGCCGTCGTCCGTGCTCGAGTATCGAACGAGCCCGGCGTGGCAGCACGGCGTGATCTGCTCCTCGTGCTGCCCGTGGGCGTCGAAGCTCTCGCCGCTGTCCGAACTGCGCGCAAACCAGCGCAGTCCGTTGTAGTAGGGGCGGTTCTTCCGGTAATTCACGTAGATGCCGCCGTCTTCCGTCTCTTCCAGGATGAGTTCGTCCGAACCCGCGGGTAGAACGGCGCCCGCCTGCCAGGTCTCGCCATGGTCGTCGCTGTACACCAGGCCGCCGCGCACGCCGGGGGCCTGCCCTTCCTCGCCGGCCTTGAAGAGAAACCCCGCGATCACGTGCCGACCGGCCCGCGGGCCTCGCGCCAGCTGCACCCCGCGCGACGAGTTGTTCACCCAGGCGACCCAACCCTCCGCGTTCGGCGCCGGGCGGACGAAGTACGGCTCGGACCAACTCTGGCCCTCGTCCGAACTTCGCACCATCCAGAACCCGCCGCCCATTTCCGCATATGGAGCGAAGTAGCCCAGGCCATTGCCCTCCGCCTGCGGCAGCTTCCAGAAGGTCACAAACACATCGTTCGTGTAGCGATCGGCGAGGATCGGACCAAGGAAGGTGTTGATGCCCGCTTCCGCAAACAGCACCTCCTGCCGCGACCAGTTCCTGCCGCCGTCCTCGCTGCGCGTCACCAGGACATTTGTCGCGTGGCCGCCATCGGCCAGGGAGCCCACCCGCTGTTGGCAGACCGCAATGACCGTGCCGCGAGGCGTGACGAGGATCCCGGGTATGCGGACCCCATATCCGTCAATCACGTGATGGGCCCAGCCGGCATCGACGATCACCGGCCGTTCGGTCAGGAGGCGCCGTTGAGCGGCCGTCAGGCCCGACAGGTGGAGCATGACCTCCTCCTGTCCGAGCTGTCCCAGGTAGATCTGCGCTGTCAGGCTTTCGCTCGCCTGCCAATGGGCGGCCACGTTCTGATTGAGCGTCTCGCCAACTCCCGGCAGAAGTACGTCCACCGTCTCAAATAGCTCAGCGGGCACAGTTCGGCTCCTTCATCAGACCAGGAAGTACGTAGCCTGGCCGGGCTGGCATTTGCTGATGCGCACAACGACCGGGATCACAGCGGCATGCAATTGACACATGCCCCAGGGGCACGAGCAGCAGCTGGGGCCGGTCGTCCGGTGTTTGCACAGCGCCTCGCCACCGTGCCCGACTTTATGGTGCCGCGGCACCGCTGGTCGGCGTCACCTTAGACAGTTGCTTGCTCGCGTAGCTCTCCTGGAGCTTCTGTCGATCGGCATCGCTCATTCCAGGGCCATAGTCACCGTGCCGCATCATCTGCCGCTCACTTTTCATGTACTCGAATTCATCGCTTGCTTCGCAGCCCACAACCACCATGGCCGTCAACAACGCAAGCACTGCGCCGGAAACGTACCGAGTCAACTTCTTCGACGAGCGCATAAAGTCACCCTCCACAACGCCACCTTCGGCCGTCGGGTTGATAATTGGGGCATCGGACTCGCGTAGGTGACCGCGGCCCTAGAGTGCATGGGCAGGCCGAGAGCGACGCATGCCGCCAGGCATCCAGCTTCACGACAGGCGTGCCGGCGCGCCTCTCAAGCTGACGAGGCAAACAACCACTCCTGGTTGAAGCGAGCGACCGTGAGTTTCTCGCTGTCTCGCACCTCGCCGACCGTGTAAATGCATAGCACGGTGCCGTCCGCGGTTACGGCCAGGTCCGAGTATCGACACGGTCTCCGGTCGATGAGTTTCGACATGGGCCAGGTACGTCCGCCGTCCTGGCTGACGTAGATCATCATGTCCGCCCCGCCGGGGATGAGGTGATTGACTCCAACGGGATGCGAGAAGAGCAGGACGTCCGGATGGCTGTGAGCGGCCGAGCCATGACGAGCGAGCCCAACGTGGACAGGCCGGCCGCTGAGTTCCTCATGCTCGCCCAGTTCATAGAAGCTCGTGCCGCCGTCCCGGCTGCGGGCGAACGTGCGTCCGTCCCTTCGGCAGGTATTCCTCCGATAGCTGACGTAGATTTCGCCGCCCCGGGTCTCCACCAGCGACACTTCGTCCGATCCCTCGGGGAGCTCGGCGCCGACCGTCCAGGTCTCGCCGTGGTCGTCGCTGTACAGCAACCCGCCGCGCACCCCCGGCACCTCTCCAGGCTCGCCCTCCTTGTAAAGAAACCCCGGAACCACCAGCCGCCCGGAATGCGGCCCCGCGCTTAGCTGAATCCCGTGCACGCTGTTGTTTGGCCAGCCGGTCCATCCATCGGGATTCGGCCTCGGGTCGACACGCCGCGCCTCTGACCATGTCACTCCATCATCGTCACTCTGGACGATCCAAAACCCGCCGCCCTTCTCGGCATACGTGCTGAAGTAGCCAAGGTCATCCACAACGCCCGCCGGCATGTCCCATCCGACAACCAGGAGCGTGCTCGAGATACGGTCCTCGACAATGGCGCCGAGGAAGGTGTATTGACCCTTCTCCGCATAGATCACCCGCTGTCGCGACCACGTCGTGCCGTCGTCCTCGCTGCGCGACATGAGGACATCATTCTCATGGCCGCCGTCACCCATTCCTCCGTGGCGCCGTTGGCAGACCGCGACCACGCTCCCGGCATCCGTGACGATCATTCCTGGCAGATGAATCCCAAATCCATCGAAGTCGTGGTATTGAAGGTTCGTGAAGTCCATGGTGATCTTGGCGCGCGCCAGCTTGCTTCGTTCGGCACGGTCCGTCCCAATCACCGCCACGAGCACCGAATTGGGATCTCGGGTGCTGGTATAGAAGTTCGCCGTGACGCCATAGGTGTGCAGAGCGTCAGATGGGCGTTCGGTCTGCTCGGACAGGCCTTCCTTGGCGGAAACCTCCGCCGGCGCTGCTTTGCGCTCCCAGTGATACGCCGGCGCTTGGGTCAATGTGTCGCCCTGACCGGGCAAGAACACATCCACCTGCTCAAAGAATGGATCCGTCATCCGGCATCCCGCTTTCTCGGAAGGGCGATCATGCAGTGGCTCCAGCCGTCCGTCCGCCCGTCGGGCGAACGCCACGGCCGCCGTCGCGGTCCCCGCGCATCCTGGAGATTGGCCGGACCGCGACGACAGCCTGCCGTGCGCTAGCGACTGACGCGACCGGCGTCCAGATCCGCCTTGTACTTGGCCATCTGCACGCTGACGTCTCTCTCGGCGACCTCGACCGCCTCGTCGACCGATATGTCGCCGGCAAACAGACTCTGAACGGGCCGCACCCACATGCCTTCGACTTCGCCGCGCCCTGAGGGCGATCCGGGTACGTAGATGCCGCCCGGCCGCATCAGGCACTTTTCGTAAATCAGATACATTTCCTCCATGCGCTCCGGCGGGGGCGCGACGGCCTCGGGATTGTTTTGGACGCCGCGCCGGCACGGATAAAAGCCCCGGTCGATGCCGTTACGCGCTTGGACCTCGGGACCCGCCATGAAGACCGCGAAATCGACCACCTGCTCTTCGACGCCCGTAATCGTGGCCGTGGAGGCTATGATATGCGGCTGATCGACGTACTCGTTGTCGCCCGTTGAGGTTGGGTGCGGCCCACGCGGTTTCGGGGCCTGCGCCCATCGGAAGCGATCTCCAATTCGGGTCAGGTTGAAGCCCGTGCTGCGTCCCCTGCCGTGGTCGAAGCCCTGCAACCCGGCGTTAAACGGGTTGCCGTATTCGCCGCCGATCTCCTGCCGCTGCTCCGATCTGAACTGCACATCGTAGGTGTGAATGTAGTCATAGGCTCGTTGGAGCGACTCCCGCCCGGCGCCTTGGAAGTTGCCCAAGACCAGGTGACCATCCGGACCCATGATGTATTTCTGGAGCCCGTTAAAGCCCCAACACTGGTGCTGCATGCCAAGGATGCCCGAGTTGAGTCCCCAGACGCCCGTCTCCTGATCACGGACCTTCATGGCGCCCTCGAGCATGTCGTCGTATGACCAGCCATCGGTGGGCTCCGGAACGCCCGCCGCATTCAGGAGATCGACGTTGTAGATGAATGCCGCGATTCCAGCGCCCTGGTAGGGCATGCCGTACTGCGGCCCCCGCATCGTGTCGTCGTAGGGCAGCGGGCCAGGCGGCTCCTTGTTGTCCGTATACACTTCGCCTGAAAAGTGGTACTCGGCGGGCGTGAAATCAGGGTTCTTGGCTAGGAGATCGTTGATCTGCAGCCAAGTTCCCGCGTCAACCCACTGCTGGAACACCCTGTCGCTGAGCAGACTGATTTCGGAAAGAGTGCCGGCGACCGCCTGAATATTGATCTTTTCAGTGAATTGGTCCGGTTGCGCAATGAACTTGACGATCGTGTGCGGCTGAATTTGGTTGTAGCGATCAATCGCCCACTGCGTCGACTTTCCTCGTGGACCGGACGTATGGTCCGTCTCGAAGTTGAACTTCACCGTGCGGGCCGCTGGCGGCGCCTCGACGACCTTCTCGACGACCTGGGTGACGACCCGGTCGACGGCAACTTCCTTGATCTGCGTCTGCGTCACAATCTTCTCGACCGGGACTTCCTTGATTTGCGTCTGCGTGACGATCTTCTCGACCGGGACTTCCTTGATCACCTCCTGGGTAACGATCTTCTCCACCTCAACGACCTGGGTTTCGCCACAGGCCGCCAAAACGGTGGCGCCAACGGCACCCACAGATCCGGCAAGCATTCGGCGACGCGTCATCGTTGGGGACATATCGACCCTCCCAGTAAGTTCATTGACCAAAACTTTCAGATCGAAAGATTCTATCGTGAAATCACTTTGCCGCCAAACTGCCCGGCGGCGATCGACATCTAGGCTCCGGCCAGGGCCGCACCATCAGAGCAACCGAACGCGACGATCTGAGTCTGTGCCGTCATGTACCGGTTCATGGTCGAACACCCCGATGGGGACTTCGAGGATCGGATCCGGCCGGGCATCGCGCACTTCACTGGCCAGTCCGCTGGCGCGAACGGTCGGGCACGGGTCCCTGGCGTCCTGGAACACCCGCCAGACCTGCTAGCGTGAACGTGGAGGTGGACGGGGCCGGGTGGTCCTCGCGGTCTTCAAAACCGTTGTGGGGCGCTGGTGAGCGTTCCAGGTGGGTTCGACTCCCATGCACCTCCGCCTGGGGATTCCCTCACCTGGGCCAGGAGCGGAAAGCGCTGCCACGCGGCGCAAAACACGATCCGGCCCCTGTTGGTTGACGTACGAACGAATCCGAACAAGAGGGGACTCATCAGCCGGAGCGTCACAGGACACTCGGCGTGGCTTAGCCGGGGTGGTCGGGATCTGCTTGCTCGGCGGAGCGCGCCACGTTGGCCGCGACCTTGCGCACCGTTCGAAGAAAGCAGTCGTATTCATGCGCCGTGACCCCGGCCAAGAGTGTGGCGTCGACGACCTTCATCCGCTTCATGATTTCCGGGAGTATGGCTTGGCCGTCGTCTGTGAGCGTCAAACGGACGACGCGCCGGTCACGCGCAAGCCGCTGCCGTTGCAGCAGGCCCAGCCGTACCAGCCGTTCGACGTTGCGGCTGATGGACGTGGAATCAATTGGAACGACGCGCGCCAACTGCGTGGCTGTGGTGCCTAAGGCGGGGGCACACTCTTGGAGGATGGACCACTGGACCGGGGCGATCTCGAAGGGCGCCAGCACCTCTCCCGCCAGCTTGGCGTGAGCAGCGACGACAGTGCTGACCACAAGGCCTAGCGACCCAGCCGATTCCCTCTGCTCGTTCGCCACGACACGCTCCGAGCCTCGTTGCCGTTCGCTATACGACTCAACAAGAGACGTTAGTTGCCTTAGCACTCATTGTCAAGCGCACAGATATTTCACGCATCGGTTTTGGGCGCGTCCTGATGGCCGAGGGGCGCCGGAGGCGCTCAGGCCCACCGGGCGATCGGGGCCAGGCCAACCCAAAATGCGGGATGCAGGAGGCCGGAGTCGCG
>JAJEGF010000020.1 GCA_022820025.1 Chloroflexota bacterium
TGTTCCTCGACGACGATTTCGACGCTGGCCCAGGGTTGGCCGTAGAGGTCGGCGACGGTGGGCGCGGTGACGCTGGGCACGAGGGCGATGATCTCCTCCAACAGGTCCTTCGGGACGTTCATCTTGAGCGCCACGCGGGACTGGGCGTCGAGGGCGGCCTTGAGCATCATGGCGACCTGGTCGATCTTGGCCTTCTTGACCGGATCGGCGTAGGCGGTCTTGTTGGCGATGATCTGGGGGCAGGAGGTGAGCATGGTCTCGATTTCGCGCAGGCCGTGGGCGCGGAGGGTTGAGCCAGTCTCGGTGGTTTCGACGATGGCGTCGGCCAGGCGGCCGGCGACCTTGGCCTCGGTTGCGCCCCAGGAGAACTCGACGGAGGCGTCGATGCCGCGATCCGCCAGGTAGCGCCGGGTGAAGCCAACCATTTCGGCCGCGATGGTGCGGCCCTGGAGGTCGTGGATGGTCTTGACGGGCGAGTCACTGCGTACCGCCAGGACGGTTCTGGTCGGCCGGGAACTGCGTCGTGAGTAGGGGAGCACCTGGATGACCTTGACGTCGGACTCGTTTTCGAGGGTCCAGTCCTTGCCGGTGATGCCAGCATCGAAGGTGCCGTGCTGGACGTAGCGGGACATTTCCTGGGCGCGCATAAGGGTGAGCCGCAGGTCGTCGTCGTCGACTTCGGGGAAGTAGCTCCGTGGACTGACGACGATATGCCAGCCGGCGCGCCGGAAGAGTTCGATGGTCGCTTCCTGAAGGCTGCCGGCCGGAATCCCGAAGTCGAGCGGTCTCATGAGGTTTGCGCCCTCCACAAATAACCGCCCAGACGGGCGGCGGGTTCAGGATATCGGTTTGTGGGGCGAAGCTGGCCAGATTAGTCGGCGTGGTCAGGGCGCGGGGACGATGTCTAGGGGAACGGGGTGGGAGGCGGGAGTGGGGGTGCGTTGGAAGAGGGTGTGGAGGGCGGTGTGGCCGGGGGGGGCCATGTTGCGGGTGAGGTCGGTGACGTACATGTTGGTGAAGCGGGTGGTGATGTCTTCGTCGAGGTCGGCGCCGACGGCGCGGGCGTGAGCGAGGGCCTGGGACGGGTTGGCTCGGGCGTAGTCGATGGAGGCGGCGAGGGCGGTGGCGATGGCCTGGCACCAGTCGTCGCCTAAGTCGCGACGGACGATGTTGATGCCGAGGGGGAGGGGAAGGCCGGTGTCGCTGAACCAGGCTCGGCCGAGGTCGAGGACCTTTGAGAATCCGGCGGCGGCGTAGGTGATCTGGCCTTCGTGGATGACGACGGCAGCCTGGGCGCGACCGTCGCGGACGGCCTGGAAGGCCTGGTCGAAGGGGATTTGGACGGGCTGGAATTCTGGGAGGTAGATGCGGGCGAGGGCAAAGGCGGTGGTGTGGGGGCCGGGGACGGCGATGCGGCAGCCAGCTAGGTCCTCGGGCGTCATTGCCAGGGGCGCGACGACGACGGGGCCGTAGTTTTCGCCCATGGATGAACCGCAGGCGGTGATGCGGTAGCGGTGGGCGACGGCGGGGTAGGCGGCGGCGGAGATCTGGGAAATGTCGAGTTCGGCTGTTTGAGCGCGCTCGTTGAGGGATTGGATGTCGTCGTGGACGGCGACTATTTCGGCGGGTTCGGGGCCGTTGAGGGGGACGAGTCCCGACGTGAGGGCGTAGAACATGAAGGCGTCGTCGGCGTCGGGACTGTGGCCGATGGTCAGATGCCGCATGAGTTTGGCGGTTGCTCCTTTGACGGGCTCAGGGAGATCTCTGCGTAGCCCGGAGGGTGCGCCGAAGGCCCTCACCCCAACGATCCCCCCGAGAGGGATTAAGAGGCGAGCTTTCCGGGCCGGGTTGCTGGACCCCTGGGTGGGTGGTTGGGATAGCAGCCACCCACACCCCAGCCCACTCCCTCAAGGGAGAGGGAGAAAGAGCGGCTGCAATTTCGAGGAGCAGGGGGTTTCGCAAAGGTCTCTCAGGGCGGGACCCTTCGACAAGCTCAGGGTGATCGGGGTGTGGTGAGGCGGGGCATGGGTTAGGCGGGGAGGGGTTGGGGGTCGAAGACCTGGAGGACCTGGTAGTGGGTGTCGCGTTGGGCGGGGGTGAAGCCGGCTTCGCGAATCATGGTTTGCATTTCCTCGACGGAGGTGCGGACGTAGTGGCCGGCTTCCTGCATGACGTTTTCGTCGAAGAGGGTGCCGCCGAAGTCGTCGGCGCCGAAGTGGAGGGCGACCTGGCCGGTTTTCTTGCCCTCGCTGAACCAGGAGGCGTCGATGTGGTCGATGTTGTCGAAGTAGAGGCGGGCGGCGGCGAGGATGCGGAGATAGTCGTTGGCTTGGGCGCGCAGACCGCCGAGCTTGCGGCCGAGGGGGGTACCGCCGGGGGCGAAGCTCCAGGGGACGAAGGCGTAGAAGCCGCCGGTTTCGTCCTGCAGATCGCGGACGCGCTGGAAGTGTTCGACGCGGCCGTCCACGGTCTCGCCGTGGCCGTACATCATGGTGGCGGTGCCGCGGAAGCCGACCTGCTGGGCGGCGCGGAGGATGGCGATCCACTCGTCGGCGTTCATCTTGAGGGGGCTGATGCGGTGGCGGTCTTCGTTGGTGAGGATTTCGGCGCCGCCGCCGGGGAGGGTGCGCTGGCCGGCGTCCCAGAGGGCCTGGCAGACGCCGTGGTAGTCGAGGCCGGAGACCTTGGACATTTCGTAGATCTCGGGCGCGGACCAGTAGTGGGGGGTCATGCCGGGGAAGCGTTCGCGGGTAGTGCGGACCATGTCGAGGTAGTACTCGAGGGGTAGCTCGGGGTTGAGGCCGCCCTGCATGAGGACGGTGGTGCAGCCCATGGCAGCGGCAGCGGCGACCTGGGTCATCATCTGGTCGACGGTGTGGGTGTAGGCGTCGTCGGCCTTGCTGGTGTGGGGGCGGTAGAAGGCGCAGAAGGAGCAGTAGGCGTCGCAGAGGTTGGTGTAGTTGAGGTTGGTGTCGACGACGTAGGTGACGATGTCGCCGGGGTGGCGGCGGCTGCGGACTTCGTCGGCGAGGGCGCCGACTTCGAGCAGGGGGGCGTCGGAGAGGAGGTAGCGGGCGTCGGCGGGGGTGAGGCGGTCGCCGGCATCGATCTTGCGGGTGATCTGGTCCATCACGCTACGCGCTCCACGGCAGTGAGGCGGGCGTCGAGGTCCTGGAAGCGTTCCAGGCCGGCCCAGGCGGCATCGTCGAATCGATAGAGGAATGTGCGGAGGTAGGTTGCGACGGCTTCGGCTGAGAGGCCCAGGTCGGGGCGGCGGCGATGGATGGCGGTGGGGTCCGAGAGGTTGCTATCGAGGTTGGCGTTGAAGTAGTCGAGGGCGGTGTCGCAGGCGTCCGACGGCACGTCGCGGCGCGCCATCCAGGAGGCGAAGACGAAGGGGAGGCCGGTCCAGGCGTGCCATTCGGCGGCGAGATCGAGCTCGTAGGGGTGGGCCTGGAGGTTGCGGCGCCGCAGCAGGGCTTTGTCGCCGATGAGGAGCGCGGCGTCGGTGGGTTGGTCGAGGCTGACGAAGGTGGCGTGGCTGACATCGAAGTGGAACTGGAGGAGGACCTTGAGGAGGCGGACGGAGGTGGCGGTTTCGTCGATGACGCCGATGGAGGCGCCGGACAGATGGTCGATGGGGAGGCGCGAGCGGAGCAGGACGCTGCGGGCGGCGCCGGAGGCGGCGATGCCCAGGCCGCCGACCGTGCGGAAGAGGTCGGGATGATCGAAGGCGGCGACGACGGGGAGGGGCGCGATGTCGACGGCGCCGAGGCGCGCGAGGTCGATCATGCGGCTGGGGACCTCGACGACGGAACCGGCGCGGACTTCGTCGTCGGCGAAGAACGGTTCCGTGTTGAGGTACGGAATGCGGCCGAGCCTAGGCGTCATACACCTTTTGCACGTCGTAGGTGGCGTTGCGTTCGACCGGAATTTTGTCGGCGGAGCGGATGAGGCGAACCATGCGGTCGCGCTCCAGGCCGAGCGGACTGGCGGCGTGGGCGGCGTGGGCGATGCGCTCGGTGCCGATGGTGCCGTCGAGGTCGTCGGCGCCAAAGTTGAGGCCGATGGAGGCGGTTTCCTCGCCGCTCATGACCCAGTAGGACTTGATGTGGGGAAAGTTGTCGAGCATGAGGCGGGAGGTGGCGAGGGTGCGCAGGTCGTCGATGGGGGAGGCGTGGCGGTCGACGAGCATGGTGGTGCCCAGCTGGTATTCGAGGGGGATAAAGCAGAGCCAGCCGCCGGATTTGTCCTGGGCCTCGCGGAGGCGCATGAGGTGGCGGACGCGCTCGAGGTGGGTCTCAATGTGGCCGTAGAGGAGGGTGGCGTTGGTGTGGATGCCCATGGAATGGGCGAGGTGGTGGAGTTCGATCCAGCGGTCGGCGCCGGCCTTGCCGCGGAAGAGCTCGCGGCGGACGCGTTCGGAGAAGACTTCGGCGCCGCCGCCGGGCATGGAGTCGAGGCCGGCGGCGAGCAGGCGCTCCAGGACTTCCTGGTCGGGAATCTTGAAGCGCTTGTGGAAGTAGTCGATTTCGGCGGCGGTGAAGGCCTTGATCTGGACAGAAGGTCGTTCGGACTTGATGGCGCGGAGGAGGTCCTCGTACCACTCGAAGGGAATGGTGGGATGGTGGCCGCCGACGATGTGGACTTCGTGAACTTCGGGGTGGATCTGGCCGATGATCTCGTCGATGGAGTACTCGTAGGCGTGGTCGTCGCCGACCTTGGCGGCGAAGTCGCAGAACTTGCAGGACAGGACGCAGATGTTGGTGGGATTGACGTGGACGTTGAAGGTGAAATAGACGCGGTCGCCGGAGACGCGGCGGGCCGCGGCGTCGGCGATGCGACCGAGGCCGATCAGGTCGCGGGTGGAGAGGCAGGTGAGGCCATCGTCCTCGGAGAGGCGTTCGCCGCGCTGGGACTTCTCCCAGATCGGCTCAAGGGCGGGGTCGCGAAAGCGGATGGCGGGGACGGCAGGGGCTTCAAGCATGGAGGGGCACGCGATCTACCTCGGCGGGGCTGAAGCCTACGCTCTGGAGGAGCAGCTGACGCAGGCTGGGGTAGGAGGCGTGCAGCGACCCGGCGTCGGGATCGTGCAGCCAGTGGATGGCGACTTCGTTTAGCGCACCGAACCAGGCGGTGGCGATGAGGTGCGTGTCACAGGGCGCGATGGCGCCGGTCTCGACGGCGCGGTTGAGTTCGCGTTCGACCAGGTCGGCGAATTGGCGGCGGACGAAGATGAGGTCGGCGCTGAAGGTGCGGCCGGCGCCGGCCACTTCGATGAGCACAATGCGGGCGAGGGTGCGGTGCCGAACGAAGACGTCGATCAGGCCCAGCAGGGCGGCGTCGAGGCGTTCGGCGGGCGAGTCGACCTCGTCCATCTTGCGCTGAATTGAGTTGACCAACTGACTTGCGAGTTCGCGGACCAATGCCCGGAAGATGGCGGCCTTGCTGGGAAAGTGGAAGTAGGCGGCGCCCTTGGACCGTCCGGCGCGGTCGACGATGTCGTCGACGGCGGCGCCGTGGTAGCCCTTCTCGCCGAAGACGTTAAGGGCGGCTTCCAGGAGGGCAACGCGGGTCGCGTCTTTGCGACCGGTGGAGGAGCGACGGGGGAGACGAAGGCTCACGGCATCAACAAACCGACTGGTCAGTCGGTTTTTACCGGACGCCTATCGCGGTGTCAAGCGGACGCACCCCAGAGGCTAGACGCGGACCTTGGCGAAGCTGAGGCGGAGTTGCTGGAAGTTCTCGGCCGTGAGGGCCACCGTGGCGGGCATTTCCGTGTCCCTGGTGACCGGCACGGCCCAGGCGCCGAAGCGGTCTCCGACGGTCAGGGCGCGGGTGGTGACCCAGACGGTTGGCACGGGGGCGTTGGACGCAAGCAAGGCCCCGGCGAGGCGCTCGGGCCCGGCCAGGCCGGCCGAAAAGATGAGCGAGACGTGGGCGCCGGAGACGGTTTCGAAGCAGACGTCCCACAGCGTGCGCATGAAGTTCTGCTCGACCATGCGAGCGGCCGCCGCGCGGTGATCGCCCGCGGGTGCGCCCTGCTGGATTAGCTGGGCTTCGGTGGCGGAGATCATTACGTCGCGACTCTGGTCGAACTGCGGGCGCACGGCGTCAAGGCGACGCTTGTAGGCCTCGAATGGGTCATGGTTCAGCACCGTGATGAGGGCGGCCGGGATGGCGCGCGGGTCCACGGCGAGCAGGGTGGAGATGCGGTAGATCGGGCCCTGGGATGGATCGGGCGCCGGGGCGGCTTCAGACTCCGGGGCGGCGTCCGGGGCTGGCGGCGCTTCGGGCGCGGCAGGTTGCGGCGCGGGTTCGGCCGCGGGCATGGGCACCGGACCGAGCGGTTCGCCGCCGGGGCCGAGAAGTTGAGGGATCCCCTCGTTTTGTTCGTCGTTGGTCATGCGTCAGATGGCGGTCAGAAGCCGCGGACGACCCAGCGGACCGCGAAAAAGAGCGGCCACATCATGAACACGATGATGAGGATCAGCGACCAGGACGGGAAGGGGAATCCGTCGACGACGTCCAGCGCAAAGAAGAAGGCGGAGATGATGAGCCAGCTGATCGTGGAGCTTCGAATGCGACCCCAGAGGCCCAAAGTCATAAGGGGCAGGTCCTTGTTGGGTTGTTGGGTTGGCCGTTCCGCTCAATCTGCCCCAGATGGGGCGTTCGCGCAATGTTTCGGGCGCATCCGGCGCCAGCGTACGACGCCGCCGACGAGAGTCATGCGCGGGCGGAGCTGTGGATCGAGCAGGACAAGATCGGCCACTTCACCGGTTTGCAGGCCGCCAGGATCGAGGCCGATGGAGGTGCGCGGAGCTTCGGACGCCATGCGCAGCGCGACGGCGGGGGAAACGTCCAGCCAGTCCACGGCGCGGCGAACGGCGGCGTCCAGGGTGAGGGCGCTGCCGGCCAGGCGGCCAGAGGACAGGCGGACTGCGTCGCCACTCACACGCAGGCGCCGGCCGGCCCAGGCGTAGTCACCGTCGAGGCAGCCGGCCGGAGGGACGCTGTCGGTAATGAGGACGACGCGCCCTGCAGTTCGGGTCGCCGCAAGGATGCGTGCCGAAGCCCGGGCCACGTGGAGACCGTCAAGGATGAGTTCGGCGTCCAGGTCGCCCTGATCGAGCAGCGCGCCGACCGCACCGGGATCGCGATGGTGGAAGCCGCGCATGGCGTTGTAAGCGTGGGTGACGCGGGTGACGCCGGCGTCGAAGGCGGCGAGCGCTTCTTCGTACGAGGCGTTGGTATGGCCGAGGCTGAGGGTGATGCCGTCGGCTTGTAATTCAGCGAGCTGCGCAGGTGTGAGGCGTTCGGCGGCGACGGTCATGAGGCAGATCGGCGAGGCGGCGGCGGCCTGCAGGTCGCGCCAGAGCGCGCGGTCGTAGTCGCGGAAGGCGTCAGGGGGAAACATGCCGGGCTGGTCGGGGGAGAGGAACGGGCCTTCGGCGTGGATGCCCAGGACGCGGGCGCCGCGGGGATTGCCCCTGGCGGCGGACAAGGCCGCCGAGAGGTCGTCTGCGGGAGCGGCCACGACGGTGGGCAGGAACCCGGTGACACCCTGCGACAGGAGGTCCAGGGATAGGGATTCGACATCGCCGGGACGCATGACATCGAAGCCTCGGCGGCCGTGGACGTGGGTGTCGACAAATCCACCCGAAAGGACGCCGGGTCCGTCAACGGTGAGCGCGCCGGACGGCGCCTGGACTGGCGTGGCGCTTACGGCGGTGACACGGCCGTTCGCGACCAGCACGTGGCGGCGCGGGAGCATCCGGCCGCCGCTGGCCACGTCCACGAAACGGAAGTGGACAGGCGTGGGGGCGCAGGAAGGTTTGGCGTCGGAAGACGTGGGTGCAGCCAAGTCAATGCGGAATCAGCCTCGGTCGGAGTATCCTAAGCGTTACCCCTTTCGATCGAACGGCCATTTGGGACCGGGAGCTTTACTGGCGTGCCGCTGATTCCCCTGCGCGTGCTGTTGGACCACGCCGCCGAGAACGACTACGGCGTGGCGGCGTTCAACGTGAACAACATGGAGCAGGTGCAGGCCGTGATGGCGGCGGCAGGCCGGACCGATTCGCCGGTGATCATCCAGGCCAGCCGGGGCGCGCGGGCGTACGCGAACGAGGCGTATCTACGGCACCTGATCCTGGCAGCGCTTGAGCTGAATCCGAACATTCCGGTTGTGATGCACCAGGATCACGGCAATAGCCCGGAGACCTGCCTGAGCGCGATGGACCAGGGCTATACGAGCGTGATGATGGACGGGTCGCTATTGGAAGACGGATCGACGCCGTCGGACTACGACTACAACGTGGCGGTGACGCGGGAGGTGGTGGAACTGGCCCACGAGCGCGGCGTAAGCGTGGAGGGCGAGTTGGGGGTGCTGGGCAGCCTGGAAACCGGCATGGGCGACCAGGAGGACGGGCACGGCGCCGAGGGTGTCCTTGATCGCGAACAGCTGATTACCGACCCCGAGCAGGCCGAGGACTTTGTGGAGCGTACGGGCGTGGACGCGCTGGCGGTGGCCATCGGGACGAGCCACGGCGCCTATAAATTCAGCCACAAACCGGACGCCGGCGTACTGGTGATGGAATGTATCCGTGAGATACACCGGCGGCTGCCGAACACGCACATCGTGATGCACGGGAGTTCCTCGGTCCCCCAAAAGCTGCAGGACATCTTCAACGCGTACGGCGGTGAAATGCGGCAGACGTGGGGCGTGCCGTTAGAAGAGATTCAGGAGGGCATTCGGCACGGTGTGCGCAAGGTCAACGTCGACACGGACAACCGGCTGGCGATGACCGGCGCGGTACGGCGCGTACTGACCGAGCAGCGCGGCGAGTTCGACCCGCGGCAATACCTGACGCCGGCGCGGGAGGCGATGGCCGACGTGTGCGCGGCTCGGATGGAAGCGTTCGGGATGGTGGGGCAAGCGGGCGGCGTGCCGGTGGTATCGCTCGACGAGATGGCGCACCGGTACGCGGCGAGGCAACCCGTCGGCAGCCACAGTTAGCCCAGCGTCGGTCGGCAGCTAGACGAGCGAGGCCACCAGGTCGCCGACTTCGGCGGTGCCCATGCCCATGCGGCCGGCGCTCATGGACTCGATCTTGCCGCTCTGGAGCGCGCTGACGAGGGCGCCTTCGACGCGAGCGGATCCCGCCGACTCACCGAGGTGGTCCAAGAGCATGTGCATGGCGTTGATGGCCGCCAGCGGGTTGATGACGCCCTGGCCGGTGTACTTGGGCGCCGAGCCGCCGATGGGCTCGAACATGGAAACGCCTTCGGGGTTGATGTTGCCACCGGCGGCGATGCCGAGGCCGCCGGAGATGATGGCGCCGATGTCCGTAATGATGTCGCCGAAGAGGTTTTCGGTAACGACGACGTCGAACCACTCGGGGTTCTTGACGAACCACATGGCGGCGGCGTCGACGTGGGCGTACTCGCGGGTGACGTCCGGGTAGTCGTTGTCGCCGATCTCGTTGAAGGCGCGCCACCAGGTGCCGCCGACGTTGGTCAATACGTTGGTCTTGGCCACGAGATGTAACTGCTTGCGCTCATTGCGGCGGCGGGTGAGTTCGAAGGCGTAGCGAACGGCGCGGGCCGCGCCGCGATACGTGGTGCAGTGGATCTGGGTGGAAATCTCGTGGTCGGTTCCCTCGTATTGCACACCGCCCATGCCGGTGTACATGCCCTCGGTGTTTTCGCGGACGACCACGAAGTCGATCTCGTCAGGGCCCTTGTCCTTCAGTGGGGTGTCGACATTGGGGTAGAGCTTGACGGGGCGCAGGTTGATGTACTGGTCGAGCTCGAAGCGGGCCTTGAGCAGGATGCCCTTCTCGAGGATGCCGGGCGCGACGTCGGGGTGACCGATGGCGCCGAGGAATATGCCGTCGAAGCTGCGGAGGTCTTCCAATGCGGCGTCAGGAAGGGTCTCGCCGGTACGGAGGTAGCGTTCGCCTCCAAAGTCCAATTCGGTGAGGTCGTAGGTGAAGCCTTCCGCGGCGGCGGCGGCCTCGAGGACTTTGAGCGCTTCGGCGGTGACTTCAGGTCCGGTTCCGTCGCCGGCAATTACAGCTATGCGATGCACAAGGGGCCCTGGCCGAATGCGGCCGCGTAGAGGTAGGCGGGCGAGGATACAAGAGACGGTGGTTGTACCGGGGCCCTAGACTCGCCGCATGTCCAGGATCGTGACCGCACCCGACCTTTCGATTCGGCGAGTGACGCAGCCGCCAGGCGACCATTTCTTTGGGTACTACGAGAAGACGCCGTGGTCGCCGTGCGGCACGAAGTTGCTGGGGATGCGGGCGGGGTTCAGGGACCGGCAACCGACGCCCGACGATGAGATCGAGTTGGGGCTGATCGACCCGCAGGGTCTGGATGCGTTCGAGCCGTTCGCGTCGACTAACGCGTGGTGCTGGCAGCAGGGGACGATGCTGCAGTGGCTGCCGGGCGCAGCTGACGGCGTGGTTTACAACCGGCGGCGGGCGGGGCGATTCGTGGGCGTGGTACACGACCTGGCGACCGGGGACCAACGGGAGTTGGATCGGGCGGTGTACGCGGTGGATCCGCGGGGGCGGTACGCGATTGGGCTGAACTTTGCGCGGTTGGCGACGCAGCGGCCGGGGTATGGGTATGAGGGCGTGGCGGATGCGTGGGCGGATGAGGGAGCGCCGGGAAACGACGGCGTGTGGAGGATCGACCTGGACAGCGGCGGCGCGGAGCTTGTGTTGTCGCTGGGGGAGATCGTGGGCATGGACTCCGACGTGAGCATGGCCGGGCAGAAACACTGGCTGAATCACGCGCAGATCAATACGGACGGAACTCGGGTGGCGGTGCTGCACCGCTGGCAGCCGTCCGACGGGCCGCGTCAGACACGGCTGGTCACGTTGGGGCCGGACGGGTCGGACGCGCGGGTGATCTGGGACGCGCGACTGGTCTCGCACTACGACTGGCGGAGCGCGGACGAGATCCTGGTGTGGGGCGGGTCGCCGAAAGCGCCGAATGCCTTCTGGCGAGTGAGCGACGTTGGGGCGGATCCGCAGGCTTTTGCGCCAGACGTGCTGACTGAGGACGGGCACTGTTCGTATTCGCCGGACCGGACGTGGATTGCGAACGACACCTACCCAGACCGTGACAACCTGCGACGGCTGATGATCGTGCGGACGGCGGACGGGCTGCGGGTGGACCTGGCGGCATTTCATGCGCCGCCGGAGCTGGACGGTCCCCTGCGGGTGGATCTGCATCCGCGGTGGAACCGGGACGGCACGGCGCTGTGCATCGATTCGGTGCACGAGGGGACGCGGCAGATGTACATCGTGGACCTGGGACCGGCGCTGGCGACCGCCGAGGCGATTCCGGTAGGAACGCCGGCCGACACCTAGAATGCGGCCCGGCGACGTCGCCGGAAGGTCAGGAGAACGTCCATGAGTTGGGGCATGTCTGGGATGAGCGGGGAGATCGCCGGACCGTTGGATGAGCAGATCGCCGGTCTGCGAACCCTGGGGGTACCCCGAGCGAACCTGACGAAGTTGAGCCTTACGGCGGACGGACCGTCGCTATCGATTGATGAGCTCAGGGACGAGCAGCTGGCCGAACTTCGACAGCGGCTGGACGCAAGCGGGATCGGTTGCTACTGCGTGACCTCGCCGGTGGGCAAGTACGCCGTTGACACCGATCCAGCGAAAGTGGAGCGGCAGATCGCGCGGTCGATCGAGGCGGCGAACGTGCTGAGGTCGCGGTGGATCCGGGTCTTCTCGTTCGCGCCGCGCGACGGGTCGACGGGCGCCGAAGACCGCGATGCTGTGAAGGGCGCTTTTGAGCGGCTGGTACGGCGGATCGAGACTGACGGGGACGGCGCGGTGGCGCTGCTCGAGAACAACTACCGCATGTACACGCTGGACGGGGACACGACGCGGGACATCCTCTCGGACTACGAGCCGGAGCAGGCGGCGCTGGCGTTTGACGCGCACGCCTACGTGGTCAGCGAGACGCGGCCGTTCGACGAGGCGTGGGACAAGGTGGCGCCGTGGGTGCGGGTGCTGCACCTGAAGGACTACGTGGCGGCTACGGGCACGATCGTGCCGATCGGGCAAGGCGACGGGCAGTGGCCGCAGATCATGCAGGCAGTCGACCCCGACGTGGTTGAGGACCTGGCGCTGGAGCCGCATCTGAACAACTCGGCGTACGGGGCAGGCCGCGACCACCTGGACCTGTTCCGGGAAGCGCGGGACGTGGTGCTGGCGATGCTGGACGCGACGGGCAAGCCGCGGCCGGCAACGAACGTGAACTGGGGCGCTTCCGGCCTTTAGTGGCTGGCGGCCGCTGAGGGCATTTCCTCGGGTCGCATGGCGTCGCCGACGGCGCGGACCCCGTCGGCGCGGTGGCCGATGACGGCGCCGTCGTCCAGGAGCCGTTGCTGTAGCTGCGTTATGTCAAGCTCGCGGCTGCCCAGGCCGCTGCCGGCGGAGAGGGCGGCGGCGGTACCGGCGGCCTGGCCCATGCCCATGCAGGTGACGGTGACGCGGCTGGAGGCCAGCGCTGCCGACTCGGCGGAGTGGCACCGGCCGGCGACCCAGAGGTTTGAGAGGCCCTGCGGAGTCAACGTGCCGTAGGAGATGTCGTAGGGGCGGGTGATGACGTGTTCGTGGTAGCCGGAGGAATCGACCGGATGCCGGTCCAACCACCAGGCGCCCAGCGAGACGGCGTCGTCGTAGGCGACGGCGTTCTGAATGTCGTCAGCGGAGAGCACGCGGTCGCCGCGAATACGGCGGGTTTCGCGCACGCCGACGACCGGGCCCGAGGTGACGAAGTAGGCGTCCTTGAAGGCGGGGATGTGTTCCTTGAAGAGGTCGAACATCAGGCGGGCGTCCTT
The DNA here is from genome assembly GCA_022820025.1 of Chloroflexota bacterium. Lineage (GTDB taxonomy): Bacteria > Chloroflexota > UBA11872 > UBA11872 > UBA11872 > UBA11872. The sequence goes on from JAJEGF010000020.1 coordinate 12,875, forward strand.
GCGGCCCTGGATTTCGGCGGCGGAC
>JAJEGF010000083.1 GCA_022820025.1 Chloroflexota bacterium
GCTCGATGTGCGGATAACGGTTCGCCAGCACGTCGAGGGTGTTGAGGTAGTTCATTCGCTGCTTGGCCGGGTCCCACTGCAAGATCACCTTTTGAAACGCCTGCAACGTGAACGGTCCGTCCAGCCATCGCTGGCTGATCGGATAGCCAATGGCCTCCGCCTTTCGCTCGCGGACGAAGCTCCACATCGGCACGCCATCGCCGTCGGTCACGGCGAACCCGTCATTCGGGTCCGGTGTGTCACCGCCGGTGTTGGCGAACAGGCAGCCACCGCTGATGGGGATGCCCACACAGTCCAGCGCTCGTAGTGCCGTCACCGGACCCGCAAGGGTCAGGCTGGCCGCGGCAATGGCTGCCAGCCCCAGGCGAAGGCGTTCCCAACCTGATGTCCGACGCCGAGAACGCCCTCCTGCCGCGCGCGATGTCTGCTGAACGTCCGCGGTACGCATGCTGTCGTCTTGATCTGAACGTTCGTTGAACCTGCCAGGCAACATTAGTAGGGACTAACATCCCGAGTTGTGCCAGGGTAATAACGTGAACGAGCACTCCGAAACAACCTGTCTAAGTATGCGCTCATATGCATGTCTGATTATCCGGTGCAAGGCGACTTATATGGTGCCTGTAGGAGTCTTTCTTCGTCAAGTGTCAGCCGACCACTCCTAATGGACTTGCTGATCGACCGCCGCGCACGACTGCTGGCAAATCCGGGCTCGAAGATTCCGACTTGAATCCGTTGCAGCCCCTACGATCGGCCCGCCAACTCCCGGTCAAGGACTAGAAGAGCGGCTCCATCCCCACCCGCATAGTAATGTGGGGTCGTACGGTGTTGCAGTTCATCGCTCCACTATGTGTGGGTGGCACGCTGGGCAGAGTCGGATCAGGATTCACACACAGTCACAGCCCCTTGAGCGATGCATGTCTGCCATCGTCACGACGTCGGGCAGGTTGGTCGAAGCAGCTGGATACGAAGCGAGCGCCAAGGGATCATGAGTGGTCGAGTCCTGCCGCCGGGCATTGGGCATCTACCTCCGGCCGTCCGGCGGTCTCGCTTTACTGGAGTTAGCGAACCGGTGGCAAACGTGGCGATGTGACCGCGGAACGTGGAGGTGGTGTGTCTCACTGGCTCTTGGACTTGGGTGACCTACGGGCGCCTTGCGGGATGCGCTGTTAGTGAGCATGTCTACATTTTCCGTCACGGTCACAGTGAGCACGGCGCGGCTTGCCTGGCTTTCCCATGTAGCCATTGCTCAGGCTAGTCCGAGGCCATCCTCCGGGACTCGTGTCGCGCCCGATCTGTCGACGGGATACTCTCGTGACCGACGGGTGAATCACAGGATGTCGATTTTCCTGAAGCTTCTCGTGTCTCTTGAGGTCAGCGGCTGCCAAGGGCCACGGACTAGGCAACACCGCTGCCTCTGGGAGTCCGCCGGACGCGTTTGCGACCACTGACACGTCCGATCCACAAGCCATACGGAATCCTGCCTTCCTCCCGGTTTATCAGTTCAGCACCCTCAGGTAAGACGCCCGTGCACGAAGAGGAGTCGGATGCCCCAGGGCGCGGCCTCGCCGATCTCCGGACGGCCACGGACGCCCCATACGCCACGCCGTGGTCGCCGGTCCTTGGCCGCCTACTTCCGATGGGTCGACGACGTCTTGCGCCATCGCACCGACGGCTATCGGCTGCTCGACTCTCCGCTGGTCGGCCTGCCGGGCGTGCAACGGCTGGCCCGACGGCGCTTTCCCCGCAGCGCCTTTGGCGACATGCGTGCCGCGCAGGCACTCCTGCAGCAAGTCACGGAGCAGGCCTCGGAAATCCTGACCCCGTGGCAGGCCTTGGCCCTGCGGCTGTATTGCGAGGGGCAGCCCATGACCGCCATTGCGGCCCGACTGGGCCTGCGCAGCCGTCACCACCTCTGGGCCGCTTACCGGCGATCGGCGGTGGAGGCCGTGACCCGCGAGTTCCTGGCGCTGGCGCAGGCCGAATTTCCTCCGAATTAGGGTAGAATTCCCGTGCCATTGTTCCTGGAAGGGGGCAACGGCCTGTACATCGGCCTCGAAGCCGTAACAGGTGTGGGATGGCTCGCGAGGGGTGCGTGTCACCGCGGTACTTCTAATACATAATTTGCTCGTTCGAAACTTGCTAGGCCAAACAGACTTTGTGAAGTCAAGAGCCTCTACTTTGAGGCTCGCTCTCGAACTATAGGTTGAGTCTGTTTCCCAACCCATCAGACGAGAACCCGCCAAGTAGTGGTGAGGCTAAGAAGGTTTGAGGAATTGCTAAGACGTAGCCCCACCTCCGTCTTCGATGCCTTCCCCCGCGTGGCCATTCGGTAGTCGACGCGAGGTTCGATGAAGATGTCGTTGGGATTGTCGGCGGCATCGCCCAGCTTGCGGCGGAGCCGCGTGACCATGTCGCGGCCCAGCCAGGGCTCGCCGACCTGTTCCGGCTTCCAGACTCGCTGGTGCCGCCCGGTGTCGGTCAGCACCCGGGCGGCGTGGCCCGCCAACTGCTTGAGCACCGCGTACTCGGTGGCCGTCATTTCCATTGGCTCCCCATCCACCATCACCCGGCGCTCGGCGCAATCGATGTGCAGTCCTGTGGCGGCGTAGGGGCAGACGGCTCGCCGTATTCGGGCTTCAGCCGCTTCCAGAGGGCTGCGTGGATCCGCGCAGCCAGCTCCGTCGGCGCGAAAGGCCCGTCGGTGTGCGCGCGGGCGCCGAAGGGCCCCAGGAAATGGGCGCCGAGACGGGATAACAGCCAGATTTCGGAGCTGATGGGCATTCTGTGATCGAAGCGTAATGCTCCGATGTCAGAACGACACGCTTCTGTCACGCGGAGTGCGTCAGGATGCACGGTGGAGGCGGTCCACCGGGGAGCGGCCAGCATGCAGGCGAGATGGTTACCCGCGCGCAGGGCGCGCGTCGGCCAAGCGTGGCAGGGGTCGGCCTCCGGTTCGGTGATCTGAGCACTTCCCCGACACATACCACCGTGGACTGGTTCGAGGTGGATCTGGCCAAGCTGAACGCGACGGCGGCCTTCGAGGTCATCGCGGCCAGCGACAGGACCGTGCTGGGGACCCGTGAGTCAGGCCGTGGCAGCACCGCCGACTACCGCGACGTATCACCCTCCCACACTGCGGTCTGGCTGTCTCGTTTCCGCATTGAGTCGTCGTAGCGCGCGGACGGCTATGGACATGCAGAGGCATCAATCGTCCGGACCGCAGCCGATTACTCCATCGCCCAATGGCGTGCCGGCAGTCATCAAAGTTCTGCATTGCCAAGACGCCCGGATGTCGAGCTCTGGTGTGGCCCGTCACGGCTGGCAGCGGCTGCCTGGCGTGTGGTGGCGATTGATCGGCTGATGGGCATCACTTGCTCTTCCCGCGGGTTCCGACAGTTGGTGCTGGCTCCCGATCCCGTGCGGATTGAGAGTCGCCTCGGCGACTGTGCAAAGAAGCCAAAGGCACACTCGACACTTGGGCGGTTTGCCCGTGCCTAGGTTGCTTTGGCTGGGCCCCGCGCTAGTCGCCCTCGGGCTACTGGCCAGTCTCGTCCCGCAGGTCACGTATCCATCAGCTTCAAGCGGCGAGCCGGAGGGCGACGTGCTCATTGCCTGGCCTGGCTGGTCGATCCAACAGGATCTGGGGCCGCTGAGCGGAACCGTAGGCACGTTCCGGATTTGGATGTCGGCCGATCCCGAGGCCTATAAGGACCTAACGCTGAGCGCGTCACTGATTGACGCGTCGAGTCGCGACGTATTGCGGCAGGTGTTCACGACGGTGTCGCGACGCTATGTGCCGGTCGCGCACACCGTGTCGTTTCCCGGATTCGTCGTGCCACCCGGTAAGCGCCTCATGCTGCAACTTGGGGTGCCGGAGTTGCAGCAGCGCCATGTGATCTATCGCTTGGCTCATCCGGATCCCGCACGGTCAAACGTGATGTTGAACGGCGTGCCCGATTCGGGGAATGGGCCGCTCGCGTTCGCGCACATACGGACAGGAAGCGGGATGCGGGCAGCAGCCGACGGTGACGTGTCGAGTCGGCTGCGTCTCTCAGTTGCGCTAGCGATGGGTGCGCTGGCTTTGGCCGCGCGTCCGCGAGTCGCGTTGGAGTTTGCACGATTCACAAGGGGCGCACAGGGCCAAGTCGGTCAGCAACTCGTTCGTATGGGGCGTGCTGTCACGACTGATTCCGGGCGAGCGATCGGCAGTTCATCATTCGGAGTCCATCGTCTGCTTGCGTCGCCCTGGTATCCCTGGCCGGCGGCGACGGTGCCAATCTTGCACTACGTAGCCAGTAATCCGTTGCACTTCGAGATGAGCGAGTCGATCGCTCCGCTGGTCGTTGTGCAAGCGGCCGTGACTATCGGCGTGGTCGGCCTGCGGCTGTGGTTGAGAGACTGGCATCGACCGGCTGCGATTTGCGCGGTGTGCATCGTCGTCTTTTTCGGCTACGGGCACATTGCGGGCGCAATTGACGGGAGACATGACGACCGCGTGACCTTCGCAGTGGCCGCAGTGTTCGTTGCGACCGTCGCCCACCTGATAATCCACCGAGGTGCATCGGCTGTCCGGCTCGCGCCGTTTCTCAATCTGATGACCGCTATCTTGTTGGTATTTCCGATTGCAGGCGTCGTGACCGACACAGCGATGGCACAACGGTCGGCGGCGTCGTCAGAGCCGGAGAGCTTGGAGGATCTCGCCGCTCACCTTCTGCCAGCTGGCCTCCCCGACGTGAGCGTGAGTCCTCCGGACATCTACTACATCATCCTTGACTCCTATCCGCGTCACGATGTTCTTCTTGACTATTATCACTTCGACAACTCGCACTTCCTACGTGACCTTGAACGAAGGGGCTTCTATGTTGCTCGGGGGGCGACAAGTAACTATAGGCCCACACACCAATCCATTCCATCGGTCCCGAATATGGCGTACCTCGACGGACTTGGTCAGCGAGTGCCTTCGTCACTTGACGAGCTAGCGAAGCTCGCTCGCTACAATTCGGTCGCTGCACTTCTCAAGTCAGTTGGATACACGTATGTGCACTTGGATACCGGCTATGTTGTCACGGACACATCGCCACTTGCCGATCGCGTCATTTCGTTCACGACATCCGGCACGATTGTCCGTACAGGAACGGATGCCCGCGTTCTATCCGCTTCGAAGACTGGGACTCCGCTGCTATCAGATCGATTCATACGTGGGCTAATTCAGACGACTGCACTAAGCGTAGTATTTGCCGATCGCACCTTCTTCGTGCAGAGCGTGCCGCTAGAATGGTGGTCGCCGCGTCGAGCAAACCTAATGTTCGAATACTTGTCTTCACCGATCGATGCTGAGAATCCTAAGTTTGTTTTTGCCCATATCGTTAAGCCGCACGCGCCATACACGTTTGACCAATACGGTAATTTCGTCGGCGAAAAGGGACGATTTGACGACCTTCACGATCCAAGCGTTCCTAGTGCGTATATCGGTCAGCTCAAGTACGTTAATAGACGAGCGCTGGAAATGATCGACGGGATTCTCCAGCATAGTCAGCCTGATTCGCCAATCATCGTAATCACAGGCGATCATGGTGGCGAGTTCGAGGGCGCAGATGAGCACGCGATACTCTCCGCGTTTCATCTACCTAACCGAGGCAGCGACAGACTCTACGGCACGATAAGCCTAGTCAACCACTTTCGCGTCATTTTTGACTCTTATCTTGGGACCCGTCTGGGACTGTTGGAGGATTTGGAACATACCCACTCTACCAGAATGGTTGACTTTGGAATATAGCAGCATATGATGCAGGGCGATCATTAGATAGAAGTCCCAACTGGGCGGGTAGTTTCGAACCCGCCGGACGGAGCGATGAGAGCCTTCTAGGTGTACTGACCACACAGAGATGTGAGACACGGCTGACCGGTGGCTGACCATCGAGGGAGCCGTGGCAACGACGCCGGTTATACCACCGCAGCCAGCTGCCAAGGGCCCGCGTGCGATGGGCGCTGGAGGAGTAGGCGAACGCGTACGCCCAACTGCGCAGCAGGATCTGGGTGAAGCGTTTCGCCTTGCCATTGGTGCGGGGCGTGTAGGGGCGGGTACGCAGATGGTGCAGGTCGTGGGCGGTGCATCGCTGGCGCCACGCGTGCGAGCGATAGGCGAAGCCGTTTTCCGTCATCACGGCCTGTACCGCCAGCCCCTGGGTGCGAAACTACGCCAGCGCGCGGTCCAGGAAGGCCAGGGCGTCGGCTTGGCGATCCGTCGGCCGCACTTCGGCATAGGCGAGCCGCGAATGGTGGTCGATGGCGACATGCACGTGCTGCCAGCCGGCGCGGGGGCTGCGGCACACGCCATCCTGCAGGATCCGCTGGCCGACGTGCCAGCAGCGGCCCAGCTGCTTGGTGTCCAGGTGCAGCAGCTCGCCCGGCTGGGCACGCTCGTAGCGCACGACCGGGGGCCGCGGGCGGCGGGCGAGGCCCAGCCGCCGGAGCCCCTGGCCCACCGTCGAGGCGGGGCGGCCCAGCAGGCCGCCGAGGGTGACGGGGCCGGCTCCACTGCGCTGACGCGTCGCCAGGATTTTCGCTTCCGCGCTCGGACTCAGGCAGCGGGGCTGCCGCGTGGGGGTGGATCGGCGCTCCTGCAGCCCCGCCCAGCCAGCGGCCGTGTAGCGCTGCCCCCAGCGATAGCCCGTGGCGCGGCCCGCGCCGACGGCCTGAGCGGCGGCTCCCGGACTTGCCCCCGCCACCATCGCGGCCACGGCACGAGACCGCGTCTCGAACGAATAGCGCATACGCTGGGGCCGCCAGGAAGCATCAGCCATCGGGACCTCCGTCGGGCTCTGGATTGTTTGGTAGCCCCAGTCTCGCTGGAGGTCCCGCTACCGTCAGGTGTCTCGCTGGTGTGTAGTCAGTACACCTAGTGACCGGCAGGACGTGATCCTGTCCGTGTCCGGCCAATTGGGGCCGCCTAACGACGCCGGGCTAGCGGCTGCTTCGTGGCCTGTGAGCACGTGGACGAGGCCGAGAGGCGACGCGTCGTCGATAGGCAGAGGTTAGGGAGTGAGATCGAGCGAGGATCGAAGCCCAACGGGCACCCTCGTACAGTGAATTAGTTGCTCGATCCGGACGCACGCGCACGCCTCGACCACCTAGCCGTGCGCGTCGACGATGCGAATAGATCGAGCAACAACGTGAACGGACCTACAACGCCTGACGTCCTCCTGTCGCCCCGACAATGCGGGCGACTGACCGTGCGTACGGAATCCTGCCTTCCGTCCGGGTGCTCTCGTCGGCACCCTGAGATCATCCCGCCTGCGGACCTGGAGGATCCGGATGTCACAGACCGATGCGGCGTCGATCTCCGGACGGCCACGAGCGCGCCACCCGTCGCGCCGTGGCCGCCCATCCTTCGCCACCTACTACCGATGGGTCGACGATGCCCTGCGCCACCACACCGACGGCTTTCGCCTCCTCGACTCTCCATTAGTCGGCCCGCCGGGCGTTCAACGGCTGGCCCACCGGCGCTTTCGCCGCAGCGCCTTTGGCGACGTGCGTGCCGCACGGGCGCTCCTACAGCAAGCGACCGAGCAGGCCTCGACGATTCTGACCCCGCGGTAGGCCCTGACGCTACAGCTGTATTGCGAGGGACACCCCATGACGGCTATCGTGGCCCGGCTAGGCCTGCGCAGCCGCCAACACTTGTGGGCGGCCTACCGGCGCCCGGCGGTGAAAGCGGTCGCCCGCGAGTTCCCGGCGCTGGCGCAGGCGGAATTTCCCTCGTATTCCCCGTGAATTAACGTAGGATTCTCCTGCCATTGTTCCTGGAAGGGGGCAACGGCCTGTCAACCGGCCTCGAGGCCGTAACAGGTGTGGGATGGCTCGCGAGGGGTGCGTGTCACCGCGGTACTTCTAAGCACTGAGCCAAGAGTTTGAATCTCGTCAAGTAGGCCAGACTGGACGAAATCGAGAACCGGGGTCGACTCGCGAGTCACGCCGTCGTTGGGCATGGGGATGGTGTACGTCAGCGTGGCCTCGTCTCCCACCACCTCGATGCCCTCCACGAAGTTGCGAATCAGGGCTTTGCGCTCGGGGATCGTGCCTTCGTGCAAGAACACCCGGAAGTCCACCACATACGCCTTGACCTCCTCGGTGGTCGGCAGCTCCACCCGGCGCTGCTCCAACCGAGCGGCGGCGTTCACCCGCGCCGCCTCCAGGTGCTCCTCCCGGTGCCGCAGCGACAGGATGCGGGGCGACAGGGCCTCCAGGGTCAGCGCGCTGGTCTCCAGAGCGTCGTAGAGCCGCTCCAGCCGCTGGCGCACGTCCGCGAACCCGGCGTCGATGACCGCCAGCCGGCCGGCCAGTTCACCGGCCTTCGCGTCGTCCGGAAAAATCTGGAGGAGCCCTGCGAGCGTGATGTCCCGCCGAAACTGCTTTCCCGCCAATGCCAACTCCGTGTGCTGGGCGTCAGCGGGGGCACTCCTCCCACACCAAGCCAAGCAGCCAGTTGGTCAGCCGGAATACGGCCACGGCGGCCAAGACCGTCAGCATGAGCGCCATCACCACGAGCATGACGAGAAGGGCGAGGCCCATGACCCAGAAGAATGCGTAAAGCAGGCCACCGACGAACGTTTCGTCGAACAGGTTCATGCCCACCCTTGCTCCGGCGCTCTTACGACGTCTCAGTCTAGAATGGCTGGGCGCATGTCCGGTGGAACTCACCCCAACGGAGTATGCGGTGCTCGTCGAGCTGTCCGCCCATGCCGGGATAGTCGTGACCCACGACCAGTTGCAGCTCAGAGTCTGGGTCGTGGGCCACTCCGCCGATTCGGGGCTGCTGCGGACCATCGTGACGAGGCTGCGCCAGAAGCTGGAGGACAATGTCAATGAGCCCCTATACATCTTCATCGAGCTGGAGGTAGGGTACCGCAAGGGCCCGGTGGACAAATCGAACGAGGAGAAACTCTGACTTTGATGGGCACTCCGCCAACGAGCTTGAGCAACGCCTTCAGACCAAACGACTCAAAGAAGGGGGCTAATGAATCGTGTACCAACAACTGAATCAAAGCTCGACTGGCATTGCCATATTTCCATCAGGCACCAACATAGGAAAGGTAAAGGCAAATGGACCTAGACAACATCTGGGAAAGCAACATCAACAACGACGATTACTACTCTGTGTATGAAGCAGCCGCCTTCCATATAATTCAAAATAATCCACAAGCCTCAACATCAGAGGTGGCTGATGTATTGACGAAGCAGAAATGGCAAGTGCTGCCTCGTGACATGGCTATCATTGCAAACAGAGTCTCCTACCTGGTGAAGACGTGGAGCGTGATGCGCACGATCAACAACATGGACACTGTATGCCACACTCTGCGTAGCCGCTTAATGGAAGGTACATATGGCAGCCCGCATCCAGGCTCGCATTATCTAGATGTAGGAGACTATGTCTATCCTTCAGTTGCAGGTGTCTTGCCCGGTGCCGCAGACAGCGCCGGAGCCTTAGCCGCCATAAAGTGGTACGCAGTTCATAGCCGTGAACTGCTCGGCAGCCTACGGCGTCCATGCCAAGACAAGACAGACTCGCAAGAGCATTGGTTATTAGACAGGCTCAGCCTTTGGCCTCACTTTCAAGATGTCATTAAGGCCCGAGACACCCTAGTTCACCACCCGGATGTTCGAGATAAACAGTCGGTACACACATTCTTAGACTTCTTGAGAAAGATGTCGCAAGCTCTAAGCAGAACTTCGTTTGCAGTGCCCAACCATCAAGGCAATCCTGACTTTCAGTTTCTAGGAGCCACGATTAAGGGTCTATCCGTTTGGAACGGCGTGACGCCCACTACAGAGGACTCGATCGTCGGTGTTACCATCAACTCGAAACTAGGAGAAACGGAGCCCTTGAGCCTCGTTGCCCTCACGCGAGTCGCACAAAACAAAGTGCGCCTCACTTCCAGGGAGGGATACATGCTTGGACCTGAGGTTTTCTGTCCTGTTGACCAGCCTTGATTTAGCGTAGGGACTGTTCCCGTGGGTAGCTAAGTCTCGCCCGGCTGGTGGATGGGGATGACGGCGTAGAACTCGCCCCGCTTGCCGTCCTCGGCGGCGGCCAGCATGACCAGCAGATAGGCCCGGTCCTTGTCCAGGTCAGGGTCCTCGTTCAGGTCGGGATACTCCCACGAAAATTCCCAGCCGTCGCTGCGCTTCTTCTCCCCGCCCTTGACGCCGTATACGGCGGTGATCCAGTCGCCCATGTCGGCGTCCCTCACCGCGTAGAAGAGACTCTCGATCTTGCGGTCGAAGATGGGACGGGGGACGAACTGGCCGTCTCCCTTGCGTTCTACGAACTCCCGGTCGGCGTTGACCAGGGTCAGCTCGTCGCCGGGCGGGGTCTGGGCGAGAACCGTGTTGCTCGCGGGTATCGCCAGCAGCGCTGCGAGGAGCAGCTCGGATGCCATGGGAATCAGTCGCCTGGCCGACCGGAGTTTCGATTTCAGCGCCACGTTGTCCACCTCTCGGCGGTTTCGTGCGGCCCAGCGTTTCGGGGCCGCCGCAGGAGAGTGTGAACAAGCAAGAAACGGTTAGAAGCTACCCATAGAGTGCCTCACTCGTAATGCACCTTACGAGGTCATTGGAAAGCGCCTCCATCTATGCAGTAATGGGGCTTTACAGGAAATTGAGTTTCTGGGGAAAACGAAGAGTGGGTCGTGGCAAAGCAGAATTGGCCTTAAATCACCCCCTACAGGACGTAAACAGCAACTATTTTGTTGAAAGAGTGCGTTCACGTAATCTGGCGCAAAACCCGCTCGACGTGGGGGCACGCAACACGGCAAAACGGCGTTGGCGCGGAGAAACGGGCGCGAAACTCCGGCGACGTGGGGGTGCGTTACGTCCGTTGACCACCGGACCCGGCGACGGGCCAAGGCTGCGCCGTAGCTGGGGTGAAGTCGAAACGAGGTTCTGAGAAGGAGGAAATTGCCATGAAATCGACCGAACACGGCATCTCGGAGAGCAAGGCGGTGGAGAACATGTGCCACATGCGGATCATGGCGCTGCTGCAAGAGCTGGTGAGAAAGCGGGGTCCCAGGGGCGCGGCCCGGGTGCTGGAGATCGACCCCAAGACCGTGGGCGAGAGCATCAGGACTGGACAGCTCTCACGGCGGACGCGGGACGCCCTGGAGCGCGCGTTGCAGGAGGACATGGGCTCGGCCGCGGAGCGCCAGCGTGAGCGTGACGAGAAGCTGGAGGCCCGCGTCGATGCGGTGGAGCAGGGACAGGACGACCTGGGCAAGGAACTGCGCAGGCGGCTGGCCTCCGTCAAGGGCGGGCTGGCCTCCCTGCGAAGAGATGGACCGGACGGGACCGGGGCCGGGCACGCCGGCCCCGGTCCCTCCCCCAGGACACAGCCGGTGAGAAGGACGTCTCGTCGGGCCGGGACTAGAATCCTCCGTCGAGGCTCTCGATGCGCCAGGAGTACCCCGACCCTGCGACGCTGGAGCCTGCCGAAGACGACGAGGAGATATCCGGCGCGGCCTGGCCCCTCATCGTCCGGTGGCGGGAGCTGCTGGAGGCCCATCCGAACGGGGCGAGGGCGTCGAGTGGCTGACCACCCAGAAGCACGTCTTGAAGGTCGCACTGGCCGTCCTCGACGACCACGGGATGACCCTGCCGCCTGAGAAGAAGCCGCTGCGGGACTTCGACCGTAGCGGTCAGATCACGTGGCGCAGGACCGCGCTCTCCGACACGTGGAGAGAGCGGAAGAGGGCCGAGTTCTGGAACCGGGTTAGGTTCGGACTCTGGGGGAAGTGACCCGGCGGATGGGACGCCGTCGTCTCGGGATTACCTGCGCGACCGGATGATCCAGAACAGGTTCAGCGCGACGATTGCCGCGGCGGCGACCCACAGGAGCGTGCCAATGGTGGGGTTGTATTGCAGACCCACGCCAAGCCCGACGTAGAACACGACGAACGCCAGCACGAACAGCAGGCCGTGGGCGGCGGCTTTGGTTCTCACGCGGTTCATCATGTCTTCATTGTAGTGCTGCCGATGAGGAAGCCTGAAGCGCGCGAAGGTGAACTTTCTCGGATGTCTTTGTGACGTTTGTATGAAGTGGACAGACGGACTTGTGTCGTATCGCTTCCAGGGCATATTCAGCGCCGAAAAGGTCTGCAAATAATAGTCGTACTGTTTGGCTTTCACCACGGTTTCCGATCCCAGAAACCTGGGTGCATGATCCCTGTTGCACGGACATTGCCCACGAGGGAACGCTTGCGATGCGGAGTTTGACGTTGGTCCTTCGCAACCAGCACGGGCCCAATCGACCGAGTTGACACAAGTGCCTTGTATGTTCCACGAGCCTTGGGTTTCTCAAGGTGACAGTGCACGGGCCGGGACAGACCGATCTGCCCTGGGTCATTGGAGACCGTGAGAGAGCAGGGTCGTCCCGGCCCTGGCGCTGGCGCAGAGCCCGAACAGGTGCCGGGGCCGTAACCACGAGCCCGAATCTGCAAGGCAGGGCGTGTCGCCAGCGTGGCCGGAGGGTACCCAATGGCAGCTCACACGGACGTCGCGGTCGGGATCGATGTAGCCAAGGCCCAGTTGGACATCGCGGTCGAGCCGACCGGCGCGACCTGGACGGTGCCGCGCTCGCGGAGCGGGCTGCGGCGCTTAGAGGGGCGGCTCCAGGCGCTGCGGCCCAGCCGGATCGTGGTGGAAGCCAGCGGCAGCTACGAGCGGCTCGTGGTCGCCACCCTGGCCGCGGCCGGCCTGCCGGTGGTCGTGGTCAATCCGCGCCAGACCCACGACTTCGCGCGGGCCCTCGGGCGCCTGGCCAAGACCGACCGGCTGGACGCCCAGGTCTTGGCCCGCTTCGCGGCCGAGGTGCGGCCGCCGGTGCGCCCCCAGCCCAGCGCCGTGGTCCAGGATCGCCAGATCCTCAGTCGCCGGCGGCGCCAACTGGTCAACGACCGCGCGGCCGAGCAGCAGCGGCGCCGCCACGACCGCCCCCACCTGGACCTGGGCTTCGACCCCCTGGCCGCCGCCCGGACCGCGGCCCTGGCCACGGTTGAGCGCCAGCTGGCGGCCCTCGTGCAGGCGGAGCCGACGCTACGCGCCCGCGCCGCCTGGCTGCGCAGCATCCCCGGCATTGGCCCCGTGGCCGTCGCCACCCTGCTGGCCGTAGTGCCCGAACTCGGGGCCTGCTCCCGCCAGCAGATCGCGGCCCTCGTCGGCGTCGCCCCCTTCAATCGCGACAGCGGCGCCTGGCGCGGGCGCCGGAGCTGCTGGGGCGGCCGCGCCCAGGGGCGCACCGCGCTCTCCATGGCCGCCCTGACGGCCGCCCGCCGCAACCCCCACCTCCGCGCCTTCTACCAGCGCCTCATCACCGCCGGCAAGCCGGCCAAAGTCGCCCTCGTCGCCTGCATGCGCAAGCTCCTCGTCCTCTGCAACGCCCTATGCCGCGACCACACCCTGTGGGATCCCACGGTGGACTCACCATTGACCCCCAACACAGGTGCTCTATCCATGTATACGGCCCCTTTTTGCGTATCGGGCCCCGCACCGCGTCAGTCGGTGAAGACGTGGGCGAGGCCCATCCGTTCGGCCAGGTCGAGCAGGGCCATCATGTGCTCCGTGTTGGGACGGCCCCTGCCATCCTTCCAACGCCACACGGTGTAGCGGCATGTGCCGATGCGCCGGGCGATCTCCGACCAGGACAGGCCGGACTCCCTCTGGAAACGCTCCAGACGTTCCGGGGAGTCTTCGGGAAACTCATAGGTCTGTATGTTGTAGTCAATTCGCTGCCTTGGCATCGGGCCGGTCCTTCCACAGGATGCCCGGAGGCACTCTCATCGATGGGAGTGGCCTTACCCGCCCCTCAAACCTCCACTCGCCTCGTCAATTCCATGTATGCCGTCATTTCGCGTTTCCGGCCACAACTCTCCTTCAATGTGTGCGAGCCTTTTTTCTTGCCCGCCGCGTCCTGACCGGCTGGCCGAGTCCTGGACCGGGCGGCCCCTGTGCTAAAGGGGCCGTCCTGATCGTTGTAGCCGTTCGACGCCCCGCTAGTCCTCGCTCAGTTCAGCAACCTTCCCCTTCAGCCATCGCAGGCCGCCGTTGTTCACCTTTGTCTCGGACACCCAGCCTTCCTCCGTGGGGTCTCCCATGAAGAACCGGGGTATCACCGAGTCGGTCACCCCGGCCAGCCGGTCAACGCCATCCTGCACGTCACCGATGACCTCGCTGTACGAGATACCGGCGTCTTTCAGCAGCTTGACCGCTTGGTTGCAGCGGTCCACCGCAGCGTCCCCGTCGTTGGGGTCGTAGTAGATGACGAAGGTGACGGCGGGGGGTTGAATCCTGCTGGTCCTCCTCCACTACCGCCGCCGTGGCGGCGCTGGTCAGGGACTCGGCGTTGCCGGCGTCGTCGCTGAAGTACACCCGCACACTGATGGCCTCGCCCACATCGCCAGTCACCAGCGTATAGCTGGAGCCGGTGGCTCCCGATATGTCCGACCCGTCGGCCAGCCACTGGTAGACGAAGCTTTGCGTTGTCCAGCCCGTCGGCGTCGCTGATGCCCGAGGTGGCCGCCGTCAGAGTCTCTCCCACCTGGGCCGTGCCGCTGATTGTGGGCGCGCCGGAGACCGGAGTGTTGGCAGGCGGCGCGTTGGTGGTGGCGCTGCCTTCAGCCGAGTCGCCGTCGGCGGTTGAACCGGCGATGGTGTGGCGGGCGGTGACGCGCACCGTGTAGGCCGTCTCCGCCTCCAGGGCGGTGATCCGCCCGCTCGTGACCGCCGTCTCCGAGCTCGCGACGGCGCTGTAGGCGCCGCCCGCCGTCTTCCAGGCCACCACGTAGCCCGTGGCGCCCGGGACCGCCGGCCAGGACACCTCGAGGGCGTCGCTGCTGCACTCGACCGCCGCGACGCGGACAGCACTCCCGCCGGAGGGCACGAGACCGCACTCGGGTCCTGGCGGTGGTCGACAACCCCCTGGACCTGCGCTACATCCGGGACGCCCTGACCCATGTGGGTTACGTCCCCATCGTGACCGCCGACCCGGACGATGTGCCCCGCCTCATGGAGGAGGAGCGTCCCCACCTGGTGCTGATGGACCTGGTGTTGCCGGAGAGCGAAGGGGTGAAACTCATGGAGGCCATCCTGGCGACCACCGAGGTTCCCGTGATCTTCGTCTCCGCCTACGGCTAGGAGGCGAACGTCACCAGGGCGCTGGACATGGGGGCCGTGGACTACGTGGCCAAGCCCTTCGCGCCCTCGGAATTGGGGGCCAGGATACGCGCCGCGCTCCGGCAGCGGGCCGGACTGGGCCGGGCGGGACAGCCCCAGCCCTACGCGCTGGGGGACCTGGCTATCGACTACGCCGAGCGCCGGGTGGCCCTGGGCGGACGTCCGGTGGAGCTCACCCCGACCGAGTACGGGGTACTCGTCGAGCTATCGTCCCATGACGGGATGGTCCTGACCTACGGCCAGCTGCTGCTCAGGGTCTGGGGCCTGGGCCACTCCGGTAACTCGGGGCTGGTGCGGACCATCGTGAACAGGCTGCGCCGGAAGCTGGGGGACAACGCCAACGCCCCCTCCTACATCTTCAACGAGCCGGGGGTCGGGTACCGCATGGGCCGGAGTGAACAATCGAACGAGGGGAGACTCTGACCGCGATGGGCATTCCCCCAACGAGCTTGAGCAACGCCTTCAATCCAATGACTCGCCGAGGAGGGTTATGACCATGTATTCGAAGGTGATCGTTCCACTTGACGGATCGGATCTTGCCGAGCAGGCCCTGTCCTACGCGCCGCTGGTCGCCTCGTCGATGTCGGTCCCCATTGAACTGGTGGAAGCCTGCCACATCCTGGCTCCTGCCATCCTCGACACGCACACGAGGCATGTCGTCGATACGATGCTGTCGGCAAGGCAGCGCCGTGCGGAGGAATACCTCGCGGGCGTCCGGGACCGGTTGGAGGCGTCCGGCAGCTCGGCATCGGTCTCGACGTTGCGCGGTATGCCTGCCGACGCCATAGTGACCCATGCAACGACCGACCCCAGGGCGCTGGTCGTCATGTCGACTCACGGAAGGGGAGGAATCGCTCCCTGGACTCTGGGCAGCGTGACAGACAGAGTGCTCCACTCCATCCCCAACCCGCTGCTCATCGTTCGCGCCGCGGCGACAAGCGTGGCGACACTTGTGCAGGTAGAGACGGTACTGGCCCCGTTGGATGGGTCAGCAAGGGCGGAACTGTCGCTTCCCCACGTCAGCGCCATGGCGGGAGCGCTCGGAGCGAGCATCTCGCTGCTTAGGGTAACTCCCACCACGGAATACTACCGGGAGCATCTGGGCGAGCTGCCGCTTGGGAGTTACGGGAAGTCCCAGGGGATTTCCGCCGAGGAGCAGGCTGACGCCGACGCCAAGGCGGTGGAGGCATACCTCTCCAGCGTAAGACATCGCCTGGACGGTGAGGAAGGCCACGAAGTCTCCATCGACCACCTACAGAGCCTGAATGTCGCTCAAGCCATCATGGACAGTGCTTCTCTGCAACCCTCCCTGGTGGCGATGGCAAGCCAGGGCCTCGGAGGGGCCGGACGGTCGGCGGTGGGAAGCATCACCGGGCGGGTGGCGCGCCACATCGCCGCGCCGGTGCTGGTCATCCGGTGAGCAGTCATCCGCGTGCCCAGGTTGTCAAGCCGCTTATACACGGTTCGGCGGTTAGCCCTCGTGTAACACGATCAGCCATTGAGTCGCCGCCACACGAGTCGAAAGGGAGAGACAATGGATGAGGCTAGGGGCCGGTCAAGCCGAAGGGCCACAAGAGCAAGGCCCAGGCCCCGTCACCAAGTGGGCGGTGAAACGGGAACGGGCGGCTGAGCCCAAGTCGCCCCGGGACGCTAGGCCGCCCAACACATGGCGAGGGCTCCGACTGTAGAGACTCCAAGTACCCTCAGCGAAATGTGTGCTGCGGGGACTTATGGAGGGGAGAGTATGGATCAAGGTGCTTTGGACTTCTCTTATGAAAAGGCGATGCTCGAGGACGGCACCACCGGATGGAGAGTTTGTGTAGATGAGGGCTCCGGGCCATGTCTAGCTGCAACGGGGGCGACCCTAGCTGATGCGTTGGAGAGGGCGTACGCATCCTACGGCATCAGAGTGTTGGACAAGACGGGTTTCCCTCCGGGGAAGATCTCACGCTTTCCTAAAGACGCCAATCTCGTCCGCAACGTAGCGGTGCTCCGAACCGGCCTGTACTCGCTTTATTGTGAGGTTAAGGACCTTGAATGGAAGCTGCCCAGGAGAGCTCACTCAGCCCAGGAGTTCGATGTAAACGGCATCTACGCCCAGCTCGCGGTCAAGTTCGATTGGTTTAGCGTGAGCATGCTCAACCTCATGGAGGGCGTGAGCCTGCTGAACACGCTCGCCACTATTGGGGACTATCACAAGTTGGCCTCCACTCCGAGAGGGATGAAAGTCATACAGAGACAAGCAAGGGAGTACACGAAGTCCATTCCTGAAGCTAAGCCGCTGCGGTTGTGGAGGAACAAAGTGGCTGCTCACAGGTCCGGCATAGCACCCCCTCCTAAACGAGGTTCAGGGGATTCCATGACTACTAAGCTCATATCGCTTGCGGGAATACAGGTCGGAGCGAAGAATGGGAGGTATGTCGCTCCGGGTATGATCCCTTCCGAGAGCGGGCAGGCAGTCGACACACTCGGAGTAGTGGAGTGGTCACTCACCGAGACCTGGGAAAACTTGGCGCGCGCTCGATACCAATGGCTAGACGATGGGAGCTTCTTTGATGAGGTGAGCTCCTGGAACATAGGACCGGGACGTCAACTACATGGAATGGACCTTCGGAGTTTAGATCTGACCGAACAGCAGATGAAGGAGCTACGAGAGGGACTTGACGCAAGGAGGCCCCCATCAGCCCTCTTCGAGGAGCCAAAGCAGTAAACTCACGATTGGCTAGGGTGTGCCGGGTCCTTTGAAGAGTTCTCGATAGCCCCGGAAACCTCAACGGCGAGAGCAAAGGCCTCTTCTACCCTGTGCCATTTGCTGACCTCGCTGTCAGCTGCCGGGCTCCGTGGTGTAGAGTCGTGGAAAGGCGATCTGACATACCTCGCCCCGAACGTAGTGGGACCAGGTTGGATAACCCGTTTGTCGAACCCCTTTACCTCTGCGACTGTACCCAAATCGACTGTCCACGAGCACCCAATTGTTGTAAGCAAGGCGGCTCGCTAAGCCTCGAGCGGGCTAGATTCCCGCCGGTGTAGATACGAGTGCGAGCGGTTGGTTATCTGGATCAGAGGGGATGAAAGTCTGGAATGGCCATTGGGGTTGTACTGTAGGGCCCTACGGCCGCGAGTAGACCACGGGGCACGGGCATGACTTTTTTGTCGGTGTCGGTCTGTCGCCGGTCGCCAATCACGAACCTGTATTCCCGCTGTCCGCTGTAGTCTTGATGTTTCACGAACAGCGGCAGCAACGCCTTCACGCGAGAATCTTGTGAGTTGGCGGCGGCGGCGCACACAGCGAAAGGGTCACGCACGTATACCGCTGGGCCGTGAATGACGAGCATCAAGCGGTGATACGTCGTGCCTGTTGGCTCCCCGTCAAGGCTGTGGGCCATCGGCTCCTTCTCATCCTCGGGGGTGCCGTAGGCCGCAACATACGCTCGGCCAAGCTCCTGTGCGAACGTGCGAGCGCTCGGGATGTTCGTCTCGTGACAGTAGTTGGGGTCAAGGGACTCCCGAAGCAACTTGCGTTGGGCGTCGGCAGTCGGGGACATAGCGGTGCAGTAGAGCCAGTGGTCCGCGCCCCACGTGTGGGTATCACGGTCGACCGTGATAGGGTCCACCAGGGTGATGTTGCAGTCAAGCACCTTGTACCCCATGAGCGCTGCCATGCTCCGCAGGTAGTCGTCCAGCTGTCGCTGCCAGGCCTCTGCGACAGCCAGAGGCACGCCTTCGCGCTTCACGACCTTGGTTACCTGGGCTTCATTTTCGTCGTGGATAAGCGTCTCGCCCTGCTGTCGGAAACACAGCGGTCGTGCAAGTTGAATGGTCTTGCATCGTTCGATAGCGTGCTCAACTCGACTGTATTTGACCAACTGCCCGATAGGCAAGCGCTCGGCGGGCGGCCTGAAGTCTAGGTGCCACGTGGAAATCATGTTGGCGTCGTGGTCTAGGCTGAAGCCTTCGTTGACGAACTGAGGCAGGTAAAGACTACTGGCGAACCGCATGGGACAGCCTCCCCTCGCTACCTACACGACAACTCAATAACGGCTACCGTTACACCTGTCCCTCCTCTGATGAGGTCCGCCGCCCCAACTAAGGCGGCTATCCCCCGATCAGCCAGGGTCGTTTGTTCTCCACGGTTCGCAGCCATCCATCAAGTTTAGTCAGCCCCTTGTCTACCTTGGCACCCCTGAACTTCGCTGCCATCCAAGCTGTTCACCACGCCCTGAATCCACTGCGACTCACCCTGCGACATGGGTGGAGGTGGGGTGCGGCATTGCTGAAGATTCGAGACTAACGCCCTGCGGCCCGTTGTCAGTTGCCATTGTGGGTAAGTTTCCTAGTTTGAATTTGCCTCTCGTAAGTCCCTGATTGGTCAAGGCGGGCTCAAGAAGGCTCGAATACATCATTCAGGCCGTCCTAGGCCTCCCAGCCAAAGCTCGAAGATGGTACTTGCTTCAGTGCACGGTGGTGGACTCCGGTGCACTGAAACAAGTACCGGGTCGTTCAAGGCCAATTTCTCAGTCGCCTTCCCTGGAATCTGGCTATCGCTCGGCATAGGGACGGCGTATCTGAGGAGATCGTCGTCCGGTATGACGACGATCTCCTTGACGAAGGACTGGATGAAGGCCCTGCGCTCGGTCAGTTCGCTGTGCTTCAGAAAGTCTCTCATTTCCTTGGCGTAGGCCTCGACGGTATTCACGTCGTCCAGAACAGACCTGCGCTGGGTCAAGACTGCCCTGGCCGCCGACGCCTCGTCCTCAAGAAGCTCCTGCCGGTCCCGGAGTTCCCTGATGTGGTTTCTAGCGTCGGCCATATCGACATTGTGGGTCTCCCCGATGAAGTGCCAGATGCGCCTGAGGTGCCGCTTCACATCCTCGAGCTCCTCGTCAATGGTCTCCAGCCTCTTGTGCTGCTCGGCGGCCACCTTGTCCATCTTCTCGTCTACGGTCTTCACCAGGTCGCGGATGCTTCCCTCGGTGAGTATGTTGGAGCGAACCTTTCGGATGACGAACTTCTCGAATTGTCGAGCGTTGAGCCTCGGGGTGTCGCAGGACCCGCCGCCCCGCTTCATGAGGGTCTGACAGACGTGGTATGGGAACTTTCCACTCTTGGCGTACAAGCCGGTGAGTGCCCGGTTGCAGGCCTTGCACTTGACCAGCCCGCTGAGAAGGAAGGGGGCTTGCTGCTCTGCGTGGGTTGACGATCTTGGGCGCACGGGAGCGCATCAGGTTGGACACACGGTGGAACTGGGCCTTGGACACAATCGCCGGGAACGCATCGTCCACCTTCACTGGGTCGGCCCCGTCCTTGGCGTTGACGCCCCACATCAAGGTGCCGGTGTACGTCTCGTTGATGAGGATTGCGTGGAGGGTCGTCTTGCCCCAGGGCTTACCCCTGGGCTGGCGATGTCTTGGTGGAGCGAGTCGGGTACCGGGCGATTCGCAGCTTCGGGGCCGGGTCCTGGCGGAGGAGGGAATGATCGAAGGGGCCGTGAATGCTGCCTATGAAGCGGTGGTGACCCTTCCCTTGCAGGGCCCAGATGGACGCACGAGGGACATTCAGGCCGTTATCGACACTGACTACACCGGCACCTTGATGTTGCCGACCACCGTGGTTGCTGACTTGGGGTTGTCGCTTTCACACATGGGCTGGGCGCTTCTCGCAAACGACGACGTTGTGAGCTTCGATGTCCACGATGTGATCGTGCTCCGGTCGGCCAGCCCAGTGATTCCACGACCGGAAGGGTCCGAGAGCCCCCGGCTGCGTCTGCTCTCGGAGCCAATTGGCGACGCGTGGATGGCTAGTTACCCAGATCGCGATCTGGTCGGCGTCCCGGACGGCTATCTGATCGTCGGCAACTGCGAGGCCCGCGCTTTGGATGGCCGAGCGAAGCGCAGCTTCTCGACGTTCGATTGCACTGCGCGACTAGCGGTGCGTCGTGAGCAGGACGTAGTGAACGTCGCTGGCAACGTAATCACTGTGATGGTCGGCTTCGACCTGCGGCAGGATGTCTCGCTCGTATATCTCTATGCCGAGGCTGGCAACCTTTTCGCGGGGCTTTCGCTGTTGCGCCGGGGTATCTGCGGTCGTCATCACTGGTCCTTTTCAGTGCGTTCCCCTACACATATCGTGTTGCCCTTTCGCGGAGTTTTTCGGCAACAGAATTCCCTGTACAAGTGGCCCAAGCATGGCCGCACCGGAGCAGTACTGCCTCAGACGCAGAATGGCCGCATGTATGGGCGTGCGGGGAAGGACACCTAGTCCAGGTGTCCTCTCCCATGTCTTCGATCTAGCATCGCGCGCCGACCGGCGCCCGCTCCTGTTCCAACGCCCACTCAGACAGGGACTGCGCCGGGGCCTGAGCCTTGCGGCGGCGGCCCCTGGGCTTCGCCGGCGGCTCGGCCATTAACTCCGCCCAGGAGAACAGCGTCGGCTGCGGCCCACCGGGTTCTTCGTGATGGCCAGTGCCGTTTACCGGGACAGCAGCCCGTGGTTGCCGCCCAGTAAAACTCCTGGCTCGATCCGGTGCCGTTAGCGTGGTGGCCATTCGTCCTGGTGCCATTGAATTCGACAGCCTCGGGTTTCGCCTCCACCAGCAACTCCTCAGCGCGGGTGGCGCCGTCCCGCGCTTGAGCAAACACCGCCTCCACCGTCTCGGCGTCGGCCTCCTGCTGCCCATTCACGATCTGACGGGCCAGCGCCAGCATCAGGCCGTCGCCGTTGTCGCCATAAGCGGCCAGGCCGTCCTCGGGCAGCTCGCCTTCGACCGCGAGGAAGCTTTGCAGCTTCATGGCCACCAGCTTCAGCACGAGGGTCTGAAGGGTGTTCCGTTAGGCCATGAAGACGACCTTGTCGTGGCGCGCCTAGCCGATGCGCCAGGAGCGGCGCGAGGCCTGACGCACTGCGTAGACCGAGTCGTCGGTCTCGAAGCAGCAGATGGTGAGGAAGTCCACCAGATCGAGGAAGGTCTGCACCAGTCGGGGGTAGCAGATCAGCGCATAAACGCCCGCCTTGACCTTCCGCGCCGCCCACGCCTCCCGGCGGTCGGGGGCAGCACGACGACCTTCATGACGGCAACCTGGAACCCGTGACCGGTGATGATCTCGGCCATCTGCTCGACGATGTCCCTGCTCCCCGTGTGGGTGGCCTCGTCCAGAACCCGGCGGCCCGCCTTGCGCCTCCCCGCCCTCAGGTCGACGAGCGCCGGTGCCTTTGAGCCGAGCCTCACCTAGGACACGGTCTACACCTGGACGATGACATTAGCGTTCCTGAGAGCAGAGAGTGTCCCCGACGGTGACGCCTCTCCAACGCGTGCCTTGCGCAACTGCGACCCGCGAGCATCAGGCTGATGCTCACACCTACGCCCACGAGAAGCCGGGCGTCCAGCCAGCAGCGTCTAGCGGTCTGGCAGCGTCAGAGACGCGCCTCGTCGACCCGCAGAGGCTGCTCCGCACTGACCCAGAGCAGCCGAGTCGCTGAAAGAAATGTTGGCGGATGTTGGCAAGATGTTGGCAAACGGCCAATTTTGGAGATCTTTGAGCCCCGCAAAACAGGGCTTCCAAACCTGGTGGGCCGGGTGGGTCTCGAACCCACGACCTTCGGATTAAAAGTCCGCTGCTCTGCCAACTGAGCTACCAGCCCAGTTGAGCTTACCGAGCGGGGCCGGATTGACCGCCGTCGCCAGCGCCGGTCGGGCGCCGATAATGCGGGCAAATCAGCAAGAGTGCGGAGTTACCGATGGGTGTACTGGACGGCAAGGTCGCGATTGTGACGGGATCGAATCGCGGTATTGGACGCGGCATCGCTCGGGGCTTTGCACGCGAAGGGGCTAGGTTGGCGCTGGCCGCACGCGATGCCGCACTGCTGAACGAGGCGGCCGATGAGTTCCGAAGCCTGGGTGCTGAGGCTGTGGTCATTCCGACCGACGTGACTGAGGAAGCGGCGGTTGACGCGCTGATCGAGCAGACCCTTGAACAGCTCGGCCCGTTGGACGTGCTGGTGAACAACGCGGGGATCGCCGAACACGCGCCGCTGGTAGACATGACGCTGGACGCCTGGCAGCGAACGGTGGACGTGAATCTGACCGGGCCGTTTCTGTGCGCCAGGGCCGCGTTGCGGGTGATGGCGGCGGCCGGGCGCGGACGCATCATCAACGTGGCCAGCATCTCGTCGCAGCGCGTGCGACCAGGTTCGGCCTCGTATAGCGCCACCAAGTTCGGCCTGTGGGGCCTGACCCAGGTGATTGCCCTGGAGGGCCGCGATCACGGGGTGTCGTGCAGCTGCCTCAACCCCGGCAACACCTGGGTGGAACGGCGAACCGGCACGCAGCGGCGCGAGGACGAGGAACCCATGATGACGGTGGACGAACTGGCCACCGCCGCCGTGACCATGGCCGCCATGCCCGATCACGTGAACATGCTGGAAGCCACCGTTCTACCGGTCGGCCAGCCATTTATCGGCCGGGGGTAGCTCGGCCGCGGTTAGATCAGGCGGCGCCCGGTCAGGTGCGAATTGGAATGTTTCACGTGAAACACTGTTTGTGTACAGCGCTTGGCCTTCGGCCTGGCTGAGGATCGCCTTTCACCGCCGGCGTCCGACTAGCGTTCGCCCATCAGGAATCTCCGGCGCGGAAGCGCTGGAATTCGCCGGCGATGTCGGCGTCAATGTGATCGCCGTCGTGGATGACGAACCTGACGGTCTGGTCCCAGGGGTGCTCGGCGGTGATCTCGATGGCCTGCATGCGCATGGTGCTGATGCAGAGGGAGCCGTAGTCGCGGACGAACCAGGGGGCGCCGTCGAACGAGGCATCAGGGAGGACGCCGACGCCGGCGATCTTGTCGAAGGCGAGGGGGCCGTGGGCGTCGACCCAGTCGGCGGCCTGGTCGAAGATCTCGGCCTCGTTGGTACGGCCTTCGGAGTCCTTGATGACGCCGTCGTGGGTGACATGGAGGCGGTCGGCGAGGCGGACGCCGTAGTAGCTGTGCTTGGTGGGGCCGATGGTGACGCTGCCTGGCGACTTGGCCGAGCCGGCCACCGGCTTGCCGGGCAACGGAGTGCCGTCGGCCAGGCGTCCGGCGGGAGCGGACGGGCCGCCGCCGGGCACGAGTTGCGAGCGGACGGTGAGGAGGTTGGAGACGTCGCCGGGCTGGATGTCGGTGGTGCGGGTTTCGACCAGCATGAGGCGCCCGTCCGGGTCGCTCCAGTCGGGGGCGCCGCGCCACTCGAGGGTCTGGGTGACGCGCAGTTTGTCGGCGGCCAACTGTTCCCAGGAGGCGTCGATTTCGCGGATGGCGCCAGCGGTGCGGCCGCCGTAGGCGCGTTCGATGTAGAAGTTGTAGCCGCTGACTTCCTCGGCGGCGATCCAGATGGAGCGGTGGTGGGGGTGGTCGACGGGTGTCTCGTCGGTGACGGCCTGACCGGCGGGCGTGTAGACGGGATAGAGGTAGTTGCGGGTGTGGCCCTGGTTGAACGCGGTGATGAAGCGTCCGCCCCAGCTCACCATTCGGCGGGACTGCAATACGTCGATCGTGAACGCACTCATGGCCAGGATCCTCGGGGCACGGCGGATTGAGCGGCCATTATGCGGCGCGGGCGGGGGAGGGGCATTGGGCGCCAGCGCCAGTGGGCGAGGACGGGTAGCTTTAGGCGCGAATTGGCCAGCTTCAGCGGAATCCGCGAGTGCCTGTGAAGATTAATTACGACCTGCAGACGCTCCGTGGAGATTTGTTCGGCGGGGTGACGGCGGCGGTGGTCGGGCTGCCGGTGGCGCTGGCATTTGGGGTGGCGTCAGGGCTGGGGGCGGTTGCCGGGATGTACGGGGCCATCGCGGTGGGGTTCTTTGCGGCGGTGTTCGGCGGGACGCGGTCGCAGATCTCGGGTCCGACCGGACCTATGGCCGTGGCGATGGCGGTGATCGTCGCGACGCACGCGGAAAGCCTGGCCGAGGCGTTCACGATCGCGGTGATGGCCGGGCTGATCCAGATTGCGCTGGGGGTGCTGCGGATCGGGCGGTTCGTGGGCTATACGCCGTACTCGGTGATCTCAGGGTTCATGTCCGGGGTGGGAATCATCATCATCCTGGTGCAGACCTTGCCGTTCCTGGGGACGGAGGTAGCCGCGGGCGGGCCGCTGGGAGCGGTTCAGGCCTGGCCGGCGGCCGTACGGGACATCAATTTCGGCGCCCTGGCTATTGCCGGCCTGACGCTGGCGGTGGGAATTGTCTGGCCGAGCCGGCTGCGGAAGTTCCTGCCGCCCACGCTGGCGGCGCTGATTGCGGGGACGCTGCTTGGCGTGCTGTGGCTGACGGATACGCCGGTGATCGGCGAGGTGCCCACGGGCCTTCCGAGCCTGAGGTTTCCCGAGCTTGGGCCGGACGTGCTGGTGCGCGCCGTGCAGCCGGCCATCATCATCGCGCTGCTGGGCTCCATCGACAGCCTGCTGACGTCGCTGGTGGCCGACTCGATGACGCGGACACGGCATAACCCGAACCGGGAACTGGTGGGGCAGGGCATCGGCAACGTGGCGGCGGGATTGATCGGGGGGCTGCCAGGGGCCGGCGCGACGCTGGGGACAGTGGTGAACCTGCGGGCCGGCGGGCGGACGCCGGTTTCGGGCGCATTGCGGGCGGCCATTCTGCTGGCGCTGGTGCTGGGGCTCGGTCGCTACGTGGAGGCGATTCCACACGCGGCGCTGGCCGGCATCCTGATGAAGGTCGGCTGGGACATCATCGACTGGCGGTTCCTGACGCGTATCCACCGGGTACAGCGGGAACACCTGCTGGTGATGCTGATCACGCTGGGGCTGACGGTGTTCCTGGACCTGATCACGGCGGTGGCGATCGGCCTGATCGCGGCCGGGATGGCGAGCGCGCGGCAGTTCGAGCGTTTGCAGATGGACAGCGTGGTCTCGGTGCCGCTACTGGACCTGAGCTTCTTCGGCGCTAAGGACGACGAAGAGACGGTGGACGCGTTCTCCGCGCGGGTGGGACTGGTGGCGCTGCGGGGCAGCTTCACCGTGGCGTCGGCGAACAAGCTGATCAGCACGATCAGCGTGGACATCCGCGATCACGAAGTCGTAATCCTGGACTTTTCCGACACCGTCTTCATGGACGACAGCGCGGCGCTGGTGGTGGAGCAGTTGATCGATAGCGCCATCGCCGAAGACACCGAAGTGATCGTAATGGGCCTGGAAGGTCGGCCGGCGATCACGCTGCAGGCGCTGAATGCGCTGCGGAAGGTCCCCGACGACCGATATGTCAAGACCATAGACGAGGCGCAGGGCGTGGCGCGACGGTTGCTGGGGGTCTAGCAAGACGGCGGCCGACGCAGTTCAGCCTGGGGCGACTTCGATAAGGCGGCCGGTGGCGCAGTCGTAGATGAAGCCGCGGATGCGGTCGCGGTGGGGGAGGAAGGGGCTGGCCTGGAGGCGGGCGATGGAGTCGCGGACGTCCTGCTCCAGGTCTTCGAAGGGTTCGAAGGCGAACGGTGGGCGAAGGCCGGTGTCGGCTTCGATGGCGTCTTTCAGGTCACCATCTCGGAACGTCTGCATGCCGCAGTCGGTGTGGTGGATGAGCATGACTTCGCGGGTGCCAAGCAGGCGCTGGGAGATGACGAGGGAGCGAATGACGTCCTCGGTGACGACGCCGCCGGCGTTGCGGATGACGTGGGCGTCGCCGGGTTCGAGTCCGAGCACGCTGAAGACATCGAGGCGGGCATCCATGCAAGCCACGACGGCAAGCTTGCGGGCCGGCGCGGCGTGGTCGGCGTTGGGAGCGAGGCCGGCGGCGTAACGCGCGTTGTTCGAAAGGACGTCATCGACCGCTGGCACGCCTGCCTCCGCTAGCCGATGGCCGCTTCCACCGCGCAGAGCCGCGCCAGGTCGGCGGCGCGGTTGGTCTGTTCCCAGGGGACGTCGGCGAGGTCGTCGCGGCCGAAGTGGCCGTAGGCGGCGACCTGTCGGTAGAGGGGCCGGCGCAGGCCCAGGTCGCGGATGATGACGCCGGGACGCAGGTCAAAGACCTCGCGGACGGCGGCTTCGATATCGCTGTCGGAGGCCTTGCCGGTGCCGAAGGTCTCGATGTTGACGGAGACCGGTTCGGCCTTGCCGATGACGTAGGCGAGTTGCACCTCGAAGCGGCTGGCCAGGCCGGCCGCGACGACGTTCTTGGCGACCCAGCGGGCGGCGTAGTTGGCTGAACGGTCGACCTTGGTGGGGTCCTTGCCCGAGAAGGCGCCGCCGCCGTGGCGGGCCATGCCGCCGTAGGTGTCCACGATGATCTTGCGGCCGGTGAGCCCGGCGTCGCCCATGGGTCCGCCGATGACGAAGCGGCCGGTGCCGTTGACGATGAATCGGGTGTTGTCGTCGACCCACTCGGCGGGGACGGTCTCGCGGATGACTTTCTCGATCAGTTCGCGCTCGATGGTGTCGCTGTCGATGTCGTCGGCATGCTGGGCGGCCAGCGCGACCGTGTCGACGCGCGCGGGTCGCCCGTAGCGGTACTCAACGGTGACCTGCGACTTGCCGTCGGGCCGCAGCCAGGGGAGCGTGCCGTTCTTGCGAACGGCGGCGAGCTGGCGGGCGGCGCGATGGGCCAGCGCGATGGGCGCAGGCATAAGCTCCGGCGTTTCGTCGCAGGCGTAGCCGTACATCATTCCCTGGTCGCCGGCGCCGAGGCCTTCGACTTCGGCGTAGTCGCCATCCAGGTCGCGCACTTCCAGGGCTTCGTCGACGCCCATCTTGATGTCGGCCGACTGCTCCTTGACCGAGACAGCGACGCCGCAGGTTTCGGCGTCGAAGCCGTGGTCGGAGTGGGTGTAGCCGATCTCGCTGACGGTGCGGCGCACGATCTTGGGGATGTCGACGCTGTCGCCGGCCGCGGTGATTTCGCCAAGCACGAAAACGAGGCCGGTCGAAGCCGCAGTCTCGCAGGCCACGCGGGCCTTGGGATCGACCCGCAGATAGGCGTCCAGGACCGCGTCCGAAACCTGATCGCAGAGCTTGTCGGGGTGACCCTCGGTTACGGACTCGGAGGTGAACAGCAGGCGGTCGGCCTGCGCGAAGGTGCTACTCAAGGTGCTCTCCCGTGATGAGACCTTTGCGGAACTTGGGGATGGTTGCCCGGAAGACCCTCACCCCAACCCTCTCCCACAGGGAGAGGGGGCAAGAGCCGCCGAAACTCCGAGGACGCCGGGCATTGTGCAAAGGTCTCCATGATGTCGTCGAGTGTGTTTGCCGTGCGGCGGCCTGGCTACGTGCCTTCCTGCCAACCGGACAGGTAGGCGGCCTGTTCGGCGGTTAGGGTGTCGATTCCCACGCCCATCGCCTCGAGCTTGACCGAGGCGACCTGGCGGTCGATTTCAGCGGAGACATCGTAAACATTCGGGGCCATGTCGTGCGCGTTCCTGGCCAGAAGTTCGAGGGCCAGGGCCTGGTTGGCGAAGCTCATGTCCATGACACTGGCCGGGTGCCCCTCGGCGGAGGCCAGGTTGATCAGCCGGCCCTGCGCCAGCAGGAATATGCGGCGTCCGCCCGGCAGGCGATACTCCTCCACGAAGGGCCGCGCCTCGGTCACGTCCTCGGCCATGTCCTCCAGCGCCTCGATGTTGATTTCTATGTCGAAGTGGCCGGAGTTGGCCAGGATCGCGCCATCCTTCATGACCTCGAAGTGGGAGCGGTCGATGACGTGCTTGTCGCCGGTGACGGTGATGAAGACGTCGCCGACGGCGGCGGCTTCCTGCATGGGCATGACGCGGTAACCGTCCATGACGGCTTCGAGCGCGCGGACCGGATCGACCTCGGTGACGATGAGGTGCGCGCCCATGCCGGCGGCGCGGCTGGCGAGGCCGCGACCGCACCAGCCGTATCCGCCCACAACTACGGTGCGCCCGGCCAGCAGCAGGTTGGTCGCGCGCACGACGCCATCCAGGGTGGACTGCCCGGTGCCATAGCGGTTGTCGAACATGTGCTTGGTCATGGCCTCGTTGACGGCCACGATGGGGTACTTGAGCACGCCCTGTTCGGCCATGGCGCGCAAACGGATCACGCCGGTGGTGGTTTCCTCGGTGCCGCCCATGACGCCATCAATCACGTCGGTGCGGTCGGTATGGAGGGTGGACACCAGGTCGGCGCCGTCGTCGGTGGTGAGATGGGGCTTGCTGTTGAGCACGGACTCGATGTGGTCGTAGTAGATCTCGGAGTCCTCGCCGTTGATGGCGAAGGTGGAGGCGCCGTAGACCTCGACGAGGGCGGCGGCCACGTCGTCCTGGGTGCTGAGGGGGTTGGAGGCGCAGAGCGAGGTTTCGGCGCCGCCGGCCTGGAGGGTGCGGACGAGGTTGGCGGTTTCGGCGGTTACGTGCAGGCAGGCGCCGATGCGCAGACCGTCGAGGGGCCGCTCCTGCTCGAAGCGCCGGCGGATGCTCTCCAGCACGGGCATGGACCGGTCGGCCCACTCGACACGGCGGACGCCGTCAGCGGCAAGTGAAGCGTCCGCAATATCGGACTGGTTATCGGCCGTGGCCATACGAGTTCCTCCGGGCGTTGGGCTGGCAGCTAGAAGGCGGCGAAGTCGCCGAATTCAACGTAGCGCGAATCGATATCGTGACGGGTGAGTTCAGCGAGGCGATCCACGCTGAACGCCTCAACTGTAAACGACGCGGCGACACTTCCATAGACGACGGCCCTGCGAAGGACGGCTTCATGGGTTGATCCCGCGGCGGCCAGGCTGCCGAGGAAGGCGCCGGCAAAGGAGTCGCCCGCGCCGGTGGGGTCCACGACGTCGTCAAGCGGGTAGGCGGGGGCGAAGAACCAGCCGTGGTCGCTGACGAGGGCGGCGCCGAATTCGCCGCGCTTGACCACGACGTACTGTGGCCCGAGTTCGAGGATCCGGCGCACGGCGCGGGGAACGTTGACGTCGCCGCCGAAGAGCCGGACTTCCTCGTCGTTGAGGACGACGCAGTCGCAGCGCTGGAAGACGCGGGCCACCTGCTCGCGGTCGCCTTCGATCCAGAAGTCCATCGAATCGACCATCACGAAGCGCGGGTCTTGCACCTGGTCGAGCACGCGGAGTTGAATGCTGGGATCGGTGTTGCCGAGGAATACGAAGGACCCAGCCACGGTGTGCGGTGGGACCTGGGGATCAAAACTCTCGAGCACATGCAGCCGCACGAAGGTCGTCTCGCGGACGTTCATGTCGACGGCGTAGCGTCCACCCCAGCGAAAGGTGAGGCCGTCGGCGGTGTGGAGACCGCTCAGGTCGATGTCGCGCTCGGTCAACAGGTCGCGGTGGGCGGCCGGGAAGTCGTGGCCGACCACGCTGGACATGGTGGTGGGCGCGAAGCAGCGCGAGGCAAGGGAAGCGTAGGTGGCGGAACCGCCGAGGACGCCCTGGACGCTGGCGTGGGCGGTTTCGATGTCGTCGATGCCGACGGTGCCGATGACAACGACGCGGCCGGATCCATCCGGGTTGCTCATGTGCGGCGACTCAGTCCGAGGCCGGGCGGTTCAGATACCTGCCGACGAGCAGGTCGTGGCGCTCGGCCAGTTCGGGCGGAATCGCGTCCGGCGCGGTGATGATGGCGGTGGCGAGGGCATCGGCGCACTCGCAGGCTGAGGCGTCGGTTGGGATCCGGCCGACGGCGCGCCGGACGACGCGCTGGGAGAGCGAGGTGTTGGCCATGAGGTTGGCGATGACCATCTCGGCGGAGACGTCTTCCTCGCTCTCGTGCCAGACGTCGTAATCGGTGACCATGGCCAGGAGGGCGTAACAGATCTCGGCTTCGCGGGCGAGACGGGCCTCGGGCAGCGCGGTCATGCCGATGACGTCGACGCCCCAGGAGCGGAAGGTTTCGGATTCGGCGCGCGTGGAGAACTGGGGGCCCTCGATGCAGACGTAGGTCCCGCCGCGATGGACGTGGGCGCCCTCGGTCTCGGCGGCCTCGGCCAGGACGGCGGACAGGCTGGCGGAGAAGGGTTCGCCCATGCCGACGTGGACCACCAGGCCCGGCGTGTCGAAGAAGGTCATGGGGCGCTGGCGGGTGCGGTCGATGAGCTGGTCGGGCACGACTACGTGGAGTGGTTCGATGTGCTCGCGCATGCTGCCGACGGCGCTGACGGAGATAAGCCACTGGACGCCGAGGGACTTGAGGGCCCAGATGTTGGCGCGGGCATTGACGGCGGTGGGCATGATGCGGTGACCGCGGCCGTGGCGCGGCAGGAAGGCCACCTCCACGCCATCGAGGCTGCCGATGCGGATGGTGTCGCTGGGGTCGCCGAAGGGCGTCGTGATGTCCTCGTCGCGAATGTCTTCGAGGCCGGGCATGTCGTAGAAGCCGCTGCCGCCGATGACTCCAATTGCAGGCATTCGTCCTAGCTCCGCATGTCAGGCGGCCGTGTCCGAAACCGCCGCGAACCGGCGTAACGATTCCAGGTAGGGCGGCCGGTGGACTCCGTGCTCGGTAATGATCGCGGTTACGCGTTCGTGAGGGGTGACGTCGAAGGCCGGATTGGCCACTGGGGCATCGGAAGGCGACCAGCGCCAGTCCCCATATCCATGGACTTCCTCGGTGGCGCGCTCCTCGATGGGGATGGCGTCGCCGTTGGGGGTGTCGAAGTCGATGGTGGAGAGCGGGGCGGCCACGTAGAAGGGGAGATCGTGCGCGTTGGCCGCGACGGCGTGGCTGTAGGTGCCGATCTTGTTTGCGACGTCGCCGTTGGCGGCGATGCGGTCGGCGCCGACGATGACGGCGTCAATACCGCCACGGCGCATGCGGTCGGCGGCCATGCTGTCGGTGATGAGGGTGAAGGGCACGCCCCACTGCGCCAGTTCCCAGGTGGTGAGGCGTCCGCCCTGCAGCAGGGGACGGGTTTCGCTGACGACGACTTCGATGCCGTGGCGCTCGTTGGCGGCCTGGAGGACACCCAGGGCGGTGCCGTAGCTGGCGGCGGTGGCGAGCGGGCCGGTGTTGCAGTGATGGAGCACGCGCTGGCCGGATGCGAAGAGGTCGGCGCCGGCTTCGGCGAGGGCGCGATGGCGCTGCTCGTTGTCGGCGGCGATTGCGTGGGCGAGGGTCAGCAGAGACGTCCGAATGGCCTGGACGTCGTTTTCCGGCTGCTCGCGAGCGGCGGCTCGCATGCGCTCGGCGGCCCAGGCGAGGTTCACGGCGGTGGGACGGGTGGCGATGATCTGGTCGATGACCGTGTCCAGG
This sequence comes from Chloroflexota bacterium, assembly GCA_022820025.1. Lineage (GTDB taxonomy): Bacteria > Chloroflexota > UBA11872 > UBA11872 > UBA11872 > UBA11872. The sequence goes on from JAJEGF010000083.1 coordinate 32,421, forward strand.
CGGTCCAGGTACGTCGCCTCGTCGGACCCATCAACCCGGGTGGCGGCAAGCGCGACGGCGTAGGCGGCGGCCACGCCGAGGGCGGGGGCGCCACGGATGGCAAGGGTCCGAATGGCCTCGTTGACCTGATCCACCGTGGTGCAGTGCAGCACCTCCACGGCATCCGGCAGGCGGCGCTGATCCAGGATCCGGACCGCGCCGTCACGCCACTCGATTACCGGCGGGACGGGCATCGCCATGGGGTTGCGTACGGGCGGGTGAGTATATCGGCGCCTCGGCAGCGGCCCGCAGCCAGACAGGGGGCCTGCGCGGACCCGCTCCTCGGTCAATCCGGCTTGTAGCGGGCGAGACTGGCGCGGTTGAGCGTCCAGCCGAAGCCGGAACTCTCGGGAATGGTGACCGCGCCTTGACTGGCTTCGGGCTCGCCGTCAAGTGCATCCCAGATGAGGGAGTTTCCGGGCAGGGGATCGCGACGCGGGAAGTACTCGCCAATCGGACAGTTGGCGCGCGCGGCAATCAGGTGCCAGGAGTGCAACCAACCCTGGTGGGGCGCGACGGGGCGCTGGTGGCTGGCGGCCAGGGCGCAGATGCGTAGCGTTTCGGTCAGGCCGCCGACACGGTTGACGTCCGGCTGCAGGTATTGGACGCCGGCGTTGATGAGCGAGATGAAGGGAAAGCGGGTGCGTTCGGACTCACCCGCCGCGAGCGGGACGGCGCCGTCGCGGGCCAGGGCTTCGTAGCCGGCCAGGTCGTCGATCGGGATGGGGTTTTCCAGCCAACAGGCATTCACCTCGGCCAGCGGCTCCAGCATGCGCCGCGCGTAGGGGAGATCCCAGCCAAAGTGAGCGTCCACCATCAAGTCGGCGTCTGGACCGATGATGGACCGGATCTCGCGCAGCACCTTCAGTTCGATCTGACGCCCCTTTTCCCCGTCAGCCGGCCCGTGCACGCTGAAGTACTTGAAGGCACTGAACCCGTGTCGAAGTCCGTCGGCAATCTCATCAAGCAACGACTGCCGGTCCTGGCGTCCACGCAGCGAAAGCGAACTGAGGTAGACCGGAACCCGGCGAGTGGATCCGCCGCCGATCAGGCTGACCACCGGTCGGTCTACCGACCTCCCGAGCAGGTCCCAGAGGGCGAGATCCACCCCGCTAAGGGCCATGACGCCGGTACCGCGTTGGCCCTGGCGGTTCAGCGAGTCGTAGAGACGTTCCCAGTGCGTCTCAATGTCCGCCGGGTCAGTTCCCTCCAATAGCGGAGCGAACTGGCGGGTGATGATCGTCTCCGCACCAACGGGAAAGCCGCCAACGGATCCAAGGCCGGTCAGTCCCTCATCGGTCTCGACTTCCACGACGACGAGGGCAGTGGCTTCAGGACCCGGGTGGGGGTTGCGGAGGGGATGAGCGCGCAGGCGAGTGATGCGCATGGCGGGACATTATCTCCGGGCGAGCCTGAGTCGGGAGTACCTCTAGCCCGGGGCGCGCGCGATATCGCGCATGAAGGCTTGGTCGATCTCGAGGCGCTCGTCGGCGGCCAGCCAGAGATCGTGCGCGTAGGTGGCGCGAGGGCCGTGGAAGAGCCAGACGGAGACTCCTTCACGCTTCAACACTTCCATGACTGGCACGAAATCGCCGTCGCCTGCGATGAGCGCAATGTGCGTGACGATCTGGCTTCCGGCTATTTCCGCGGCGTCGAGTCCGAGTAGCAGGTCAACTTGCTTCTGCGTGAAGAGCGGGCGGCCGTCTTCGCCGAAGCCGTCGAGCCGTAGATGGCCTTCTCGAACCTGAAACCGCGGTAGCTGCGTCAGGGCATCGACAAACCGACGATAGCCGGCCGTTCGGTTGCGGTCATCGGCGGCGGGTGGATCGTGCTGGTAGGGCGGGCAGGTGTAGTAGTACGAGCGGACGATATCCACCGGCTCGGGCGACGCGTGGGCGACGGCTTGTCGCACTTTCTCGGACAACACTTGCATATCGACCCTTGGACTAAGCTCGCTAAAGTGCCGTCTGCACAGCCCATCGATGTAACCGCCGTCGATGAAGATCGCGAGTCGGACCATACGTTCTCCGGTCAGGACAAAGAAAAACGCCGGGGCGTTTCCGCCCCGGCGTTTTTCTGCTTCTTGCCTTACGTGCGCCCCGCCAAATCGCGCGAGTGCGAACGCAGTGTAGATTCTGGTTGGATTATTTCCGCGAGCGGCTCGACTGTCAAGCCTCAGTTCTCGACTTGCCGGGCTAAGATTTCGCTATCTGCACGTAGGTGCATCTCATGCCCAACTCCGCCTGTTGTTCGCCGGAAGCTGCGCGAGACCTTGACGGGGGCTCTGTGCAGTCGAGTCCGGACTCGGGCGCGCGAATCAGGCAAGTAGCATCCCGCCGGATCGGGATGGCGCGGATCCGTGGTGGCGAGTACCGGATGGGGACGGAGGATCGCAGCGGGTTTCCGGCGGACGGCGAGGGGCCGGTACGGGCGGTGCGCGTGGATACGTTTCGGATCGACATCGCGGCCGTGACCAACGCGGAGTTCGCCGAGTTCATTGGGGCCAGCGGGTACCGGACCGAGGCGGAGACGTTCGGGTGGAGCTACGTGTTTCACATGCTGGCGTCGGACGAGATTAAGCGGCGGACGCCGCAGCGGCCGGATAGTACGCCCTGGTGGGTTCCGGTGAGCGGAGCCTACTGGGCGGCGCCGGAGGGTCCGGGTTCGGACGTTGACGACCGCATGGAGCACCCGGTGATCCATGTGTCGTGGAATGACGCGCTGGCCTACTGCGAGTGGTCGGGCACGCGGCTGCCGACGGAGGCGGAGTGGGAGTACGCGGCGCGGGGTGGGCTGGACCAGCGCCGCTACCCCTGGGGCGACAAGCTGACGCCCAAGGGCGAGCACCGCTGCAATATCTGGCAGGGGACGTTCCCCGAGGTCAATTCGTCGGCCGATGGCTGGATTGGCACGGCGCCGGTGGACGCCTACAAGCCGAACGGGTTCGGGCTGTACAACACGTCGGGCAACGTGTGGGAGTGGTGCTCCGACTGGTTCAGTCCCAGCCATCACCTGCGGGCCGAGCAGAACAATCCACAGGGACCAGCGCAAGGTCAGCGGCGGGTGCTGCGGGGCGGGTCGTATCTGTGTCACCGGTCGTACTGCAACCGGTACCGGGTGGCGGCGCGCAGTTCGAACACGCCGGATAGCAGCGCGGGGAACCTGGGGTTTCGGTGCGTGCGGTCGGTGATCGCGAGTGGTTAGTTGAAAGCTGCTTCCTCTCGCGTGATGCGACGCCCTTCAGGCTCCGAGACTGGGCCGGCGTGAGAGGTGACGGGTGCAACCCGTTTGTTTTCCTCTTCGCGTGGCTTCTTGGAGCGATTCCGATCGGCATCGCGTTCGACGCGCTGGGCTTGCCGGACTGGGTGTCGTCGTTTCCCGTGATCGCGTGGACGGTGTTCCTGTTGTGGTGGCTGCTCTTTCGTCCGTCGGGTGGCTCGGGCGGCGCGGGCACCTGGAAGCATGGGCCTGATGCCGATGGGTTCTGAGACGAAACTCCAAAGTACCTCTGCATTAGGGCGGTGCTATCCCGTTCCGAGTCCAGGGCCGGAAGCATGATCTCCGCCGCCGTCATGGATCTGTCAAAGTCGCCGCATGCAGTCGTGCAGCCGGTGGCGCCGGGGCGGGTGGAGGTGGCGGAGGGGTTCTGGGCGTATCGAATGCGGGCCATGCGTGGGCATGGGCTGGCACGGCAGTTCGAGCAGTGTGAGGTGACGGGGAGGCTACGCAATTTCGAGCGGGCGGCGGGACGCCTGGAAGGCGAGTTCGAGGGCCGGTACTACAACGATTCGGACGTGTACAAGTGGCTGGAAGCGGCGAGCTATGCGCTGGCGCGGGCGCCTTCGGCCGAATTGCAAAGTTGCGTGGATCGGGTGATCGATCTGATTCGGTCCGCGCAGCGAGCCGACGGCTACATCAATACCTACTTCAGTGGATCCCGAGCGTCGTGGCGGTATCGAAACCTGACGGACGAGCACGAGTTGTACTGCATGGGGCACCTGATCCAGGCGGGGGTGGCGCACCGGCGGTCGACCGGTTCGGAGCGGCTGTTCGAGGTCGTGGTGCCGGCGGCGGACCACATCTGCTTGACATTCGGGCCGGAGGGGCGGCCGGAGCCGGACGGGCATCCGGGAATCGAACTGGCCCTGGTGGAACTGGCGCGGGAGACCGGAGATTCCGCGTACCTGCGGCAGGCGGTGTTTTTTCTCGACCAGCGAGGGGCGGATCCGCCGAATCTGAGCGGGTTGCACTACCACCAGGACCACGCGCCGGTTCGTGAGCAGCGCAATGCCGACGGGCACTCCGTACGCCTGACTTATTTGGCGGCGGCGATGGCGGACGCGGCCATGGACACGGGCGAGGCGGAGCTGTTGGAGGCCTCGATCCGGCTGTGGGAAAGCGCGTATGAGCGGCGGGCCTACGTGACCGGAGGGCTGGGGTCGCGGTACCAGGGCGAGGCCTTTGGGGCGGACTACGAACTGCCCAACGACCGCGCCTACGCGGAGACCTGTGCGGCAGTGGGCGGGATCTTCTGGAATGCTCGGCTGCTGGCCGCCACGGGCGACGCCCGCTACGCGGACTGGTCGGAAACGGCGCTCTACAACGGCGCGCTGGTTGGAGTCTCGCCGGACGGGGCGGCCTATTTCTATGCGAACCCGCTGGCGACCGATCCGCAGCCGACGCCGGACGACCAGCAGGGGCTGCACAGCAGCGGAGCGCAACAGACGGTGGGCGGCCACCAGCGCCAGCCGTGGTACGACACGGCCTGCTGTCCGCCCAATATCGCGCGGCTGCTGCTGAGCCTGCCGGGGTACGCCTACGGGGTATCGGCGGGCGCGGTGTGGGTGCATCAGTTCTTGCCTGGTCGAATTAAGGCGGCGCTGCCGGATGGCGGTTCCGTGACCTTGCAGGTCGCGACGCGGTATCCGTGGGATGGCGACGTGGACCTGGTAGTGGAGGAGGCACCGGACCGCCCGGTGGAGTTGCGGCTGCGAATTCCCTCATGGGCCGAGGGCGCGAGTCTTGAGGTCGACGGGACAGGGAAGGCTGCCGAGGCCGGGGCCTACGCCGTCATCCGGCGGGTCTGGCTGGCCGGAACGTCCGTGCGCCTGCGGCTGCCGATGGATGTTCGACTGGTGGCGAGCCACCCGAGGGTGCAGGCCAACACGGGGCGCGTGGCCATTGCGCGCGGGCCATTGATCTATTGCATAGAGGCTGCGGATCACCCAGAGTCGATTGTGGACGCTCTGGTCTTAGGCCCGGATTCGGCCTTGCACGCCGACGAAGAGCCGGATCTGCTGGGTGGTCTGACTGCTATCCGCGGTTCCGCCGGCGTTGCAGTCCCGAATCAGTCGGACGAGTTGTATGCGCGGTTCGACGGCGGTGGGCCGGAACTGGCCGGTTCGACGCCGCTCACCGCGATTCCGTACTTTGCCTGGGCCAACCGGGCGCCGGGGGCCATGCGCGTATGGATTCCGTACGTTGACGGCTGAGAACGACCTCACCCAGACAGACCTGTTTACGAGCGGGACGCTGGGGTACCACACGTTTCGCATTCCGGCGCTGGTGGTCACGACCAAGGGGACGCTGCTGGCGATTGCCGAGGGGCGGCGGAACTCGCAGCATGACACCGGCGATATCGACTTGGTCCTGCGGCGCAGCCGCGACAACGGCCAGACGTTCGACGACATGCGGGTGGCGGTTGCTGGCGAAGGCAACGTGGCGGGCAATCCGGCGCCGGTGGTGGACGCGGAGACCGGGACGATCTGGCTGTGGTTCTGCCGCAACAATGCCGACGGCCCGGAGACCCTGATCTGCGCCGGCAAGGCGCCGCGCACGGTGTGGCTGACCAGCAGCGAGGACGACGGCGAGACCTGGGCGGAACCCAGGGAGATGACCGGCGTTGTCAAGCTGCCGGAGTGGACGTGGTACGGCACCGGGCCGGGGCATGGGCTGCAGTTGGCCTCGGGACGGCTGTTGATTCCGAGCTACCACGTGGTGGGACAGAACTTCGACCGGGCCACGGATCCGTATATCTCGCACGCGATCCTGAGCGACGACCACGGGGAAACCTGGCGGCTGGGGGGCGAGGCGCAGCCGGGCACGAACGAGTGCATGGCCGTGCAAGTGGCGGACGGCCGCGTCTACCTGAACGAGCGCAACTACCTGGGAGAATATCGGCGCGCCTTCGCAATGAGCCACGACGAGGGCGAGAGTTTCGACGCGTTCGGCTGGCACGACGAACTGATCGACCCGATCTGCCAGGCGGCGGTGCTGGGCTTGGGCGGGGACCGGCTGGTGTTCAGTAACGCGGCCAGCCGGGCGCGTGAACGGCTGACGGTGCGAACGAGTGCGGACGGTGGGCAGACCTGGTCGCGCGGTCGGGTGCTGCACGACGGGCGAGCGGCCTACTCGGACCTCTGCGAGCTGCCCGACGGGACGCTGGGCTGTCTCTACGAAGCGGGGAGCGACGGCGAATACGAGCAGCTTCGGTGGGCCAGGTTCAGCCTCGACTGGCTGCACTCCGGCTAGCCGACTCGCTCGCGTTCGCGGGCAGGCTCCGCCACACTGCTTGTATGTTCTCGAACAGGCAGGCCATCTCGGTACTGTGAGTCGTCGTGGCAAGGGTGGTCGCGTGAATACAGGAAGCAACCCGTGACGGGAGCTTCCAGATTGACTTGGCGCTCAAGCCGGCGTGCCGTTTTGGTCGGCGGCGTGTCGGCGCTTGGCGCGCTGACGTTGGGGGCGGCCTGCGAAACGGTCGATGGTCAGGCCGTCGCCGTGTACCTGACCGAGTTGAACGAACTGCGCGACAGCACGGCCGGGGACGACGCGCTGCTGGGCGAGCGCTTCAACGCCCTGATCGCCAGCGGCTCACGCGACGCCGGAGCTTATCTGGCGATTTATCGTGAGTTGCGTGCCTCCAATGCCGCTGTATTGGCCAAGCTGGAACAGATTCAGCCGCCGAAGGGGCTGGAACGCCACCACGAGGACTTTGTGGAGGGGTTGAGCGACCTGGTGACGGCGCTGGACGAGGTGATCCGGATGATTGAGGCAGGCAACGTGATCGAGGCCAACCGCCTCTTTCAGCGATCCGTGACACGGTCCCAGGCCAAGCAGACGGGGGCGATGCTGCAAATCCGGCGCGTCGCCCGCAGCGCGCGCGTGCGCGTCTGACCCATGGCAGCCAACAACGCCACTCCGCGCCTCGTCAGCCTGGGCGAGGTAATGATCGAACTCTCGGGCCCAGCGCCGCTGGCCGAGACCGCAATTCTCGAACGATCGTATTCGGGCGATGCGCTGAACGTGGCGGTTGCGGTACATCGCCTTGGGGTGTCCAGCGCCATCGTCACCAGGCTGGGCGAGGATCCGTTCGGCGATTACTTGTCGGAACAGTTCCGGGGTCTCGGCGTTGACCTGCGTTATGTGAAGCGCGGCGGCGGCCCGACCGGCCTCTACGTGGTCGAGCAGGGCGGCGAGGGCGCCTACAGCATCTGGTACTACCGACGCCACAGCGCGGCGTCCACCATTAGCCCGGCGGACATGGAGCAGATCGACCTGGCCGGCGTGGAGATGGTTCATCTCAACGGCATCGCGCAGGCCATCTCGTCCTCTTCGCGGCAGGCGACGCGCCGGCTGGCGGAGCGCGGACGAGCCGCGGGCGCGGTGGTGGCCTTCGACCTCAACTTCAGACCGCAAATCTGGGACGGCCCGGCGGCGGCTGAGGCGGCCGATGAGGTGTTGCCGCTGGTTGACGTGGCTTTGTGCGGGTTCGACGAGGGACAGGCGGTGTTCGGGACCGCCGACCCTGAGTCGACGGCGGCGCGCCTGCTGGATTGCGGGCCGCGCGTAGCGGCGGTCTCGATGGCCGAAGACGGCGCGTACGTGGCCTGGGCCGACGGCGAGATCCGCCTGCCGACGGTTGCGCGAACCGTCGAAGGCGCGCAGGGCGGCGGGGACGCGTTTGCAGGCGGGCTTGCGGTTGGGGCACTTCTGGGTCAGGACCCGGCGACCTCGGCGCGGCTGGCCACGGTCGTGGCGGGGCTGAAAGTCGAACGCGTCGGGCCGCTCGTGAGCCTGCCCTACCGCGCGGAGGTGCAGGCACGGGCGGGCGACTTGGGGTGGGATGATGTTGTCGCGGCGCTGGACTCCGTCGATGCGACGGATACGGTTTCGCAAGGAGGAGACCTGTGATCGTCGTAACGACCGAGTCCGTGCCCGGGCGTGAGATTGCCGAAGTCATTGACATCGTGCAGGGCAGCACGGTGCGCACGCGCGGCGTCGGACGCGACATCGTGGCGGGGCTGCGCACGATCGTGGGCGGCGAAGTGCACGAGTACGCCGAACTGCTGACCACCGCGCGGGCGGAAGCGCTGAACCGGATGGTGGCCGAGGCCGAGAAGCTGGGCGCCGACGCCGTGGTGCAGGTTCGCTACAACACCGCCGACGTCATGCAGGGCACCGCCGAATTGCTGGCTTACGGAACGGCCGTGCGTCTGAAGAGCTAGACGCGTCAGGCGCCAATCAGCCCACCGTCAACCTTGCTGACGGTGAATACGCCGGGACGCGGCGGATTTCCAGGCCCATCGGGGTACGTGCTGGACGGGCTTTCAAAGGTGCTGCCCTCGCCGGGATGCTGGGCGGATCCGAAAAACCAGCGTCCGTCGGGCGAAAAGCATCCAGAGGCGAGTTCGGCGCCGACTGGAACGCTGAGGAGTTGCCTGGCGCGCCCGCGGTCCGGGCCGCTGACGGGCACGGCGAAGAGACCGTCATTGCTCCCAAGGTTTACGGGCTGTCCATCAGTGCAGACGTAGAGCGTGCCTCGCTGGTCAAACAGCAGGTTGTCCGGGTTGGCCAGCGGCGTGACGTCGTCCGAGTCGATTCCCGCATAGAACGCCGCGTGTGCAGGATTGCCTGGATCGCCCCCCAGAAACAAGATCTCCCAAGTAAACGTCGGCGACGCGTGGTCACCATCGCCGGGCGTCATCTCGATGACGTGGCCGTAGTGGTTCGGGGCGCGAGGGTTCGCGGCGTCCACTTGCTCCTCGGTACGGTCGAAATTGTTGGTAAAGGCGGCGTAGATTCGACCATTGACCGGATTGACGTCGATGTCTTCGGGCCGGTCCATCGGCGTGGCGCCGACGAGGTCAGCGGCCCCGCGAGTGTTGACGGCTATATCAGCGCCCGACCAGTCGGCCAGCGGCCCGCGCCCGGCAACCAGCGGAATCCACTCGCCGGTCCCGTCGTCGCCATAGCGCGCAACAGACAGCACCCCGTCGTCCAGCAGGGCCTGGTTGGCCGTGCGGTTGGACGGGTCGAATGGACGAGCGCTAATGAAACGGTATACGTATTCGAAGCGTCCGTCGTCGCCGCAATAGACCACCACCCGCCCATCGGCCGCGAGGACAACGGTTGAGGCCTCATGGCGCAAGCGTCCGAGCGCCGTGTGCTTGATGGGCGTGGCGTCGGGGTCGTAGGGGTCAATCTCGACGACATAGCCGGTTGTGAAGACGTCGTTGGGTGACTTGGTGACATCGAATCTGTCGTGGTATCGCTCCCACCGGTAGTCGCTGGCGCCGGTCCGGATGCCGTACCTGCGATGTACCGCATCATTCGCACCGCCAGCCGGCCGGTTGCCAAAGCACGTGTGGACGTCTTCTTCATCGGTCAGGACGGTGCCCCAGGGGGTAACGCCGCCACCGCAGTTGTAGAACATGCCTCGGGCGACCGTGCCGGTCGGATCGGCGGCGGTGCGCAGCCGGGGATCGCCGGCCGCCGGACCGCGGATGTTCATGAGGGTCTGGCCGGTGATTCGTCGGTTGAACCGGGAGTTCCGATCCGGCTCCCAGCGTCCGTTGGCGAGACGGACTTCGACGATCGAGGCGCCCTGGGCCTGGAGCCCAATGTCTACCTGTTCGCGGGTCGGCGCTTCGGGGTCGTAGTTGGGAAACATGAGTTCGGGGTTGAGGAATTCGTGGTTGTTCCACAGCAAGGCTCGATCGGAGACCGCCGATCGGTAGTCGGGCAGGGGAAGGAGGGCAATGAAGTCGGAGTTGTACCCGAACTGCTTGGCCTGGGCCGTGGGAGATTGGGCGTGGGCATCGAATGGAGGCGCATCGCCGGTAATGGGATCGCCCCAAGAAATAAGCGGCCGGGTCCGGTAGCCGGCGGCGACGGTTACCTGGTCCAGACTGTTGGGCTGAATGAAATCGAAGGCCGGGGCGTCGTTGCCTTCGGCGCAGGCCGCGGCGAGTTGGCCAAAGGCCGCGGCTGAGTACGCAAGGGGCAAGCCGGCGGCAACCCTGAGTACGGATCGGCGGCGCAAGCGTGTACGAAGAACGTCGCTAAAGGGCGCGGAGCTGCTGGCCACTCAGGGACCTTCTACACGGGGCCGGGTCGTCGCGACGCTCGGGGCGCCTGTCCGGCAAGCGGCATGGGTAAACGACCCGTCAGCATGGGGCCATCGCGGATGCCGCGCGCATCCAATGTTCGCGTGCGAGTTACGACGCGTCTGCGAACCTCCGCCGGGCCCTCGTTACCGGTCTAGAAGAACGCGACTCGCATCGCTGAGTCTGGCTCATGGCCTTCAGACCGCCGGTCGCAGGCGCGGCCAGCGGCCTTCGGGCGCGTGGTCCGAGCGCTCGTACGCGTAGGCCACGCGCAGCGCGGTGCGCTCGCGGTACTTGGCGGCCACCACCTGCAGACCGACGGGAAGTCCGTTGTCTGTCCAGCCACATGGCACGGCCACCACCGGCTGATGGGTGGCGTTGAACGGCCGGGTGAAGTTGGGCATCCAGTGGTAGTCGGTCAGCGCTTCGTCGATACGTGGCGGCGGCCGCCCAAGGACCGGCGCCACCAGCACATCCACGGTGCCCACGGCTCGCCGGAACGCTGCCAAGGCGTCGTCACGCTGGCTGCGCAGGCGTCCCAGGGTGATCTGGATGTCCTCGCCGGGACGCATCGCCTCGTCCAGACCGAGCGTTAGCCGATCACGAAGCGTCGGGTTCACGCGGGTGACATCGCCGCCGGTGGCGCTGAGCACGTTCTGATAGGCCTCGATGGTGAGGATTCCGCGCTGGGACAGGGCAAGGTCAGGCACTGACGGCACCCCGACCTGTACCAGGTCGCCACCGAGGATGACCAGGGCGTCAACCGCGGCTCTGACGATGCGCTCAATCTCGGGATCCAGGTCATCAAAGAAGTAGTTGGTCGGCACACCCACACGCAGACCCGCCAATCCAACAGGCATCTCGCTGGTGAGGTGAGCGGCGCGGTTGGCCGTGGTTATGGTCTCGTCGGTCACCGGGTCAGACATCGCTTGCAGCATCACGGCGGCGTCGTGAGTGGTTCGCGCCATAGGTCCCGGCGTGTCGAAGCTGGGACTGAGCAGGCGAAGGCCTTCCAGACTGACGCGACCGTAGGTGGGCTTGATGCCGACCAGGCCGCACAGGGCCGACGGCAGGCGAATTGAGCCGCCCGTGTCGGTGCCCAGCCCGCCGTAGATCAAGCCGGCGGCCACGGCCGAGCCCGTGCCGCCGCTGGACCCGCCGGAAACAATCTCCGTGTTCCAAGGATTGCGGGAGGGTCCCATCTGCGAGGTCGCGCCCGTTGGGTGGTAGGCAAACTCGTCGCAGTTGAGCTTGCAAGCAATGACCGCGCCGGCCTTGCGCAAGCCTCGGACGAGTTCGGCGTCCACGCTGGCCGGCTGGTTGCCGAAGACCGTGGAGCCGGCGGTCGTTACCGCACCAGCCACATCGGCCAGGTCCTTGATCCCAAGCGGTACGCCGTGGAGCGGGCCTCGATAGTCGCCGGCCAGGATTTCACGCTCCGCCCGACGGGCGTCGGCCAGCGCTGAGTCATGCAGGATCGCCGTGGTCGCTCCCAGGGGGCCAGCGTAGCGGTCAAGCCGGTCGAGCGAGTTGCGCGTGACTTCAACCGGGCTGACTTCGCCGGCGGCGATCAGCGCGCCGACTTCGGTCAGCGACAGGCGGGCGAGTTCGTTTCCGGGAACCATGAGCCGCCCTCCTTAGCAGTGACTCGGTGCGATCAGGCCTCGTCTTCCCACCCAAGCCAGGTGACCTGGGCCGGCTGGCGCTCGCGCCGATCGGGCCCAATTGCGGGTGATGGGTGGCCGAGGTAGATATATCCGACGATCCGGTCCTTCTGATCCAGTCCCAGAAAGTCCTTGCAGGCTGCGAAGTCGCACATCTCCCCGGTTCGCCACTTGGTGGCGAGACCTTCAGCGTGCGCCGCCAGCATCAGGTTCTGGGTCGCGCAACAGACGGAGGCGTAGTCTTCAAGGTTCGTGACGGGATCGTCCGACCAAACCTGGCTGACGACGATCACCACAGGCGACCGCCGGAGCCGCACGCGCGCCGAGCGGATGGATGGCGCCGACGCCGGATCGTTCGGGTCCAATTCCGATTCCAGGCGATCGGCAACCATGGCGCCCATCTCGTCGCGGGCCGCGCCGCGCAAGACGTGAAAGCGCCAGGGTTCGGTGAGGTGGTGATTCGGCGCCCAGACGGAACTCTGGATGATTCGGTCGAGCACCGCCTGGTCGGGGACATCGGCAGTGAGCCCCGTGATGCTGCGGCGGCCTCGGATTGCTGTGTATACGTCCATACCGCTCGTTTCACGGCTGGCAGACGACCATCATGGTATCGGGCGCACCGCGACGGCGCGGACGGTTATGGTTGAATCAGACAGTCTGCGAGCGAGGTTCACTTGTGCACATTGGAGTTCTGACCGGCGGCGGCGATTGTCCGGGGCTCAATGCCGCGATTCGAGCGGTGACCCGCGCAAGCCTTGAGCGGGGCTGGTCGATTACGGGTCTCCACGACGGGTGGGCCGGCGTGTTGGGGCGGAACGGATCGCCGCTGACCCTCGAGAACACCGACGGATTCCTGGACGTCGGCGGAACCCTGCTGGGCAGTTCGCGCACGAACCCGCTGCGGACGCCGGAGAACTACGCCCTGGCGGTGTCGGTCTTTGACGACATGGGCCTGGACGGCCTGGTGGCGATTGGGGGCGACGACACGTTATCCGTGGCCGGAGCTCTGGCGGGAGACGGCCTGCCGGTTGTGGGCATTCCCAAGACCATCGACAACGACGTGCCGGGCACCGACATGTGTATCGGGTTCGATACGGCCGTGGAGACGATTGCGGCGTCGATCGCCCGCCTGCGCACGACCACCATGTCGCATCACCGCGCCACGGTGGTCGAGACCATGGGCCGGCAAGCCGGCTGGCTGGCCGCGGTGGGTGGATTGGCAGGCGGCGCCGACTTCATTGCCGTGCCGGAGCAGCGCAGCGGGCGCGATGAGTTCGTGGCGCACGTCCAACGCCGGTACGAGCAGGGGCAGGCCTACAGCATTGTGGTGGTGGCGGAAGGCGCGGAGATCGATGGACTTGAAGTCGGCGAAGCCGGCGTGCAGGCCACGGACGAATTTGGTCACATCGTGCTGGCCGCGCGCAGCGTGGGTGAGAGCCTTGCGCGAGCCATCGAGGAGTCGACTGGCATCGAGACGCGATCCAGTGTCCTGGGCCACTTGCAGCGGGGCGGCACGCCGACCACATACGATCGGGTTTTGGGCACGCGGTTCGGCGCGGCCGCGGTGGGCTATTTGGCCGGCGGCCAACACGGCCAGATGGCCTCGCAGCAGGGTCCGCACATCAAGCCCGTGCCACTGGTTGACATCGCCGGGAAAACCCGACCATTGGACGACTCCTACTTGGAACTGCTGAGCCTTTTCGCCTAGTTCTGCCCGCCAAGGACTTGCCCACGGGAGCACGCGGTGTGCGAGAATCCTGGACACCTTAATCTGGTCGGGCTGGCGCTCTTGACCATTCGCACGGCTCGGGCCGTAGGCTCGCTTACCCCCGCAGGATTGCGTGGACGGTCGTCCCGACGCGCCGGCAATAGTTGACATGACCCTTGATACGGCCACCCTCGAATCCACGCGGGCCGCGCTGCGCGCCAAGCTGCACGGTATCGTGCCCGACTTCGAAGTGGACCTGAAGGCGGAGCTGGCCTACCGCATCAATCGGCTGAAGACCGAGCGCGGGGCCGTGATCCTGGGTCACAACTACATGGAGCCCGCGCTCTTTCACTCGGTCTGCGACTACACGGGGGATTCGCTGGAACTGAGCCGGGTGGCGGCCACGACCGAGGCGGACCCGATCGTCTTCTGCGGCGTTCGCTTCATGGCCGAGACAGCCAAGATCCTCAATCCCGAGCGCACCGTGCTGCTGCCGGCGCTGCGGGCCGGCTGCTCACTGGCCGAGTCCATCACCGCCGAGGACGTGCGGGGATTGCGGGCGCGTTACCCCGACGCGCCGATCGTGGCCTACATCAACACCTACGCGGACGTAAAAGCCGAGGTTGACGTGTGCTGCACGTCGAGCAACGCGGCCAAAGTCGTGGAGTCGCTGGATTCCGACGTGGTGATTTTTCTGCCCGACGAGTACCTGGCGAAGAACGTGGCGCGGGAGACGGGCAAGACCATCGTGCTGCCCAGCACCGCGCCGATATCGGCGGACGCGCGCGCCGAGGCCGCCGGCAACGGCGTGCACTACGACATCGTGGGCTGGACCGGCCGCTGCGAGGTGCATGAGAAGTTCACGGTGGAGGACGTCGAGGCGGTACGTGCGCAATTCCCCGACGTGGTGGTGCTGGCCCATCCGGAGTGCAGCCCCGAGGTTGTGGACGCGTCAGATTATTCAGGCTCTACGGCCGCGATGACCCGATACGTTCGCGAAGTGGAAGCGCCGCGTTATCTCCTGCTGACCGAGTGCAGCATGGGCGACAACATCGCCGCCGAGGCGCCGGACAAGGACATGGTGCGGCTTTGCTCGGTGCGCTGCCCGCACATGAACGAGATCACGCTGGAACACGTCTTGGCGTCGTTGCGGGAGAACCGCGAGCAGATCGAGGTGCCGGAGGACATCCGCGTGCGGGCCCGGCGATCGATCGACCGAATGCTGGAGATCGGCTAGCTCGAATCCTCAGATTCAGGCTGGCTAGTTGAGGCCAACTCCTGGCACGCCCAGGTAGTCGCGCAGATCTCGGGAGACGCTCGAGCGCTTGAGCTTACGCAGAGCCTCGACCTGCAACTGCCGGATGCGCTCGCGGGTCACGCCGAAATGCGCGCCAATCTGGTCCAGGGTCCAGGGTTCCCGACCATCCAGACCAAAGCGGCGCACCAGGATGGTCTGCTGGCGGTCCGGAAGGATGGCCAGGGCGCGGTGCAGGTCTTCACGCAAGGTTCCCGCCAGCAGGGCGCGGTCGGCCGTGTCGGGATCGGGATCTTCCACGAAGTCCGCCAGCGATTCATCGCCGTCCTCGCCAACGGGCTGTTCCAGGGACATGGGTGCACGGCTGGCGCGAACGATCTCGACGACGCGTTCCGGGGCCATGCCCAGGACTTCACCCAACTCGGCGGGGGTCGGCTCGCGTTCCATCTCCGCAGCCAGCTCAGGCGTGACCCTGCGAATCTTGCGTAGCGCTTCGACCACGTGGACCGGGAGCCGGACCGTGCGCGAGTCGTTGGATAGCGAGCGGGTGATGGCTTGTCGGATCCACCAGGTGGCGTAGGTGCTGAACTTGAAGCCGCGACGCCAATCGAAGCGTTCCACGGCCTGCATCAACCCGAGGCTGCCTTCCTGGATCAGGTCCAGCAGCGGCAGGCCACCGGCGGCGTAGCGCTTGGCAACGTTGACGACCAGCCGCAGGTTGGCATCCACAAGATGCTGGCGGGCGGCGGCGTCACCAGCCTCCACGCGCTTGGCCAATTCGATTTCCTGGGCAGCCGTCAGCAGGGGGATGCGGTTGATCTCGTTGAGATAGAGCCGCATGGTGTCTTCAATTGACTCGTCGCGGGTAGCGCGCGCGGTATTCGGCGCCTCGGTCTCCGGTGTCGTGGCTTCCTGGCGGCGATCGACTGACGCCAGGTCGTTTGCCCAATGGCCCAGCGCAGGCGATGGTTCGTAGGCCACATCTGTCGCGTGCATTCATGCCTCGTCGGAGAGCGTGACGACGATCAACGTTGATCGCCTGTCATTCGACGTGGTGAGTATACACGTTTTTCCAGATAAATCCGTCTAAATCGTTTAAACGTCCCCGGTCGGCATCTCACATCCTGTAACCAGTTGGTAGGGGCTATCCGGCGGTGGTAGGTTCGATTAACGACCCGGCGCTGGCGGCGCATGTCCGAGCAACCCGTAAATCCCCGCGAGCAGATCCTGCACGCCCTGAAGATGCAAGGGGCGCTTCAGTGTCGGGCGATTGCCGAAACCATCGGCAGCAGCCTGTCGGCCGTCCGACCGCATCTCGACCGGCTGGTGGCCGAGCGACTCGTCCGGGTGCAGGTGGTGCGCGGCGGGCCCGGACGCCCACGCCACCAATTCGAACTGACCAGCGCCGGTCACGCGAGATTCCCACAGGGCTACGGGGAGTTCGCGAAAGACTTCGTTGAGGCCGTGCTGGCTCTCGGCGGGCACGACCTCCTGAAGAAAATCCTGACGCACCACGAAGACAAGCAGTATCAGCGGTTCGCGCCGCGCCTCTCGGGTCTGGACTTTCATGCGCGTGTGCAAGAACTGCGGCGCATCATGGACGAGTGCGGCTTCATGCCGCGTGTCGATCGAACCGATACGGGTTATGTGCTGTCGGCCCACCACTGTCCGATCTGGGACGTGGCTTCAACCTGCCGGGCGGGGTGTGACTCCGAATTGCGGCTGATCCGACGACTCGTTGAGGCAGAGGTCGTTCCGCTCGAGGTAGGACCCCGCGAGGGCTGCGCCTGCACATACGCGATCCAGGAGCGTTCCGCGCTGCCGCAGTCCTTGCCCGCCACAACCTGAGCGCGGCGCGCGCCGGCGCGTCCCGATGCCAGTGGCAGCCCAACGCATCTATCTGGATCACGCGGCAACCACACCGCTGGACCCCGTCGTGCGCGACGCCATCGTTGCCGCGTTGGAGGCATTGCCGGGTAATCCAAGTTCGCTGTACGCGGAGGGTCGAGCGGCGCGGGACGAGCTGGATGCGGCCCGCTTGCAGGTCGCCGAGGTCCTGGCGGCTGACCCAGGCGAGGTTGTGTTCACGAGTGGGGGCAGCGAGGGTGCGGCCCTGGCTATCCGGGGCACGGCGTTTGCCGCTGCCCGCGAAGGACGGCGTCACCTGGTGACCACGGCCGTGGAGCATCACGCGGTATTGCACACGGTTCAGTTGTTGGCGCAGCGCCATGGGTTTGAGGCCACGGTGATTTCCGCCGATGCGGAGGGACTGGTTGATGCGGAGGCCGTGACGAACGCTGTTCGTGCGGACACTGCGTTGGTAAGCGTGATGTATGCCAACAACGAGATGGGCGCGATTCAGCCGGTGGCGGAAGTCGCGGCGGCGCTGCGCGACCATCCGGCGTTGGTCCACACGGACGCCGTGCAGGCGCCCGGGCAACTGCCGATCGACATACCCACGCTGGGCGTGGACCTGCTGAGCATCGCGGCGCACAAGTTCTATGGGCCAAAGGGCGTGGGTGCGCTGTTCGTGCGGCGCGGCGTGCGGTTGAGTCCGCAAATCGTCGGCGGATCGCAGGAGCGGAGTCGACGCGCCGGAACAGAGAACGTGGCCTTTGCGGTTGGCCTGGGTACCGCGCTGCAACACGCTGAGAGCGAGCGTCCCGCCGCAGCGACACACAACACGCGCCTTCGTGACCTACTCATCGAGGGCATTGCGGCCATCCCCGGGAGCCGCCTGAATGGGCCCCGCCGGATGCGACTCGCGAACAACGTGAACATCTGCTTTGAAGGCGTTGAAAGCGAGTCGTTGCTGCTGGGGCTGGACGCGGCCGGCATCGCGGCGTCCAGCGGCTCGGCCTGCACCTCGGCCTCTCTGGAGCCTTCGCACGTGCTGCTGGCCATGGGAATCGAGCCGGATCTGGCCGCGGGCAGCTTGCGTTTGACGACCGGCCGTGGGAATACGGAAGCGGAGATTGAGCGGACGCTGGAGGTGCTGCACGAGTTGGTCCCGCGAGCGCGTCGCGCGGCTGCCCGCACGGCAGCGATATAGGCTGCTTCGACCACGCAGTCCGCGGCGCCCGGTCCAAATCTTCGTAGAATCTGAAAACTCTCAGCGGGCGGTAGAAGGGTCGTCGTGTCGGCAGAACTGATTGGGATCCTGAGCGTGGGCGCGACGCTGCTCATTGGGCTTGGCGGGCTGATTGTTGGGCTGAGCCTTCAGCTGCACAGCGAGTTGCGCAACGATTTGCGCCAGTCGCGCGACGAGAACGGCCGCCAACTCAGCGAATTGCGCGATGAACTACGCGAGTTTCGCGAGGAGAACAGCCGGCAGCACGGCGAGCTCGCCGCGCGCATTGACGCGCTCAACGCTCGCGTCGACGGCCTATCCGCACGGCCCTAGCACTGCGCGCTATCGGCCACTGAACATGTGGCGAGCTCCCGCCGGGTTGCGTAGGCTCAAGGTGCGGCGCGGGACTTCCTGCGGCGCGTCTCTGAGCTAAGGAACGCCAACGTGGCCACGAGCGACGTGCTGGACTTGATGGATCTGCCAATGGCCGACGCGCCGATCCTTGTCGTGCAACCTTCGGCCGCCGCCGAGTTTGACCGGATGCGGACCAAGCGCAACCGGCCAGACGCCGTGCTGCGCGTGCGCGTGATCGTGGATTCCGGCTGTGGCGACTTTCGCTACGCCATGGGCATCGAACCGGGACCACGCGAAGGGGATCAGAGCATTCCGGCCCACGGTGTGACCGTGGTGGTCGACCCAGAGAGTTCCGAGTTGCTTCGCGGTTCCACTCTCGAGTACAGCGACTCGCTGATGGACGGCGGCTTCAAGGTACGTAACCCGCGCGCCCAGTCCGTGTGCGGTTGCGGCCAGTCGTTCAGCCTGACGGGCCGGGAGATCACGAGCGAGCACGTTCGGGGTGGGCTGGGCTGACGCCGACGCTCCAGGCCGGATCGACTCGGTCCTGAAGCTGGCAGGCTGCCGAAGTGGTTTATCAACGATGCGGCCGCGCCGTGTGGCTTGGCACGATGGGCGCCTCGCAGCCTGAATTGCTGGATCGGAGACTGTCGTGTTGTTGAAGCGCCTGCGGCGGGCGCGGCGTACGGAGATGCCCGAGGCGGAAGCCGACGAGGCCCGAGCGCCGGCCGCCCAGCCGACCCGGCGTCGGTTTGCCACTGTACGGCGTTGGCTGCGCCGCTCGAAGCTGACCGAGGCGGATTGGGACGAGCTGGAAGAGGTGCTGATTGCCGCCGACCTGGGCCCCATGCTGGCCATGGAGCTCTTGGACGAGTTGCGCGAGACGGTGGGTGCAGACGGGGATTCCGATCCGGAGGCGGCTCGGGAGCTGTTGGGAGCACGTCTGCGTGAGACTCTGGGCGGGCGGGACGCACAGTTCGCCAGTGGTCCGCCGCCGCAGGTCGTGTTTGTGGTTGGGGTCAACGGGGCCGGCAAGACGACGTCAATTGCCAAGCTGGCGCACTTGCTTCAGTCCAACGGGCACGATGTCTTGCTGGCGGCTGGCGACACCTTTCGCGCCGGCGCCATTGACCAGTTGCAAATCTGGGGCGACCGCGTTGGGGTGCCGGTGATCGCGCACCAGCCGGGTGGGGATCCGGGCGCGGTGATTTACGACGCGATGGACGCGGCGCGGGCCCGGGGTGTGGACTACGTGATCGCCGATTCGGCCGGCCGGCAGCACATAAACGTTAATCTCATGAACGAACTGGCCAAGATGCGTCGAGTTGCGTCACGCAAGGCGCCGGGGGCGCCGCACGAGGTACTGCTCGTTCTGGACGCCCTGACGGGACAGAATGGCCTGCACCAGGCCCAGGGATTCCTGGAAACGTCGGGGGTGACCGGCATTGTGCTGACCAAGCTGGATAGTTCCGCCAAGGGCGGAGTCGCGTTTGCCGTCACGCGGGCGACGGAATTGCCGATCAAGTTTGTCGGCGTGGGCGAGCGGCTGACGGACTTTGAGCCGTTTGACCCGGACCGGTTCGTTCAGGCGTTGCTCTCGCCGCAGGCGGATGATGTCGACGACGAGGAGGAAACGTGAAAGGCGTGATTCTGGCGGGCGGTATCGCGTCCCGTCTGGACCCGATTACGCGGGTGACCAACAAGCAATTGCTGCCCGTCTATAACAAGCCGATGGTCTTTTACCCCATCGAAACGTTGGTGAATGCTGGAGTTACGGAAATCCTGATTGTCACCAGCGGATTCAGCGCGGGCGACTTCCTTCGCCTGCTGGGCAATGGCGAGGCGTTGGGTGTTGAGCACTTGAGCTTCACCTACCAGGACGGCGCCGGCGGAATCGCCGAAGCGATCTCGCTGGCGCGGCCGTTCGTGGGCGACGACCGGATGGTGGTGATTCTGGGCGACAACGTCATTGGCGGGAACATCGTGGAAGCGACGCGACGGTTCGAGTCGCAAACGCGCGGGGCCAAGGTTCTGCTGAAGGAGGTCGAAAACCCCAGGGCCTACGGCGTTGCGGAGCTCGAGGGCGACCGCGTCGTACGCTTCATCGAGAAGCCTGAGGATCCACCGTCCAATTTGGCCGTGACCGGCATCTATTTCTACGACGCGCAGGCGTTCAGCCTGATCGAGCAATTGGAGCGGTCGGATCGCGGCGAACTCGAGGTGACGGACCTGAACAATGCGTACCTGGAGCGCGGCGAGATGACCCACGACGTGCTGGAGGGGTATTGGGCCGACTGCGGGGAATCCATCGACCACTACCTGCAGGCGTGCAACCTGGTCGCGAAGCACGGGGCGAACCGGACCGCCTAGCAGCCAGTACCCCGCGGTTCGGAGCCGCGCATCAATCCGGGCCTCGTTCCCGTCGGACCAGTGCGACCGGACGGCGGCCGGACGCGCCGAGACGATTCCATCCCGATACAATGCTCAGGCGGCTGTAGCTGAGGACTGATCGATGCCCGACGACGACGACGAAATCAGTGTCCGTGTCAGATCCAGCGAACGGCGTGAATGCGCCCTGTGCCGCCAGGAAACGACCTGGAACTACTACGAATACCGCCGGTGGTTTGGACTGCTGAAGACGCAGTACTGGGCGTGCGGGCGCTGCGGTAAGAACGAAAGTCTCGCGGCGCCCCAGTCCGACGACTGACGAAACCCCCGCGGGGCACTAGCGTCGACCAGGGAGAACGCTGATCGCCCAGTTGCGCGCGCGGCTGGGGTCGGTCCCTCCCGCCCTGGCCACGATCGTCTCGATCCTCTTTCTGAACAACGTCGCCGTGGCCGCGGCGCGGGCGCTGCTGCCGATCTACGTCGAGCGCGACCTGGGCATGTCGCCCTCGTTTACCAGCCTGCTGGTATCGCTGGAGACGGTCATGGGCGGGCTGATTTCGGTCGTCGCGGGGGCCCTGGCCGACCGGCTGGGACACCGGCTGGTCCTGGTAATCGGAATCCTGGGGTTCTCGGCGGGGCTGCTGCAATACCTGACCAGCGTGCCATGGCTGCTGGTGGCTCTGGCGGTGGTCCTGGGGCTGGCCCATGGCATGCGTTCGACATCGGGTCAGAGCTACCTGTTGACGGCCGCAAGCCGCCAGTCAGTCGGCGTGGCCACGGCCGCCTATTTCCTGGGCGGGACGATCGGCATGTCCGCGAGTTCAGCCGTGGCCGGGCCGGTCGTTGAGCGGTTCGGCTTTGCCGCTTACGCCCTGGTCGGACTGGGGCTGAATCTCGTGCCGGCGGTCATCACGCTCCGATACCTGCGCGACGTGCGGCCGGCGCGTCCGGTTGGCGGCACCGACCAGGGCACCTGGAACGTCCTTATGCGGCGCGAGGTGTGGCTGATGGGCGGGCTGCGTTTCGTCTCTACCGCGTTCTGGGGCATCTGGAGTCTTGCCCTGCCGCTGCTGATGTTTCGCGCGACAGCCAGCGTGCTGCCGCCGGCGCTGTTATACGGGACGGTGGGCATGAGCCTGGCGGCGGTCAGCCAATTCCTGATCGGCCACTGGTCTGACCGCGCTGGACGGACCGTTCCGGTCTACGCGGTGCTGGGCCTTCAACTGGTGCTTGCCCTCGTCGCGGCACTGGCCTGGCAGTCGACACCGGTGCTCATGGTGACGGGGATCGCCGGCGTGGTGACCGGTTGGACGATGTCGGTGTTGGTGCTGGGCGTCGTGCGCGACCGCACGGCACCGCTGGAACGCGGGCGCGTTGTCGGCTTCGTCCATGCCTTGTGGAGCTTCGGAATCCTGGCTGGCACGATTGTCGCGGGAACACTGATCGATATCGATCCGGGGCTGCCGCTGGCCATCGGGGCCCTGGCGAACCTCGTTTCGTTGGCTATCGCGGCTGTCTTGTTTCACGGACGCCGCCTGCCGGCGCCGGACGCGAGCTAAACGCAACTACACTGACGTGGTTCCGAACGTTGAGCCTCGCGGCATGACCTCACCTGAAGCCCGCCGGCCAATCGTGGCCGCCAACTGGAAGATGAACACGGGGCCTCACGACGGCGCCGAACTGGCTCGCGCGGTTGCGGCCGAGAATCTCCCGTTTGCGCAAGTCGACGTAGTCCTGTGCCCGCCCGCCACCGGGCTAACCGCCGTGGCGCAGGCCGTTCAAGGAACTCCGATTGGCGTTGGCGCGCAGCATGTGTATTGGGAATCGAGTGGGGCCTTCACGGGAGAGATTTCCGTCCCGATGCTGACGGGCCTGGCCTCCTACGCCATCGCCGGCCACTCCGAGCGGCGGCAACTGTTCGGGGAAACGGACCTGGACGTCCAGCACAAGACCCTGGCCATCCTGGCCGGCGGCCTGACCCCGATCGTGGCGGTGGGCGAGTCACTGGATCAACGGGATGCCGGCGCGACGCTAACGGTGTTGCGCACACAGATCACGGCAGTGCTCGAGGCGCTGTCACCGGAGCAGTCGGCTGCCAGTGTGATTGCCTATGAGCCTGTCTGGGCCATCGGGACGGGGCGCAACGCCTCGCCCGCGCAGGCGCAGGAGGCTATTGGCTGGATTCGAGACACCGTGGCGGCAGCCCACGGATGCCCGGCCGCCGAGCGGGTGCGGATCCAATACGGCGGCAGCGTGTCGCCGGAGAACTGCGAGGAGTTGCTCGGCCGCGAGGGAATTGACGGCGCGCTGGTGGGCGGCGCCAGCCTGGACGCCGCCAAGTTCGCAGCCATTGTCCGAGCCGCGGCGCCCTGATCCCCTCGTCCTTTCGCCGCCCGTCGCGGCGGGCAGCGCGTCAGTCAGATGAGAATTGGGTTGGACCAGGCAATCCGGCCCGAGGCGTCTTCGACCTCCACGCGAACGTAGACCTCCGTGCCGCGCCGTTCGTGGACGGCGGCCGTGAGCGGCTCGGCGCCGGCCAGGTGACTTGAACCGCGAGAACGCGCAGCGATGAAGCTGATTCGCGAGGCGGGCGAAGTTTTCACCCGGACTTCAGCGTCATCCACCTGGAAGTCGAGAATCTCAGGTCCCATCGACGAGTAGAAGTGCCCGCGACGCATAGCCTCAACCAGCCCCGCGGGCGTGAAGTCCTCGGTGCGGACCATCACCCAGCCGCGGCCCTGGGCGCCGTGCTTCCAATGCGAGTCATCGGTGGCGAACCCCCACGTCAAGCCGGCCTGGAGCAGGTATTCGTCCCAGGTCTGGCCGGAAAAACCCTTGGCGCGGGTGACGTCGCAGACTGAGTTGAAGACTTCCATTCCGACAAAGCCCTCGATCTCCAACATGTCGTGGGCGGACTGGCCAAGCCAGTAGGGGTGAGCCATGACGGCAAAGCCACCGCCGGCGTTGACCCGGTCGATGGCCTCCTGCGGCCCCCACGATTCGCTGGAGCGCTCGAAGCCGCTGACACCCGTGGCCAGGATGTGATAGCGCTCGCCGGTGTAAGGGTCGAGACCATGCATCTCGATTCCCGGGATTGTCACGAAGCCCGGACGGGCGTAGGCCGTCGTGTCCGAGACGACGTGGTGATCCGACAGCGCCACGAAGTCGTAGCCGGCGTCGCGGTACCAAGCCACCGCATCCTCGGGTGACTTGGCTCCGTCCGAGTTGGTGGAGTGCATGTGCAGATTGCCGCGGTACCAGCGGCCGGTGACCAGAAACGGGTTGCCATCGCCTGCGTTCGCGGTCATCTCCAACTCCTCATCGCACGGCGTTTCGAAGTACGCGCGGTCATTATCCGGCGCAAACCGGATTCATGGACACTAAGGGCCGCAGGATTAATCGACCTGAGACCGCAAACTCGCCCGCGTCAAGGGTTTTGACGCGAGGCCGACTATGATCGGCGCTTCGCGCGGCACAGCTGGGAGGTGGCAGGAAATGCCGATGAACGACCGACAGGTGTCGGTCTGTATCCCGGCCAAGGACGAAGCCGAGACGATCGAGGAGATCATTGCCGGCTGCCGGCCGCACGCCGACCACCTGTTTGTGGTGGACGGGCACTCCAGCGACGCCACTCGAGAGATTTCAGAAGCGCTCAAGGTTCCTGTGTATCTCGATGCCGGACGCGGGAAGGGCTGCGCCGTTCGGGAGGCAATTGCGCGCGCGACGGGCGACATCCTGGTGACCATCGACGCCGACATGTCGTTCGATCCCGACGACATTCCAGCCCTGGTTGCGCCAGTTGCCAACGGAGAAGCCGACTACGCCACCGGGTCGCGGATGCGCGGGGGCAGCGACGAACTCCACGGCGATTTCGACAAGTTCCTGCGCATGATGGGGCAGGACATCATCACCCTGGGCATCAACTACCGCTTCGGGGTTCGGCTGACCGATTCGCAGAGCGGCTTTCGGGCCTTTGACCTGGCGGCTGCCAGGTCGATCACCCTGCAGGAAGACATCACGACGACCGAGCAGGAAATGATCATCAAGTTCCTGCGCAAGGGCTACCGAGTCGCCGAGGTCCCCACGCACGAGTACGCCAGCCGGCGCGAGCGGTCGCATATTTCGTTGCGGCGACACGGAGCCCGGTACGTGTACAGCTGGCTCCGGTATATGTTCTTCTAGTTCATCCGTTCGGGTCGGGCCTGGGCCCAATCGATCGGCGCCCCTATCGGCCCCACCTGGGGCGCACGAGCATGGTCGGCTCGACCGGAGCCGTTTCGACCTGATCTTTGCCGGGAAAGCCCGTGGTGTAGAGCTTGTAATAGAGTTCGCGCCGGGCCAACAGCTCGGCGTGCGCCCCACGCTCCACGATCTCGCCGTCCTGGAAGACAAGAATCAGGTCCGCGCCGCGCACGGTCGCCAGGCGATGGGCGATCACAAACGACGTGCGGCCCTCCATCACACGCTCCAACGCCGCTTGAATCGCTCGCTCAGTTCGCGCGTCCACGCTGGATGTGGCTTCGTCCAGGATCAGGATGCGGGGGTCGGCCAGCAAGGCTCGAGCAAAGCAGATGAGCTGCCGTTGCCCAACGGAGAGCCGGGCGCCGCGTTCGCGAACGTCGGTCTGATAGCCGTTCGACAGTTCCTCAATGAAGTCGTGCGCGCCCACGGCCTTCGCGGCATCGATCACTTCCTGCTCGGACGCATCCGGACGCCCAAACACGATGTTCTGATAGATGCTGCCGGAGAAGAGGTAACTGTCCTGCGGCACGATGCCTAGCTGGCGACGCAGCGACTTTTGGGTCACCGACCGAATTGGGTGGCCGTCGATGCGAACCTCGCCAGCGTCGGCGTCATAAAAGCGAGCCAGCAGGTTGATCGTGGTGGTTTTGCCGGCGCCCGTTGGTCCCACCAGGGCGACACGCTGGCCAGGTTCGGCGGTAAAGGAAACATCGCGCAGCACGTCGGCCCCGTCGTAGGCGAATGTCACATCGTCAAACTCCACGCGGCCGGTGATCGGCGGAAGTTCGATGGCCGACGGTGAGTCGCTGATCTCTTCCGGCTTGTCCATCAACTCAAAGATCTTCTCGCCGGCCGCCATGGTGGACTGCAACTGGTTGTAGAAACGCGTGAGCTGCTGAATGGGCTGGAAGAAGCGCGCGACCAGTGCAATGAACGCCACCAGCGTTCCGGTGCTCGTGTCGCCACCGACGACCAGGGAGCCGCCAACCACGATTACCAAGGCCGTCGCGACCGCCGAGATCGTGTCGATCACCGGGATAAACCCGGACACGATGGCGCCGGCTCGGACGCTGGCCTGCATGGTGGCCCGGTTGGTGTCCCGAAAACGCGAGGCATTCGTGCGTTCACGGCCAAACGACTGGGTGACCCGAACGCCGTCGATGCTCTCCTGCAGGTTGGCGTAGACATCGCCGACGGTGCTGCGAACATCTCGGAAGGCGTTGCGCGCCTTGGCGCTGAAGAAGCGGCTCGCGACCCACATGACAGGAAGCATGGTCAGCGTGACCAGCGCCAGCTTGACATCCAGCACGAACATCATGATCACGATGATGATCAGGATGAAGACGTCGGTGACCAGCGAGACCACCCCCATCGTCACGAACTCGCTGATCACGTCCACGTCGTTGGTAATCCGGGACATGATGGCGCCCAGGGGATGTCGGGTGTAGTACGACAACGACAGCCGATTGAGCTTTGCGAAAAGGTCGTTGCGCAACCGCAGCAAGCTGGCCTGCCCGATCGTGGCCGAGATTCGAACCTGGAAGTAGGTGCCGGCCCACATCACAAACAACGTGAGCAGGTAGACCGCGCCGATGGTGCTCAGCGTGTCGAAGTCGCGCTTTTCGATTCCCTCGTCGATCCCCATCTTCAGCAGCAGCGGTCCGGCCACATTGGCGCCGGACCCGATGGACACCAGCACAATGGCCGCGGCGATCATGCGTTTGTGCGGCGCCAGATAGGCGAGCAGGCGGCGGGTGACCTGGGGGTTGTAGGCCGCGGCGTCGCCTTCAAAGCGGCCCAGGGACATACGGCCGGACATCATGATGACGGGCTCCCGACGGGGGTGGGTTCGGCGCCGACGCTGGCCGCTTCGCGGCGCAGTCGCTCGGCCTCGGCTTCCTGGGCCTCCCACATCTCGCGGTAGAGGCCGTCTGATTCAATCAGTTCTTCGTGACGACCACGCTGCACAATCGAGCCGTGGTCGAGCACGATGATCTCGGCCACGTGACGCACGCTGCGGATGCGCTGGCTGACAATCAGCGTGGTTCGGCCCTGCTGCGCCTCGCGCAGGGCGTCCTGAATGGCGCGTTCGGTCCAGGTGTCCACGCTCGAGGTCGACTCGTCCAGGATGAGGATGCGCGGGTCCAGCACCAGGGCGCGGGCGATCGCGACGCGCTGCTTCTGACCACCGGACAGGGTGACACCACGCTCGCCTACCACTGTCTCGTACCCATCGGGCAGCGTCTCAATGAACCCATGAATCTGGGCAAGCCGCGCCGCCGTGACTACCTGCTCGCGGGTGGCATCGGGTCGGCCGTAGGCGATGTTGGCGCGGATGGTGTCGGCAAAGACGAAGGGTTCCTGATGGACGATGCCGATCTGCGCGCGCAGCGAATCAATGGTCAGGTCGCGAACATCAATGCCATCGACCAGCACGCGCCCGTCGTTCGCGTCGTAAAAGCGGGGCAGGAGATTGATGATGGAGCTCTTGCCAGAGCCCGTGCCCCCCACGATGCCGAGGGCCTGACCGGGTGCGATATCGAAGTTGATCCCGTTGAGAACCGCGTGACTCTCATGCTGAAAGCCAACGCGCTCAAATGTGACACGGCCCTCGGCCTTCGTCAGAGCTTCGGCATGAGGCGACTCGATCACCTCGGACTGCTCGTCCAGGATGTCAAAGATGCGCTCTCCGGACGCGACGGCCCGGGCAAAGCTGTTGATCGTCATGCCCAGCATGCGGACGGGCATCATCAGAAGCAGGAGGTAGGTATTGAACGCCACCAGGATGCCGAGGCTGATTTGCCCGTCAATCACCTTCCAGCCACCGAACCAGAGCACGGCCACCTGCCCGGCGCCAAGGATGGCGTTGAAGAGCGGCGCGCGCATGGCGAACATGCGCATCACCGTGACCGTGCGGTCGTTGAGTAAGGCGTTGACCGGTGCGAAGCGGCGAGCTTCAGCATCTTCCTGGGCAAACGCGCGCACCACGCGCGCTCCGGCCAGGTTCTCCTGCACCACCACATTCACGTCCGCCCAGGCTTCCTGCACCATCTGAAACAGCGGCCGAATGCGCTTGGCGAACGAAAGGGCGATGCCGACCAGCACCGGAACGATCAATAGCGACAGCAGCGCAAGCTGCCAGTCGATCACAAACAGGATGACCGCCACGCCACCGGTTACGAGGAAGATCTGCACGATCTGGAAAATGCCCATCGACGCGAAGCGACGCACGCGTTCCACGTCGCTCGTCGTCCGCGACATCAATTCGCCCGTGCGGGTCTGGTCGTGGAAGCGGAACGAAAGCCCCTGGATGTGCATGTAAAGCTGATTGCGGATGGCGAAGACCACCCGCTGGCTCAACACCTCGGCCATGAACTGGCGGCCGAACTGCGAAAGCCCCTTGAACGCCGTAAACGCGACAACCAGACCTGCGGCGACGTAAAGAACCGTCTGCGCGCCTTCCTTGAGCCCCTGGTCGACGGCCTCCCGAAGAAACATTGGAATCGCCAGGTCGGCAACCGTGCCCACCAAGGTCACGGCCAACGTGGCCAAACTCAGCCGCCAGTGGGGTAGGGCATATCGAATCAGTCGAGTCAGGATGGCGGTGCTATGCATGGGCGTGCCCTCGGCGATGGCCGAAATAGCCGGCCTCGCGCTTGGCGCTGATGGCGGCGTTCAGTCGAACCACGGCCTGCGCAATGTCCGCGAGTTCGGGCTCGTCGAGTTCGTCCAGCGCGCCTTCCAGATATTCCACAAAGGCGGCTTCATATGCCGCCAGGCTCTCCAGCCCGGCTGGCGTGGCTTCGATCAGGAGATGTCGACGATCCTCGGGATCCTCGGTTCGCGTGGCCAGCCCGGCCACGACCAGACGGTCCACCGTCTGCGACATGGTCTGGCTGCTGAGCAGTTGCCAATCAGCTAGGTTCTTCATGCGGCGCGGGCCCCGCCGGCGGAGAGCGCGCATCGTCCGGTATTCCGGCTGCGTAAGCCCCAGAGTGGCTTCGCGAGCCTTGGCAAAGCGTTGCGCAATGCGCGTGAGACGTGAACCCAGCACCGCTAGTTCAGCGGCAGCTTGCGCACTGGCGTCACTCGTAATCGTCAGTCTCACGTATCATCAGGCACTCGAATCATACGCTCAACGTACGATCCAATCAAGCCCTTGAGCTCTGGTGTGATCGAAATGTCCGCCTGCGTGCGCCTAGTGCGGCGGTCCGTCGTGCCAGCGACGGGCGAACTGGTCCAGCCGAGCCTGCACGGCACCGAAGACAGTATCTGCAGCAAAGCGGCCCAGTGCGTCCGGTGCGCCGGCGGACCGGCCGGTCAGCACCTCCACGGCCCTGGCAACGTTCGCCGCGGCGTCGACGTGGAACTTTCCTTCGTCGACCGCTCGCGCGACGTCCCATCGCAGCGTCAGGTTGCGAACATTGCTCGCTGGAATCAGCACGCCTTGCCGACCCGTAAGTCCCTGCCGCAGGCAGAGGTCATAAAAGCCTTCGATCTTCTGCGTCACGCCGCCCACGGCCTGCAAGTCGCCGTGCTGATTCACTGACCCGGTAACCGCCGTTCCCTGGTGCAGGGAGTAGTCGGAGAGCGCCGAAAGCAGCGCCAACAGTTCCGCCAGCGAGGCGCTGTCGCCCTCGACTCCCCAGTACGACTGCTCGAACGCAATGCTGGCACTCATGGTCAGCGGGCCGTCCAGGCCGAACGTGCCATTCAGAAACCCGGCCAGGATCATGGCGCCCTTGTCGTGGATGGGCCCCGACAGCTTGGCTTCGCGATCGATGCTGATCACGCCGTCGCGTCCTGCGAACACCCGCGCCGTGATTCGATTGGGCTGCCCGAAGTCGTGACTGCCAACGCCGACAATTGTGAGACCGTTGACCTGACCGACGGCGGAGCCGTCCGCGTCAATCATCACCGTGCCGTCGGCCATTCGGTCGCGAAGCTGGGTTTCCAGCCGGTTCGACCGGCGAACACGCTCGTCGATCGAGGCCCAGACGTCCTCCTCGGTAACCAGATCAGCCCCGCGGCGCCGCGCCCAATACTCGGCCTCACGCACGATGTCGCTGATGTCGCCGAAGCGGGTGGAGAGCTTGGTGCGATCGCCAGCGAGCCGCACCCCCTCCTCCACAATTCGCGCCACCGCTGAGCGATCGAAGTGCTGCAGGTCTTCTTCGACGCAGCGAGCGGCGACGAATCGAGCGTAGCGCATCGTGTTCTCGGCGTTCAGTTCGATCTCTGTCTCGAACTCCGCCAGAACCTTGAATAACTGCCCAAAGTCGGGGTCGAGCTCGTAGAGAAGCGCGTACACGTCGGGAGGACCGACCAGCGCCACCTTGAGATCCAGCGGGATCGGCTGCGGCTCCAGACGCGCCGCCAACGGCAGGCCCAGCTCTTCGGCCGCGCTCTCAATTCGGATCCGCTCGTTGCGCAGGGCTCGCTTGAGGACCGCATAGGAGGTGGCGGACTGCAGCAGATCGCTGGCGTCCAGCACCAGGTAACCGCCGTTGGCCCGATGCAGGGCGCCCGGCTGAATGAGCGTGAAGTCGGTCACGCTGACACCCAACTCCGTCCGCGTCTCGACCCGGCCGAACAGGTGCGGATGCGTGGGGTGCGTATCGCGGACGAGAGGCGCGCCGATGCCGGGCCGGTGCGTGACCAGTACGTTCACCCGGTACGGCAAGTAGGGATCAGGCGCAGGACCCGGGCGCGGCGTGGGCAGCGTGGTCTCGCCGGACTCCAGGAAGTTCTGATGATGCCGGGTAACGTGCGCCTCAATGGCTTCCAGGTGCGCCTTCACGTCCGGCAAGTCGGCATACTCGTCGCGCAAATCGTCGAGCAGCGGTTTCGCCACGCTGCGCGCCACGTCGGCATTCAGGTCGTTCAGCGAGGTGCGTGCCGCACGCTCGCGCCGTCGAAGTCGACGGAGCAGACGCGCAAGCTCGTCTTCCAG
Organism: Chloroflexota bacterium; assembly: GCA_022820025.1. Lineage (GTDB taxonomy): Bacteria > Chloroflexota > UBA11872 > UBA11872 > UBA11872 > UBA11872. The sequence goes on from JAJEGF010000083.1 coordinate 63,482, forward strand.
TTCCTGGCGGGTCGCCTGGATGCGTTCACGCTCAGACTCAGGCAGACCGCGCAGCACCTCCGGCGACATGGGACGGCCGTCCGCAACCGGCGCGACGCTGAGGCCCACCGGTGACTGACTCAGGGCAAAGCCACGGGCCGACGTCCGCTCCTCGAACGCGCCAAAAGCCTGGCGCCGCTCCGCCTGCACGGCTTGCGTCAAGGCATCCCGCTGGGCCTGGTACTGCTCGGTGTCAAACGCGCGTTGCAGGTCGTGACCCAACGTTTCCACAACCTCGCGCAACTGGGCGCGAAACGTTGGCGCCTGACCGGCCGGCAAGCGCAGCGCGCGCGGTCGGCGGCTGTCCTCGAAGTTGTGGACGTAGCACCAGTCGTCCGGCGTCGGGCGTCGGGCAGCTTCAGCCTGCAGCCGCGCCATGACCATCGAGGTACGGCCGGTGCCCGGTGTACCGGCGGCGTAGATGTTGAATCCACGGCTGCGAATGTCCACGCCGAACTCAAGCGAGCGTTCGGCCCGTTCCTGGCCGATCAGCGCGTCCGGCGGCGTCAATTCGGCCGTGGTCTGAAACGGCAGGTCGTCTGGACCACAGGTCCACCGGACCTCAGCCGCCATGAGTCGCCGAGCCCCACCGCCTGACTCGTCTCGACTGGACACGCCCGAACCGGCCACGCTCCAGCCCTCCGGGCGGCAAGCGCGCGAAGTGTAGCAGCGCGCCCTGCCTGTAATGCCGACTAAATCTCTACACTGCGGGCGCCCGCCAAAGGGTCGCAGAACATGAAGATTCTCATTTACATGCCCAGCCACTGGGCGGACGAGTGGGCCGAGATGCCGGCGATATTCCCGGACCACGATTTCGCATTTGCCTCCGACGTCACGACCGCGGTCGCCGAGATTCGGGACGCCGAAGTGCTGGTCGTGCTTGGCGCGGCGGTGGAGCCCGAGGTGCTTGACGCCGGCACGTCCCTGAAGTGGCTGCAGGTGGCCAGCGCCGGGATCGACTCCCTCGCCGCGCTGGGCGCCGACCGCTACGGTCATCTCCTCGTCACCAACGCGCGTGCCCTGCTGGCGTCGCACGTGGCCGAGTCGGCGGTGGCGTTGTTGACGGCATTGACCCGCGGGATTCACTACTCCGCCCTGCGGCAGGCCGAGCATCGCTGGGACAACAGTTACGACTACGACGAGGTAGCCGGGAAGCGGGCGCTGATCGTGGGCGTGGGCGGCATTGGCCGGGCAGTCGCCAGTCGCTTTCACGCCCTTGAGATGCAGGTCCGAGGAGCCGACCTGGTTGTCGGCGAGCCGGACGACGCCCTCCAGTCGGTTCACCCGGTGTCGGACTTGCTCGATCTGCTCCCGGAGACCGATGTCCTCACGCTGTGCTGTCCTTACACACCGCAGACGCATCACATCGTCAACCAAGCCGTGTTTGATGCGCTGCCTGACGACGCGTATCTCATCAACGTGGCCCGCGGCCCGTGTGTCGACACGGCGGCCCTCATCCGGACCGTGCGCGCGGGCCGTTTGCGAGGCGTTGGACTTGACGTGGTGGAACAGGAGCCGCATCCGCCTGACAGCGAAGTCTGGGACCTGCCAAACGTTCTCATGACGCCCCACATGGCCGGCGCGTCGCCGCGTCGCGGCGAGCGAGTGGTTCCATTCGTGACGGACAACCTGCGCCGGTATCTTCGCGGCGACCCGCTGAACAACGTGGTGGACCTGGCCAAGGGGTTCTAGGCGCGACGCGCACCGCCCGTCTGCGACGTTGCCGCCCAGGAGCGGCCGGCGCGTGGACTAGATCGTGCTGCTTGAGCCGCCGTCAAGCGCGATGGCCGCCCCGGTGATATACGCCGCCCGCGACGACACTAGGAAGGCCACCAGGTCCCCCACCTCCTCGGGCCGCCCGATTCGGCCGAGCGGGATTGCCACTCCAGCGCGGTCATAGAAGTCTTCCAGCGTGCCCTGACGGCCGGTGGCTTCCCAGCGACGTTCCCACTGCGCGCTGCGGATCGACCCAAGCATGACGGTGTTCACTCGAATTCCGGCGTCCGCATATTCCTTGGACATGGCCTTGGTAAGCGCAATGCCGGCGGCGCGGGTAACGGACGTGGGAACCGACGCCCGCGACGGCTCGCGCCCGCCGGTGGAGGTGATGTTGACGATGGACCCGCCGGCGCGCCGCAGATAGGGCAGCGCCGCCCGCGAGCACCGAATCGCGCCGAACAGCTTCACGTCCAGGTCGGCCTGCCAGATCTCGTCGCTGGCGCCGTCAAATCGGTGGGCGCCCGGCCCGCCCGCGTTGTTTACCAGGATGTCGAGTCGCCCCAGGCTGCGTGCGGCCGTGGCCACGAAGGTCCGGGCGTCGTCCGCCCGGCTCAGGTCAGCCTGGATCGGGAGAACGCGCCGACCGCTCTCCTGCGCAATGTCGTGCGCCGCGTCCTCCAGGACGTCGCGCCGTCTGGCGGCGAGGGCGACATCGCAGCCCTCGCGGGCGAGGACTTCCGCGATGGCGCGGCCTACGCCTTCGCTGCCGCCCGTGACGGCCGCCGCCAGTCCTTCAAGCTGGAGATTCACGGCGGGCCCGGATCAGGTCGCGGCGTCTCCGCCTGCCGCGCGTTCGCGCATCAGAAGCTCACGACCTTTACGGATGATTTCCTCGCGCTGTCGCTGCTGCCAACTCATCCCGGTCTTGGAAATGAACCAGAGGCGCCGCGGATAACCGGGTATGCCGATCCAGACCACTTCCTGCCACGGCGGCATGCGCGCGGGCGGCGCCACGCCGTCCCAATGCACGGGGATTTCATTGATGGTGAAGGCCACAAGCTGCTCCCTGGAGGTCGGCTATTCGCGAAGCGAGCGCCGCACATTATCGATCAGGCTCCGATGCGCGTCTGGCGACTCGGCGCGCTCGGCCAGCTTTCGTCGCACCGCGCGTTCGCCATAGTGCCGCATCGCCATATAAATGGCCGAAGCGATTAACACGATGATTCCAATGGCGCCGATTGTGTTCTGCAACTCCTCCCGGAACCACCAGAACCCGGTCAGTACCCGCAGTCCGATCACGATCAGGTAAATCGTGGCCGTGACCGAGATGGCATACGCCAGCCGGCGCCGCATCCCGCTGTAGATCAGGAACGGGATGGTCGCGACCAACATCCCAAAGAGAAGCACGCGGAACATGGCACAAAGTCAGGCGCGCATCGCCTGATCGTAGCATCGGGCCTGCTGAAATCGACGGCTGGTCGGCCCACGGAATGCCTCCATGCGCTACCCTATGCGGAACCCGCATGACGCTGGCCTTGGCGGCGCATACCGTTCGCACGGTGAGTTCCGTCGGGTCGGCCGCTGCTTGAGAGTTGCAACGCCCAGAAGGCCGATGAATACCCATCGACGGATGACCCGCCACGCCGGGCTTGGGCGCGCCGCACGTTTACCCATCACCAACCTCGCGGCTACGCGCTAGACGCCTCACCGACTGCCCGATCGAGAGGATTCCTGCCTTGGCCCCCATGTACGACCCGCGCTATGAGCACGACTCGTGCGGCGTGGGCTTCGTGGCCGACATCCAGGGACGCCGCTCGCACAAGATCGTGGAGCGGGCCCTTGAGGCCGTCGCGTCGCTGACGCACCGAGGCGCAATTGCGGCCGACGCGCGTACCGGCGACGGCGCCGGCCTTCTCACCCAGCTTCCCCGCGAACTGCTGGCGAGCGTCTACGCGGACGTTGGGTGGCCCAGCGTCGACCCGGCCCGGATGGCCGTGGGGGTCTTCTTTCTGGATCGGCATGACCCGCGCGGCACGCATCGCGCGCAGGTGTTGGCCGAAGCGATCTGTGCGCGTCGCGGTTTTAGCGTGGCGGGCTGGCGCGACGTGCCGTTGGACCGCGACGTGCTGGGCACGGCCGGCGGTCTGTCGATGCCGGACATCAAGCATCTATTGCTTGTCGACAACCAGGATTCGAGCGAGCTTCTGCCCGCCGAGCAGCGGCTGTATCTGGCCCGCAAGGAGTTGGAGAGCCGTCTGCGCGCTGAGTCTCTGGATGCGCATTACGTGGTCTCGCTCTCATCTCGCACCATTGTCTACAAGGGCCTGATCGTCGGAACCGAAGTCGGCCACTTCTTCACGGACCTCAGCGACCCCCGCTACCGCACGGCGGTGGCGGTCTTCCACCAGCGCTACAGCACCAACACCAGCCCGACCTGGCAATTGGCGCAGCCGTTCCGGATGCTGGCGCACAACGGCGAAATCAACACGCTGGACGGCAACCGCAACTGGATGTTCGCCCGCGAGGGAGGGCTGGAGCATCCCCTCTTCGGGGCGGACACAGCCGTCCTTCGGCCCATGACGGACCGCGTTGGATCCGCCATGTCGGACTCGTGCAGCCTGGACCAGGTGCTCGAGTTGCTTACCCACTCCGGACGCAACCTGGTGCACAGCGCCATGATGCTGGTGCCGGAGGCGTGGCGCGACGCGCGCGAGATGCCGGCCGACCTGAAGAACTTCTACGCCTATCACGCCTGCCTGATGGAGCCGTGGGACGGTCCCGCCGCCCTCGCGTTCACCGACGGGCGCTGGGTGTGTGGTTCCCTGGACCGCAACGGCCTGCGACCGGCCCGCTACATCGTGACCGACGACGACATGGTGCTCATGGCGTCGGAAGTTGGCGTTATTGACATTGACGACGCACACATCGTCTCCAAGGGTCGTCTCGGTCCCGGGCGCATGATTGCGGTCGATCTGGAGACCGGCCGCCTGCTCACCGACTATGCCGCCAAGCGCGAGTTTGTCGAGAACAAGCCGTATGGCGAATGGTTTCACGATCAGCGCGTCACAATCGATCGATCGCTCAGCGTTGATCTGGATGGGAACGAGAAGGGGCTGGCCGGGCCCGAGGTGCAGCGCTGGCAACGGGCGTTGGGTTTCACCCGCGAGGACCTGACGCACATCCTCGAACCCATGGCCCTCCAGGCCATGGACCCGGTCTTTTCCATGGGCAACGACGCGCCGCTCGCGGTCATGTCGCGATTCCAGCCGTCCGTCTTCAGCTACTTGCGGCAACGGTTCGCGCAAGTCACCAATCCGCCTATCGATCCGCTGCGCGAGAAACTGGTGATGTCGCTAATGACCCGCCTCGGCAAGCGCGGCACCTTCCTGGTGCCCACGCCGGAAGCCGCGCGCCTGCTGCACCTGGAGTCGCCGCTGCTCAGCGACGAAGATCTGCGGCGCATTGACAAGCTGGACGATCCCGACTTCGCCACAGCCTGGCTCGACGCCCTGTTCCCGGTGGCAGGAGGTCCAGCCGGCTTGGAACTGGCGCTGGACGAACTGGTCAGGCAGGCGCTGAGCGCTATCGACGACGGTGCGCGCATCCTGATCGTCAGCGACCGCGGGATGGATCGGACCAGAGCGGCCATTCCAATTGCTCTGGCGGTGGGCGCGCTGCACTTTGCCCTGATTGAATCCGGGCGTCGTCTGCAAGCCGGCATCGTGGTGCATACGGCGCAAGCCTGGGACGTGCATCACCTGTGCGCCCTCATCGGCTACGGCGCCGGCGCGGTCAACCCATACCTCGCACTGGCCACCGTCGACGGTCTGACGCCGGTCGCGGCCAACGGGTCCGAGAGCTTAAGCCAGACCTACCTGCGCATTGCCGAGGATGGGGTGCGCAAGGTGCTCTCCAAGATGGGAATCTCGACTCTCAGCAGCTATCAGGGCGCGCAGGTCTTCGAAGTCGTAGGCCTGGCTGATGAGGTCATTGATCGGTGTTTCCCCGGAACGCCGTCGCGGGTGGGCGGCATTGGCTTCGAAGAGCTCGCGGCAGATGTCCTGGCCCGGCACACGGAGGCGTATGAGCCCGAGGCCCCGCCGGAGCCGGCCGATATCGGCTGGGCGCGCTACCGGCGCAACGGCGAGTTCCACGCCGCCAACCCTGCCTTCGTCAAGGCTATGCACCGCGCGATCCGAACGGGAGACCGCGAGGACTTTGACGCCTACGACAGCGTGGTCAACAGCCGCGACCCCTACGCCATCCGGGACCTGCTCCGGTTTGTTCCACAGGGCGATCCGATCCCGATCGACGACGTCGAACCGATTGAGACCATCGTGCGGCGCTTCACCACGACCGCCATGTCCGTCGGCGCCCTGAGCCCCGAAGCCCACAGCACCCTCAGCAAGGCCATGAACAGCCTGGGCGCGCGCAGCAATACGGGCGAAGGCGGCGAGGACCGTACGTGGTACACCCCCGACGAGAACGGCCAGGAACCCGACAGCCGCATCAAGCAGGTTGCTTCGGGCCGGTTTGGCGTCACGCCGCTCTACCTCTCCAAGGCCGAACAGCTTGAAATCAAGATTGCGCAGGGGTCCAAGCCCGGCGAAGGCGGGCAGTTGCCGGCGCTCAAGGTGTCGCCCTACATCGCCAGCCTGCGTCACACGATCCCGGGCATTCCCCTTATTTCGCCGCCGCCACACCACGACATTTACAGCATTGAGGACCTGGCGCAGCTGATCTATGACCTGAAGCACGCCAACCCGAACGCCGCGGTCGGCGTAAAGCTCGTCGCCGAGTCAGGCGTCGGGACCATCGCCGCCGGTGTCGCCAAGGCCTATGCGGACTACGTGCTGATTAGCGGGCACGACGGCGGCACCGGTGCCTCGCCCATTAGCTCAATCAAGAATGCCGGCGTGCCCTGGGAGATCGGCCTGGTCGAAACGCAGCACGTCCTGGTGCGCAACGGCCTGCGCGACCGCATCCTGGTCAAGACCGACGGGGGGCTGAAGACCGCCCGCGACGTGGTCATCGCCGGCATTCTGGGTGCCGAAGAGTTCGGCTTCGGCACCGTGGCCGCCGTGGCCGTGGGCTGCATCATGGCCCGCCAATGTCACCTCAACACCTGTCCCGTGGGCGTGGCCACGCAGCGAGCCGACCTGCGCGAACGTTTTGCCGGAGAGCCGGAACACGTCGTCCGTTTCTTCATGCACCTTGCCCAAGGCGTCCGCGAGATCATGGCTACCCTGGGCGTGGCGCACTTCAACGACCTGATTGGCCAGGTCCAATACCTTGAGCCGGACCCCGAACTCGACGCCGGCCGCGCAGCCGCGCTTGACCTGCACGACCTGTTGGTCCCGCCCGACGAAACCCGCGTGTCGCCGCTGCGCCGCCACCGCGAACGCAACGACCGGCCCCACGACGTGCACCTGGACACGAAGATCATCGACGACCTCGACTTTTCCGCGCTGCCCGACCTGTCGCTGGCACTTGAGCTTCCAATCGCCAACACCGACCGCGCGGTAGGTGCGCAGCTCAGCGGCGCGATCGTGCGCGCTGGCTTTGAGGACGGGATCGCGGACGAGAGCATTCGCCTGACCTTCCGCGGCACTGCCGGCCAGAGCTTCGGCGCCTTCGTCACGCGTGGGCTGCGCCTGGACCTGATTGGCGAGGCCAACGATTACGTTGGTAAAGGGCTCGGTGGCGGCGTCATCACCGTTCGTCCGCCTGACAGCGCCGCCTTCGCGCCTGAAGACAACGTGATCATGGGCAATACCGTCCTCTACGGCGCCACCTCGGGCCGCCTGTTCGTGGCCGGCCGGGCCGGCGAACGCTTCGGCGTCCGGAATAGCGGGGCGCAAACGGTTGTCGAGGGCGTCGGCGACCACTGCTGCGAATACATGACCGGCGGGACCGTCGTGGTTCTGGGTCCGACGGGCAAGAACTTCGCCGCCGGCATGTCGGCCGGGACGGCCTACATTTACGAACGCGGCGACATGTTCCTCAAGCGCTTCAATCCGGAACTGGTCAGCGTTGCGCGCGTGGCCACGCCTGAGGCCGTCGAAGAGTTGCGGAGCCTCATCGCGCAACACGTTGACGCCACCGGCAGCGCACTCGGACGCCGAATTCTTGACGCATGGGAAACCGAAGTCGCCAACTTCTGGCAGGTCATTCCCAATCCACCGGTCGTTGATACCGAAGCACCACCGAAGGCCGACGCCGCTCGCGCACGACGAGCGGTGGCAGCCCGCCGCCGTGCAGCCCTCCGTCACGGAGGACGCCGCCGTACGCCTGCGAGGTCCCGAGACCCGTCCAGGTGACGCGCAGCCTGCGCCTGGCCGCCCTCGGAGGTTCGATCTGTCTCATCGCGTTCGTCGCCATTGTGGGCGGCGTGCTGGGAGGACTGATCGGGCTGCAAAGCGGCGACCCGCGCGGGCCGTTTGATCCCACGCTCAACGGCGGAATGCGCGGCGCGTATGCAGGAATGGCCGCCGGCGCGGTAGTAGCCATGCCGCTCGCACTGCTCTTCGCAGGAGCCGTTCGCCGCTGGGCGCGCCTCCCGACCGGGTCACGCCATGGCTGAGCGCCCCATCAACAACCCCGGACGGATTCTCATTGCAGGCGAGAATCACATCCTGCGCCTGCAAACCTACGCGGGCGGTCCCGACGCCGCTCTCGTCAATCACTTTCGCCTCAGGCTCAGCCCGCACGGCCCCGGCCATGCCGTGTTCGTGCTGGCCGACCCCGACGCCGCTGACCCGCGCAACGCCTGTTACACCGACAACCCAAAGCTGGCCAACTGGTTGCTCGACTGGTACCTGGGCGGCAGCCCGCTCTACCGGGACCTGAAGGGACTTGTAGACCTGCCGATCGTCACGGCAGGAGGCTTTACCTTCATCGACGAACTTCCGCGCCGCTGGACCGAGACCGTCAGCGCCGGTGACGTGACCGTCCGCGCGGTCTGGAGCGACCTGGCGACGCCCTTCCACGTGGAGCGGCTGGCGCAACCGGGCGAACAAGATGCCATGGACGTCTTCTCGGTTCTCATGTCGGCGTCCGACGCGCATCTATCTATCGGCGGCGAGCGGATCGCTGGAGAGGTATTCCCACGCCAGGTGGGCTCTCAACCAATCACCAGCGCCTTCCTAGCCTTCGCAGAGTCGTGGGTTGCGCCTGCGTAGAAGCGGTCTACGAGAACGACGTTTCAAGTTGGCGGTTGACGCTAAGTCAGCGCCCGGTCATCTGGGATTCAGAGTCATCCCAGACGGCGACGATTCGTCCGTCGGAGCGCCGCAGTTCGGCGGGGTCTGGGTCGGAGTTATTCCAGACGTTGCGCTGCTGGAAGCGGTGCGTGCCTGAGGCCTGGCCGGAGACGACCGTGAGGTTTGCTCCGGGGGCGATCGTGGTCCCGGGCGGGAAGCGGTAGCCCTGCTTACCGCGCAGGCTGAACAGCCACCAGCCGCCGATGTCCAGCGGAGTCGGTCCGTCGTTGGTGAGCGTTACGACTTCTCCGACCTTGTCGACGGTTAGCGAGATGTCAGCGGCGCCAAGCGCCCACATGCCCATATCGCCCGCGCGTGCTTCGGCGACGGCGCGATCGATAGCTTCCCGTTGCGCCAGGTTCGGTGACACGGGCAGCGCCCGCGCCCAGCCCTGGCGTGCCAGTTCCGCCGCCAGCAGGCGGTCCGACCTGTAGACATGCCGGAGCAGGCGGCCACCGGCATCCTCCGGCTCCGCGTCGGCTACCAGCCGCAGAGGGCCATCGCCAATGAGGGCGCGCAGGGTGTCGCGCGCCTCCTCGGCGAGGTGCCGGTGCCCGGCGTCGTCAAACTCGGGGGCGTCGATTCCAAGGACGCGAACCGTGGCCTCGCCCGACGGTATCCTGACGGTGAATGTGTCGCCGTCGATCACTTCTAGCAGCCGGCCGCGAACGCCGTCCATCTCCACTGCGGCCGACGGCGCAGGGGATGGGGTCGGTGTGGGGGTGGCGGCCGGGGTAGCCGTTGGGGAGGGGGTAGACGGTTGTGCGGCTGCGAGGGTGGTAGCGGGACTCACCGGCTCACGGAGGCTGGATGGCCGGCCGGGATCGGGCGTGTCCGCAGCGGACGCCGGCTGACTGGGAGCGGCGTTCGTCGCGCGCGCGGTAAGGCGTAGTACGACGGTTTCGTTGGGTCTCGCGTCGCACGCTGCCAGCACAGCGGCAGCTACCGCCCCAGCCGCCAGGCCCCGGGCTATTGGCGCTAGCTTTCGCGTGCCGCATCAAGTGGTGCTGGTGGACCAAGGAGCACTTTACTGCGATTTCTGGGGAACGTGGGACGAAGCTGGCCATGCCGGCTTCGAGCCATCGGTCGGGCAGGCATGGCCTGGAGTTGACGAACCAGAATGCGTTCCTGGAATGGACCGCTTTCGCCTGAGAGTCCGCATACGCCGGAATCGGCGTCATCGAGACCTCAGTGGCCGAAATTCCAACCGCAGCACCTCGGCCGTCTGTCAATCCGACGGGAAGTAAGCAGGTCTTGAAGGATTCGTAGTGGGCCTGGTGGATTCCGGGGCGTCAGTTCTGTCCTGATAGCTCGAAATAGGAATATGCTGCATGGAGTAGTAGCCGCTACGGAGAAACACGCATGGCTAACTATGGGGCGCTGAAGAGCCGCCTGGATCAGGGCGAGGTGATCATCCTCGATGGGGCCATCGGAACCGAGCTTCAGTCGATGGGTGTGCCCATGGATCCGGCCGCGTGGTGCGGTCCCGGCAACTACACGCACCCTTCAACGGTGCGGCAGATGCACGAGCGGTACATCAAGGCGGGGGCGGATGTCATTACCACCAACACGTTCAACACCCTGCGCCCCGCCCTCGAAGCTTCCGGGTACAGCGAATTGGTGCGAGAAGTCAACGTGCGCGCCGTGGACGCAGCGCACGACGCCATTGCCCGGACCGGCGTCGACCGGCCGGTCTGCATCGCCGGTTCCATCTCGTGCCGCATCCCCATCCGCGACCGCCGGACGGGGACTCTGCTGGGGGGAACCGGCTACGGATATGGCGCCAGCCTTTCGACGGCGGAGTTGAGGGCCTACGCCGAGGAGCAGGCCAATATCCTGGCCGAGTCCGGGGTGGATCTGTTCCTGATCGAGAACCTGTGGGCCGACAACGAGTCCCGGGCGATCGCCGCAGAGTCAGCGAAGGCTACGGGGCTGCCAGTCTGGGTGGCCTTTACCGCTTCTGTCGCGGAGGACGGGCAGGCGGTGCGAATGAGTTTCGGCGGCGACCGTGACTACAGCACCGGCATCGGCATGCCCCTGTGGACGGAGAGTTGGCGGCCGGTCGATGACACGAAGAGCCTGGCCGACGGCGTCAATGAGATTGCGTCGCTGGAGCCCGACGTGCTTGGCGTGTTCCACAGCCGGATCGCGGAGTCGACGCGGGCGCTCGAAGTCGTGCTTGACGAATGGTCCGGGCCGGTCATCGTCTATCCGGATGCCGGCAGGGAAGACTATCTCGCGACCTGGCAGGACCGCAGCGTGAGCAACGAAGAGTCCGCGGAGGAGTTGACGCGCGAAGCCGAGACCTGGGTGGAAATGGGCGCCCAGGTCGTGGGCACATGCTGCGGGTTCGGCGTCGACTACACGAGGTCCCTGCGGGATGCTCTGCCGGTTGGAACCTTAGCGCCGCGCAAAGTCGCCGGGCACGCGCATAATCACGGAAACCGGACGTAGAAGTGGCTTCGGCGTAGGCGGGCGGACCTAACATGGAATCCAGACCGCTGGTGGTGGTAGGGGCCGGAGTGTCGGGGACGGCCGCCGCTGTCGAGGCGGCCAGGGCCGGCGTGCAAGTCACGCTGATCGACGAGAACCCCATCCCGCAGGCCATGGCCGCGCTGAACGTTCCGCAGTTCTTCGGCCAGCGATTCAATCCGGTGCTGCACGACAGGGCCCTGATGCTGGAACGGGTGGGCGCGGCGAACGAAGCCCTGGCCGAGGCTGAAGAGGCCGGAGTGGACGTTCGGCTTGGGACGTGTGTGTGGGGCGCCTTTCGGAATTCGGAAACCGGCCGGATTCTCGATGGTCCGCAACTCGGTTTGGCCGACAACGAGCAGTCGTGGCTGATGAAGTACGACAGGCTGATTGTGGCGGCTGGCGCCAGGGACCTGGGCGTCGCCTTCACCGGGTGGAATCTGGCTGGGGCCATGGGGGCCAACGGGGCGCATGCACTGATGCACCACTACCAGGCGTTGGCCTCACGACGCATGGTGGTGCTGGGCGCCGGCAACCTGGGTCTCAACACCGCCAGGATGGCGCTGGACCGCGGAATCCAGGTCGCCGCCGTCGTGGACGTATCCGAGTCCGCACGCGGCGACAGGGCCCTGAGTACGGCGCTGCAGGACGATGGGGTCAAGCTCTATACCTCCCACACCGTCAAGGAGGCGGTCGGGAGTGACGGTGAGATCGAGTCGGTCAGGCTGGTGAAGATTGACGACAACAGCGAGCCCGTTGCCGGCACGGAGAAGGAAATCTCCGCCGACACGGTCTGCCTCGCGATCGGCCTGGTGCCCAGCGTTGAGCTGCTAAGTCTCCTGGGGTGCGACGTCGGCTTTGAGCCTGAGCTCGGGGGATACGTGCCAGTCCACGACGACTGCATGCGAACCAGCGTCAGAGACGTGCACGTTGCCGGAGATGCCGCCGGCTTCCATGACGGAATGGTCCTCGACACCGAGATTGCACGAAACCAGGGCCGCCTGGCCGGGGTTGCCGCGGCCGAGTCGCTCGGCGCGATCGACACTGCGGAGGCGACTGCCCGGCGAAGTGACCTTCAGGCGGTGGCCATCGACTCGAATCCGAACGACGCTTGCGCGAACTGGACGCGGTGGCTCCGGGCTCTGCGCAACGCCGGCGGATCAGACGTGCCCGTGTGCCCATGCGAGGAGGTCACCCGTGAGGACCTCATCGGCCTACGGCCGCCGCGGTTTCTGAAATGGGAATCGGAGCGACGGGACGGCCGCAGCCTCGGAACGCTTGCGCCGGATGCTCCGGTCAACCCGGACCAGGTTAAGCGCCTGACACGGGCAGGCATGGGCCACTGCCAGGGACGGCTTTGCCGCGAGCAGGTAGCGCTGCTTCTTGCCGAGGCGTCGGGAAGCGACATCGCCGACATGCCCTTGATGTCCTACCGGCCACCCGTCCGGCCGCTGCCACTGCGGGTGCTGTGGTCGCACGAAGAGTCGGATCAGGTACGCAGGGAATGGGCCAAATGGTTCAGCCCAACAAGCCCGGTACTGGAATAAGGGGTGGCAGGAACCGAAAGCATGCCCGTGGATAGTGCTGACGTCGTCGTTATCGGGGCTGGGGTATCCGGCCTGAGTTCAGCCTATTTCCTGGCCAGGGCGGGACGGGATGTGGTGGTGGTCGACAAGGGGATCGTTGGGGGCGAGGCCTCCGGGCGAAATGGTGGGATGGTCAGCGAGCGGGTTGACGAGCCATTGCTGATCCCGATGGCCGTGGAAGCCACGGAGATGTGGGCGACGCTGGACGAGGAGTTGGGCCATCCGACCGAATTCGTACAGGAAGGGAGACTCCAGGTCGCGGTAACCGAGAAGGATATGGGCGACCTCTTGGCGGAGCGGGAGGTGGCAATGCGTCACGGCATCGACGTGGCGCTGGTGGAGCCGCCGGAGATACGGGACATGATTCCGGGAATCACCGTGCGGACGCTGGGCGGGTTGTTCTTCCCCAATGGCGGTCACGCCAATACCCAGCTCACGGTCCAGGCGTACGCGTGGGCCTTACAAGACCTGGGAGGCAGGCTCTACCAGGACACGACCGTTACCGGTCTTCGGATCGTCGACGATAGGGTCACGTCGGTCGAGACGACGGCCGGCGACTTCGCGGCCGACGTGGTGGTCGGCGCCGCCGGGCCGCAGACCGGGCTGCTGGCGAAGTTGGCGGGCGTTCACGTTCCGGTGGCGCCGGCACGGGTGGAGATTCTGGCGACTGCGCCCGTGGAGCCGCGCTTCCCGATCGCCCTGGTGGGGAACGGGCTCTACGGACACCAGGCCGTCCGTGGAAACCTGATTTTCGGCGGCGGGGCCCACGAATGGACCGACGTGAACCTGACCACCAGTCCCGGCAAGCCCAATACGCCGCTCATCAGGAATATCGCCAGGCGGCTCGCCGAGTTGCTGCCGGGAGCGGCGGATGCGCCGGTCATCCGAAGCTGGGCGGGGGTGGTGGAGCAGGCCCCGGACTATCGACCGATCATTGACATCCTGGACTACCCGAGCAACTACGTTGTGGTCACGGCGTCCGCGCATGGCTTCGGAATCTCGCCGGCCACGGGCAAGGTCGTGAGCGAATTGGTGCTGCACGGCGAGTCGAGCATCGACATCCGGGGTTTGGGGCTGAGTCGTTTCGCGGACTACGGCGCTGACTGGCGCGAGAAGCGCGGCTGGAACCCGGCTCCTCTGCGGTACTGACCGCGACGTGGTCCGTCACGACGCGCGACGCGACGGCGCATATGGTGGGCGCGAGGGGACTCGAACCTCTGACCTCCACGATGTCAACGTGGCGCTCTAACCAGCTGAGCTACGCGCCCAAAGGTCCAGACTCCAGACTGTAGGCGGCCCCCGGCCAGGATTCAACCTTGGACCGCTCGCATTGGTCGGGTCGGGCCCGGCCCGGACGCCTGCGATTTCGGCGATTGAGGGGTAGGCTGCGGCTGACGGCCGATTCAACCGTCTTCGACTGACCCGGGAGAGAGTGTTCCGATGGCGCAGGCGCCAGCCGTGTACACAGCGACCGACCTGCGGCAGCGCCTGGATTCGCTCCCGCGCTTTCACCTGACCGAGCTGCCTACGCCCCTGCTGGACCTGCCGAATCTGACCAAGCGGTTGGGCGGACCGCGGCTGCTGATGAAGCGCGACGACCTGACGCAACACGGTCTCGGTGGCAACAAGAACCGCAAGTTCCAGTTCGAAGTCGGCGCGGCTCTCCAGCAGGGCTGCGACGTGCTGCTGTGGGGCGGCGGGGTGATGCAGTCCAATCATGCCCGCCAGTGCGCGGCGGCGGCCCGGCGCGCGGGCCTGGACGTGGTGCTGGTGCTGAACCAGGGGCCGCACGGCGATGAGCTGCAGGGCAACCGGCTGCTGCTCGACATCCTGGGCGCCGACGTGCGTCCGACGGGCCGAGACGGGATGTTCGGGCACGAAGCCGACCTGGCCGCGACGGCGGACGAACTGCGCGCCGCGGGCCGCAAGCCCTACGTGATCGACTACGGCCCGCTGACTTCGATTGGCTACGTCGAGTGTGTTCTGGAGATCCACGAACAATCGCAGCCGTTGGGTGCGGACGTCACCCACCTCTACGTGGCTTCGGGCGGCGGCACGCAGGCCGGGCTGGAACTCGGCAACCGCGCGTTGGGCGCGGGCTACGCCATTCGTGGCTTCAGCCCGCTAGCTGTGGACGGCGGTCGCACCGCCCAACAGGCGGGGATGGCCAACGCCACCGCGGAACTCCTGGGGTTGGACGTGCGAGTTCGGGCCGAGGACATTTGGAACTCGCAGGCCTTCGTCGGCCCCGCCTATGCGGAAGCGACGCCGGAGGGTCTCGATGCGATTCGGCTGGTGGCTGAAACCGAGGGGATCTTTCTGGAACCCGTGTATACGGGCAAGGCGTTTGCCGCTCTGCTGGATGACATACGCAGCGGCGATCTCTCGGAGCAAGACACCGCGGTATTTCTGCATACCGGCGGAACCCCGCTAATCTTTGCCTACGCTCGCGAGCTCGGTGAATCGTCGCAGCCGAACGGGTAGGCTGCGGCAGCGTGGTAGGGAGGGTTCACATGCGAAGAGCCGTCAAGACTCGATCTGTCCGCCGCGTTGCGGGCATGCTTGCCGCCGTTGTGCTTATCGTTGCCGTCGCCGTGGCCTCGGGCTGTGGCCAGGAACGAAGCGGCAGCTTCAAGCTCAACCCAAGCAAGGCCTCATCGGCTGGTATCGGCTTCTAGGGACAACCGTGACATTCGCGGCGCCTGAAGGCGGCGCGCGTCTCAATTGGCCGTGTCGTCGCCATCGGCCGGTTGACGCATGACCCTGGCCGAGACCAACGGGGTAACGAACCCGGTGGCGCGCGTGGTGTTTTTCTGGAGCGCCACCACGCTGAACTGGCGACTGGACAGCTCGAACCCTTACGCCGGCCTGCTGGCGCAAGCGCTGGCCGAACACCGGGTCCGAGTTGAGGTCAAGCGCTCGGGCAACCTTGGGTTCGTATGGAAGTTCCCGCGTCCGTACGACATCGTGCACTTCAATTGGAACCCGACGTTTTACGAGCACCCGAACCCGGTATTGGCGGTGCTGCGCCTGCTGGCGTTCGCGGCCATGCTGGTGGTGGCGCGGCTGCGCGGGTTCCGCATTGTCTGGACCATGCACAACGTCGTTCCGCACGAGCAGCTGCGCGCCTCGCACGGGGAGGTGGCGCGCCGGGTGGTCACCACGCTGGCCAATTCGGTGATCTGTCACTGCGAGTACGCGAAGTCGGTGCTGGGGCGTCGGTTCGGCCGACGCTGGGGCGTGCATGTGATTCCGCACGGGTCGTTCGCGGATGCCTATCCGCGGGAAGCCACGCGCGCGGAGGCGCGGCGGGCGTTCGACATTCCCGACAACGCGTTCGTCTATGGTTTCTTTGGGAACATCCGCGCGTACAAGGGCGTTGAGCGGCTCATCGAGGAGTTCGGGTCGCTGGACGGCGACAACCTGCGCCTGCTGGTGGCCGGCGCGCTGCACGCGAACTATCACGGACCCCTGCACACGACCGAGATCAACGACGAGCGCGTGGTCGCCCATTTGCGCCACATTGCCGACGAAGAAGTCCAATTGGTAATGGCTGCGGCTGACGTGCTCGTGCTGCCGTTCCTGGACACGTTGACCTCGGGCTCGGCCATCCTGGCGCTGGGCCACGGGACGCCGCTGGTGATGCCGCGCCGCGGGTGTCTGCCCGAATTGGTCGGCGACAGCAAGGCCGCGGTGCTATACGACCCGGACGATCCAGCGGCGCTGCGGCAGGCGCTGCTGGACGCCCAAGCGCTCGATCCCGAGATCTCGGTCAGGTCCGCCGGCGAGTTGGACGCGGGGCTCAACTGGGCGGGAATCGCCCGCAAGACAGTGGCCGCCTACGGCCTGGATGGGGGTTCAGTGTGACCGGATGGGAACTGGGACTGCCCGAGGGTCCGCTGGAGCGCGCGCTGTCGCGTCACGAATCGCCGGCCTTTGCCGCCGCCATGCAAGAACTCCGCGACGAGGCGGCGGCGGCCCTGGCCAGCCCGCTGCGACCGGTGGCCCGCAACGGCGGTTACTACCACTCCTACTTTTGCCCAGACCACGCGGCCGAACTGATCTTCGAGGAGCACACGCCGACTCAGCACGCCTGTCCGGTCGACGGCCGCGTCTGGTCCGGCCAACCGTTCGACGACTCCTGGCTCTGGACGGCCAACCGCCGGATGGCGCAACGCGCCTATCGCCTGGCGCTGCTGTGGCGCTTGGAAGGCAACCGCGCGCACCTGGAAGCGGCGCGCCGGATTCTCACCGAATACGCCGCCATCTACCCGGACGTCCGCAGTCCACGCAACGATCCCAGCGTCGGCAAGGTCACCTATTCCGCGCTCGACGAATCGGTCTGGGCGATTCCAATTGCCTGGGCCTGCCATTGGATCTGGCCGGGCGTCGTAAATGACCGAGACCTCCTGCGCACGCGACTCCTGGAGCCGGCGGCCGCGCATATCGAGTCCCAGCGAACGCCACGCATCCACAACTACGAAAACTGGCTCAACGCCGCGCTCGCCACGCTGGGGACTGCGCTGGGCGACGAGGCGCTGGTGAACACCGTTATCGACGACACCTACGGCCTAACCGATCAGCTCGCCCGTGGGGTGTTGGACGACGGTCACTGGTACGAGGGCGCCTCCAGCTACCACTACTACACGCTGGGGGCGGTGTTGTATCTCGCGCAGGCGCGCGAAGGCCTTTCGGGCGACCCAGTCGGCAACCCGACCATGCGCCGCATGTTCGAGGCGCCGCTACGGATCGCCTATCCGGACGACTTCGTGCCGGCGATTAACGACTGCTGGTACCACTCGCGCGTCACCGACGAAGTGGGGCACGGCATTCCCAACGGCCCCGGCTTCTACGAAATGGCCGCGGGGAGGTACGGAGCGCCGGAGTTTGAAGCAGTGCTGGCGCGCGCGTATCGGTCGATGCCGAGGTCAAACGTCGAATCGTTGCTCTATGGACCCGACGAGGTATCGGACGCGGTGGCACCGCCGCTGGTCGAGTCCAACGAGTCGGCCAGTGGCTTTGCCGTGTTGCGGCCGGAGCTTCCGACCGGCTCACCGGGTGAGCTGCTCCTCAAGTACGGGCCGCACGGCGGTGGGCACGGGCACGCCGACAAGCTGGCGCTCAGCATCTACGGTGGCGGCCGGCGTTGGGGCGCCGACCTGGGCACGCCGGGCTACGGCATCGCCATCAACGACTCGTGGTACCGGCACACCCTCAGTCACTCCACGATCCTGCTTGAGGGCGAGGAGCAGCCGCCGGCGACCGGCGAGGCTCGCCGATACCGCCCCGTGGGCAGCAATGACTTTGGGATCGCCGACGCCCAGGTGCACTGGGAGCAAGGGCCGTACGCGGCGGTGTACGCCCGCCGCGTGGTGCTGGCGCGCGATGGGTACTTTATCGTCTTGACGCGCCTGGAATCGCCAGTCGCGCGTCGCGCGCATGTTGTCTTTCACCACGAGGGCACGTGCACCAAATGGCCGGCTGGCCCGGAAGCGCCGCCGCATTTGCCGGAGAACGTCGCATACGCTCATCTGAGCGAGGCTGTGGCCTGGCCAGCCGAGCAGGGCGCCGAGGTGCGGTTGGATGTGCCGGTCAACGGCGCTCCCCCGGCGACGCTGACGGCCGCATTTGCCCCGCTTCCGGGCGCGCGACTCCTCACCGCCCGCTCACCGGGCAATCCGGCCAGCGACTTGCGCGCAACGCTCATATCGGAAGTCACGGGCGAGACCTTCTGGAGCGCCGCCGCTTTCATCTATGGCGACAATGCAGAAGCGGCCTGGGATTCGACATCCTCGGCGGAGGTGCCGGATCTGGTTGTGCGTCGCGCCGGGCACGAAGAATCCTGGTCCTTCGCCGGCGCCGCCGGCGCCACCTTCAACTATCCGCTGGTCGGCTAAGACTTCGGCGATTCCCTAATGTCCCCGGGGCGCCTGTCCCCGTAGAATTCGCGCACATCTATTGACGCGCGTGCCGCGGTGGCTGTACGGTCCGCCACCGCTTTGGCGGGCGCCGTTTATTGGGGGCCGAGCGGCCTTTGACGAAAAATGGGGCCTGACGCTCGGAATTGAAGGAGGTGCGATGACCGCAACTGACATGGCCAGTGCGCCCACACCAGTCAGACGCAGACGCGGCATTCTGGGCTGGACATGGAAGGAGACCCAAGGGTTCCTGTTCATTCTCCCTTGGTTGTTTGGCTTCATCGTCTTCATTGCGGGGCCATTCTTCTTCTCGTTCTTCCTCAGCTTCACGCAGTGGCGCCTGGTCGGCGACATCAAGTGGCTGGGATTTGAGAACTACGCCCAGCTGCTGTCCGGCGAGGACACCCGTTTCGTCCAGAGTGTGTACAACACCGCCTACTACGTGGTCTTCCACGTGCCGGGCGTGCTGATCATCTCGTTCATCGTGGCCGGGCTCCTCAACCGGAAGGTGAAGGGCATCGCGATCTACCGCACGTGCTTCTACCTTCCATCCATCACCACCGGTGTTGCCACCGCGGTGCTCTGGTATTGGGTGTTGCAGCCCAACGGCCTGCTGAACAACTTCCTGAACATCTTCCTGACGCCGTTGGACATCCAGGCGCCGAACTGGCTTGGGTCCACCCGGTGGGCAATGCCGGGACTGATCATCATGAGCTTCTGGTCTGTCGGGACCACGATGATCATCTACCTGGCAGGCTTGCAGGGCATTCCCCAGCACCTCTATGAGGCTGCGGAAATCGATGGCGCGGGCTGGTGGGGCAAGGTCCGCCACGTGACCATTCCGATGATGACGCCGCAGATCTTTCTGACGATGGTGCTGGCGGTTATCGGATCCTTCCAGGTCTTCACCGCCGCCCTGATCATCACCGAGGGTGGTCCGGCCGACGCGACGCTGTTCCTCCTGCTGTACCTCTACTGGAACGGCTTCCGCTTCTTCAAGATGGGCTACGCCTCGGCCATCGCCTGGATTCTGTTCTTCGTCATCCTCTTCCTGACGATCGTGCAGTTCCTGACCGCACGTCGCTGGGTGTACTACGAGGGTGAAAGGGCCAGTTAGGGGGGACTATGGCGCAACAAACGGTAACCGTAGAACCGTCGGATCCCTCTGGGATGCCGACCTCGGTACGCATCCGTACGCCGGCCCGCATCCGCGCGATGCGCGTGGGTGGGCGCGTGATGACGTACCTGATTCTCTGGCTGGGCAGTTTCCTGTACGCCATCCCGTTCCTGTGGATGGTTCGCACGTCGTTCATGCGGCTGGACAAGCTCTTTGAAGAGCCGCCGCAGATCTGGCCCGATCCCTGGATCTGGCAGAACTACATCGACATGTGGGAAACGGGGCCGTTCGCGAACTGGATCGTGAATTCGCTCATCCTGGTCGCGCTCGGCATGTTCGGGCAAACCTTCATCAGCATCTTCGTGGCCTACGGCTTCGCGCGAACCCAGTTCCCGGGCCGTAACCAACTGTTCGTGCTGATCCTGGCGACCCTGATGCTGCCGGGTCACGTGACCATCGTTCCCAAGTTCATCATGTTCCGCACGGTCGGGCTGCTCGACAGCCTTTGGCCGGTGGCGCTGCCGGACCTCTGGGGACAAGCCTTCTACATCTTCATCCTTCGGCAGTTCTTCTTAACCCTGCCGGTGGAGTTGGATGAGGCAGCGGAGATTGACGGCGCGAACCTGCTGCAGGTGTTGTTCCGCGTCGTAATTCCGCTCTCCAAACCTGCAATCGCCACCGTGGCGGTGTTCAACTTCATCAACAAGTGGAACGAGTTCTTTGAACCGTTCGTCTTCATCCAGACGCCTGAGAAGTTGACCCTGGCGGTGGGCATCCGGTGGTTCCGGACCCAATACGGAACGGAATTCCAGATGCTGATGGCGGCATCGATCGTCTCGGTGGCGCCAATCGTGATCGTGTTCTTCTTCGCACAGAAGCAGTTCGTGCGCGGAATTGCGCTGACCGGCATCAAGTCATAGCTTCGGCTTGACGCCGTAATCCGCCTGGTGGGGGCCGCACGGCCCCCACCGGTCGTTTAAGGGTGCTTGCCGGAAGTCCGAACTGGACGGCATCAAGCTCAAGACCGCTCAACGCCCACGGAGACGCTGTTGAATGGCTGTGGGCGGCGGCTTGCAGAAGAACGCCGCCGGCGGTCACACTAGCCGTACAAGAACAGCAACGTTGGATCTCCGATGCGCTTAATCTTGGCCGCCCGCGCCACCGGTGACCCGGACCTGGTACAGGCGCTGATCGGCGCGCCGTCGTTGGACATCGTCGGCCACGAGCGCCCCGACGCGCAGGCGATGGTGCTGGCTGCTGCCGATGGACGCGGTGCGGCCGTCGACGCGGGGATTCCCCGCGCGGTGTTCGCGTCGGCCGTAGACGGGACGGCTGGGCTATCAACACTGCAGGCGGAGCGAGGATCACGTGTCAGCGTGTTGGCGCCCGCCCTCCACCGCGCGCCGTATAGCCTGCTGCGCGCATCGCTGGACACGGGGCGAATCGGCTCGCCGCGCTTTCTGCGCTGGACGCGCTGGGCGCCGGCTGGTCCTGATGAACTTCCGGGCGCCCTGATTGACGAGCTGGTTGCCGTGCTCGATTTGATGGGTCGACCGGCGGTGACGGCCTACGCCGCGGGCCAGACCGTGGGCGCGAATGGACCCAACTACGTCACGGCGATCTTGACGTTCGAACGCGGGCTCACGGCGGTGCTGGACGTTGGCGCGGCGTCTTCCGGCGGACAGCCGTTCGACCGCGCCATGCTGATCGGGGCCAACGGCTCGATCCACGCCGACGGGCGAGCCTCCGCGGCTGTCCGACTCGACAAAACGGATTCCACCCCGCTCGACCTGGAAGGACCGTTCGCCGGTCACGTTCGAGCGGTGGAAGCCTTCACGCGCGGCGAGTCGCTCGATCCCGCGTTGGCCGCGCAGGCTACCGCCGTGCAGGACGCCGTCCTGGCCTCGATGGAGTCAGGCCGCGCCGAGGCCATCGCGGCGCCTGGGAACTGAGGCGATCCCGTACGGCCGCTGAGGAGCTAAGGGGTCACACTTCGGCCCATCCCGGACCGCATCGCCTGGGTGTCGGCAGGCCCGAAGCGGGTCTATGGGCTTGCGTGAGGAGAACAGACAGCGAACGCCGTCGTCGGTCAGTGCTCCGCGGTTTTCGCTGATAGGCGGCGTGTGATCAGCCAGCGAATCGATCGATGAGCACCGCAATCAGGGTGCCGACCACGCAAAGTCCGAGGCCGGCGATCCAGCGAACAAGACGGGTTTCGAGCTTGTGCAATTCGGCCTTGAGCTCAGCGAGGTCGGCCTTCGTTGCCAGGTGCGGAAGCGTGCTCTCGACCTGGCTCAGGCGGCGTTCGTAGTTCAGTTGGTTTGGCTCGGCGGTCATGGTTGCACTCCTGCCGCCCAGCTGGTGACTGAATCTCAGTCTACAGCGGACGACAAGCCGCAAGGTCAAGCCTTAGGCGGCCCGCTGTAAGGCGCGCGCCCCTCAGCTTGCTTCCGGCGCGTAGGGAATCGGCTGCCCCTCGGGAATCTCCGTCAGTTCCACGATGTTGTCTTCGGGATCTCGGGTGTAGAGCACCCGCGTCCAGGTATCGAACCAGGCGACAGGGCCTCCAATCGACTCGATACCCGCAGCCTCAAGGCGCTCCAGGATCGGGTCCAGGTCGTGCACGATGAAGTGCACGTGGTTGGGACCGTGCGTGTTGGGCTGGCGCTGGACAGGCGCCGAGGGGTGGCGGACATATTGCAACAGTTCAATGGCCGCCGGTCGGTCCGGCGTTCCAAGAAACATGACCTCTAAGCGCACATTGTTCAGGCCCAGCAGCGCATCCAGCACCGCGCCCTCGCGGCTCATCCGGCGCGCCTCACGCAAGCCGATTACTTCCTTGTAGAACCGTCCGACCCGGTCCAAGTCCTGAACGACGATTCCGGTGTGTCCGGAGTGAATGGCCACGTGGCGCGCCTCCTACAATCGTCACGTCTGGCGGCATTGTGACAGCGAACCGGGGCGAGGGACGTCTCTGGCTACACAGCGAGCTCACATGCGGGTGGCTTTCGCGGCGTTGCCACAAGCGCCTGACGCGCTCGGCGACATCCTGCGCGCCTCACTGCCGGCTTACTACGCCGGAGCCATCGCGCCCGACGCCCGCACTCGCAACGAAGCCGCCCGCGAGGCGACCCACTTCTACGGCTTTCGAGACCCGGATACTTGGGGAACGGCCACCCGTCGACTGTTTGATGCCTACCCGCATCTCAGCGACCCGGCGTCGCTAGCGGAACCTCAGGCCGCATTTGTGGCCGGCTATCTGACCCACCTGGCGGCCGACGAGGTATTCGTGGCCCGGCTCGGTGAGCACGCCGTCCAGGGCGAGGGCACGGCTATCGGCGGGTTGTCTTGGGCCATCGAGGCCGGCTCGCCCGAACCTCCGCGCGGACTCGCGACGGCGTTTCGATGCCTGGCCGACTTCCGGGCCGACAGTCTTGACACCATCGCGGAGGCCAGCCTGCTCGAACGCAAGGCGGCCGGCGTGAGCACGATCGACCCTGGACTGCCGCTCGGGGAACTACGCCGGGCCATCGTCGCCCTCAACGGGCTGAAGGTAAACGCCGCGGAATCTTCCCGCGAGGCCGAAACCCGAGCGTCGGTCGGACGTCGCATCTTCGGCTCCAACATTGCGCTCGAATTCCTGGCGGAGGCCGAGGCCGAGGCCGTGCGTCGTCTGGAAGCGTTCGCCGCCGGAACCGCGGCCGACTACGATGCCGCGCACCTGCGCGAATCCGCCCGATGATCTGATGCACGATCTCTGCATCCGCGACGCCCTGATTGTGGACGGGTCCGGCGCCCCCGGCGTGCGCGGCGACGTAGCCGTGGATGGCTCGATGATTGTGGCCACGGGGCGAGTCGAAGACCGTGCCACGCGCGAGATCGACGCCGCCGGAAGGGCCGTTTCACCCGGCTTTATTGATGTGCATACCCACTCGGATCTGCTGTTGCTGGACCGCCCGGATCATCAGCCGAAAGTGCGGCAGGGCATCACCACGGAACTGACCGGCCTGGACGGCATCGGATACGCGCCGCTGGCGGCCGCGGATCGCCAGGCCTTCCTCGACTACTTCGACGCGCTCAACGGCCAGCCGGATGTGGACGGCGACTGGGAGACCGTTGGCGGCTGGCTGGACAGCTTTGACCGAAAGGTGGCGGTCAACGTCGCCCATCACCTGCCCCATGGATGCGTGCGTGCGGCTGTCCTGGGCTGGGAAGACCGTCCGGCCACGCCCGAGGAACTGGTACAGATGCGCCAGATCACGGACGACGCCATGCGCGATGGCGCGGCGGCGCTCTCCACGGGTCTCGACTACGCCCCGTGTTCGTTCAGCAACACCGATGAGTTAGTCGCGATCAGCGAGGTGGCCGGGAGCTACAACGCTCCGTATGTGGCGCACATGCGTTCCGAACTCGGGAGACGGATGGCGATACGCGAGACGCTGGAAATCGGCTACCGCGCTAGCTGTCCAATTCACATCTCCCACTTCAATAGCCTCGACAACAGCTGGTGGGTCAACCTGGCTGAAGCGGACCGCGCTACTGACCTTGGCGTCTCGGTGACGTTCGACACATATGCCTGGCCGGCCGGCAGCACGTTGCTGCACTTCTCGTTCCCCGACTGGGCACTCGACGGCGGGGTACCGGCGATGCTGGTGCGACTTGAGAATCCTGAAGTCCGGGCGCGCATCGAGGCCGAAATGATTAGCCCTGACAGCGCGCGGCACACGGAGTTTTCCAACCTGCGCCTGGCCAGCGTCCCATCGGCGGCAAACAGGCACATGGAGGGCCGCTTCATCACCGATCTTGCCGCGGAGCGAGGCATTGGGCCTGAAACCCTGCTGGTTGACCTGGTCATCGCCGAACGCGGCGTGGTGGCGGCGGTGATTCACAACTCGGCCACCGACGCCGACTTCGAGATGGCCATGCGGCATCCCGCGCACATGTGCTCGACCGACGCTCTGCTGACCGGCGGCGCGCCGCATCCGCGGACCTACGGCACGTACCCGCGTTTCCTGGGACGTTTCGTGCGCGAGCGAGGTGCGTTGTCCCTGGAAGAGATGATCCGCCACATGACCTCGGCGCCCGCCCGCCGCTTCGGCCTGATCGACCGCGGATTCATCCAGCCGGGCATGGCCGCCGACCTGGTGCTCATTGACATGCCGCGCGTGCAGTCAAACGCGACCTTCGATGACCCAACGAACTACCCCGATGGGATCGACATGGTGATCGTGAATGGTGAGGTCGTGGTTGACCACGGGCGTCACACGGGCGCCACGCCGGGCCGCGGGCTGCGACGGGGCGTTGCGGCGGCATGAGCGCCGTGGGACCCGGCCAACAAGCAAGGCCGCCGGGCTATACCGGCGGCGGTCGAATCTCCGGGCTGTTCTGGCGGCTGCTGAAGCGCCTCCTCTCACGGCGTTGCCCCGTGTGCGAGGGCTCGGGCATCGATCCCGACGGCCCGCCTGCCCGCCGAAGCGGCCGCCCGCCGCGCTGCCCGCGCTGCTACGGCTTCGGCCGCGTGGCCTTCCCCTAGCCAATGGCTGCGGAGTCGGTCGTGGAACTGGACCACCCCACAATTCGCGCCCTGTTCGAAGCGCCGACGGCCACCCGGCCTCTATGGGCGCCGCACGGTCGGCGCCTTGCCTATACCGTTGCCGTTCCCGACGTCGAAGCGAATAGCACGTCGAGCGAAATCTGGATCCTCGATGCCGAGCGGCTGAGCGCCGAGAAGCTGGCCGGAGGGATTCCCGGCAGCGGACCTTCAATTGCCTGGTCGCCGGATGGCGCCCGCCTCGCCGTTGTGGAATCCGAGGACGAGACCGACCGCATTGTCCTGATCGGACTTGACGGAACGCGGAGCGAGATCGATCTCGCGCAGGCGCCGCACGGCCGGCTGGCCACGCATGCGTTCTTTCGAACGTTTGCCTGGGCGCCCGACGCTGAGCGGCTGCTGTATACCGCCTACGACCGCGAGCCCGACAAACCACCGGACCCGGCCGTGAATCCGCGCAACGACGGCGACGGGCTGGGCGAGGTCGAACGAATCCGCCTCTGGGTGCACGACCTGGGCGGAAGCGAGCCGCCGCGACCGATCACGTCTGACGGATTCCACAGCGGCGCCGGAGCTTGGCTGCGTGATGGCCAGACCGTGGTGTTCGTTTCCAACCGCAGCGGACGAGAAGAGGGCGCCGTCTCAAATCTGACGCAGCCGTTCGGGATCTGGACGACCGACGCGGGCGGATCGTCCGAGCGGCCGCTGGTCGTGGGTTCCAACGCCGTCATTGCGCCGGCGCCCTCGCGCGACGGGCGTCGCATCGCGTTTCTTGCCGCACCGATGATGGGCCCGCATTCCGTCAACATGGAGCTGACCACGGTCGACCTTGCTCGAGGCGGCCGGCAAGCCCTCACCGCCGGGCTGAACCGCAGCGTGGACACCGACGCACCGCCGGCGCCGGCGCCCGACGGATCGTGGTTCGTTTCGGTGATGGACGGCATGCGCAGTGTGCTCATGCGGGCGGGCGACGATCGGTCGCCGACGCCGCTGGCGCTCGAGCAGCCGCATGCCTCGCTGCCTGACGTTGACGGCCACAGTGGCGAAATCGCCTGCGTCACCCAGGCGGCCACCGTTCCGCCCGAGGTTGAACTGCTCTCGCCGGATGGACGTACGCGCTGGCGCTCGACGCACCAGGGCGTCGAGTGCGAATCGCGGTCCCGAATCTGGACAATCGAACGCGAGGCCGGCTTCTCGATCGAGAGTCTGGTCCTGGCGCCGGCCGACACCCCGCCACGGGGCGTAATCCTCTGGCCGCATGGTGGTCCGCACAGTCGAACCGCTCATGAGTACCGTCCGGAGAGTGAGGCGGCGGTCCGCCACGGATTCGCGGTGGTGCAACCCAACTTCCGCGGCAGCCACGGCTACGGCATCGACTTCGTTCTGGCCGACCGGATGGACCTGGGTGGCGGCGACTACGCGGACTGCCTGGCGGCGCTCGATTCGTGGCTGGCGATGTCCGGCTGCGATGACACTCCGGAGTTCGTCACCGGTACCAGCCACGGCGGCTATCTCACCGCATGGGCCGTCGGACATACGCGGCGCTTTGTCGCGGCGGTTGCCGTCAACGCGGTGACCAACGTCGAGAGCTTTTTCGGTCAGACCGACATCCCAAGCTGGGTCTACTGGGAATTCGGGGGCTCACCGCTTCAGCAGCGTGAACTCATCCGCGACCGTTCGCCCGTCCAGCATCTGGCCGGCGCCACGACGCCCACGCTCGTGGTCCACAGCGAGGAGGACCGCCGCGTACCGATCGCCCAGGGGCTGGAGTTCCACGCGCTCCTGCGGGCCGCCGGCGTCGCCACCGACTTCGTGCGCTATCCGCGCGAATATCATCGAATCAGCGAGCCGGCACATCGCGTCGATCTGATCTCCCGAACACTTGACTGGTTCTTCAGGCACATAGCGAACGGCGCCGGCCGAAGCGACACCTGACGACAGCTCTCGTCGACTGCCGCGCTTGGCGTGCGCGCGCCTTCGCGTTGCCGCCGCGCGCTACGAACGGTATTGTCAGGGCAGGGGAGGCGCAGGTTCCGCGGGCCACATACGGCCCTCGTTGGCCTTGCTGGCCGGAGAACGGCGCCATGTGCGGCATCGTTGGGTATATCGGCGATGGGTCGGCCGCCCCAGCCATCCTGGACGGGCTGCGTGCCCTTGAATACCGGGGCTACGACTCCGCTGGACTCGCGGTCCTCACGCCCCAGGGGCTCCGCGTCCGTCGCAGGGCCGGGCGAATCCGCGACCTGGCTCGGCTGATTGACGACGATCTGATGTCCGGCGACATCGGCATCGGGCACACCCGCTGGGCGACCCACGGGGCCGTGACTGACGCCAACGCTCATCCCCACACCGACGCGTCAGGTCGCCTGGTCCTCGTCCATAACGGCATGACCGACAACGTGGCGGACATTCGCGACGAACTCCTCGCGGACGGGCACGTCTTCACTTCCGAGACCGACACGGAAGTCATCGCGCATCTCATTGGTGCCCATCGGGACGCTGGGTCGTCGCTGACCGACGCCGTGGGTCGCACGCTGCGCCGCCTCGCCGGTGCGCACTCCGTGGTGGCCCTCGCGGCCGACGAACCAGGCCTGCTGGTGGGCGGACGCATAGGGTCGGCCGGCGGGCTGGTCGTGGGTCATGGCGCGTCCGAAGCGCTCTTGGCGTCCGACCTGCCGGCGGTTGTTCGTCATACTCGGCACGTGCAGGTTGTGGAGGCTGGCGAAATCGTGGCGCTTCGAAGCGATGGCGCCGAGTTTCAAGACCTGCACAACCGCTCCCGCCAACGCCGCCTGTTCTCGGTGCCCTGGGGCCCGCTGGCGGCGGCCAAGGCGGGCCATCGGCACTTCATGCACAAGGAGATTCACGAGCAGCCCAAGACGCTGGCTGACACGATCCGCCCGCGGGTCACGTTGGAACCGGCTGAGTTACGCCTTCATGACTTTCAATTGCCCGTTGCCGCGCGGGATATCGAGCGCGTGGTGATCGTGGCCAGCGGCAGCTCGCACTTTGCCGGGATGGTCGGCTCGCGCTATCTGCGCGAACTGGCACAACTGCCGACCACTACTGAGGTGGCCTCGGAGTTCGCCTACGCCCCGGGGCCGCTTTCCCGCGAAACGCTGGTGATTGCGATTTCACAGTCGGGCGCCACGGCCGACGTGCTGCTGGCCGTCGAGCGCGCACGAGCCGGCGGTGCGCCGGTGGTGGCGCTGGTCAACACCGTTGGCAGCGAACTCACGCGAACAGCCGACACCGCGTTCTACTTGCACGCAGGCCCTGAAATCAGCGTCTGCGCCACCAAGACTTTCGTATCCCAGCTTGGAGCGCTCTATCTGCTGGCCTGTCACCTGGGCGTGCGAAGCGGCACGTTGCCGCCAGACCAACTGGCCCGTCGACTGGCCGATATCGGGCACGCCCCAATTGCTATTGCCCGCGTGCTGCAGCTTGAGAAGCAAGTCGAAGATCTGGCTCGCCGATATCACCATGCCCGCAACTTTCTGTACATGGGCCGGGGCCTGGCGCATCCCATTGCCCTGGAAGGTGCGCTCAAACTCAAGGAGATTTCATACATCCACGCTGAAGGGTTTGCTGCTGGCGAACTCAAGCACGGCCCTATCGCGCTCGTGGATCCCGACATTCCGGTCGTCGTCCTGGCGCTGGACGACGAACTTCGCGCCAAGACCCTCAATGCCGTCGAGCAGATTCGCTCGCGCAATGGCCGGGTCATTCTGGTCGCCACCGAAGGCGACGACCTGGACGAAGGAATCGCCGAAGAAACCATCAGCATTCCCCGTACACCGCCGTTGATCTCGCCGATCGTCGGCGTCGTTCCACTGCAACTCTTTGCGTATCACATCGCCGTGTGGCTGGGGTTGGACGTGGATCAACCGCGCAACCTCGCCAAGTCGGTCACCGTCGAGTAATGCAGGCGTCCGCCGCGTCACCCGGCAGCGACCGCGCGCGCCTGCTGGGCCAGATTCTGGCCCTGGTTGGCGTGCTGGCGCTTATCGCGGTGATCGTGCGCGAAACCACGAACTCGCCCGCCTACCTGGCAGCCAACGAGCGCATCGAGGAACTGAATGTGCAGATCGAACGTGTCGAGCGCGCCAACGAGGAACTTCGCGAACGGCTGGACTACGCGCAGTCGCTGCCCGCCTTGCGCGAGATCGCCAAGCGTGATCTCGGCCTGATCGATCCTGGCGACCGCGCCATCGTCATCATGGACGACTTGAGCGGCGTACCGATTCCTACCCCGGCCCCGGCCGAGACACCGCTGCCGGACGCGCCGCCGCCCTTGCGATTCGGCCACCTACGTGCCTGGATCGAGGTCTTCGCCGGCGGCTGACGGTTCGGCCGGCAGCGTAGACTCGCCTCGCTATGCGCGTGCCCATTTCCCGCGTCGATCCCTCGCTCCCCTTACCTGCCTATGCCACCGACGGGTCCGTGGGGTTTGATTTCACAACGCGGACAACCACTGAGGTCGCCCCCGGCGGGACCGCCCGGATTCCGTCCAACCTCATCGTGGCCACCCCGCCCGGCTACATGTTGCTCGTGGCGGTGCGCAGCAGCACGCCCCACCGCACGGGCCTGCGACTTTCCAACGCCATCGGCATTGTCGATCAAGACTTTGCCGGGCCGGACGATGAAGTCCACATTGACGTCTGGAATCCGACGGACCGTACCGTCGTCGTGAATCGGGGCGACCGGATCGCGCAGGGAGTGTTCGTGTCCGTCGCGGTGGCTACCTGGGACGAACGGGAGACGCCCGATGCCCCGTCACGCGGAGGATTCGGGAGCACCGGCTAGTCGCGACCATCCGCGACACGCGGTGCGTCTGGTTCGCGACGCCGTCCATCACGCCACCGTGCAAACGGCCGGGCTGACGGCTCGCGATCTGCTCGCCGTGGCTGTGTCGGGCGGTCCGGATTCCATGGTTCTGCTAGACGCGCTCCTGGCCGCCCGCGAGCGCGGGGGACCAGAGCTTCATGTTCTGCACTTTGACCATGCCTGGCACGACGGCAGTGCAGCTGTCGCCCGCGGCGTAGTGGACGCCTGCCGTGCCATGGGGGTCGCATGCACGAGCGAGCGGGCCGCTCAGCCCGCCGCGCCCCCCGGCGAGTCCCGTGAAATGGCTGCCCGCCGCCTTCGGTACGGATTCCTGCGCCGCGCGGGCGCGCAACTCGGCGTCGCCCGCGTGGCTACGGGTCACCAGGCAGACGACCAGGTGGAAACCATCCTGATGAACCTCGCACGCGGCGGCGGGCCCGACGCCCTTCAGGGCATGCGTCTGGACGACGGCGCAACGCTGCGCCCACTGTTGACCGTGTGGCGAAGCCAGGTGGAGGCCTACGCGGCGGCCCGCCGCCTGCCGATACACCACGATCCTGCCAACCATTCACCCGCATTTCGCCGTAACCGGATCCGCCACGAGTTGATCCCACTGTTTGACGAGATCTATCCGGGATTGCGCAAGGCACTCCTGCGCGCCGGCGCGCTGGCGGCGCCGGCAGCCGAGCCTGTGGTCCGCCCGGTTCGGGGCGTTCGGATGCCGCTGGCCCCGGATCGGTGCGCCGTGCCCGCCGGACGGCTGCGTCAGGCGTTGAATACCGTGTTGCGGTCAGACGGACGGCCGCGACGCCAGCTCGGCGAGTCGCATTGGCGAGCGCTCGAACGTGCGCTGGCCGACAACACAGCTGGACGATGGGTCCAGCTGCCCGGCGAGCGCTGGGCCTATGTACGGGATCGCGCGATCGCGCTGTACGGTGGTCGGGTGGCTGATCCGTCATGGTCCGAGGCCATCGAGCTATCGATTCCGTCGGTCGTAGAGTTGGCGGTTGGCCGGCTCACGCTTCGTCACCTGTCGCGGGCCGATGCCGCCGGCGATTCGTCGGCGTTCCACGCGCTTGCGGTCCCTGCACCGGGCGCCCGGCTGGCCGTTCGTACGCCGCGCCCGGGCGATCAGCTCAAGTCGCCGATCGATGGGCGCCGCCACGACCTCGCACGCCTGTTGCGCCGCCGTCGCGTGCCCAAGGCTCTCCGCGCCGGCACGCCCGTGGTTACGGTGAACGACAAGCCCGCCTGCGTTCCTGGAGTCGTTGTTGATGCGGACCACCAGGTCCCGCCAGACGTCGACCGGATTCTTGCCATTTCAATCAGCTGGACGCCGTTGCCTCCGGCGAACCCGGCGGGTGGTTTCGCTACGGAATCATCGGTGGACATTCGTACACTCGATACGTAACAGACGTGCGGGTCAGGCGCGTAAGGGCCGCTGATATAATCGCCGACATCCACGCGGCGCAGCGCCCGTCTCGTTCTGTCCGGGGACGAAAGGCTGCCCTTCTATGAACAACCGACTCGTCCGCAACGGCTTCATGTACATCGTGCTGGCCGTTGCGATTCTGGTTGTGTTGTTCGTGATGTTCAATCCAAGCCCGCGCCAGCAGAACGTGCCAATCTCCACGCTGCTTGCCGAGGTCCAGGCGGCCGCCGATCGCGGCAGCCGGCCGCAGATTCGCCTTGGCGGCACGCGCGTCACGGCCAGCGTGGACGGACGCACGATCACCTCGGTGGTGGACGACAACTTCGACATCGGCCGCGAACTGGCCGGCCGTGGCATCAACACCGGCGGCGAGCAGGTCACGGTCGAATTCGACGAACCCAGCAACGCGCCCACCATCATCAGCATCCTGACCTCCGTGCTGCCGCTGCTGGTCTTCATTGGCCTGCTCATCTTCCTGATGCGCCAGGCGCAGGGCTCCAACTCCCAGGCGCTCAGCTTTGGCCGCAGCCGCGCCCGCATGGTCACCGCCAACCGCCCCAAGGTCACCTTCAAGCACGTCCAGGGCGTGGATGAAGCCAAACAGGAACTGGCCGAAGTCGTCGAGTTCCTGAAATACCCCGAGAAGTTCACCAAGATCGGCGCGGAAATCCCCAAGGGCGTCCTGCTCGTTGGCCCGCCGGGTACCGGCAAGACCTACCTGTCCAAGGCCGTGGCCGGCGAAGCGGGCGTCCCCTTCTTCAGCATCAGCGGCTCGGAATTCGTCGAAATGTTCGTCGGCGTCGGTGCGTCGCGAGTTCGCGACCTCTTCGAAAAGGCCAAGCAGAGCGCACCCTCGCTGGTGTTCGTGGACGAGATCGATGCCGTCGGACGTCAGCGCGGCGCGGGACTTGGTGGCAGTCACGACGAGCGTGAGCAGACCCTCAACCAGATCCTGGTTGAAATGGACGGCTTCGAGACTGAGCAGACGGTGATCGTGCTTGCGGCCACTAATCGGCCGGACGTTCTCGACCCCGCCCTGTTGCGGCCGGGCCGGTTTGACCGCCGGGTCACGTTGGACCTGCCGGATATCCGCGGCCGTGAAGCGATCCTCCGCGTTCACGCCCGCGAGAAACCGCTCGATCCCGACGTGGACCTGGAAACCGTAGGCAAGCAGACGCCAGGCTTCTCGGGCGCCGACCTGAAGAACTTGCTCAACGAGGCCGCCATTCTTGCGGCGCGGCGTAACCGGTCGGTATTGAGCATGTTCGAAATCGAGGAAGCCATCGACCGTCTGATCGCGGGGCCGCAGCGCAAGAGTCGCGTCATGAGCGCCCAGGAAAAGCGCGTGACCGCCTACCACGAGATCGGCCACGCCCTGGTCGCGCACATGCTCAAGCGGTCCGATCCGGTCTACAAGGTGACCATCCTGCCGCGCGGACAAATGGGCGGTTACACGCGCCTGCAGCCGCCTGAGGATCGCCATCTATACACCAAGTCGTTCTTCGAGGACATGCTGGCCATGATCATGGGCGGCCACGCCGCCGAAGTGCTGGTCTTTGGCGAGATGTCAACGGGTCCCAGCAACGACATCCAGCAGGCCACCGAAACCGCCCGCCGCATGGTCACGCAGTACGGCATGTCGCCCAAGCTCGGCCCGCGGGCCTTTGGCCGCCGCGAGGAACTGGTCTTTCTCGGCCGGGATATCGCGGAGCAGCGCAACTACAGCGAGCGAGTGGCGGAGGATATCGACAAAGAGGTTTCCCACCTCATTGACGATGCCCACCGTCGCGCGATGGACATCCTCTCCCGCCATCACGACTTGCTGGACAAGCTGTCCGAGCGGCTGATCGAGGTGGAAACCCTGGACGCCGAAGAGTTCACGCTGCTCATTGACCAGCACGAGGGCCGCGCGCCGCTGACTCCACCCGACGTGCCCGAGCCGGCGCCCGAGTCCGACCCAATCGACGGGGAGGCCGCCGAAGCTCCGGACATCAAGCTCCCGCCCAATCCCAAACCCCGCCCGGCCGAAGGCGCCGTCTAGCGCCCGTTTCGCCGCCCTGGACGTCGGGCGAGCTTCTCAGCCATATCGCCACTGTCGCCACAAGGTGCCGGCCCGAAGTACCGGGAGCCGCAGCAGGCTTCGATATTGATTGTGCAGGTGAGCGGTCAACCCCGGCCTGGGATGTCTGACCCGGCCCACGGCGGGCACGGCTGACCTCGTCTCAATGGCCCGTCGCAGATCGGCGGCGCTCCGCCCTTCAAACAGAGTGACGGCCTTGGCCAGGTCGCCAAAGTGCGCATCGCTGGCGCCGATCCGCGCACCCACCTCGGCAGCATGGTCGCGGAGAAACGCCGACAACCGGTTGCGCGCACCCTGTCGCAGGTACGGATTCTCGGCCTCGATGCCATCGAAGCGACAGCGCCTGAGCGCCGTGCGCAATCGGTCGGCCGAAATGGATGACGGCAGACCGAGGAACGGATGCGCCACGATCGCCAGTCCGCCCTGGGCGTGAATCTCGTCCACCGTGTCGGGCACCGACCGGAAGATCCCTGGCGCGCGATCCAGGTACAGACCCACGATGTGGTCCTGCCGTCGGGTCGTGATCTCCATCCCAACGATCACGTCAACCCGCGCGTCAATAGCCCGTGCGTGATCCCGCGCACGCAGGGCCCCTTCGACCGTGTCGTGGTCGGTCACGGCCAGTACATCAATACCCAGGCGCTCGGCGATCGCAACCACGTCCTCGGCAGAGACCACGCCGTCGCTGGCCGTCGTATGACAGTGCAGTTCCGCCACGCCCCAGCCGCCCGCCGGCGCGGGCGGCGGATCGGCCGGAAGGCAGGGGCGTTCGATTCGCTCGTCTGAGTGTGTAATCGCGGTCACGTCGGCGACAGCCGCCACATTCTTGCCAATTCGATGGCCCCGACACTACCGATGCAAGCTCCGCGGTACGGGTGCGCGGAATCAGACAGACTGGAGTAGGCTTTGCCTTCAGCATGAGCGTCGTGGGGAGCAATGTGAGCGGCCCGGAATCTGGCCCGGCCTGGAACGTCGAAGAGTTCCCGTCCAGCTACAACGGCGTCCCGATCGAGTGGGACCCTGAGCGCTATGACACGGCCGCCATGCCATTCATCGTGGCGATTCGGCAGCACTTCTGGTCGTGGCGGATTACCCGCTTTGCCGCCGCCACCGGGCTGATTGAAATTGACCTGGGCTTGCCCAGCGTGATGCCCGATGGCATGACCATGATCGGCTTCGATCCGGGCGACGAACCGCCGGCGGCACTGCTGGACGAGCTGGACGAACTCCTGCGCGGCATGGGCCGCGTGATGCTGGATGACGCCTGGACCTATCGCCTGCGCGCCTCTGATGGCGTGAAGACCGATCAGCACGAGGGCGCGTTCGGCGGCACGGCGGAGACCGGCTGATGTGGCCCGCGTCACCTGAAGCCTCGCTGATCGCCGACCGAGCCTATCTCCGGGACTACGCCGGCTGGGTGTCCTCCATCCACGGGGTCGAGGCGCGCGCGCTCGTGGCCGCCATTC
This sequence comes from Chloroflexota bacterium, assembly GCA_022820025.1. Classification (GTDB taxonomy): domain Bacteria; phylum Chloroflexota; class UBA11872; order UBA11872; family UBA11872; genus UBA11872. The sequence goes on from JAJEGF010000083.1 coordinate 98,951, forward strand.
GCAAGGCCGACGATCGCAACCTGAGAAAGGCCTTGAGCACCCGCCTCATGCAGTCGCGCGTGAGTGCCCTGCTCTCAATCGGGTTTCTCTATGTGGCGGTCCGCGAGAGATTCGGTTCGTCGTTGCTCCAGGCGCGACTTCGGGCCGACGCATCTTCGGCTCGCACGGCCCTGCGCGAGGCGTCGCGTGCCGCCGACACTGGACTGTGGCGGTTTCTGCGCCTGCCGGAGCCCGCTGAGCTCCGCAAGGCCAGGGTCGACCCAGCCGCCGTCAATGAGTACGTGGACTCCGGTGAGCAGCGTCTGGCCAACGTCGCCCGTATCGGCCAGCTCGCTCGCCAGGACATGCTGTTGAGCACCTTGGATGCCGGACGTCACAACCGGATCATCGTGGCTTCGCCGCGCAGCGTGGGTCTGATCAAGACCGGGCAGGAGTCCGAGCTGCACGGTCTGAGCAACACAGCCTTCTACCTGGTGGACCTCTCCGGCGGCGAGTTGCGGGACGAGGGCGACCTGGTGGCCGTGGCCAGCCCCACCACGCCGGCCGTGATCGAGGAGATTGCCGAAGAGATCGTGTTCATCGACGCGGAGGCGGCCGCGACAGCCGCGCTCGTCAGCCTGGTGGCAGATGCTGGGCTGCTGGACGCCGGCGATCGAGGACCGGCCCTAGGCGACTTCCTCTAAGAATCGAGCATAGAGGCCGGCCACGTCCGCCTCCTCGCAGGATCCGTCATGCGCCGCGAAGCGCGCACCCACCGTGCGCGACGCGCCGGCTGCCAGGGTGATTTCCTCGTGCCGCCAGGGGCTCACGTACAGCGGGCCGTAGTCGCGGGTGAACCATGGGATGCCATCGCTGCCCGGGTGCGGGAAAGTTGCGATTCCCGCCGTCTGGGTTCGGCTGACGGGCCCCGAGTAGTCCACCCAGTCGGAAACCTGGTCAAACGTCTCGGCCTCGTTGACTTGCCCGTTGGCGTTGGTGATGCGTCCCCCATCCAGCACGTCGATCTGGTCTGAAACTCGCAGGGCCAGCCCGGCCTCCTTGGTCTGGCCCATGCGGATTGACCGCTCGTCCGCGCGCACGGTCACCGTGACGTCGATCATCGTGTGACCGGGACGCTCCCCAATAACGATGACTCGCGAGTCCCGCATGCAGCGTCGCTCGTCGCCGTCCAGCCAGTCGACCTCCTGCCGGAACGTCACCCCGTCCTCCGCAATCTCAACGTCGGCCGCGGTCACCAACATGCGTGGGCAGGGGACGGTCCATCGGGACTCGGGCGCCCAGAAGTTGACGCCGTCAATGTCCTCGTGGGCAAACCAGATGCCAAGATGATGCAGGTGGTCGGCCGTCGCTATCTCGGTGACCACGTGGCCGCCCGGGGTCAGTACCGGATGGATGTAGGGACGGAACTTCCCCTGCTGGACGGCGGCCAGGTAGTGACCGTCGACGTAGACCTTCTGCTGATGCTGGAGTTCGCGGACTTCGTAAGTTGGCAAGGGGCTGGGTGATCCGGTGGACAGCCGGTTCAGTCTACGGGAACGCCAATGTCTACTCGGGGATGTGCCGATTCAATGACCATGCGGCTCCAGTTGCCCGAGGTGTCCTAACCTGTTCTGAATGTTTGACGACGCACGCTCGTTTGCCCGCTCACTGGCTGCGCTGCCGCTATTTCTGATCGCGGCGGTTGGCGGCCTGATCGTCGTTGCCGTGGGCCTGGTATTCCTGGTCGCGGCGACGCTGGTGCTGGCCGTGGCCTCGTTGTTCCGCCCTGACCTGCGACGCGTAATCGTGGGCTTGTGGCGCGCCGGCCGGGCCGCGCGCGCTTATCGCCGCTGGCAGCGAGGACCGACCGTGGAAGTCGTTGATATCGACCCGGTGGACCGGCGATAGGGCCGGTGCGCTAGCCCAGGTCCACGGCCTCCCCGGAAGTGGTTGAGCGGGCGATCGCGTCGATGACGCGAATCGTGGTGAGGTTGTTGCGCCCCGACAGTTGGGTGTCGACGCCCTCGTTGATCTGCCTGGCGAACATGTCGGATATCTGTTCCTCCGGGGACATGCCGCCGGGCGGGGGATCGGTCGGGATCGACTCGACCTCCGCGCCGCGCTTGAGCAGCAGCGAGTCGTTGGTCCGTAGGCCAGAGGTGGCCAGCGCGGCCTCCTCGCATTCGACCGTGAACTGGAACTCGCTATGCCGGGCCTGCGAGGTGCCTACGTATGTGGCCGAGGTACCGTCGTCAAACTCGATGATGGAGTGCACCAGGGACGGCGTCGGCCACGTTCCCCAGGCGGGTTCGACGCTGATGCCGCGGACGCGGACCGGAGTGCGCGGAATGGCGCTGAGCAGCGTGTCGATCTGGTGCACGCCCTGCTGCCACAGGTGCATGTGCGGCGAGTCGTGATACGGACCGCCACGCGCTTTGTGGTGGATCATCACGGCGTAGCCGGGCGGGCCGTACGTCTCTTCGATCAGATGGCGGCGAATGGTGGGATACACCGGGTTGAGCCGATCATTCTGGGTCACCAGCAGCTGCAACCCGGCGGCCTCGGCCGTGGCCACGGCGCGTTCGGCGTCCTCCAGGCTCACGGTAAAGGGCTTCTCAACCATCACGTGCTTGCCCGCCGCCAGCGCCTCGTCGATGAACGGCGCGTGGATCACGACCGGCGTTACGACCACGACGGCGTCGCAGTCGTGCGTGTCCAGGGCCTCGGTCAGGGATGTGTGGGCCGCATCGGAACCCAGGTCGGCCAGGTCGAGCCCCTGGGCCATGAAATCGTCGTTGACGTCGACCAGGGCGACCGGTTCGAAGTCCTCCGACTGGGTCATGACGCCCAGGTGGGAGCGGGCGCGGTTCCAGGCGCCGACGTGGATGGTGCGGATGGCCATGGGTCTCGTCCCTGACGGGTGAGCGCCGCCATTATCGGCGCCGGCGTGGCGTGCGACCAATGACAAGCAGACCCCGTCGCGGGCCGCACGGTTGAACGCCGCCTGGTCAGACCGCCGCAGTCGCGCGGGGAGCAGATCGAGTCATCAAGCTGCCACGCGCAAGCGTGTCGGGAGCGTTACGGCCGCTTTCGACGTACGCCAGTCCAGCGCAAAAACGATGGCTGTTTTCGAGTCCCCAGGACAGAAGCCCCGTCCAGGCGCCGTATAGGCGATCGCCGCGCTACAGCACGACTCGGCAACCCGACTCGGCCGATTCGTACGCGGCGTGGACGACCCGCAGCACCTTAACCCCGTCCTCGGCGGTAATCGGCGGATCGATCTCGCCCAGGCAGGCGCGCACCGTGCATTCGACCCACGGGGTGTAGCCGCCGCCGCGACCGTCGTACTCGAAGCGCCGGTCGTTGGATCCGGCCATGGCAGAGGAGATCGAACGCCATTCCAGCGCGTCCGCCTCGCCCTCGTGCGCGCGCACCCAGCCCTCGGACCCGTACACGGTGAAGCCGTTGTGACCCTTCTGATCCATCAGATAGCCGCTGAACAGCACCCCCAGTGCGCCGCCCGAGAACTTGAAGGTGACAATGCCCAGGTCCTCGACGTCGATGGGCGCGCCGCCCGCAACTGCCGTCATGGCCGTCACCTCGGCGATGTCCTCACCCACCAGGTAGCTCAACATGTCCAGGCGGTGGATGCCCAGCCAGCTCAGGTGCCCGCCGCCGGCCAGCTTCTTTTGAAACGTCCAGTCGGGATCGCCCAGCCGCCGCTGGATGCGCGTTTGGTCGTCCACCTGCACCGCGCGTACCGCGTACAGGTCGCCGATACCGTCACCCTGGATGATGCGGCGTGCGTCTTCGACCGATGGGCTGATGCGGTTGGCCAGCGCCAGCATCAGGTGCGCGCCGTTCGCGTCGGCCAGTCCGGCCAGTTCCTCGAACTGCCCCACGTTCACGCAGGCCGGCTTTTCCGCCATCACGTGCACGCCGGCTTCCAGCAGCGGCCGAATCACGTCCGGGGCATGCGCCGCGATCATGGTCACGATCGCCATGTCCGGCTTCCCGGCCGCCAGCAGCGAATCCATCGTCGTGTGCGTGCCGCCCGCCTTGTCCCCTACAGTCGCGACGGAGTCGCCAAACGTCATCCCGCCCGGATCCATCAACTCCGCCCGCTCGATCAGATCGAGGTCGCGAATCGCGTCGCGGTACGGCTGCTGGTGGGCGGCGCCCTCCTCGGTAATCAGTGCGACCGTGGCCATGTCAAACCCCCCCTCACACGCTGGCGTTCCGCGCATGGTAGTCGAGCGGACTGGAATACGCGCCGGTCAGATGCACCGGCCATACCCCGTGGAATGAAGGGCTTTCCTCCTGGTCACCGCGCAGGTGTGCCGCGATCAGTCCGCGGCCTTGCTTCTATCCCGCCGTTCCGTCCTTGCGGCTGTGAACCAGGAGCAGGTTGCCGTCGGGATCGGAAATCCCGGCCGTGTAGCACAGCGCCTGCTCGCCGGGCCCAAAGAGGATGTCCACCTCGTGGTGGCGAAGTTCGTCAACAGCCTGGCCTACGTCGTCGACGGCAATGGCAACGGCGCCGCCCTGAACGTCCGCGCCGGCGCCTTTGGAATCCAGGCGAAGCGCCAGCACTGTCGGCGTGTCGCCAACCGCGAACTCGACCCATCCTGGACCTTCCCAGGACTTGAGCGTCAAACCCAACGTGTTCTCGTAGAAGTCCGCGCGCCTGGCGATGTCGCCGACGTTGTCGACGAAGAAGTCGATCCCCCGGGGTTTCACCAGGTTCTCCGAGATGGGTGATGTTGGACTCGACACGGCCCACCCACGCTGGCGGCACACGTGCGCCTACCTCGCGTCAGGCGACCTGACGATAGCGAATGGCTGATCCCGGCCGTCCTGTGCCTGCCTACGCGAGCGGACGTGCGGCCCGCACGCGGTAGCGCAGAAATACCTCGTCCCCGTGCGTGGCGGTGGTGACCAACTCCAACTGTTGCAGTTGATCGCTCGGCAGCGCCGCCGGACCCTCGACGGTCGTTCGCGGTCGCGGCTCGCCGATGATCGAGGGCGTAACCGTGATGAAGAACTCATCCACCAGCCGGGCGGCAAGCATGTGATAGTTCAGAATCGCTCCGCCCTCGCACACCAGGCGCCGCACACCCCGCTCGGACGCCAGGTAGCGCACCAGGCCGTTCAGATCGACGCTTTTCGCGCCGACCCTGACGATCTCCGCCACCTCCGATAGACCGTTCGTGACTTCGGCAACCTCGGGCACTGCCAGCACCGGCGCAATCGGATAGCTGTGGCGCTGAAACACCCGGTCGTTCGGATCGATCTGGCCGGAGTTAGACACCACGATGAACAACGGTGGCTCGCTCAGCCCCCGCCGTTCCCGCTCTCGCTGCAGCTCCTCGCTCCACATGTACCGGTCGATCCGCATCCCCAGCGTGCGCGCTCCATGCAGCACCGCGTCGAAGTGGATGCGAAACCTGCGGAATGTGCGCTGGTCCGCGTCCAGGCTGATCGGCCAGTACTCGTCGGTTGGCCCCGTGATCGCCCCGTCGATCGTCATCACCATCTGGATCGCGGTGTAGGGACGCCACGTGCCGCTGGGAAGCTCCAGATCGTCGTAGACGCCGCCCGCGTCGTCCGGTTCGGTTCCCCGCTGCCTCACCCTACTCGGGCGGCAGCTTCACGATGTTCAGCCAGAAGTCCTGAATCGACGACACCACGCGCATGAACTGCTCCAGGTCCACCGGCTTCGTCACGTAGGCGTTCGCGTACAGGTCATAGGTGCGCAGGATGTCCTGCTCGGCCGCTGAACTGGTCAGCACCACCACCGGGATCCGGTGCAGGTCCGGGTCCGACTTCAAATCCTGCAGGACTTCCCGTCCGTCCTTCCGGGGCAGGTTCAAATCCAGCAGGATCAGGTCGGGCCGCGGCCGGTCGGCGTAGCCTCCCTGACGGCGCACGTAGGCGATGGCCTGTTCACCGTCGTTGACCACGTTCAGCGTGTTGCGAATCTTGGCCTCGCGCACCGCCTCCTGCGTCAGGCGCACGTCGCCCGGGTTGTCCTCCACCAGCAGAATCTCTATCGGGGCGCCGCTCTCCTGGGCCACCTCAGGCCTCCTTTCGCGTCGAGTCTCCCAAAGCCTGCTGCCGCATTCCTTGGGTAGTGTCGCCGGTCCCGCCGCCGCGGCTCAACGAGCGGCGGGCGCCGCCTCAACGGCCTTTAGCGTAAACCGAAATGTCGTGCCCTGGCCCTTGGCCGACTCCGGCCAGATTGTCCCCCCGTGCCGTTCCACGATCTTCCGGCACACCGAGAGTCCGATCCCCGTACCCTCATAGGTGTCCCGCGTGTGCAGCCGCTGAAAGACTTGGAAGATCCGGTCGAAGTGCGCTGGATCGATGCCAATGCCGTTGTCCGCAACCGCGAACTCCCACATCGAACCCGCGCGCTGCGCCGTTACCGTCACCCGCGGTCTGTCGCTCGCATTGAACTTGACCGCGTTGCTGACGAGGTTCTGAAATAGCTGCGTGAGCTGTATTCGGTCGCCCAGGACCGTCGGTACCGGATCGTGGACGACCTCGGCGCCAGCCTCCGCAATGGCTTGCTCCAGGTTGATGAGAGAGTCCCTGAGCGCCGCGCCGGTCTCGGTTGGCTCCAGTTCGCGCCCGCGAGTCCCCACCCGTGAAAGGTCCAGCAGCCCGTTTAGCAACGCCTGCATCCGCCGCGCTCCGTCTACCGCAAACTCAATGAAGTCGTCCGCATCCGAGTCCAACCGGCCCCGATAGCGCCGATCGAGTAGTCCCACGTAGCTGGCCACCATCCGCAGCGGTTCCTGCAGGTCGTGCGAGGCCACGTAGGCAAATTGCTCCAATTCGGCATTCGACCGCGCCAGTTCGGCCTGCGTGGCCAGCAACGACTCGATCGACTGGGCATTCGCCACCGCGCCGGCGACTTGCGCGGCAATCAGCACCGCCAGCGCCTCGCTGCGCGCGTCGTAGGCGTTCGGCGTCCGCGACATGAACCGCATGACTGCAACCACCACCTGCTCCAGGATCACCGGAACGTCCATCCAGGTCCGCAGGCCGGCCTCGATCCCATCCTGCAGCCGCGGCGACCGCGTCAGGATCGCGGCGACATTCCTGTCGTCGACAATCTGCGGCCGCTTGCTCCGCACCACGGTCTCGATGACCTGCCCCTCCAGCGGCTGCCAGACGTCCAGCGTTGCCAGTGGCACATCGATCCCCGCGTAATACCGCGCCTTGTACTGGCACGCCTCGCTGTCGACCACCACGATCGACAGCCGATCCGCCGGAATCACCGACGTCACCGCGTCGGTAAAGCGTTCGTAAACCTCGTCGATGTCCGACGCCGACGTCATGATTCGCCCAAGCTGGGCCAGCAACGGCGCGAATTCGACCTCGATCTGCGTCAGATCAAGGTCGGCCCCTTCGCCTCGACTTCCCGGTTCCGCCACGTTCATCCGTCCCAAAAGCCTGGTTCGCCGCCCGCATCGCCAATGCTCCATTCCTCCGAATGCGCGGAAGCACTCCGGCAATTGTTACAGTTTGGGCACACTTCGACGTTGAATGATCGACGCCGCAAAGCAGCGGCGCCCGCTGGGAGGGGAAGAATGGCCGCGCAAACGCTCCGAATCCTGGTCATCGAGGACAACCCCGGCGACGTTCGCCTGCTCGAAGAGATGCTCGTCCCTACCGGCGATGTGCAGTACGAAGTCCAGAGCTACGCCAAGCTCGATAGCGGACTTGACGCCATTGCCGACTACTCGCCATCGGTGATCCTGCTGGATCTGGGCCTTGGCGAATCTCAGGGCCTCGACACGTTCACCGCGGCCCAGGAACGCGCCGGCGACGTCCCGATCGTCATCCTGTCCGGTCTAGGCGACGAAGCCGTGGCAACCGCCGCGGTCGGCCAGGGTGCCCAGGACTACCTGGTCAAGGGCGAATTCGAGGAAGAACGGCTGCGCCGCACTATTCGCTACTCGATCGAGCGCCAGCGCCGCGCCGCGACCGCCGAGGAACGCATCCGCACCCTCGTCGCCGAAGAGCCCGGCTTCGCCGACATCGTCATGAACCAGCCTGACGGCGTCATCGTCGCCGACTCCACGCGCAAGGTGCTCTTCGCCAACCCGGCCGCCGCCGAACTGTTCACCGTCCCGGTCGACGACCTGGTCGGCAGCGAGCTCGAGTTCAACGTGCGTCCCGGCGCCTCGCAGATGGTCCAGATTCGCGAGGACCCGCGGAATCCCAAGTACCTGGAAGCCCACAGCGCCCAGGCTGTCTGGTCCGGCAGCGACGTCCACGTCCTCACCTTCCGCGAAGGCGAACACATCGGCGTGCTCCGCCGCATCCTCAACAGCATCGGGCTCTAGACGCCGCTCGCCGAGTCGACGCCTAGACCAACTCGCCGTACAGCCGGTCGATCAACCGGCAGGCTTCGCCGCGACTGAGGGTTGCCTCTGGCTTCTGAGGTGTTGGCACCTCGGGCAATCCTCCCATTGACCGCCGCAGCGGCGACGGCTCGGCCATCCACGCCCGCAGGATGTCCGTAAAGACCGACCAGCTGCACGGCGACTGATCGTCGAACAACCCTGAGTCCACCTCCACAGGCCGCCATGGATCCACCGCCCGCCGCGCCAGCCACGCCCACCGCTGAGCCTCGCCCCTGGTAAGCGCCTCGTCAGGCCGCGCCGCGTAGCGCGAGAAGAACCCTCGCGCGCCCCAAAACTGCGCCACCTCCGAAAGTCCGGCCGCGTGCTCGTCGTATCCCACAAACTCCGCCGGCGCAACGTCTTCGAGGTACGTGATCACCTGCCCGGCAGCTAACAACTCCCGCTGCAACGCCCCCCGCGGCACGTCTCGCACCCGCGCGCCCCGCGTCAGCGCCAGCGCCGCCGCGGTCCCCGCCGCTTCGCCCAGCGCCATCCACACCGGCTCCATCCGGATCGTCCCGTACCCCAGGTGGCTCGCCGATACCGCCACCGGAACCAGCAGCCCGTCGATGCCCTCCGGCACCATCACCCGATAGGGAATCTGGTACGGCACCGTCTCCTCGTGCAGCCCGATGAATCCCTCCAACGCCACCTGCCGCCCATCCGGCACGTCTCCGTCTCCTGAGTTGCCAAGCCCCAGATCTTCCCGCTGCTGCGTCGCGTGTGAGTCAATCTGGTAACCGCCCGACGCCACGCTGTCCCAGTGCACCGGCGAACGCCCGCCTGAGCTAGCCAGCAGCGCGTCGCCGGCGCTAAACAGGTAGCCGCCCAGGATGCGGCAGCCCTCGCGCACGTACATCTGCCGCGGGAACCCGCCGTTGTCCTGGAACTCATCCGCCGCCAGCCCCCACGCCCGCGCCGCCGCCCGGAAGTCCGCCGGCAGCTCCTCGTCGTTCTGGCAGAACCACACCAGCCCCTCCGTATACGCCCGGTGCGCCGCCGCGATCTCCAGGCGACGCTCCGGCCCGGCCTCCGGGTAGTCGAAGTTCGCCTCGGCCCAGTCGCTGGACGTGAAGCAGTAGTGGTGGTTGTTCGCGTCCGATTTCCGGTTCGGCATCGGCACAAAGTTCAGCACCGCCGTCCCGCCCCGCGGACCCCAGAACCCCGGCATCCGCCCACTGCGCACGTCGTCCACCAGCGGCGCATACACGCCACGATCGTAATCCGCCGGCCGCTCCACCGCCCGCCGGTTCGCCGGATCGTCGGTCAGGCACAGCCGGTAGTTGTACGCCTGGATGCGCCGATCCGCTCTTCCGGTGGACCCCGGATACGTCATCCGGTCGTGAAAGTCCTGGTACACCACCCCGGCATGCGACTCGCCCAATTCCTCCCGTCCCTCGCGCCCGATCCGGTATGCAGCCCCGGCACCAAGCGCCAGGTCGCCCTCATACGTCGCGTCCACAAACACCCGCGCCTCGAGCCGCGTGTGCTCACCGGTGGCCTGCCCCTGCTCGTCCACTGCCGCCAGCGTCACCGCCGTGACCCGGCGCTCCGGCGTCTCGTCGATTCGCGTTACATTCGCGCCCGGTTCCGCATGCACCAGCCAGCGCCCGCCCTCCGGCATCGACGGCCCACCTTCCCAGGCCAGCCGCCACCCGAGCCATACCTCCAGCTGCTCCTGTTCCCCAACCAGCTCGTCCAGCAACCGCTCCGCCACCGAAGGCTCGAACCGGTACCCGCCATTGCAGACCCGTACCTGCTCGGAGTCCTCGCCGTACGTCGATGCGTAGTGCTCCCGCACCAACCCCACGAACCGCCGAAAGATCCCGCCCACCGACTCGTTTGGCCGGATATCCGTCGCCCCCAGCCCGCTCGTCATCAGGCCGCCCAGGTGCCGCGACGGCTCCACCAGCACCACCTTCAGCCCCTCCCGCGACGCCGCAATCGCCGCCGCCACCCCCGCCGGCGTTCCCCCAATCACCGCCACGTCGGTCTGCTTGGTCGCCCCGGATTCACCGCGCATGGCTCGCATCCGCTCCGTCCTGCCGGTCCCCGCGCATCGTTTCACACGCGGACTTCAGGTCAAAGCCGGTGGAGACCTACCATGAACGCATGGACGGCGGCTTCAACATCGGCGGCCTCGGCCGCCTGCTCATCATCGCGGGCGGCCTGCTCCTCGCCGGCGGCGTCCTGCTCGTCCTGCTCGGTCAGATCCCCTTCTTCGGCCGCCTCCCCGGCGACATCGCCATCGAACGCGAACGCTTCTCCGTCTTCTTCCCCCTCGCCTCCATGCTCATCCTCAGCCTCATCCTCACCGTCATCGTCAACATCATCCTCCGCTTCTTCCGCTAGCCAGAAACGGGATCAAGGCGCGACACTGAAGCCATGGGGCAGATTGGCGTCATCGGGGACAGGCTGCTGCACAGTGGCCCCAGCCGGCCGTAGCGTGCGCAACCGGGTCGTGCAGGAACCAGCCAACCAGGGCACCCTCTTTCCGCCCGTCGCGCGCCCAAAGCCCGATGTAGCGTCGTGGCCGAGCTACCTTCGGGTCGACGATCTGGACCGAGCCCCCTTCGAAGCCATCAGCCGACCCCTCTTGCTCTGCGGAGACGCCCGCGCAGCACTGGCGCTGCTACCCGATGAGTCGGTGCAGACCGTCCTGACCTCGCCGCCCTACTGGTCGCTCAGGGACTACGAGGTAGAGGAGCAAATCGGTCGCGATGACAGCCTCGACGCATATCTGGACGCCATCGTGGCTGTCTTTGAGCAAATCCGGCGGGTTCTCCGCTCCGACGGCACGGTCTGGCTAAACGTCGGCGACTCATACACGTCCGGCAATCGCACGTATCGCGCCCCTGATCGCAAGAACAGCGCCCGCGCCATGAGCGTCCGTCCGCCAACGCCAGAGGGTCTGAAGCCAAAGGACCTGATAGGCGTCCCCTGGCGCCTGGCCTTCGCGCTCCAGGAAGCCGGCTGGTGGCTACGCAGCGAAGTGATCTGGCACAAGCCCAACGCCCACCCGGAATCGGTCGCTGATCGCCCGACTAAGGCCCACGAAACGCTGTTTCTGCTGTCCAAACAGCAGGACTACTACTACGACCAGGAAGCCGTCAAAGGCCCGCGTGGCCGCCGCCTGCGAACCGTCTGGGACATCCCAACGGAACCGCTCCGGCGCACGAACGGCAACGCCGATGACCACCCGGCCATGATGCCCATATCCCTGGCGCGACGCTGTCTGTCGATCACCAGCAAGCGCAACAGTGTTGTACTGGATCCCTACGCCGGATCCGGCACCTCGCTCTTGGCAGCCCGCGAACTGGAATGTGATTGGGTAGGCGTTGAGATCAAGCCGGCATTCGTAGATCTGATCGAACGCCGAATGGACGGTCGGTGACGCTCGCAGAACTCAAGGCCAAACTCGACACGTTCTCGCCAGCCAAGATTGAGTTCGTCATCGATAGGTCCGACGCAAAGATCACGGTGAGGAGAGTTCAACTCTCCGCCTGCACTGTTCACGCCGAGTGGAGTCGGACCTAGCCGGGAAACTCAGAGACCTCCGACGTCCAACTCAGAATCTCCGCTACGCCGCTCCCCCATACACCCCCGCCGCATTCCCTTCCCTTGGCGTCCCCGGCACCATCGGCTCATGCGGCCGTCCCGCGATCAGCCGCGACCCGTCCGTAAACCCTTCCGGCCGGTCCCTGAGTCGCTCGATCAGCCGCTCGCGCCACGGCTCCAGATCCCCCGCCGCCGCCAGGTCCCGCGTCTCGTCCGGATCGTTCGCAATGTCGAATAGCTGCTCCCGCCCCGACTGGCTGTACCAGATGTACTTGGTCTGCCCGTCGGTAATGAAGTGCCAGGCCGTTTCCGGACGGTTCTTCCCGCCCGAATGCTCTCCGTGCAGCGTCTCCCGCCAACTCGGCGACTCCCCGCGCACAAACGGCATCAAACTGCGCCCCGTCACCGATTCCGGAATCTCCAGCCCCACGCCCTCCAGGATCGTCGGCATCACGTCCTGCAACCCCACCGGCTCGTCGCGCACTACGTGCGTCGGATACCCCGCCGACGGCGGCCCCAGCACCAGCAGCGGCACCCGCGACGCCGCCTCGTACGGCCACGACTTATGGAACAACCGGTGGTCGCCCAGCATTTCGCCGTGGTCCGACACGAACACCACCAGCGTGTCGTCCAGCAGCTGCATGTCGTTCATGTACTGCAACAGGCGGCTGATCTGCATGTCCACGTGATTGATCAGCCCGTAGTACCCCGCCCGGCAGGCGTGCATCACCCGTGCGTCCAGCTCCAGCCCCTGCGAACGAGCCTCCTGCATCTCGATGTCGATCCCCCGCGTCGGCGCCTCCACCGGGCCCGCCCAATCCCCGATCACCGGATTCGGCAGGTCTTGCCAGTGATACCGGTCGTAGTAGAACTGCGGCGGCGTAAACGGCGGATGCGGATCGATAAACGACACCTTCAGGAAAAACGGCGCGCTCGGGTCCCGCCGCTGCAGGAAGTTGATGGCTTCCGAGACGCACCAGAACGCGTGCGTCCGCTCCTCCGGCAGGTGACTCGGGCGCCCGATCCACCCGTTCGGCGTCGCCCCGTGCGCCATGGCCCAGCGGTTCAGCGGGATCTCTCCGTGCAGCCAGTCCAGGTAATCGTTCGTGGCGCCCCGCGTGCTGTCCGCCAGCACCATCCGGTCGAACCCGTACCGCTTCCGCTTCGGCGCCAGGTGCAGCTTGCCGCTCAGCCAGGTCTCGTAGCCCGCGTCTCGCAGCTCGCCCGCCAGCGTCGCCGGCGGGTCCCATTCCGTGTCTGGATGGTTCTGCAGCATCCCGTGCGTCGCCGGGTCCTGGCCCGACATCAGCGTGCGCCGCGCCGGGATGCACTGCGGACACTCCGCGTAGGCGCGGCGAAACCGCGCACCCGTCGCCCCGATCTCGTCCATCGCCGGCGTTTGCAGCACCGGGTGGTCCTCGATCCCAAGGCAGTCGCCCCGCTGCTGGTCCGTCACCAGCAGCAGCACGTGCGGACGCGCGGCGCTCATGCCGACCTCAGGTCCAATCGATCATGATCTTGCCGGTCGTCGCCGAGTCCGCCAGCTTGAACGCCGCCACCGCCTCGTCAATCCGGATGCGCTTCGCGATCACGTCCTTCACCGGCAGTTTGTGACGCCGCAGGAAGTCCAGCAGGTCTTCCCACTCATACAGCTTGAAGATCCACGACCCAGTCAGCGTAATCTCCCGCGCATTCAGCGGGGCGCTCAGCTTGTACACCGTCTCCTCGCCAATACCGACCTCCACGAAGATCCCATGCGGCCGCAACCCTTCCAGCGCTGCCGTTCGCGCCGGCGTGAAGCCCGAAGTGTCGATCGCCGCATGAACGCCATCGCCTCCGCCGAACTCGCGCATGGCCTCCACCGGGTCGGTCTCCGCCGCATTGCACGTCGCGTCGATCCCCAGCTCTTCCGCCATCTCGATCCGGCTCGGCTGCACGTCAATCCCCAGCACCGAGGCCCCCATCGCCCGCGCAAACATCACGGTATAGAGCCCCACCGGACCCAGCCCGCTCACCGCCAGCGTCATGTCGCCCGAGGCCTTCGCCTTGCGCACCGCCCCGAAGGCAGTTCCCAGGTTGCACGCCAGCAACGCCCCGTCTTCGAAGTCGAAATCGTCCGGCAGCGGCAGCGTGCTCCGCGCCGGCACCACCACGTAATCGGCGTTCACCCCGTCGCGCACCCAGTTGAACCCCTGCATGTCGCGACAGAATCCAGGCTCCCCGTGCCGGCAGTGCTCGCAGTGGCCGCAGCCGATCAGGTGATAAATCACCACCCGGTCGCCCACCGCCGGATGGGTCACGCCCGGACCCACCGCGTCCACCACGCCGGCCCCTTCGTGCCCCAGCGTCAGTTTGCTGTAGCCGTGCTCGTCCCGTTCGGCCTGCGGCTGCCGGTACTTATGCAGGTCGCTCCCGCAAATCGCCGATCCCATGATCCGAATCCGCACGTCATCCGGCCCAGGCTCCGGAATCGGCTTCGTCGTCAGCTCCACCGTCCGATCGCCTGGACAGATAAGGCACTGCATCGTGTCTGAAGTCATCGGGGCGTCGTTCCTGCTCGCTCGCACCGCTGAACCTAACGCCCCCGCTCCCACTCGTAAACTATCCACCTACGCTGGTCGGGCCCCACCCCGTTCATGCTGAGCCGGCCCAGCGTCCTCGGCGGGCCGTGTGAAGCCACCCCCTCGCCAACCCACCCACCCGGCAGACCCCTTCGTTCCCCTCTTCTCTCACCTCTCACTCCTTCTTCCAGGTGTATCTTTGGTGTATGTCACGCACCAATATCGACATCGACGATCAGGCCTGCGCCGAAGTCATGCGGCGCTATCGACTCCCCACCAAGCGTGCCGCCGTCAACTTCGCCCTGCGGTCCCTGGCGGCCGAGCCCTTGTCGGTTGACGAGGCTCGCGCCCTCCGCGGCACCGGCTGGGAAGGCGATCTTGAGACCATGCGGTCCGCCGGCCCGCCGTGGTCCTGATCGACACCTCCGCCTGGATCGAGTTCCTGCGCGACACCGGGTCTCCCGCCTGCCGACACGTCGACGACCTGCTGGACGGCGACATCGCCATCTGCGATCCCATTCGCATGGAAGTGCTGGCCGGCGCGCGGGACGAGTCCCATCTGCTGAACCTCCGCCGCCTGCTCGCTCGCGCCGTGGTCATTCCCATGCGCCCCACCGACTACGAGGATGCCGCTGCCCTCTATCGCCGCTGCCGCCGCCAGGGCGCCACCGTCCGCAAGCTGATCTACTGCCTCATCGCCGCCGTCGCCATCCGCGCTGGCGCCCCAATCCTTCATCACGACGCCGACTTCCACACCCTCGCCCGCCACACCAACCTCCAAACCCACCCACTCGACCCCACCTAACCGGAATCGCACCCCTCGCTTCCCATACCGAAGCCACACCCTCGTACATGCGGAGGCAGCCCTGAGCTTGCCGAAAGAAGGAACTGACTCGAACCACTCCTCCTGCACCTAAGCCAACCAAGCTGTCCCTTCTCCCTCCTCAACTCTCTTTCGCACTACTCTTCGCTCACTTCTTCTGCCACCCCTCATCCCGCCGTCCCCGGCCCGGACCCAGAACCCATCGTCCAAGTCACACCGTCAGAACCGCGACACATCAAGCGGCGGAGTACCAATCAGCCACAGGACGATCAATAGAATCAGCAGAATTGCGACCAGGACTCGGGGAATCGTCATCCGCCTGTCTTGCCGACGTCGACGCGCAACGGCGCGTTGCGCCTCCGCCTTAACTGCCGGATCCCTCCGCACGCGTGGCGCGCGGCTCACGAAGGTGTTCGATATAGATCCCCTGGCATCCGGTAGTTCTGGAGTGCGACGATCAAACAAATATGTAACTGACTGAACGATATACCTCAACAAGTATACTACCGCCCTAAAGGCAAACACATAGGCTCCTGCCCAAACAACGAATCCAAGTACAATCGCGAGAAATAAAGCAAGTCCAAGTGTCAGCACAATTGCTAGCGACCCACCTGAGAGTTCCACGCAAATTCCTCCACTCGATTTTCACGCGGGTCGGCGCATTTGCTATACCATCAACGCCGTCAGTCTATCGCAGATCCTCGGGTTCACAGGGTCCAATCAGTCTTCCGTCCTGAAGCGCACTCCCCAGCTAACCTCGCATTCCCAGGAATCCCACTGGGAGAAAAACACTAGGTTTTCGTCTCCTGCCGCTAGTTCAAGGCGCTGCGGGAGAGGTGTGCATGGCGACAACTCCAAGGAATATAAACCCTGCGATCGTGATCACGAATACGGCGGCAATTGCTCCGAAGATTCTCAGGTTCCTCTCGCGATCACGTCGGTCCGCAACAGCCCGCGCGTATCGCTCACGAACCGCGGGATCAGTATCCTTGGTTAGCGTGCGACTCGTGGTTGCCACTGGCGAACGTCCGGCCGCCTTCTGCGCCCTTTCGCCTGACTCGTCCCGCAAATGCTGAACCGCATCGCCAGTCGACACTGAGATATAAGACAGCGCCTTCAATACTGTGATAACCACATATGCCAGGAGACCCTTGATAGCCAACACAATAAGCGCCGCAAACAGCAGCGCCAAAATAGCGCCTATATCATTAGGAAAGTGCAGATCCAACCAACCACTCCTCGCCCGCCCGGAGACTCAATGCTCCATGTGAAATCACGTACACCATCGGTCGAGTCAAGCCACACCGCCACGCACCGCGGAGGAATACGGCGCAACTCCGGTACCGAGCTGAGTCATGGTAAGTCCTCTGACTGTCTGTCGATCCGTTCGTGGTGAGACGGTGTGCAGGCCGGGGAGCGCCGTGGCGATCCACATTCCGGCGTCCTCGCCATAACCGCTCGCCTCGTGGGAGATGATCGGCGAGAGGGATCTTCTCCCCTCTGGCTCACCGCTCGTACGCCTCGCTTGGGCCAGAGGCAGAACTTCCCCGTAGTCAATCCGGAGTTCCAACGTCTTCGGCCGAATTCGGTGTAGGCTCTTCTGGTCAAAACCACATGGGTCAGCACTACCGGCAAAAGACGTATAGAGTGAAGAGCATCCACGCCCGAAAGTCCTGACGACTAACGAACTCCGACTTGACTTTGCCCCCCTTCGCCGAACTCCAGGATCGCGTCGCCATCGTCACCGGCGCCGCCCAGGGCATCGGCCGCAACACCGCCGTCACCCTGGCCCGCCACGGCATGCCCGTCGTCCTCGCCGACCTCAACGACGACCGCGGCAGTCGCGTCGAAGCCGAAATCCAAGAAGCCGGCGGCCGTGCCGCCTACGTCCACGCCGACGTGGGAACGATGGCTGGCTGCGAACTGATGGTCCAGACCGCCCTCGACCGGTTCGGAGGCGTCTACGCCCTCGTCAACAACGCCCGCTGGCACCCCCGCGACAAGCTCGTGGACGTCACCGAAGCCGACTGGGACCGCAGCCAGGACGTGCTCATCAAGTCCCACTTCATGGCCTGCAAGCTGGCCATTCCCCACATGATCGCCGGCGGCGGCGGCTCCATCGTCGGCATTTCGTCAGCCCACGCCATCCAGGCCAACGCCATCGAAGGCCCGTACGAAGCTGCCAAGGCCGCCATCAACGCCCTCATGCGCAACGTCGCCGTCGCCTATGGCGAACACAACATCCGCGCCAACAGCATCCTGCCCGGCGGCATCATGACCGACGTCAAATACGAAGCCGCCGCCCTTGCGCCCACCCCCGAGCTTGATGCTCGCCAGGCCCTGCAGAACCCCATCTGTCGCCGCGGCGACGCCCAGGACATCGCCAACGCAGTGCTATTCCTCGTCTCCGACCTCGCCAGCTTCGTCACCGGCGAATCCCTCGTCGTCGACGGCGGCCTCTCCATCGAACTCCCCGGCTCCGCCACCACCCGCATGACCGGCCTGGAGGTCTAGCTGCGGGCGTTAGACGTGTTGAGCCGGAAGGCTTGGAGTTCAAACCCTATGATCTGCAAGCGCAACGGCTGCGACGCTGAGGCGTTGGGGACGGATGTGGCGAGTGGTCGCAAGGTTCAGGAGCGTCTGAGAATGGACGGCGGCGCCATTGATCCGCGCGTGCCCGCGGCGGAAACCTTCACTCGCTCGCCACGGCTACATCCGAGGAATCCGCCATGCGGGTGACTGAGAAGCAACTCGGCGGCTGGTCCTTGCTGCTTGGCACGGCGGCGGTGGGAGTGGGCTATCTCCTCTCGCCCGGCCGCGGCGCGGTGGACACGGTGCCCAGCACCAGCCTCAACGACCTCACGCTGGCCATGGCCCGCAACGCCACGCTGTCCTACACCGTGCCTGTCGTGATCATCTTCGGCGCCCTGCTCATGCTCAACGGACTCCTGACCCTGCGGCGGTATGCGGGCCCGCTGCCCCGGCTCGGCCTTCTCGCAATGGCCATCGCGCTGGTCATCCAGATGACCATGCGGGGTCTCGACTACATGATCGTCGGCATGGGACTGGCGGCGCTGGAGAGCGACGCCGCGCGGTCGGACGAATGGCTGCAATCGGCGCTGGGAATGCAGCGAATGGTGTGGGGGCTGCACTTCACGTCCAGCGTTGCCGGCTACATCGGGATCGTGATCCTGGCCGTGGGCCTCGCATTCCACCCCGAGCCCGTGCGTCTGCCCTCTGCCCTGAACGTCATCGTCGCCGTGCTGGCCGTGGCCTCGCTGGTGGTCTTCATCTCCGCCTGGCATTCGGACGCACTGGAACTGGCCTTCGCCCCCGTATTCGCGGCAATGTCCGTCGCCGGACTCGTCTACATGGGCCTGTTGGGCCGCGGATTGGCATCATCCAAAGATCACCAGCCCACCCAGCCGGAAGCCGAACCCAACTGATCGACACCGCGTCCCTCGCTCGCGAATTCCGCGCCCGCGTCGACGCCCTGCCGTCGCCAACCGTGCCCGGTGTCCGGCCCATCCGCCGCGAATTCTCCAGGAAAATCGTATCCGCCCAGCCGGAGCAGGTGCTCGAGTTCGCCGCGCGCCTGATAGACCTCGACCTGCGAATCTGGGCCTACGAGATCGTCCATTACCACCGCCCAACCCTCAGGACGCTGGACTCCGCAACTATCGAGAGCCTTGGCCGCGGCCTCGCCGACTGGGCCTCGGTCGACGTCTTCGGTGGCTACGTGGCCGGCCCCGCCTGGGTGAATCGCCAGATCAGCGATCAGGACGTTCACCGCTGGGCCAGGTCCCCCGATCGTTGGTGGCGGCGTACCGCCCTCGTCGCCACCGTCGGCCTCAACACCAAGACCCGCGGCGGCTACGGCGACGCCCCCCGCACCCTCGCCGTCTGCGAACTACTGGCCGACGACCGCGACGACATGGTCGTCAAAGCCCTCTCCTGGGCCCTCCGGGTCCTCGCCCCCCACGACCCCCCAGCCGTCCAACACTTCCTCGCAACCAACGAACCCCGCCTCGCCGCCCGCATAAAACGCGAAACCCGCAACAAACTAACCACCGGCATCAAAAACCCCCGCAAAACGCCTCGCTGAGAATCCAGGTAGCCGTCGTCTCGGAGAGATAGATGCAAGGCGCACAGGAAATCAATTGATGGCCGCCCCATGCGAAAAGAATCCAAGCTGCTCCGTGGAACCCTGCCACCATGGGTAACCTCGTGTCTTGCCAATCTGGGTCAAGCCGCCTAGCTTCTTCTCATGAGCACCTCGCTGCCTGAATCCCTCAAGTCCTTCGTGGACCAGCAGGTCAGATCCCGCGGCTACAACTCGCCAAGCGATTACGTCCGCGAACTGATCCGTAAGGATCAGGATCACCAGCACCTACGCGGCCTGGTCCTCGAAGGCGCGTCGTCCCCGCCGGCGGCAATCGCTAACTCGGACTACTTCGGCCAGCTTCGCGAACGCGTCGGCGAGTCCGGCCAACGCTGATCGAAGAGACCTTCGTCCTTCGGGAGCGGATGCGCCGCGCGACATTCCTGCCTGGCTTCGAGAGCTACGCAGCGACTGATCACGCGCACCCCAACACAGCGCCATCCAGCCCCTCCAATCCCGCCACGGCAGCGGCCAAGGTCTTGCCGGATGAGACTCGCGCTCCTAGCTGTACCTGTGCGGCAGCGCGTCTGTCAGACGCTCAGCCAACGGTGCCTCGCCAATCTGACGCAACTGGTCCGCCAGTTCCGGGCGCGAACGCGGTAAAACGCCCGCATCGCTCAATGCTGCCCGCGCGAGGTGGGTCAGCATCGAGACGTAATTCTCCGTAGCCGCGTCGTGATCGCCGAGCGACTGCATCTCCTGGTGGAGCTGTCGCGCACGGCGCGCCCGCTCGCGGGCCTCGGCGGCCGAAGGCAGTGACAGCCGGGCGTTCCAGTCAGCTCGCAGGCGCGACCACCACTGATCGCGTTCGAATAGCGGTCGGCCGAAGCGCACCGCCCACGAGAGGAAGTCGTGCCCGTTCGCCAGCTTCTGCGGCACCTCGGCCTCTTTGTGCTGCTGAAGGTCCACACCGATCGGCGGCCGCGGGAGATCCGGCGGACAACTGCGGAAGACCAGCACCAGGTCAAGGTCATCGCTCTTCGCAACGTCCCGCACGGCCGATCCAGAGGCCACAATCGCCAGGACCGCCGAGTCCTGCCTGGCGACGGCCATGGCATTGATCGTCCAAAGGCGCGCTCTGCCGCTCGGCCACGATCGCACGGCCGCCAGCGCTTCGTCTGCCTCTTCGAGTCGGCGCGCAGGGTGCTCCGTCGTCGTCCGTTGCGTCACTGAGCCAGCAACTCCTGCACGAGATCGACGCACTTCTCAATCATGCCTGTGGCGCCCCCACCTTGCCAAACTTTGCCAATCCCGCTAGCGTCACTTCATGAGCACCATGAACATCTCGCTTCCCCAGGCCCTCAAGTCCTTTGTAGACCGGCAGGTCCGGTCGCGCGGCTACAGCTCGTCGAGCGAATACGTCCGCGAACTGATCCGCAAAGACCAGGATCGTCAGCACCTGCGCGGCCTCCTTCTCGACGGTGCGGCCTCGCCGCCAGCAGGTACCGCCGACGCTGCCTACTTCGACCAGCTTCGCGATCGCGTCCGCGAAGCCGGCCGTCGGTGATCGAAAAGCCTGTCGAACTTCGCGAACTCGCGAGGCGCGATGTCGACGAGGCGGTCGAGCACTATCTGACCGAGGCTGGATCTTCGGTTGCGATGGCCTTCATCGACGCGCTGGATGATGCGTTCCGCAGAATTGGCCGAAATCCCGCCAGCGGCTCGCCCCGCTACGCGCAGGAACTGGGTCTCCCAGGTCTGCGCTCCCGGATCCTCAGCGGGTACCCGTATCTGGTCTTCTACGTCGAACGGGAAGAGAACATCGACGTCTGGCGGGTTCTGCATGGGGCCCGCGACATCCCGGCCTGGCTTCGAGAACCGCCCGAAGACTGATCACCTTCGCCCCACATGGCACCATCCAACCCTATCCACCCCCTCAACCACCCAACCCATGATCCCCGACTACGACTGGCAAGCCCTCCACCGCGACGCCCTCGTCATCGACTCTCACAACGACACCATCGTCGGCCTCATCCGTCGTGATGGGCAGAGCATGGCCGGCGCCGACGCCCCAGCCCGCGCCGAGCCTGAAAGCCTGATCGGCTACCTGCGCGGCCCCGTCGATACCGCCGAAATCCCCATCCAGTCCGACCTCCCCGCCATGCGGGAAGGCGGCGTCGACGCCGGCTACTTCGCCGTCGACAACACCCGCGCCCGGGGCAACCACCTGGCTTACGTGCTGGATGGCTTCGGCTGGTTCCACGCCGAAATCCAGGCCCATTCGGACCAGATTGCCCTGGCCCTCACCGCCGACGACATCCTGTCCGCCAAGGCCGCCGGCAAAGTCGCTGTCGTCCTCGCCATCGAGAACTCCGAAGCTCTCGAACGCAGCCTCTACGTCCTCCCGATGCTCTACCGGGTCGGCGTCCGCACCATGACCATCACCCACTCCATCCGCACCTACGCCGGCGACGGCGAGCGCGCCCACCACTCCGGCGGCGGCCTCACCGAATTCGGCCACGACCTCATCGCCGCCATGAACCAAATCGGCATGCTCGTCGACGTCTCCCACCTCAGCGTCCCCGCCTTCTGGCACGCCATGCGGGCCACCAAGGCCCCCGTTGTCGCCAGCCACAGCTCCTGCCGCGCCCTCAACGAACACGGCCGCAACCTCCACGACGACCAGCTGAAAGCCATCGCCGACGGCGGCGGCGTCATCGGCGTCAGCTGCGTCCACCACTTCGTCGACTGGACCAACCCCACCCTCGAGCGCTACCTCGACCACGTCGAACACGCCGTCAACATCGCCGGCATCGACCACGTCGGCTTCGGCTCCGACTTCGACGGCGGCTCCTACCTCCTCGACGACGCCCGCCAGGTCCCCCTCGTCACCCACGGCCTCGCCGCCCGCGGCTGGACCGAACCCAACCTCCGCAAATTCCTCGGCCTCAACCACCTCCGCGTCTTCAGAGACGCCTGCGGCTAACCGAGGGAGACGCCATCCGTTCGTGGTGAGCCGGCCCGGAGTCTCTCGGAGGGCCGTGTCGAACCACACTGCCCTCAGCGTCCAACCCCTACAAGCAGCCACTTAGCCCACTCCGACGCAGGGATGTCCCAGTGCCGTTCGTTGACAGCCGAGTTCTGAGCTGTTGAAGACCATGCTCTTACAGCACCGCGCTGCGGGCTTCCACCCCAAACTCAGTCACTCCCGCCGCCTCATGAAGCAGCAACCTCTCATCCGTGGCGCTGCTAACTACCCTTTACTGGCCACCCTCAATCCCGAATCACCCGCACCTCAGCCCCCACATCCAACCCCGCCCACGCCCGATCCGCCGTCACCGCCGGCAACCCCCGCTGTGCCGCCAGTTGCAAACACGCCCGATCGCCCAGCGAGAGCCCATGGTGACGCGTGGGCTGCCTCAGTTGACCTGAGGCCAGCGCCTGATCCTCGTCAAACGCCACAACCTCCAGCCGCATCAGCGAGAAGGGGTACAGCCACTCGGCTGGAATCGCGCCCAGGTCGGCGAACTTCGCGGCTACCTCGGCCAGGTTGATCGACGACACCAGCGCGTCGCCCCTGTATTCCGCGACGACATCCTCACCCGGCTCATTCAGCAGCACGGCCAGAATCGCCGACGAGTCCAGCACCGCCCGGCTCACATGGCCTCCTCGGCCGCCGCCTCCCGCCGTCGATCCGCGATCAACTCATCCACGAGGCTCACCCCTTCGGGCACGTACTTCGCCAGTACCGCACGCGCGCGCTCGAACTCCTTCTCGTCATTCACCACCCGCAGCTCATCCCCGTCCATCTGCATCACGATGTAATCGCCCTCGTCAACCTCCAGCGCCTTTCGATACGCCGCCGGAATCACCACCCGTCCCCCCGGCCCAATCGCCGTCCGCACCAGTACCGGCGGCGAATCCTCGGCCTCGTCGGCTGCGGCCGGCATCGGCCGGCTCAGTTGCGTGGCCATGAACCCGCTCTGCACCAGCACATTCCGTACGTGCTGATAGCGAATGCCCATGAACCCCGCAATCTCCGACCGGCTATACCCCGCCCGGAACAACGCCCGGATCCTGTCCGCCTTCGTCGTCAGCCCGGCCACCACCTCATCCGCCGGCTCCCGACAGCACGAACAGACACAGCACCCGTCACCACAGTCGCAGTCACAACACGCCATAGCTAGACTCCTAGGACCAACCCGTCGATCAGACCTTGTATCTATATACTGGCATTCAACCCTTTAGATGGCAAATGATATGTTCTATAGATTTGGCGTCGCCGCTTCAATCCCGAATCAACCGCACCTCCACTCCAATCTCCAACTCCGCCCACGCCCGATCCGCCGTCACCACCGGCAACCCTCGTTGCGCCGCCAACTGCAAACACGCTCGGTCGCCCAGCGACAGCCCGCGATGTCGCGTGAGTTCCCGCAGCCCGGCCGTCGCCAGAGCCTGCGGTCCGTCGTACGGCACAACCTCAAGCGACAGGTGGCCGATGGACCGCCGCACCTCGGACCATGTGGCCCCACGGTCAATCAGGCGCGTGCCAGCCTCGGCCACATTGACTGCCGAAGCCACCGCGTCGTCCAGGTAGCCGTCCACGACATCGCGTCCGGGTTCCCCGAAAACAAACGCCAGCATCGCGGAGGCGTCCAACACGACCCGGCTCATCGGGGATCGTGAGCTGCGGTCCTGCCTGTCTGGGCCTGCCGCGCCTTCAACTGCGCAACCTCGGCCTCCTCAGCCGCGACCTCCCGACGCCGCTCCTCAAGCAACTCATCAACCACGCTCACACCCTCCGGCACGTAACGGGCGAGCCTCTCCCGAATCCGAAGGGTCTCGGTATCGAAGTTCACCAACCGCAACTCCTCGCCCTCGAGACGCATGCTCACGGCGTCGCCTACCTTCAGGCCAAGCGCGTCGCGAAACGATGACGGGATGACCACCCGTCCGCCGGGGCCTACGACGCCTCGGACCGGATCCATCAGCGGATCCGCGTCCGGAAAGATGCCGACCCCTCTGCGCTCTTCGCTGGCAATGCCCTGCCGATCTTTGGGCTGGGCCCGAGCGATCTGACAGATCGTTTCGAGCTTCCGAAGATCCGGCTCACGATCAACTCGCCACTGATAGCGGGTGTATTTCTGTCGGTTGGATTCGACATAGGTTCGCAGGAGGCTGCGCAGAGCGTTCGTTCGGCCCCTGTGGCTCTGGTCCGGCCAAAGCGCTGCGGCTAACTCCTTCGGCGTTATGACACCATCCGATCTGGCGATTGCGCTGAAGTCGATGCCAGTGTCAGCCGCTGTGGTCGGCGGCCGACGGTAGGTGTATCCATGAGTCGCCACCATGTAGCTCCTTCCCCTGGCGACGTGCATCTTGAACCTTTCTGAATAATCTTAGAAAAGATTCCAGTCTTTGTCAAGATCATGACACCTCGTGAATCTTTCTGGCCGACGTCGAATTCCAGCGGCCAATCCTCCCCTCATTTCCTCGGCGACTACACTGTCCTCCCTACCCCCACGCCGAGACTCCACCCATGCAACGCCGCAAACTCGGCCGCATAGACCACCACAGCTCCGTCGTCACCCTCGGCGCCGCCGGCCTCGGCCGCGCCGACCTCCCCCAGGCCGTGGTCGACACAGCCGTCCAGCAAGCCCTCGCCGCCGGCGTCAACCACCTGGATATCGCCCCCACCTACGGCAACGCCATGGAGCACATGGCCCCCTGGATGCCCCGCCTGCTGGACGAAGGCTGGTTCATCGGCGCCAAGACCCGCGGCCGCACCCGGGAAGAGGCCTGGGACAACATCCGCTCCTGCCAGCAACGCCTCGGCGTCCAGACCTTCGACCTCTTCCAGCTCCACTCCGTCGTCGATTTCGACGACCTTGACCAGGTCACCCAACCCGGCGGCGCCATCGAAGCCCTCGTCGAAATGCGTGACCAGGGCCTCACCCGCTACATCGGCATCACCGGCCACGGACCCCTCGCCCCCGCCGTCCAGCTCGAGGCCCTCAACCGCTTCGACTTCGACACCGTCATGTTCCCCCTCGCCGCCGCCATCTACCTCAACTCCGACTACCGCCGCGACGCCCAGGCCCTGCTGGCGGCCTGCCAGCAACGCAACGTCGGCGTCCAGACCATCAAAATGCTCGCCCGCGGCGGCTGGGGCGACGGCCCCCAGGAACTCAGCTGCTGGTACGACCCCCATCGCGAGCAGCCCCAGATCGACCAGGCCCTTTGGTGGGTCCTCTCCCAGCCCGTCCACACCGCCCCTTCCACCGGCGAAACCACCCTTCTCCCCCGCATCTTCTCCGCCGCCAACCGCTTCCGCCCCCTCACCCCCGCCCAACAAACCGCCGCCCTCGCCGCCCAACACCCCCCACGCCCCGAACCCCGCCTTGCCATCCCAGCCGTCGCGTAGCTCGAGACGCAGCGTGCGGCGTGCAGCTACGCGTGTCGGTCAATCGCCGGGTGACTACGATCCGGCCGCTTGGCGTTCAGCTTGCTCCACGTGCGAACGCAACGCCCGGTTGATGTCCGTCTGATACCCGCGACCGCCCGGAGCCTGCTGCTTGAACCACGCCACCACATCCGCGTCCAGCCGCAGCGTGATCTGCTGCTTCACCGGCCGGTAGAACAGCCCGCGCTTGGCGCCGGACCAATCCAGCGTCTCGGGGATGTCCGACGTGTCGATCTGGTCGTCCGGCATCGCCTCAAGCGCGTCAAGTTCCGCTCGCTGGGCCTCCGTGAGATCAGAAGTGTCCTTCTGCATAAGCCATCCTTTCGTAAGCCGTGGCCTTCCGTGCGCTGATGATCCGGCCCACGTCATCACCAGTCGGCCAGTCGTCCTCGGGCCATGTGTGAACGATGAGCACAATCGCCGCACCCACGGTCCCAATCGTTCGCAAGCGATGTTCTCCTTCGTACGGGTCACTCCGCGTCATGGCCATGGGATCATCGAAGACACGCGCCGCAGTCCGGAAACTCAGCCCGTGCTTCAGTCGATTGGTTCGATCCTTCTCCCGATCCCATGTCCACCGAAGTCGCCCGACCATGCGTAGCTACACCATTGTAGTTACAGCAGCCGCGGTCTGCAACTGCGCTAAACGGCTTGGAATCAATGTCTGCGCGCTTCGCTGGACTCGAATTGAGTCCGAGGGTCGCGGCGTCGATCCAAAGCTCCGCAAGCGGCACTCCCGTGAGTGATGTCCCGTCGGCCGCTCGCCCGTGCCGCACGTCAGTGCCGGCCAGCCTCCGCGCCCATTATCGCTGGCTCCTCACCCTCCCCACCCCACAACCCCGGCGCCTCCTCGACGTCGGCGCCGGCGACGGCCGCCTCCTGCAGATCGCCGCCGACCTGGGCATCCCCCACCTCGCCGGCCTCGAACGCAAACGCCGCTGGAACCCCACCAACCGCGATTTCGCCCCCATCATCGCCGACGCCCACCGCCTCCCCTTCCCAGACGACTCCTTCGACTGCGTCGTCGAAAACGAATCCCTCGAATGGATCAAGAACCCCATCCGCTACCTCAAGGAAGCCGCCCGCGTCTGCACCCCCCACGGCCACATCCTCACCGACGACTCCGACTGGGACACCCTCGTCTACGCCGTCCGGGACACCGCCCTCGCCCGCCGCGTCGTGCGTGCCTTCTGCGACACCGGCCCCAACGGCTGGATCGGCCGCGCGGCGCCGTCACTCATGCGCCGGGCAGGCCTGCGCGACATCCAGGTCCACGTCCGCGTTATCACCGAACGCGAATTCACCCCCCACACCCTCGGCCACCACCAGGCTCAGGTCATCGACGACTGGCTCCGCCAAACCGGCGACATCACCCCCACCCGACTCGACGACTTCCAGGCCGACCTCCACCACACCGCCGCCCGCGGCGACTACCTCTTCACCCTCAACCGCTACATCTGCCTCGCCCGCCCCACGCCGCACAAGTCCTGGTCCTGAGCCTCAGACCCGCCTACCGCCTCGTGCTGGCGCCCACTCGGCAGACGACCGCCCTCCGTTCGTGGTGAGCCGGGTCGCCGTCCTCGGCGTCCCGTGTCGAACCACCCGCCTCAATACGGCGGCCTTGGCGGCTTGTCCGCCAGCGACATCGCAATCAGCAGCCCGATCGGTCCCAGCAAAAGCCCCACAAAAAACCACGCCGGCACCCAGAACTCACCCCAGTGCTCCGGCTGATCCTTCTTCCCGGCCACACGCGCCGTCTGCCACCCAAACGCCACCGCCGCCAGGAGAAACACAAAAACCAAAGGTCCAGGAGTAGACACTCGTAAACCCCACACCCACAACTAGTGCTAAAGCCTACGCACCCACCAGTCCGACCCACCGTGTTCCCCCTCCGCTATCCCGGCGTCTCCGCCCCCTCCTGCGTACCGGCCGGTTTCTAACCGGCCTCCTCCGGGCACCCAACCACCACGCCCCGCCCGGCGTCCCTGGTCAGCCTGTCGAATCCCACCCCTGGCAACCCACCCCGACCAAACGCTCCCAACCTCCGCCTCCGCCTCTCACTCATCTAAGCTCACTCCTTCCTCGTCACCCCGTTCATGGTGAGCCGGACAGGTGTACCCACCGGGCCGTGTCAAACCACAAACCCCAACAGCGCAAGCGCCCAGGCCCCCTTTCCTCTCCTCACCTCTTTTTCTTATCTCACTCCTTACGACTCTCCGGTCCAGTCCCGCCGCGGTCTGCGCTCCCCCGCCTCCCCTCTTCCCTCTCACGGCTCACTCGTCCGCCCTCGCTCCTCGCCATCCCCCTACACTGGCCGCGAGTCCCGGCGGTCTCAGGCATTGCCAGCCCGCAATGCCTCGCTAGGCTAAACGCATGCCCCCCGACGTCTCCGTCCGCGACCTCGTCAAGCAATACGTCGTCCCCGAACGCGCCGGCGGCCTCCGCGCCTCCTTCCGCAGCGTCCTCCGCCGCAAACACCGCCTCGTCCGCGCCGTTGACGGCATCTCGTTTGAGGTCGACCGCGGCGAAGTCGTCGGCTTCCTCGGCCCCAACGGCGCCGGCAAGACCACCGCCCTCAAAGTCCTCAGCGGCCTGCTCCATCCCACCGAAGGCCAGGTCGACGTCCTTGGCTACACCCCCTGGGACCGCCGCGCCGAGTACCTCTCCCGCATCACCCTCATCATGGGCCAGCGCCAGCAACTCTTCTGGGACCTCCCCGCCGCCGACTCCTTCCTCGTCAACAAGGCCGTCTTCGGCATCGACGACGCCGTCTACAAGCGCACCGTCGACCTGCTCACCGAGCTGCTCGACCTCGGCGATCTCCTCACCAAACCCGTCCGCCAGCTATCCCTCGGCGAACGCATGAAGGTCGAACTCGCCGCCGGCCTGCTGCACACCCCCCGCGTGCTTTTCCTGGACGAGCCCACCATCGGCCTCGACGTCACCATGCAGCAGCGCATCCGCGAGTTCGTCACCGCGTACAACGCCGAAACCGGCGCCACCGTCCTCCTCACCAGCCACTACATGGCCGACGTCAAGGCCCTGGCGCGCCGCGTCATCGTCATCGATCAAGGCAAGCTCCTCTATGACGGCGCCCTTGCGGGCCTCGTACAACGCTATGCCCCCCACAAGACCATCACCGTCCACCTCGAACGCTCCGTCGAGCTACCCGACCTCAACGGCCAGGCCGAAGTCCTTAGCGTCGAGGGTTTGCAAGTCACCGTCCGCGCCGGCAAGGACGACGCCGCCGAGGTGACCGGTCGCCTCCTTGCGCAACTCCCCATCGCCGACCTCAGCGTCGAAGACCCGCCCCTCGAAGAGGTGATCGACCAGGTGTTCCGCGGGGACGGCCCGTGATCCTCCGCCGCACCACCCTCGCCGGCGCCCTGGCCCTCACCCGCGCCGAAATCGCCGACATGTTCCAGTACCGGGTGGTGCTGTTCCTCTACTCCCTCTGGGAAGTCGTCCACCCCATCGTCTACCTGGCCGTCTGGGGCGCCATTGCCGGCGAGGGCGAGGTCGGCGGCCTGCGCCTCAGCGACTTCGCCGCCTACTACCTCACCTTCATGCTCGTGTCCCACGTCACCGCGGCCATCGAGATCTACACCTTCGGCCCGATGATCCAGCAAGGCGAACTCTCGCCCCATCTCCTGCGCCCAATGAATCCCGTCTGGGTCGCCGCCGCACGCAACATCTCCTACAAGAGCGTCAGCATGCTGCTGCTGATCCCCGTCTGGATCGGCCTCGTCATCATCCTGCGGCCAACCTTCTCGATCACGGCCGGCAGCGCCTTGCTGTTCGTGGTGGCGCTGGTCGTTGCCGCGCTCCTTGCCTTCCTCGTTGGTACCACCTTCGCCCTCCTGGCCTTCTGGACCACTCGCTCGTTCTCCTTTTGGGAAATCTGGATCGGCCTCACCTTCCTGCTCGGCGGCCAGGTCGCGCCGGTCGAACTCCTCCCCGGCTTCGTCCAGAACCTCGCCACCGCCCTCCCCATGCGCTACACCCTCGGCTTCCCCATCGAGGTCCTGCTCAACCGACTCGATGCTGGCGAGCTGGCCCTCGGTTTCGTCCTCCAGTTCGCCTGGCTCATCGCCGCCGCCCTGATCGTTCGTACCGTCTGGCGCGCCGGCATCCGCCAGTACTCCGCCGTGGGCGCCTGACCGTGCGCATCCTCCGCATCGTCTCCGCTTTCCTGCGGGCCGCCATCCTCAAGGAAACCGCCTACCGCGCAGAGCTTGTTGGAAACCTCGTCCGCAGCGTCATCAACATCGGGGTTGCCGTCGGCGGCCTGGCCGTCGTCTTTTCCCACACCAGCGACCTCAGCGGCTGGCGCCTCGAACAGGCCATGGTCCTGCTCGGCGTCTACTACCTGGTCCAGGGCATCGTCCAGACCGCCCTCAGCCCCAGCCTCAACGAAGTCGTCAGCGAAGTCCGCAAGGGCACTTTCGACTACGTCCTCCTCAAGCCCGTCCCCTCGCTGCTCCTTTCCAGCACCCGACGCTTCGTCGTCTGGCACGTCGCCGATGTGATGCTGGGTGGCGCAATCATCGCCATCGGACTCATCCGCCTGGAAGCCCAGATCACCGTCGGGATTGCCGCCGTCTTCGTCGGCGTCATGGTCGGCGGCGTGTCCATCGTGTTCTCAATCTGGCTCGCGCTCACCACCCTGGTGTTCTGGTTCGTCCGCGTTGAGAACATCACCATGATCTTCCAACTCTTCTTCGACACCGGCCGCTATCCCGTCGAGATCTACCCCTTCTGGCTGCGCCAGCTCTTGACCTTCGTCTTCCCCGTCGCCTTCATCACCACCGTCCCCGCCCAGACCATCACCGGCCGCGAACCCCTCGTTGCCATCTGGCTGGCCCCGCTTATCGGCGCCCTCGCCCTGCTCGCCGCCGCCCGCTTCTGGCGCATCGGCCTCAGCCGCTACACCAGCGCCTCAAGCTGAACTCGCGGCCAACTCCCGCGCTCGGCCAAGGACCGCATCCAACATCGCCGGCGTCAGCCGCCCCGTGAACGTGTTCTGCTGGCTCGGGTGATACGCCCCCAGCAGCGTCCATTCCCCAACCGCCGCTTCCACCCCATGCCCAAACCTCGGCGCCGGCCGCGGTACCGCCAGACCCCCCTCCCTGAACACCCGCAGCAACTGCCGCCACGCTTCGCCGCCCAGTGCCACCGCCACTCGAGCATTCGCCAGCAGATCCAACTCGGCCTCCAACCACCCCTGGCACTCTGCGCGCTCGTCGGCCGACGGCCGGTTCGCCGGCGGCGCGCACCGCACGATCGCCGTCACATACACATCATGCAGCTCCAACCCGTCACCCCGGTTCCGACTCTCCGCCTGGTTCGCAAACCCGGCGCGATGCAGCGCCCCAAACAGAAAGTCGCCCGACCGATCCCCCGTAAACACCCGTCCGGTCCGGTTCCCCCCATGCGCCGCCGGCGCCAATCCAACCAGCAGCACCCGAGCCTCGGGGTCACCAAACCCCACAACCGGCCGGCCCCAGTACGTCTCGTCGCGATACGCCGCCCGCTTCGTCCGCGCGGCCTCTTCCCGCCAGGCCACCAGCCGCGGACAGCGGCAACACGCATGAATCTCCCCGGCCAGCGCGGCCAATTCGCTCACGCGGCCTCGACCGAACGCGTCACCCGCTCCAGGAACGGCCGCGCCAGCGCCAGTAACTCCTCCGGCCGTTCTTCCTGCACCAGGTGCCCCGCCTTGCGGACGATGCGAATCTCCGCGTCGCGAAACTGCTCTGCCAGCGCCTCAGCCTGCGACGAGGCCGCCGTTCGGTCCGCCTCCCCCCAAATCAGCAGCACCGGACACCGCGTCGCGCCAATGGCGCCCTCATAGTCCGATGGATCCACCCCCCGCAGCATCGCCGGCAGCGCCTCAAAAAACCCCGGGCTTCCGTACGGCAGATACTGCCGGTCCACGTCAGCTCCGGTCGTAGTCCAGGCGTCGTAGCGTCCCAGCATCTGCCCCACGCGCACGTACCAGCGTTGCGCATACAGCCGCCGCGCCATCGCCGCCGACAGGGCCGGTGCGCGTTTCCCCAGCTTGAGCGAATATCGAATGTACCGGCCGGCGACCAGGAACGGATCGACCAGCAACAAGCCAAGCACGCGCTCCGGGTGCATAGCGGCCAGCGACACCGCCGCCTGCGCGCCAGCGGAGCTTGCCGCCAGCACGACCCGCGACAGCTGATGTTCGTCCATCCACTCCCGCAGCCGGTCCGCCTGCGCCTCGCCGTCATACCGCGCGTCCGCCGGCTTGTCAGACAAGCCGTGCCCCAGCGGGTCGAGCCAGTGCACGCGGTACTCGCGCGCGAGCGCCGGCGTAACAAACTCCCAGGTCTGTGAATTGCCGGCGAACCCTGGCAGCAGCACCAGGTCGGGTCCGGCGCCGAAACTACGGCTATACACGCGGCCCTCCCGCAGTGGCGTGCGGTGTCCGTCCTCCAAGTGGTCGGTGATGTCGTACGGCGCTGGGCGCCCGCGAAAGGCAATCCACACCGCCGCCACTGCCGCCGCCAGCGCCAGCTTTCTCACGCAGCGTCTCCCTTGGTCGCCACTTCGCTTCCCTATGCTAGGCTGCGTCTTCGCAGCCCGTCGCGCCGGGCCTGCCGTTGCGCGACGCAAACCACCCATTGAGAACAGCCCGCCTGTGCGCACTTACGAGCTTGTGGTGATCTATGGGGTCGAACAAGTCCCCGAACTCACCGCCGCCCATATCGACGCGGTAACCGAACGAATCAGCGCGCACGGCGGCGAAGTCGATACCGCCAACACCTGGGGACGTCGCAAGTTTGCCTACCCCATCAAGAAACAGCGCGAAGGGCACTACGTCCTGCTCAAATTCACCATCGACCCCGCCAACATCGGCGAACTCGAAAGCTCCTTACGCCTCGTCGAAGACGTCACCCGCTTCCTCATCGTCGCCGAAGACCCAGACGTGGCCGCTTACGAGGCCAAGCAGCTGGCCGAGCTTCATCGGTGACCGACCAAAGCGGCCAGCGCCGCGGTCGCTCGCGAGGACTCAATCGCGTGCAGATCATCGGTAACCTGGGGCGCGATCCCGAGATGCGCTTCACCCAGGGTGGCACGCCCGTCACCAACTTCACAGTCGCCGTCAACCGCAGCTGGCAATCGCGCGATGGTGAGATGCGCGAGGAAACCGAGTGGTTCCGCGTCGTCGCCTGGACGCGCCTGGCCGAGATTGCTAACGAGTACCTTCGCCGCGGCCGCCAGGTCTACGTGGATGGCCGCCTGGCCACCCGCACGTGGCAAGACCGCGAAGGCAACGAGCGGACGACCACCGAAGTCGTTGCCCAGGAAATGATCTTGCTCGGTGGACGCGACGATGGTGGACAGCGCGACGACTACGATGGCCAGCGTGGCGGCTATGCTGGTGGACAAGGTGCCGGCCGGCCGGCTGGCCAGGACGACGAAATCAGCCCCGACGACCTGCCGTTCTAACGGCGCGTGACACAGGAACAAGTTTGATGACCCAGGACGGCCAGGCGACAGAGGAAACCACCTCCCAGGAACCACGCAGCGGCGC
>JAJEGF010000063.1 GCA_022820025.1 Chloroflexota bacterium
GTCAGCAAGATGGCCGCCGGCGAGGTCCTCACGGTCAACACCGCCACCCATGAGGTCACCAACACCTTCAGCGACGTCCCGCTGCATGGCGGCGTCCTGGCCGACGCCGACCTCAGCATTGACGCCGATGGGGTGGAACGTTTCGTCTATCCCACCGGCGAGGGCGACCGGGTCGTCGCTCTCGATCCGAGCAGCGGGTCCGTCCTGGCGACCGCGGAGTCCAAGAAAGGCGGGAATCCCACCCGCCTCACCACCTCCCCCGACGGCTCCATCTGGGTCCAGGAGGCCGGCAAGCACACCGTCGCCGTCTATGAGCCCTCGGCACTCGAGCTCGTCAAGCGCTTCCAGACCGGCACCGAGCCCATCCTTGGGACCTTCACCTGGGACGGCAGCTACGCCTACACCGGCCACGCCGACGACAACTTCGTGCAGGTCGTGGATGCCGCCGACCTCAAGGCCCTGGCGCACATCCGGGTGGGTTTGAACCCGCAAATGGTGGCCGTGCGCCCGGACTTCAGCCGCATCTACGCGATGCTGACCGACGATCAGGCCGTCGCCGTGGTCTATCAGCAGGACTGGGAAGCCAACAGCTTGACGATCACCTCCAGCAAGGAGAACACGATCGCGCTGGAGTCGCCGCCCGTCGGCATGTTCCTGCGCATGACCTCGGTCGGCGGCCGGCTGAGGGACGATTCGGAACGGAAGGCCGTGTGCCAGATCCACTACTCGTGCGTGCAGCAGAGGGGTACGAAGCGCTAGCAGGAACCCGGCACGGGATCGGCGCCTTGGATCGCGAGCGTGCCCCCCGGCCTGGTTGACCATCTCAGGACTCGTGGCCCGTAGGCGGCGCCTTCGAGTGCGTCGTCACTCCGACGCTCGACGCCATGGCACGGCGAGGCCAAGCGAGCACGCGCCGCGGACCTCTTGGCCCCGAGCCGTTTGACAGGATTCTGAGCCGGGTGCTACATAAGGCGCTCTATGGCGGCTTGCCCGGCTGAAGGTCAGTTGGCCGGCCGTTGAGTTTTTGCATTAAGCGGACTGGCGACATCTCGTTGTGCGTCGCAAGAGTCCACCGATGCGGGGAGGTTTCATGAGCGGTCCAGTTACGCGACGTAAGGTCATCCGCGCCCTTGGGGTCGGTTCCCTGGGAGCGTCGGCAGCGATTCTCGCAGCCTGTGGGGAGACCCAGGTCGTCGAAGTCGAGAAGATCGTTGAGCGGGAAGTTCCGGTCGAGAAGGTCGTTGAGAAGGAAGTTCCAGTTCAGCAGATCGTCACAAAGGAAGTCGTGAAGGAAGTTCCGGTCGAAGTCCAGAAGGTCGTTGAGGTCGAGAAGGTCGTGACCAGGGAAGTCATGGTCGAAGCCCCAACCCAGATGGAGCCGACTGCGCCGATCCAGTTCATGAATTACTGGGCGGCTGGGACGCGCTGGGAAACCATGAAGGCCGGCTTGGAGGAATTCGACAAGCAGTTCCCCAACGTCAAGTACGACCTGATTCCGATCCCGCCCGGGTTCTACCGCGACAAGGTGAACATCATGTTCGCGGCCGGTACGGTCGGTGATGTCGTTGTGCTGAACGGCGCCCGGATGCGCGAGTTCGCGCCGGGTCTCGTGCAGCTCCAGGACCACGTCGACAAGGCCGGCATCGACCTTGACGACTACCTGATCCTGTCTCGGGAAAACCCGGCCGACCCGAGCCTCCAGAACCTGGACATCGATGGGGTGCTGTACGGCATGCCCTTCATGTCCGCCGTCAACGGCTACGTCTACAACATCGACAAGTTCGATGCCGACGGCGTGGACGCCCCAACGGCTGACTGGACCTGGGACTCGCAGTTGGAAGCGGCCCGGCAGCTCACCAACGCCGAGACCAATGAGTACGGCTTGCACCACGGCACCGGCGGCGAGTTCCGCTGGCTGCCCCTGATCAGCGCCAACGGCGGCTGGCTCTTCACCGAGCGAACCCGCCCGGCGCCGGCCTCCGGATTCGCCACCGAAGGCGGACTCGAGGCGTTCGAGTGGTACGTCAACGCCACGTACGAAGAGGGTGTAGGCGTTCCCCTCGGCGAGTTGTCGCAGTTGCTGACCGAGGGCATCACGGCTCCGTTCGCAACCGGCAAGATCGGCATGGAGCCCGGCGGCATTCACGGCCCCGGTGGCCGCAAGCTGCGCGTCGGCGGCCGTTTCGAGTGGGACAACATGCCGTCGCCACGATCGCCGACCGGCGAGGTTGCCTACTCCACCAACGAGTTGGGCCACTTCATTACGGTCAAGGCGCTCGAGCACGGCACGGTCGAGGCCTCGGTCATCCTCACGTCGTTCATCGCGGGTGAGTATTTCCAGGGTCTGGTTGCCGACGGACGCGGAGCAATCCCCATGCATCGCGCCGTGATCAACAGCGACCGCTATCTCGGGTTCCAGCCCGGGATGCCCCGCAGCATGAACCTGATCCGGGACCACTTCCTGAGCCCGGACGCCTACGGTCTCATGTTCTTCAGCGGTTGGGCCCAGTGGTGGAACATCCTGCACGACGAAACGCAGCCCGCGATCGTCGGCGAGATTCCCGCCCGCGAGGCTCTGCTGAACGCCCAGGCCGCCTGCGACAAGCACCTGGCCACGCTGCAATAGGTACCCTTCACGCTCATTCACATCATTGAATGACGTGGATGTGTCGGGCGGGCGCCATTTCCCGGCGCCCGCCCGACCGCCTATGAACTGAGGAAACTTTGCGCACGACACGATGGCAACGCTGGAGCGGCCTGCTCTTCATCGCGCCCTGGCTCATAACGTTTCTCTGGTTCACGCTGGGACCATTCGTCGCATCGATTTTTCTGAGCTTCACTAACTATCGGTTCATTGGCTTGCCGGAGTGGGTCGGAGCAGATAACTACGTCAGACTCTTTACCGACGACGCCAAGTTCATACGCAGCATTATCAACACCCTGTACTACACAGCAGTTCACGTACCAGGAATCATGGTCATGGCATTCTTCGTAGCAATTCTGCTGAATCAGAAGGTCAAAGGTCAGCCTATCTACCGCACGGCCTTCTATCTGCCGTCGGTAACAGCAGGCGTGGCCACGGCCTACCTGTGGATTCTCCTCCTCCAGCCAAATGGCCTAGTGAATCAGTTCTTGGGACTCGTAGGTATCGACGGTCCCAACTGGCTGACGAGCTCAACCTGGGCCATGCCAGCCCTGATCCTCATGAGTTTCTGGGGGCTGGGAACCACGATGATTATCTACCTGGCGGCGTTGCAGGGCATCCCGCAGCATCTCTACGAAGCCGCCAGCGTTGACGGTGCAGGCGTTATTCGCAAGATGTGGCATGTGACGGTGCCGATGATGACGCCCGCCATCTTTCTTACCGCCGTGCTTCAGATCATTGGATCGTGGCAGGTATTTACGCAGGCACTGATCGTGACAAATGGTGGGCCTCGAGATTCAACGCTGTTTATTCTGCTGCATCTCTATCGCACCGGATTCGAATACTTCCAGATGGGCTATGCCTCGGCTATTGCCTGGGTACTGTTCGTCATCATTCTGGTATTCACGGTGCTGCAGTTCGGAATTGCCCGGCGCTGGGTCTACTACGAAGGCGCCTCGGAGCGCTAAGCCATGACAGCACGAACCGTGGATTCCGGCCTGCCTTCAGCCGCCCTCGCGTCCGGCGGGCGCACTATCCGATCGCGTCGGGTCCAGGCTTTGCAACTCTTGCTGCGAGCCGTGTACTACCTCATCCTAATCGGCGGCAGCGTTATGTACGCTATCCCGTTTTTCTGGATGATCCGGGCTTCGTTGATGAGCATCGATATGTTCTACGAAGTTCCTCAGCCGTTGTTCCCCGATCCTCCAGCTTGGAATAACTACACGGACGTATGGCAGGTCGGTCCGGTGCTTTGGTGGATTACGAATAGCACGATCGTGTCGTTCATCGGGGTCACCGTTGGAACGTTTATCAGCGCGCTTGTTGCCTTTGGATTTGCTCGTCTCAGGTTTCCCGGGAACCGCGCTCTCTTCCTGCTCGTGATCTCGACAATGATGCTGCCGCAGCACGTTACGATCATTCCTCAGGTCATTCTATTTCGAGAACTAAACTGGCTGGACACACTCTTGCCGCTGATCGTTCCGCTTCTTGGTGGGGCGCCGTTCTACATTTTCCTCTTACGCCAGTTCTTCTTGACATTGCCTCTGGAGCTTGACGAGGCCGCGGCTATCGACGGTGCGTCGCGTATGCGTGTTTTCTGGACCATCGTCATGCCGCTGTCGAAGCCGGCGATTGCGACCGTAGCGGTGTTCTCGTTTATCAGTCACTGGAATGACTTTTTCTTCCCACTCATCGTCTTGCAGTCTTCCGAGCGGTTGACGCTCGCCGTAGGAATGCGCTGGCTACAGGCCGGACAATACGAGGCGCAGCGGCTCCACCTGCAGATGGCCATCGCCCTTATTGCCGTAGCGCCCGTCGTCATTCTGTTCTTCCTTGCTCAGAAACACTTCATCCGCGGAATCGCGCTGACGGGCATCAAGGGCTGAGGCCCGCAATCTGCGTGAGTTGCGCCACGACCTTCGGGGCTCGCTCGAAATGAGGCAGCGACCCACGGACATTGGTTCTGCCGCACCGACGCCGATGCGCCACTCAGTTGCCGGACGCGCGCATACGACCGGTACGTCCGCCGCTACCGGCTTAGGCGCCACCCTCGGGGGCTCGCTCGAATCGCCTCAAACCGCCCTTTCGGGCAAGCCAATCACCGTGCGTTCCACATCGGTTCGCGTGCTTCGAGCATTGACTCGGACCCTTACGTACCTGGTATTGCTCGGCGGCAGCGTCATGTTCGCCATTCCGTTTGTTTACATGGTTCGCTGGTCATTCATGACCACCGGCCAGGTCTACGACCCCGACCTGTTTTGGCCGTTCCCGATGGCCTGGGAAAACTACACGTACGTCTGGGCAAATCACCCTGTTCCATGGTGGCTACTCAACTCGTCGGTCGTGACGTTTATTGGGGTAGTCGTTGGGACTTTCTCAAGCTGCGTCGTTGCCTACGGATTTGCTCGTCTTGACTTCCCAGGGAACCGAGTTCTTTTCATTGTCCTGCTCTCCACCATGATGTTGCCCCTGCACGTCACCATCATCCCAATCGTCATCATCTTTAGAGAATTGAATTGGCTCGATACCCTTTGGCCACTGATTGTGCCGGGCTTGGGAGGCGGCGCCTTTTCCATCTTCGTCTTGCGGCAGTTTTTCATGACAATTCCCATCGAACTCGACGAAGCTGCGCGAACGGACGGCGCATCCCGCATCGGTATTTTGTTTCGGGTCATCCTTCCGCTATCTAAGCCGGCAATTGCTACGGTCGCTGCGCTTTCATTCATTGCCAACTGGAACGAGTTCTTCTTACCCCTCATCGTTCTTAATTCTCCGGAACGAATCACCCTACCGGTTGGCCTACGCTACTTCGCGGCCGGCCAATACACCGAACAGCTACACACCTTCCAGATGGCTGTTGCCATGATCGCGGTCATGCCGATTATCGTGGTTTTCTTCTTTGCGCAACGCCAGTTCGTGCGCGGAATCACCCTGACCGGAATCAAGGGCTAGCGGCGAGAGCCCTCCTATTCGACCGTAGGTCTGGTGGCCTGGTCTACGTCTACGCCCTGCCAAGCGTCGGCAGATTGTCGCGGACCTTTTCGGCCCCTTCGACTATCTCTTCCATAGCCCCACGTCCGCTGAGCATCATGTTCTGAGTTACCCAGAGATCTTCCGTCGCGCAGGCCTGCTCGGCGTGTGGGCACGACATTGAGGCGTAGTCCACGTCGGGTCCACCATCGCCTCGAGGCCAGACGAGCGACAGTTCGCCATTGGGATCGCTGAACAAATCGGCTCGGTTCATGGGACGCCTATAGCCGGTCCGGATCGCGATTCCCTCAGCCTGCATGGCTTCAACGAAGCGTTCGCGAGGCAGCCCCTCAAAACCCTCGGCGTCGTAGCGAACAATGTGCAGGTGGTTGGCGTTGCGCGTTACGTAGGGATCCTCACGGCGCGACGACAGCCCCTCCACGTCTTCAAGCAGTTCGGCGAGGTACCTGCCATTCTCGGAGCGCCGCTGGGTCTGGCCCTCCAGCCGGTCGAGCTGCGCGCTGGCCAAGGCCGCCAGCACGCCACCCAGACGGCGGTTGCCCGAGCTATAGGGAAACCATTCGTCAGGCTCGGCGGCCGGCATGTCGACTTCCATCTCGCCGAACCGCATCACGCGTCCACCGATGTCCATTTCGGAGTAAGCGATGGCGTGTTTGTAGATGTCGAGGTCGTTCGTCATGACCGCGCCACCGACGCCGGGCGTGAGGCTTTTGCCGGGGCCCAGGCTGAAGCAGCCAACGTCGCCGATCGTGCCGAGGCCACGTTCGTTCCAAGTGGAACCGTGCGCGTGGGCTGAGTCCTCAATCACCTTCAGGTCGTGCCGGCGAGCGATCTCCAGAATCGCTCCCATATCGCAGGGCAGCCCGCCGAAGTGCACCGTCATGATCGCGCCGGTCTGCTCGGTAATCGCCGACTCGATCAGGCGCGGATTGATGTTGTAGGTCTCCGGATCCATGTCCACAAAAATGGGCACCAGGCCCACGTTCAGCACCGCGGTCGGGCTGGCCATGTAGGTGTAGGGCGAGAGGATGACCTCGGAGCCGCGCGGCAGCCGCAACGCCCGCAGCCCGATTTCCAGCGCGCTGGTTCCGCTACTGACCGCCAAGCAGTATTCGGCACCCTGGTAGGCCGCGAACGATCGCTCGAAGTTGGTAAGGCTTCGGTCGCCGCCGCCGGACGCCCAGTTGCCGGTTCGCAGCGCGGCAACCACAGCCTCGATCTCGGCCTCGTCGAACTCAGGCCAGGCGTTGTACGGCTCGGTTCGGATTGGCGTCCCGCCATGCAGCGCCAGCGCGGACATGCCTGAAACTCCTTCCGCCGCCGTTCCAGCCGAACGGGGTGTGGCGCGTATGCTACGCCCCCGCGCCTTCACGCGCTTAGCCCTGGCCGCCAGCTACCCCTGATTCGTATACCATCCCGCCAACCCATCGGCTGGAGCGCAGGCACATGGACCGCAAGCTCAGAGTCGGCTTCATCGGCTGCGGCGGAATTTCTCGGCTCTACACCGACATCTACGCGGGCATGACCGACCTGGCCCAGGTCGTGGCCACGGCCGACCTGTATCCCAGCCTGGCCGAAGACCGGGCCGAGGCCATCCACGAGGCGTACACCGCTGAAGCCGCCCGCCAGCGCGCCCTGGCAATCAATGCCCGTGATGACGAGTCCCGCGAAGCGGCCAGGCAGATGGCCGAACACGCGCAGGCCGCGGCCGACAACGACATTCGGACCTATGACGGGCACGAGGCCCTCCTGAAGGACCCCGAAATTGACGCCGTTGCCGTCCTCACCACCCCGCCGATTCGCGGCGTGCCCGTGGTGGCAGCGGCGCGGGCCGGCAAGCACATCTTCACCGAAGGCCCCATGGCCAAGAGCGTTCAGGAGGCGGACGAAATTCTGGCCGCGGTCGAAGCGGCTGGGGTGACATACGTCTCACAGTGCGGCGGCCGCTACACCCGTGGCCTGCAGCACGCCCGGCGCGCGATCGCCAGCGGCCTGATGGGCCGGCTGGCCGTCGCCAAGATTGAAATCAACTGGTACCACCAGCAGTCCTACTACATGGGCGGTTGGCACGGGAAGTTCGATACCGAGGGCGGCGGCGCGGTCTTTCACCATGGGCGTTATGTAATCGAGCCGTTCCTCTTTGCCCTCGGTTCGCCGATTGTCGAAGTCACGGCCTACTCCGGCGGCTTTCTGCGCGAGATCGAGCACGACAGCTACAGCCTGGCGCTGGTTCGCTATGCCAACGGCGCCGTGGGCGTCGTTCAAGGCTCCCTGCTGCATCACGAACATCCCCAGACCGAGCAGACGCGCTGGGAATTCGTGGGCCAGAATGCCTCGATGGTCGTGACCCACGAACACCTGGGCTGGGGGCAGCCGACCGTGCTGCTGAACTCCGGTCGCGAGAGCGTGTTCAAGCACACGCTCTCGTTCGGGTCCACCAACACCCCGGGGGTGGTGACCGAGCTGGAAGCGCTTGGCGACGAACTGGACGACTTCCCGGAGGCTCCCAGCCAACTCCATCAGAGCCGGCTGTGGGCCAGTTGCGCACTCGAAGACCGTGCCGTTCCGTTCCCCCAGACCATCGCGCGGCAACATGTCGAACTTACACGCGCCATTTACAAGTCGGCCGCCACGGGCTCGACGGTCAAATTGCCGCTGGACCGCGACGACCCGTACTACAGCTTTGAGGGCAGGCTCCCCCGTCCCGATTGGATGCCGCGGCTGCCGAAGGACTGACAGGTAGCTTCCGGGCATCGACTCCGGTTTCTCGGGGCCGCCGCTCTGACCGCGTTAATTCGCGGTATCAGTCCAGTCCAGCACAACGCCCGTCCATCCGGTGGGACCTCCCGCGATCATCGCGTACATCTCCTGGGCTTCTGTGTACGGCACGTGGTGTGACACCAGGTGGTCAACAGCCAGGCCGTCCCGTCCCATCAGTTCGTAGATGTAGGCGCGATTCGCCGGCCGGGTCCAGCGCTGCATGTGGTAGGCCGTCAGCGGGTACAAGCGCGTCTGGTAGGTGCCGGTAATCGTCAACTCCTTGCGGAGCAACTCTTCCTGAAGGCGAATGTCCACGTTGCCAGGCGGGCTGCCCGTTAGCGTCACCGTCCCGCCCGCCGCCGTGGCTCGCATGCAGTCCGGCAGGATCGCCGGCGTGCGCGTGACCATGAATACAACCCGCGCGCCTTCGCCTTCCGTCAACTCGATCACCCGGTCCACGGCGTCCTCCCGGCTGGCGTTGATCGTATGCGTGGCGCCGCTCTGACGAGCCAGCGCCAGCCGGTCGTCCTGGAGATCGATCGCCACTAGCGGGTAGGGATTCACCATGGCCGCAAACTGCGTCACCAGCTGGCCCACCACGCCTTGCCCGAACACGGCCACGGAGTCGCCAATGTAGGGACGCCCGCGACGCACGCCGTGCAGAGCCACGTCGGCCAGGGAGAGAAACGTCGCCTGCACGTCCGTCACCGTGTCGGGAGTCTTCGGAGGCGGGTAGTGTTCCTTGCCCTCAGCCACGCGGGGATCGTCCACTTCCACCAGGTGCGCGCCCTGGTGCGGCGCGGTCGCATACACCCGGTCGCCCTCGCGATACCCCGCAACCTGTCGTCCCACGGCCTCCACAATGCCCACACTCGAATATCCGGGAGAGCGCCGTTCGACGGTCGCCGACTCAAAGCTGTTGCGTTCCGAGCCGGCGCTGATCAGGGATTTCGTGGTGCGGACCCGGATCTGGTTCGGCGCCGGTTCCGGCACTGTGATTGCGTCAATTGCAACCCGGCCCGAACCCACGAACGTCACCCGTGGCACTTCAACAGCAGGCATATTCCACCTCTCGCGAGAGCCGGTCCTCAGGCTGGCGCTCGCGCCCTGTTTCCACCAGCCTAAGCGCGACGAAACAAGTCTCGACGGCGAGGACACAAGATTATGTCAAGGTACCAAGCTGGACCGACCAACTAGACTGCGCAACTCCCGGCGGCCACCCTTGACACGAATTCCCAGTCACTGCGAGGACAAATGCGGATCACCGAGCTTGAGACCATCGTCATCCAGCAGCCGGGCCCATTGCGCGTCATCGAGGACTCGATTCACCGCATCGCATCCGGGCGCGACCTCATCGTGCGGCTCCACACGGAAGACGGAATCTACGGCACGTTTACCCTCAGTATCTCGGGCTACGGCGGTGAACTCACCCGCCAGCTCTTTGAAGTCGAGATGCGGAAACTCATCGTCGGCCAGGATGCCTCCATGCCCCGCCGCCTGCGGCGCCACCTATTCGACCAGACCGAGTACTACGGCGTCAGCGGCCTTGGCGTCTTTGGCATCTCGGTCATCGACTACTGCGTGTGGGACATCCTTGGCAAGGCACGTGATACGTCGGTCGCCCAACTCCTCGGCCAGTACCGCACCGAGATTCCGGCCTACGGCATGGTTGGGTGGCTCAACTACCCCGAAGACGAATTGATCGGGCAGTGCCAACGCGCCATCGACGCCGGCTACCGCGCCGTCAAGATCAAGGTCGGCGCGCCCGACCTCGCCGACGATCTGCGACGTCTGGAAGCCGTCCGCAACGCCCTCGGTTCAGACATCCACGTGATGGTCGACGCCAACCAGATCCATCCCGTCGACGAAGCCATTCGTCGCGGCCATGCCTACGAGCCGTACGACATCTACTGGTACGAGGAGCCGCTGCGTCCCTGGATGAATACCGAGTACGGGGAACTCCGAGCCGCAGTCTCGGTTCCCATCGCCACCGGCGAGAACATCTACGGCAAGTACGCCGTGCTCGACCTGCTCGAGAAGCGCGGCGTGGACATCCTGCAACCCGACGCCCGACGCGCCGGCGGCGTGATGGAGATCATGGAAACAGCCGCATTGGCCGACGCCTACAACGTCCGGATCGCCACCCACGGCGGCTGGCAACACAACGCCCAACTCCTGGCCGCCATGACCAACAGCACGTACCTGGAAGCCAAAGGTACAACCCACGACGAGTGCTGGGTCGAGCCCATCCGGATTGTCAACGGCATGGTTCAGGTACCCGACCGCCCCGGCTTCGGCCTCGAATATCGCGAAGACTGGCTCGCCGAACGCCGCGTCGGCGGGAGCCGAACCTAGCTGGTCGACAGCTACCCCGCTGTGACCGGATTACTCAGAACGCCAATGCCGTCGATCTCAACCTCAATCGTATCCCCGGGAACTAGCGATCCGCCGCCCGAAGGCGTTCCCGTGTAGATGCAGTCGCCGGGCTCCAGCCGGATCGCCTGCGCCAGGTAGGTAACCAGCGAGGCAACGCTGAACAACAGGTCGGACGTGCTGGTGTCCTGCGTGACCGTACC
>JAJEGF010000037.1 GCA_022820025.1 Chloroflexota bacterium
TAGCCATATCGCTACTCCGTGTGGGTGGATACGT
Source organism: Chloroflexota bacterium (assembly GCA_022820025.1). GTDB lineage: Bacteria > Chloroflexota > UBA11872 > UBA11872 > UBA11872 > UBA11872. The sequence goes on from JAJEGF010000037.1 coordinate 35, forward strand.
AAGTATAGCACTATTTACTATTTAAGTCAAATTTCTTATATAGCTAAGCTTGACACAATAATCACCTTGTGTTTTAATTAGATGGTGGGTCGGTGGCGGAATTGGTATACGCAGTGGCCTATCAAACCACGGTCCTCTCCAGGAATTGCGGGTTCGAATCCCGCCCGACCCACCAATCAAACCTTAACACACAGGAGCCAGACTTAACAAGCCTGTCAACTTGGCAGATTTGCCCTGGCGGTCACTAGTGCGTCGTTTGAGAATGTGAGTTCGGCGTGTGAACGCAACAGAAAGTACGCAATGAGATCAGATGGTTGCTCCTGCTCAATACCGAACAATGCGGCATTTAGTGAATTCTGAGCGGCTTTCAGTGAAACACACGCCTGAGCCATGTATGTTCTCGCTGATCCATAGGATATGCCAGGATGCACGTATTGACGATTAACGACATTTCCATTTGATTCATCCTGAAACGCTATATATTCAAGTTGACCCAGGTTGTCAACCGCGTAGTTGCAAAGGAGGATTTGTTCGGTGAATGTATCTCGACCGTAATCAAAATCTCCCATGTTCAGCCCTGATTCGAATTCCAAAGCTCTTTGTGCAATTGGGCCAGTATGATCCGATATTTGCTTCCTGATCGTCACCAAGTTTGCAATAACTACATTATTGAGGGTATCGGCTTCCTGTCGTAGATTCATTACTTCCGACTGATCTGCTTCACTTGACTCAAATGGCTGGCAGGCCATAGCAAATACACTAAGCAAAGCTAAAACGAAAACGTGGAGGCGAAACATCAGGCAGAGCCTTTCGTTGTCCACTCGTCCGTTGAAGGACCGCCCTGAACGTCAGGGATGGCGATACGAATAACCGAAAAGGATTTACTTTATGCTTGCCCTCCTAAAAGAAAGGCGGCCCTACACCGCTCGCTGAACCACGTCCCATTGCCACACGAGTCGTATCCAGCAAGCCATGTAAGGCCGCTGGGACGTGTCCGGCGCAAAGCGCCGCGACTCGTGTGGCAGCCGAAGTATATCACCGTTGCGCAAAATGCCGCGCGTCTGATAGAATATTCGGGGGCAGGTCGGCTAGAGCATCCCTAACTGCGAAACTCGGCCTGCCGCCCGAAATGTAGTCCGATTGCATGGAGTTACAAATGATTTGGAACCACTTGACAATTGGGCACGGCACATTAGAGTGCCTGTACGCGCACAATACGAGGTTTGTTTATGTCAGTTGAAGATCGCCTTGCAAACTTAGAGGAATCCGTGTCTGGTTTGTTGCGCTCTTTTGATAAACACCTGGATACGGCTCTTAGTCAAACTGATATAAATAGTGGGATTTTGAATCTCCTTAAAGAGTCATTCGAACTAATAGAGAAAATAGATAGTCGAGTTGAAGTGCTTGAAGAACGCACTGGTGAAATTCAAGAAAATGTATCTGATATCAAAGAGCAGGTGGTTCGCATGACGAGACAAGTTGACCGGCTCTATGAAATAATGACAAGTAAGGATCGTCAAGCGCCTTAGCGGGTCAAGCATACGTTCGGCAACAGACGGCGGGCTGTAGGTAGTTCCACCTGACAAGCGCGCAACCCCTGTAAACAAACTGGGTTCAGATAGTGGGTTGGTCCCATGGGGGTGCGCTGGCGAGAGAGGGTTTTTGGCGGATTTTTTGGGGGAATCGGCGCGAGTTTGGGGACAGGGCGCCTGGTGCGCAGCCCACGACGCGCCGGGGACGGTGGCTGGGCAGGCTCAAGACATGCGGCGCGAGGCTCAACAGGACGGCACGCAGGGCCCGGACGCAGGCCGACCAGGGACGACGCCAGCGGCGGGGCGTTTGAGGCGGCGGGCGGGTGAGAAGCGCGGGCACGAGGGGTTCCAACAGGGGCGGGGACAACGACATACTCGATTGTACACCAAATGATTACTGTGTCCTAGCGAGTGTGGAGCGAGAGTAGAGACGGAGCGGGGGCGGAAGGTGAGACTCCCGCCTCGGCAAGCTCAGGGCAGGCTCTCGGGGATCTCGGAGTGCCGAGGGGAGCAAGGCAGGAAAGGAGCAGCGTGGGTTAGCGAAGCGGCGGTCAAGGAACCGGGACGGGGGTGTGGTTTGACAGGCTCTCCAGCGACGCTGGGTGCGATGGGCTGTTGGCTGCTGCCGGGTCCCGGCTCCATTCGGCAGGCGCCGAGGTGGCGCAGGGGGCTTGGGGGACGAGGGGCGTTCCGCACGGGTCTTCAGAGGGGCGAGGAAGAGCGACGACGGAATGCCGCGGGGGAAGGGGTCTGACTAACGAGGCTCACGACCCGCGATCCAAGGGTTTGATGTCTTGATGCTATGATGCGGAGATGCGGACGACGGTGACGATTGACGATGACGTGCTGGCGGTTGCACGGGCCCTGGCCGGGCAGCGGGGCTGCAGCCTGGGGAGCGCCATATCGGAACTGGCCCGCCGCGGGTTCAGGACCCCCTCTCCGACTGGAGGCAGCCGCGATCGGACCGTATTCGACGTTCCGGCGGACGCGCTCCCGATTACCAGTGAGGACGTAGCCCGGTCGCTGGACGAGTGGCCGTAACCGCGCTGCCGGACGTTAACGTCCTCATCGCCCTGGCGTGGCCGAACCATGTCCATCACGCGGCCGCCAGTGCATGGTTCCAGAAACGCCACGACGACGGCTGGGCGACATGCACGTTGACGGAGGCGGGTTTCGTACGGGTGTCCTGTAATCCGTCGGTTGTCGGGCATACGGTCGGCCCGCTGGACGCCATCGATATCCTGGCCAACCTGAGGCGTCTGGGCCGGCACACGTTCTGGCCGCTGGACCGGTCGGTTGTGGACCTGCCCGGGGCCATTGGGTCCAGGCTCCAGGGGTATCGACAGGTCAGCGACGCCGTTTTGTTGGCCGCCGCCATGCAGCACGGCGGACAGCTTGCGACGCTGGACGTGGGCCTCCAGCGGCTGGTTGCCCCCAGCCAGCGTTCGGCCGTCTCCATGATTCCGGTGTGATAAATCTCCAAATCCTCGGAAGCAGAGGAGAGGAGAGCCTGGGTTGGCAGGCATGACGAGGCCAATGTGACCGATCTAACGGGCCTTTGGTCTCAAGGCGGCGGAGAGGTTGCGGGTTAGGTTGCCTTGGGCTGCTGGTCGTTTGTATCGAGCGCCAGGTAGCGCTCGGCGAATGTTTGCAACCACTCGCCGGCGAACGGTCGCCAGGCCGATATCACCTGCGAGAGATCGAATGCCGAGAACGTGGCATGGCTGCGCAAAAAGGTCCGGTAGCGGTCAACTACGGCGCGACAGCGGTGGTCCTCCGGGTGAAACACGACCGAGAGGTGACCCGACCGAAATCGGCGCGACGGATGCTGAAGCAGCGACCATGCGAGCAGATGGTCACGCCATAGCTGGTTGTGCTCAATGTCGGCGACTGCTTCGTGAGAGGCGACCCGCCACGGACTATCGGGTGTCATCCAGCGACGGTAGGACGGTTTGTCGTAGCGGCGCTGGGAAAACGGCTCGGTCAGCTTGACCTCGATGCCGATGAATCCAGCGTGACCTCCGTCGCCCTCGTATTCGACGAATACGTCAAATGCGGTGCGATCGTCCAGATACTCGTCGGCTGGCTGGGGCGCCCATTCGAACCGCACATCGGTGACGCGTTTCACGTGCGCGCCCCAGAGCGCGCGGACCATCTCGGTCGCCGCGTCGTGGTTGAGTGCCACCTCCCCGAAGAGGTTGAACGCCATGGGCTGGCTGGACAGCATGTTGCGCATCAAGCGGAACTCGTCGACCGCCCCGGTTCCGGCCGCGACCCGCTGCCTGGCCAGTTGGAATATGTCGGCCGTGAGAAAGTTGAGCCCACGCGACGCAGCGACCTCGGTCAGCATTTTGCCGTATGGAGTCCGCGACGACGGGGATGGTCCGGTGCCGTACGCAACCCGCAACACGCGTGCGCGATACCAACTCTGATGCCGGCGCATGCGCCGTGTGAACTCGTCGTCGCGCTGGTACTGCGGGCCAATGTCTCTCACGCATCCACCCCGACTCGGCGTTGACGGCGGTTCGACCTGCTCGAACTCAGGCGCTGCCGGCGTTGAAGGCCAGCGGGGGATTATCGCCGTTGGGCGGCTGTTGGTTGGTCGGCGGGGCGGATGGACGACCGCGAGGCACAGGACGCGAGGTGTGGTTCGCCAGGCTCACCAGGAACGGGGATGGGCCAGGACTGCCAGGGCTGAGCTGGAATGCCGGGGATCAAGCTGAGCCACCACCAACTCACGGACGAGGGATTGTGGTCGGGAAGAGCTCGCCCCGGGCGCCTGGGATACGCTGTGACGCCGCGCGCGTCGCTGGTGGTGCGGTCATCTCGTCCTATCGCCTCTACCGCAGGCTCGGCCGCGCGCGCGAGCGCGACGTTCCGCCGACGGTCTGGCAACTTCGGCACTACTGGCACTTCTGCCGGAACTGCGCCGGCTGGCCGGAAGGACCGCCGAGCCAGTGGCGCTTCACGCGCGCATCGCCCGAACTGGCGCTGTGCCAAGCAAGCGTTGGTTTCGCGCGCATGAGTGCATGCAGCGAGGCGTCCATCGAATCAGACGAGGGATAGGCAGCGCCGCGAACCGTCTCGGATTAGCCGACGACGGGGTGCCACACGAAACCGTAATGGACGGTGATTTCGGTCCATGGATGTGTATGATGGATACACACCAGTGCGGGTAGACTAAGGTCGGCGGCGTGGCGAGGGTTCAGTTGATCATTCCGGACGAGGACCGGGAACGGTTCGTCCGCCAAGCGCAGCGGGAGGGCCTGACGTTCAGCGCGTGGCTGCGGGCGGCGGCGCGCGATCGGCTGGAGGCGCGGGAGCGCGACCGACGTTTCCAAACGCGGGAGGACCTGCAACGGTTCTTTGAGGAGTGTGACGCACGCGAAGGCCCCGGGGTGGAGCCTGATTGGGACGAGCACAAGCGTGCAATCGAAGCGTCGCGTATCAAGGGTCTACCCAACGTATGACCTACGTCGACACGAACGTGTTCATGTACGCGGTCGGGAGGCCGCATCCGCTGCAATCCCGCGCCCAGCAGTTCTTTCACGAGTCACTGCGCAGCCGCACGGCGCTCTTCGCCTCGGCAGAAGTCATTCAAGAGCTAATGCACGTCTATCTGTCAATGAACAGGCCGCACACCCTGGACCTGGCCCTGGAGCTGATTGAGGGGGTCGGCGTGGAGGTGTGGCCGCTCGAGGAGGGGGACGTACAACTCGCCCGGCGACTGCATCAGCGGCACCCCACGCTACACGCCAGGGACCTCTGCCACCTGGCCAGCTGCCAGAGGCACGGGGTGCGAGAGATCATGACCTTTGACGAGGGCCTGGCCGCCGCGGCGCCCGGGCGAAACTGAGCCGCCCGCTGGGCATCAAGGAAGGCGCCGAGGAATCTGGTCAGGCGTTGGCGGTTTGACGGGATCCGGATTGGGCGCACAGGGATGACGAAAGGGCGAGCTCAAAGTGGGAGTGATGTAGCGACCCACTGCTGGATGATGATGTGTATCTTTAGTGTTGTATGATGATAGATATGAAGGCTATACAGGTGACGTTTGACGAGGCGCTGCTGGAGCGGCTGGACCGGGATCCGGCGGTGCGGGAGCACGGGCGCTCGGCGGTGTTGCGGGAGGCGGCGGCGGAGTACCTGGTCCGCAAGGAAGCGGAGGTGATTGCCGACCGCTACCGCGCGGGCTACGGCGAAGGCGCCGCCAGCCTGGACACTGAGCTTGACGGGTGGACGGGCGAGGGCGTGTGGCCCCAGGGCTAGGCAACGGCCCGCGTCGCGGCGAGATCTGGCACTACGGGTTCAAGCGGCCCGACAAGCGGCGGCCGGTGGTCGTGCTGACGCGGCAGGAGGTGCTTCCGCTGCTCCACACGGCGATGGTGGCGCCGATCACATCGACGATTCGCGGCCTGCCGAGCGAGGTGATCGTGGGTGTGGACGAAGGGCTGCGACACGATTCCGCCGTCAACCTGGATCACGTGCAGACGGTGGAGCAGCGGTCGTTGCACCGCTATGTCGGGTCGCTGAGTCCGGCGAAAATGCGGCAGGTGTGCCGGGCGTTGGCCGTGGCCACCGGCTGCGCGTAGTTTCGTGACGTGGGTTGCCGGAGGATGCGGTAAATGACCAACGACGTTGATCCAGTGGCCGCAAACCTGCACCACGAACTGATTTCGCCCAGAACACGTGCGGACGCCTATCCGACGCTGGTGCTGCTGCATGGGCGGGGGGATAGCGCGGCGGGGATTTTGCCGCTGGCGTATGAGTTCGAGCGGGACGATTTGCTGGTGATTTCGGTGCAGGCGCCGCTGGAATTCGGTGGGGTGATGGCGGGTGGCTATGAGTGGTACCGAATGCGGGAGCCCGAGCGCGCGGACGAAGCAACGCGGCGGGTCAGCCTGGATGCGCTGGCCGAGTTCCTGGATACGGTCAAGGCCACTTATCCGGTCGATCCCGAGCGAGTCGTGCTGCTGGGGTTCAGCCAGGGGGCGGTGATGTCGCTGGGGGCGCAGGCGCTGCGGCCGGACAGCGTAGCGGGCGTGATTGCGCTGAGCGGCTACTTTCCGATTGAGGTTGAGCCGGACGCCGGCAACCTGGTGGGACGCCCGGCGTTCGTGGCGCACGGAGTGCATGACGAGATCATTCCGGTGGAGGCCGGACGGCGGACGTGCGACCTGCTGGAGCGGCACGGGGTGGAGTTGACGTATCGGGAGTACGGGATGGCGCACCAGGTGAGCGCGGAGGAGATGGCCGATGTTCGCATGTGGTTTGATCAGTCGCTTGATCAGATGGATTCGCGGTGAATCCAAGAAGGAAAGCACAATGAACACTTGGCATGTGGCCGGCCCCAACGGCGGACCGCCGCTCCCCGACTATCGCTATCACACCTACCTGGACTGCGGGAACTTGCAGCGCATCATTCGCCTTCAGCCTGAGCGGCGAAGGGATGGCACAGGTGGTCTCGATGAGTGCTGGAATTGTCGCGAGCGGCGGTTGCGGGGGTGGCGTTAGCGCAGATAAGCAGGACCAGAATGTGTTCTGGCCCGTCGGTAGGTTCGGCGCACGATTGCCGGATGGGCTATCGTGGGCGTGTGGCCCCAAGTCTAGTCGGTCGGCCCCACTGCAACGAGTAAATTCACGCAAACGTGCTGCTTTACGTCGAGCCTTGAGCGGCTATTCTCTGCTGCTCAGATATTCGACGGTCTCTTCAGGATCTAGCGAGCGTGTCGTGTTTCCAACTCTAACGAAGAACTCCTTGCCTTTCGGTGTCTTTGCAAAGACGCCCTCGCGAGTCTGATTCACATCGATGACACAGACGGTGCTTTCGTCGACTTGCTCAAAGCGAAGTTTGAAGAAACCAGCAAATCCTAGACCAATTGAGTCCGCAATTAGGCTAGCAAGCGTCTGTTCAAACCGATCGATTGAACCTCGAACGAGTCCCAAATCATTGTCTAATCCGCATGGAGTCCCATCATCCTCGACTCCAATTACGAGCGTGCCCCCCTCGCTATTCATGAATGCGGCTACGGTCTTGATAACGGACAAGCGAAGATTCTTGTTCTGCCTGTTCTGGATGACATCCCACTGAAAGGTACTCTTGAACTCAAGCACCATGCTTTCACCGATATTGATCAAGTCTCTAACGGATCTCTGCCGGACCTCTTCCGGCTCGGTGACCAAGGCATTTCGAAACTCGTTCATCTTTCGGGCTAACAGTTCGCGGCGTGCTTCAAGGAATTCACGATATCGACTGACTCGCCACAACGTCTCATCCATGGGGATGAATTGTCTCGATAGTGCTCCGGGAAAGTCTTCCTCGACTTTAGGAAGATAGCTGGCAGGCTCGGTGTCGGACAGTGATTGGTTGGTTGTCGCCGTGAGGAATGCTCGGTTTGCAATCTCATTGACAGCCTGTCGGTGCATATAGTTGTCAGAGTCCCATCCGGATCGATATAGCAGCGCCTGGGAGAAAACGTGATGGCTGTGAATAGCGTATGCGGAGCCCTGTGTCTGGCCGAGCGGTACGCCGTTGAACCAGTCTATTGCGCCGTGAGCTTTCGACAGGACGTATGTGAGGCGATAGAGCGGATGTTGACCTGTGCGACCTTCGAAATCGCTGGCTTTCACATTGGTACGTCCGCGCTGGTCAACGATCTGAGCCAGCAGCTGATCCCATGGCTGGACCTCTTTCGCAATTATCGATAGATCAGCTTCCAGTCTGTTGTCGGTCTGGCTTGTATAGCGAGCCCAGATCAGAGCTGAATATAGCCAATTGACGGCATGAAGGATCGACTTCTGAGAGGGGAACTTGGCGTTGTTGCGAGAGAGGTAAGCGATCACTGGGATCAGTGCATTGGTAGTGCTCAGATCTTGCGTCGAGTGAATGTATGCGTGATTGGGCAGCAAGGCAATGAGGTAGTCTATGATCCGGGTGAGTCTGGCCCATCCGCCTTCTAGCTCGTCTCGTGGTCGATCGTGAATCGTTTCGAATAGAGCGCGACCGGTGACTGTAGCGGTCAGGGCTCTCGTCAAGAATGCAAGGCCGAAATGGAAGTCGGACGCAGCACATTCGTCGATTTTGTCCTTGAGGACTCTTCGCGCATAGGGCCACTTTCCAGTGATGTGGGTAAGTGCTAGATCCGCTTCTGTGAGCTTTGTACCTTGACTATTGACTCGATCGAAGATGTCAATCGAATCTCCCAGAGTAGCATGGTGGGGAACCACCTGTTCTGGGAGGTCCATTTTTTGGATATCTCTCAGGCGGGTGAGGTTACTGCTCAGCTTGTTCGCTAGCTGGAATGCGTCTCCATTGTCACCAGATAAATCTTGCGCTATGCGAAAAACGTTAATAGAATTCTCAGTGAAGCACGATGTCGTTTGTTGCCACATCGGGTCGCCGTTCATGCGAGACTTTTGATAGTATTGGAAGTCACCGGATTCGAGATTAAAGTAGAGATCTCTAGGATCGCTTTGAATGTCGGCTTCTGTATAGAAGGACGGAATCTCGCCTGTGAGGAGCATGTGGAGAGTTGTGAGGCGCTGCTGACCGTCCAAGAGAACCTGGACGGTACCGAGCTTGTCTGGGAGTTGGTCGACGTTCTTGAGTTCGGGTGGGTTATCTGTTTTCCAAAGCAGGAGACCGCCTACTGGGTATTGCTTGAAGAGTGAGACCATAAGCTGTTTTGCCTGCTCTCGTGTCCAAACATACTCACGTTGGAATTCAGGAAGCACAAGGTCTTGCTTTCGAATATCAGCGAGAAGCTCCTGAATTGTCACTTGGGAAGCGGCTCCTATCGTGGGAATTGGGTTCGTCGTGCTTGCTTGGCAGTTCGCCGCTGCAATCGAAGTCTCGCCACAGCGCAATTCGCAGAGGCGGCTGACTCCGGTTTGCCGAGGTTTGCTGCTGGTGTCAGCAGCATTGGGAGATTGAGGCGAGACACGACCAAAAGGATAGCAGGATGCTTCGGACTGTGATGACCACTCACGGTGCCTGGCGTGAACTGTGAAACCTTAGACACAAGCCGATGAACCTGCATCACGAGGTCATAGCCCCGCGGACGCCCGAGGGTGGCTGAACCGCCTGCGCGGTCCCGCGATAGCTCCGTCGGCTACTTGTTGGCGAGGCCCAATTCGTCCAACTGGACGGGGTCGATGGGGGAGGGGGATTGGAGCATGAGGTCGATGCCGGCCTGGTTCTTGGGGAAGACCGTGACGTCGCGGAGGTTGGCGGTGTCGCCGAAGATCATGGCGATGCGGTCGAGGCCCATGGCGATGCCGCCGTGGGGCGGGGCGCCGTATTCGAAGGCCTGGAGCATGTGGCCGATCTGTTCCTGGATGCTGTCCTCATCGAAGCCCATGACCTGGTAGATGCGGTGCAGGTCCTTCGCCCGGTGGGCGCGGATGGAGCCGCCGCCGATCTCGTGGCCGTTGCAGACGAGGTCGTACTGCTTGGCGGTCGCTTTGGCCGGGTCGGTGTAGAGCAGGTCGAAGGAGTCGTCGGCGGGCGAGCAGAAGGGGTTGTGGGAGAAGGTGAGGCCGCCGGTTTCCTCGTTGGGTTCGAAGAGCGGGAAGTCGATGATCCAGCCGAAGGCCAGGACGTCGGGGTCGATCAGGTCCAGCTTCTCGCCCAGGGCGAGGCGTAGCTCGCCGAGCGCGGCGTTGGCGGCCTCGCGCCTGTCGGCGACCAGGCAGACCAGATCGCCCTGCTCGGCGCCGGCCGCGCCGGCCAGGGCGCGCAAGCCGTCGTCGCCGAAGAATCGGGCCAGGGGCGAACGGAGGGTACCGTCGCTGTTGAGGGCGACGGTGGCGAGGCCGGCCGCGCCGTGGGCCTTGACCACGTCTTGCAACCTGTCCACTTCGCGGCGGGTGAAGGCCGCCGAGCCGGGCGCGACGACAGCCTTGATGACGCCGCCGTTCTCTACGACCTGATCGAACACGCGGAAGCCGTGTCCGGTGGCGGCGTCGCTGACGTCCACAAGTTCCAGGCCGAAGCGCAGGTCGGCTTTGTCGGTGCCGTAGCGCTCCATGGCGTCGGCGTACGTGATGCGGGGGAAGGGTTCCTGGAGGAGCCGCTTGTCGGACAGCTCGCGCGAGAGGCGGAGGTAGAGCGTTTCGATGAGCTCGAGGATGTCCTCGCGCTCGACGAAGGCCATCTCGATGTCGAGCTGAGTGAACTCGGCGGTGCGGTCGGCGCGGAGGTCCTCGTCGCGGTAGCAGCGGGCGAGCTGAAAGTAGCGGTCAAGGCCCGCGACCATGAGCAGCTGCTTGAGCTGCTGGGGCGACTGGGGGAGGGCGTAGGCCTGGCCGGGGTAGTGGCGGCTGGGCACGATGAAGTCGCGTGCGCCCTCGGGCGTGCTCTTGACCAGGGTGGGGGTCTCGAGTTCCAGGAAGTCGCGCTCCCACAGGTGCTCACGAATGACGCGGGAGATGTTGAAGCGGAGTTCGGTGAGCTCGCGCATGCGGATGCGCCGGAGGTCCAGGTAACGGTGGGTGAGGCGGACGGATTCGTCGATGTCGCGGTCCGAAGTGATTTCGAACGGCGGCGGTTGGGAGGCCGCGAGGATCTCAACCCGTTCGATTTGGCCGAGTTCGATTTCGCCGGTCGCGTGGTCGGGGTTGGTCGTGCCGGCGGGGCGTTCGCGGACCCGGCCGGTGACGGCCAGCACGTACTCGGAACGGGCGCGCGAGGCGGCTTCGTGGGCTTCGGCGTTTTCGTCCCGGTTGATGACGACCTGTGTGATGCCGTAGCGGTCGCGCAGGTCGATGAAGATCAGGCCGCCCTGGTCGCGGCGGCGGTGGACCCAGCCGTTGAGGACGACGGTGGAGCCGGCGTCAGCGCGCCGCAGCGCGCCGCAGGTATGGGTGCGGCGTGACCAGGTGGATACAGGCAACGTGGACATGGGGACCTCCGGGGTGACGAGTGACGACGGCATTGGCAATGATCGGAAGATGCGGCCGCGGAAACGCGGCTAGGTATTCAGCGTGGTTGCGATCCGTTCAGCCGCGGCTCGCCAGAACTCGACCTGACGGGCGCGCGGGGCGCCCTTCAACTCCGTGACCTCCTCGGCTTCGAGCTGCTCGAGCTCGGTGTGCCGGCCGGTCATAAGGAGTCCGAGCTTGACGAGGGCGTAGGCGTAGTCGGCGTGAAACTCGAGCATGTAGGCGAGGATGGAGCCGGACGTGCGTTCCATGCGGGCGACCGCGGCGGAATCCGAGAGCAGCCGGGCCAGGTTGGAGAGCGGACGCTTCCACCCGCCGCCGATGCGGATTTCGACCTCCATCGGGTCGAGCCCCTGGTTGGCGGCCATCTGCGCCCAGCGCTGCGCCAGCGTCTCAAGGTCGAGTCCTTCGATGGGCGGGGGGTGTTCAAGAGCGCGAGCGACGGCGCCCCAGTCGATTTCGATCTCAGGATACAGAACCTGGCATTCGTCCCGGACCTGCTGGGTGACGTGCGGATTGTTGCCGAGGTAGGCGAGATAGCGTCGCCGCGGTTCGGCCTCGGTCGGCTCCGCAACCAGCCACGCCGCCTGGACGCGGCGGACGCTGCCGTCAGGATTGCGCTGTTCCTCCGGGTGCCATCGCACCGACGCGGACATACCGACTCCAGGCCGCGGGGTTTTGCCGCTAGTTCTTGCCTTGCGGGGCCATGATGATGCTCAAGACGCGGCCATCTTGCTCGCGGGTGATGTCGCGTTCGATCACGCCGTAGGGTTCCAGGCTGGTCTTGACGCGTTCGAGGACGCGCAGGGCCACTTCAGGGTGAGCCAGTTCGCGGCCGCGCATGCGCACCCAGGCTTTCACCTTGTTGCCGTCGCGCAGGAACTTCTCCAGTCGCTTGATCTTGAACTGGATGTCATGGTCGCCGGTGCGGGGGCCGAAGCGGACTTCCTTGACGGTGCCGGCCTTCTGGCGCCGCTTGTTCTCGGCCTGGCGCCGATTCTGCTCGTAGCGGAACTTTCCAAAGTCGAGGATCTTGGCGACTGGAGGCTGGGAGTTTGGGGCGATCTCAACCAGATCAAGGCCGCGCTCGCGCGCCATCTCCAGCGCTATGGGGGTAGGGGTGATTCCAATCTGGTCGCCGTTTTCGTCGATCAGGCGAACATGTCGAATGCGAATCTGGTCGTTGATTCGCGGGCCGCGAGACCGCGGCCGTTGGTCAGCGCGAGGCGATGGTGAACGCAGGGGCAACTCCCGGAAGTGGCAGGCAACGAGCCTTACACCTTGGTCACGCTAGCATAGGGGTATGAACGCGACAATGTATTTCGATCCATTAGTTCGCGGGACCAAGCTCCGTCCCGACATGAGATCACGACTCGCCGGCACTCATGGCGCTCGCCGTTGATCTAGGGTCGGCCGCCCTTCGCAGCGGTGTTACACGTCAGGACAGTCCGCGGATCCACTCGCACCGCGAGCCGGTGGGCCGCCGAGGTCTTGGTGACCTCCTCGTATTGATCCAGGGCGGCGATGACGGTCAGGCCGCGTCGTTCGGCCAGGCGGTCGCTTCGAGCTATTACGAGGCCGAATCGGAGGGGATCGCCAGCGCCCTGGTGCAGGGCATGCGTCTCGCCGCGCAGCGAACGTCGATCGACCTGGAACTGATGGATCCACGGGAGACGCTGGGAGCAACAGGGGCCGTCCACGCCGACGATCAGATCTACCTGGCGCAGTTGTTGCCGAGCCAGGTGTTTGTCCTGCGCGACGGCCTCCTCAATGCACTGCCGGACGACTCGCAGCCCGCCGGATTGCACGCGCCAGTGCCCGACCAGGATGTGGAGATCTATCGGGTCGAGCTGGATCCGGGCGACGTGGTGGTGTTGGCCTCAACCAACGTGCGCGAGGCCCTGACGGAGCGAGAAATCCAGGGGCTGCTGCACGGCCGAAGCGCCCAGCGCGCCGCCCACGACCTTTGTTCGCTCGTCGCCCAGCGTGGCGGCACGACGTGCGACATCGTCGTACTCCGGGTCAGCGTGGAAGCGGCGGCGCCGGTGACAGCGCCGGCGGCCGACGATCACTGGATGTCGGCCACCTCGAGTTCCGCGGTGTCCACGAATGGCCTGGCCAGTCATCCGCAACGCCCGGCCGCGACTCAGCCGGAACCCGAGCGCTCCGGCTATGCAGGCGGACGGCTGGCCGGCGCCCCGCCGCAGCGCTCCTTCGCCGAACGGCTTGTCAGGCTCCCGCTGACGTTGGTTCTGATGATCCTGGTGCTGCCGGTGGTGGCGGTTCGCGGGCTGGTGCGCCTGGTGACGGGTCGGGCAGATCCCGGGCCGCCGCCCATGCCGACGCCAGCGCCGACGCCGACCACGGCCGCGGCCTCAGCCGTCCCGGGGGGTGGCGTCGGGGACGACGATTGGTCGAGCCTGCGGTCGCTGCGCGCGGCCGGACCTGGCGGCGCGGAGGGCGGAGGCGCCGCATCGCCCCAGGCGACGCCAGCGCTTAGCGCCGTTGGGCAGCCGCTGCAGGGCAGCCGCGATCCGTTCCAGTATCGGCCGCGACGTTCGTTGCCAGGGCCCGGCACCCTGCTCTTCGGAATCTCGCTTGTCCTGCTGGTCGTGATGGCCGCGGTGCTGGTGTTGCGCAACAGCGAATCGACGCCCGGCGTGGCGGATGCCGGCCTGACCGGCAGCACGGCGGGCGGCCAGGTGGGCGACGCCGTGGAAACGACGCTGTCACCCGCCGCGGGACCAGAGCGCGCCGCGGCGCTGTTCGCCGACGCCGAGACCCGCTACCGCGAAGCGCTGGATCGCCCGCCCGACGAGAACCGTTCGGCCACGCTGCTTATCCTGCGCGACGCCAAGGACCTGGCCAATCAGGCGCTGACGGCGGACCTGGACCGCACGCTCGCGCCGGATATCAACCGGCTCCTCAGCCAGATCGGTCGCGAAGAGGATCGTCTCAACCGCGTCCGAACCGTGGTCACCAGCGCCACCATCGGTGACTTTGACAGCGCCGGCGTGGGCAGCGCGGCGGAGCAGATGGACGTTCGGGTCGACGCCAAGTACGTGATTGACGCCACGACCGGGCGGGTCGTTTCCTTCGAGACTGCCCGTCAGGGCGCGACGGTCCTGCGTAAGGGCGACGTGGTGAGCAGCATTACGGTGCAGGATCCCATCGCGGTGGTGAACCGGGCCTTGAGCGTGCTGGTGTTGGACAGCCGCTACAACCTGGTGAGCCTGCAGGCTGATCAGAATCCACGGCTGCTGCGGATCACGGGAACGGAGACGTGGCGGACGCCGGTGGCGTTCGACAACTACAACAACAACTTCTACGTGCTGGATCCAGGCGCCAATGCGATTCATAAGTACCAGGCGACCGCCGGGGGGTATGAAGTTGCGCCGAGTTCCTACGTATCGGCAAGCGCGGACGTTGACCTGAGCAGCGCCATCGATATGGCTATCGACGGCGACATTTATGTGCTGCTGTCCGACAGTTCGATATTGCGGCTCCGGGGCGGCCAGCGTGAGCCTTTTGAGGTCAGCGGCCTTGACGGCGTCTCGCTGAAAGCTACGCGCATCTATACGGAGGTCGAGACCGACAGCCTTTACCTGGTTGACTCGTCCAACAAGCGGATTGTGGAAATCGACAAGCGGGATGAGTCGGCCGGCGCGTTTGTGCGGCAGTTCAAGTACGCCGGCTCGGACGATTTCTTTGCGGATATCCGGTCAATCTGGGTGAGCGAGATTGACGGCAAGCTGATTGTGCTGGGGCAGGATTCGATTCGGCAGTTTGTGCTGCCGACGATTCAGGACGAGGCGTAGATCCGGTCCCAGCCACTCGCAGCGGCGAATTGTGGCCGACGGCCGGGGGCAGGCGCGCGAGGCCCATGCGTCCGGACCCGACCGCGCGGCGACCGGCAGGCCGCAGCCCGCGCCTGGGCGCCGATCCGTCCGGTTGGAGCGGGGAACGGGAATCGAACCCGCGTTTTAGGCTTGGGAAGCCCATGTTGTACCACTCAACTATCCCCGCCGGCCGCCGCGCATGCGGCGCCACTAATGTGACGACGATGGGGCGAGTCGTCAATCCGCCGGTGCGACGGACCGGCGGTTCGGCGCCGGTCGGCTATAGTGCCGCACCTTCTGCGAGTGGCCCACCCGCGTCGCGCGCTCCCGCCTGAGAGTCGGCATGCAAGACATTCGCACGGTCGCCAACCGGATCATCGACAACGTAGCCACGGTTATCGTAGGCAAGCGCGACGCCATTGAGCTGGTGGTCGTGGCGCTCCTGGCGGACGGGCACATCCTGATCGAGGACGTGCCGGGCGTGGGCAAGACCACCCTGGCCAAAGCGATATCGCGCTCCGTCGGGCTGAGCTTCAAGCGCGTGCAGTTCACGCCGGACTTGCTGCCGAGCGACGTGACCGGCGTGACGATCTTCAACCAGAAGACGCGGGAGTTTGAGTTCCGGGAAGGTCCGGTGATGGCTCAGATCGTCCTGGCGGATGAAGTCAACCGGGCCACGCCCAAGACGCAGTCGGCGCTGCTGGAGGCGATGGAGGAGCGCCAGATCACGGTTGATGGGACGACCTACGTGCTGCCGGAGCCGTTCCTGGTGCTGGCCACCCAGAATCCGATCGAGTACGAAGGCACGTTCCCGCTGCCGGAAGCGCAGCTGGACCGGTTTCTGATGCGGGTCAACCTGGGCTATCCCGAGCGTGCGGATGAGTTGCAGGTGTTGGCGGCGCAGCAACGCGAGCGACCGATCGACGACATCCAGCAGGTGGTGACGCTGGAGGAAGTGTTCGCGGCGCAGGAAGCGGTGAAGGACGTGTACGTGGATCCGCTGGTGTCGAACTACATCGTGGACATCAGCCGCGCGACGCGCGAGCACAACGATGTGTACCTGGGCGCCAGTCCGCGCGGCAGCCTGGGCCTGTTTCGCTCAGGACAGGCGATGGCCGCCGTGGCGGGGCGCGACTACGTGGTTCCCGACGACGTGAAGCGGCTGGCCGAGGCGGTGCTGTCACACCGGGTAATCGTGAGCCCGGCCGCGCGCATTCGCAGCGTGGACACGCGCGCCATCGTGGCGGGCATTCTCGACTTCGTTCCGGTGCCGGGCGCGTCCGCCGCCTGACCGATGGCGGGCGAGATCCAGGAAATTGCCCTGGTCGCCCGCCGCGTTGAGCCGTGGGACTGGTGCGGGGTGGCCGCGACGGAAGTTGGCCTGGTGAGCGCCACGCTGGCGCATGCCTCGGAGGCGGCCTGCGTGGACGCGCTACGGGCGGCGTCGACGGCGGCGCGCAACCGTTCGCGCGGGGCGCAGCGGTTGCATACGCGACGCCTGGTTGAGCCGTCGAGCGCCGCATCGGGCTGGAGCGCGCACCAGATTGCGGGCAACGGGCTGGAGCAGCTGTGGGAATACCTGGTATCCGGACGGCAACGCCTGGAGATTCCGCTGGACCGGCGCGCGGGCACGGAGTTCCAGCAGCGAACCTGGGACGTGCTGCGCGGGATTCCATTCGGGGAAGTTCAGAGCTATCGCTGGGTTGCCGGCGCGTTGGAGCAGCCCCGGGCGACGCGGGCGGTGGGTACGGCGATCGGGGCGAACGAACTGCTGGTGTTTATTCCCTGCCACCGGGTCGTGGCCGCACGCGGCCTTGGGGGGTTTTCGCGGGGGCTGGACGTGAAGCGGCGGCTGCTGGAACACGAGCGCTCGTGGCCGCGGACGGCGCCGCTGTTCGCGGGCTGAGTCGGGGGACCGTCCGCCGACGTGATGACGGCTAGGACAGTTCGGCAGCGTCAAGCCCGATATCGACGGCGCGGGCGGAGTGGGTGAGCGAGCCGACTGAGATGTCGTCGACGCCGGTTTCGGCATAGGCGCGCACGTTGCCCAGGTTGACGAGGCCGCTGACTTCCAGGCGGGCGCTGCCGGCGGCTTGAATCACGGCGGTCCGGACCTGGGCCGGGGTCATGTTGTCCAGCAGGATGAACTCCGCGCCGGCGGCCAGGGCTTCGCTGAGTTGGTCGAGCGTGTCGACCTCGATCTGGACGCGAACGCCGTTCCGGGCGGACGCCTGGGCGGCGCGGAGGGCGGCGCTGACACCGCCGGCCGCGGCGATGTGGTTGTCCTTGATGAGGATGGCATCGAAGAGGCCGACGCGGTGGTTGACGCCGCCACCCAGGGCGACGGCGTACTTGTCCAGGGCGCGGAGGCCGGGGACGGTCTTGCGGGTGTCGAGGACCGAGGCGCCGGTTCCCGCAATCTCGTCGACGAATGCGCGGGTGCGCGTGGCGATGCCGCTGAGGCGCTGGAGGAAGTTGAGGGCGGTGCGTTCGCCGGTGAGGGCCAGGCGGGCGTTGGTTTCGATGTAGCCCGCGACGTCGCCGGGCTGAAGTTGCGCGCCTTCCGGGCTGACGTCATCGAGGGCTTCGGGGTCGCCGAGTTGGCGGTAGACCTCGTGAACAACAGGCATTCCGGCGAGGGTGAGCGGCTCGCGGGCGGTGAGGGCGGCGCGGAAACGCGCCTGCTCGGGGACCACGGCCCGGCTGGTGAGATCGCCGTCGCCGATGTCTTCGGCCAGGGCGAGTTCGACCGCCCGGGCGATGGCCGCGTGGGGCGGCGCCGGGGAGTTCATGCGGAACCGGCGGCGCCGCGGAAGCGGATGCGCAGGTTGGCGTAGTCGACGTCGCAGGGCCAGGCGCCGTTGTAGCGGTAGAGCTGGCAGCGCAGGACGCCCAGGTCATCGATGTGGACGCAGGCCTGAAAGCCCTCCGGGTAGGTCATGCTGATGTACTGGCCGCGCGCGCCGTCGGTCTGGGCGCTGATGTCGTAGTCGCCGTCGACGGGCGGTTCCACGTACCAGTCACCCTTCGGCAGGGTGACGGCGCCTGCTTGCAGGAAGGCCTCCGGGTCGCTTGCTCGCGGCTTCATGAGTGTCTGGTGAGAACCGTGGTCGTTCTCCCCGAAATCGTACCTGCCGGCACGCATCGTTGACGTATGGACGGACAAGTACGGTTGGCGAAGTCACGGACGCGGCTGCTCGGCGCCGCACTGGCGGCGGCCGCAGTTTTCGCCCTCGCCGCAGCCTGCCAGGCGCCTGGCGACAGCTCCGGGACTTCAGCCGCGCTCGCGGCGCGGGAGGTCGTGAGCCCGCTTGGCGCCGGCTCGAACGCGACGAGTCGGGTCGCCTCCGATTCACAGCCGCCAGATTCCGCGAATACCGTCGCCTCCAGGGCGTCCGCCGCCGGAATCTCGCTGTGGCCGCCGTCCGTCGCCTTAAAAGCCCCGCGTGAAGCGTCGACGCCACTCCACGAGGATCGGCGGGCGGAACTCAGCGTTCCGGACCTGGTGCAGCTTGCTCGGCCGTCAATCGTGCATGTCGCCACCGAATCGGTGGCGCGCGACAACAGTGGCCGGACGATGCCCTCCGGCGGGGTTGGCACCGGATTCGTCATCGATGCCGAGGGTCTGATCATCACGAACAATCATGTCGTTGCCGGTGCGCGGCAGATCGTGGTCACCACCGACATGGGCGATCTGTATGAGGCCCGCGTGGTCGGCCTCGATCCCCAGACCGACCTGGCCGTGCTGCGAGTGGATGCGGACGGCCTGCAACCGCTTTCGCTCGGAAGCTCAGCACGTCTGCGAATCGGCGAATCGGTGGTCGCCATTGGTCATGCGCTGGACTTGCCCGGCGGACCCACGGTGACGGTGGGCGTGGTGAGCGCACTTGACCGAACGATCACGAATGTCGGTGTCCGGCGGTTAACGCTCAGCGACCTGATCCAGACCGATGCGTCGATCAATCCCGGCAATAGCGGCGGCCCATTGCTGAATCTCCATGGCGAGGTGATTGGCGTGAACTCCGCCGGCGCGGGGTCGGCCAATGGCATCGGATTCGCGATTGCGATCGACGGCGCTCGGCCGGTCATCGCCGAGCTTATCGAGAACGGGCAGGTGGTGCGGGGCTTCCTGGGCATTGTGCCGGCCACGATTACCCGAGGTCTCGCGCGACAGCTCGATCTTCCCGTCAGCGAAGGAATCGTGGTTACGCAGGTCACCGGCGGCAGTCCGGCCGATGAGGCCGGGCTTCGGCTCGGCGACATTTTGCTCGGCATCAACGAAGAAGCCGTGCCCGACGCGGGCGCGCTTGGCCGACTTCTGGCACATTACAGCCCGGGCGATGAGATCGCGGTTCGGTATGTCCGGCCGGATAGCGACGATCAGCCGCAGGAAACTCTGGTTAGATTGGGGCGTCGTCCCGATCAATAGGTAGAACGGAGGCCCGGCGTGGCAGTTGACCCAGCGCCGTTTGCTGATCTGCGACGGACCCTGAGCACCAACGTCGGCCGGGTCATTCTGGGCAAAGAGTCGGAAATCGAGCGCATCCTGGTGGCGCTGTTGTGCCGCGGACATGTGCTGCTGGACGACGTCCCCGGCACGGGGAAGACCATGCTGGCCAGGTCGATCGCGATCTCGCTCGGAGGTGAGTTCCGGCGCATTCAGTTCACGCCCGACCTGCTGCCGAACGACGTCACCGGCGTGTCCGTGTACAACCAGAAGTCAGGTGAGTTCGAGTTTCGGGCCGGCCCGGTGTTCGCGAACGTGCTGCTGGCCGACGAGATCAACCGCGCGACGCCGCGCACCCAATCGGCGCTCCTGGAAGCGATGAGCGAAACCCAGGTCAGCGCCGACGGCGTCACGCGGCCGCTACCGACGCCCTTCATCGTGCTGGCCACGCAAAACCCGGTGGAGTTCGAAGGCACGTTTCCGCTGCCCGAAGCGCAATTGGACCGCTTCATGTTGCGGCTGTCTCTCGGCTACCCGACCTTCGACGACGAGCGCAATGTCCTGGACGGACAGCGGCACGGGCATCCGATCGACGACCTGGAGCAGGTGTCCGACCTGCAAACGCTGGCCGACCTGCAGCGAGACGTTGGCGACGTGCACGTTGACGACACGGTGATTGAGTACCTGTTGCGGCTGGTGCGGGCGACGCGCGACCGGCCTGAAGTTGCGCTGGGCGCCAGTCCGCGCGGCTCACTCGCCCTGCATCGCGCGGCCCAGGCGCTCGCGGCGATTCGCGGTCGCACATTCGTGCTGCCGGACGATGTAAAGGAGCTGGCGCCGTCAATCCTGGCCCACCGCGTGCTGGTCTCGGCCGAGCACTCGCTGCGCGGCGTTTCCGCGGAGGCCCTGGTGCGCTCGCTGATGGAATCGACCGAGTTGCGGCTGGTTGACGAGGAGGACAGCTAACGGTCTTGCGGAAGCGAGATCAGTTTGACCGGGGTGGAGGCGCGGTGGTTGAAGCGGCAGGTTCACTCGCACCGGCTACGGCAATCGAAGCCGCCGGCCGCCCGCCGCGCCGTGGACGACACGTCGATCTGGCAGTGATCGGATAGCGCATGCCCAGCCTGATCATCCTGACGGTGGTGCTGCTGGCGGCAGCGTTCTTTACCCGGTTTCCGTTTCTATTCCTGGCGTCCTACCTCCTGATTGCCGTCATGGTGCTGACTCACGTGTGGGTGTGGCGGATGCGGCGAGGGTTACGGGTACATCGGGAGTTTGCGCCGCGCGTGTTCCAGAACGAGACCGTGGCGGTAACCATCCACGTCGAGAATCAGTCGCTGCTGCCCGTGCCCTGGCTGAGCGTGCGGGAGGCGCTGCCAACCCGGATCGCAACATATGACGCCATCCGGCAAGTGGTGCGGCTACGGCCCAAGGGATCCACGACGATTGAGTACACGCTGCCCGCCACGCAGCGGGGGTATCACCGGTTGGGGCCGTTGCAGGTTCGGTTTGGCGATGTCTTTGGGATTGCCAACCAGGACCTCCTCATCGATACGGCGGAGTTCGCAATCGTGTACCCGCAGGTGATTCCGATCGAGGCGTTCCAGATCGAGTCGAATACGCCGTTTGGGGACATGCGGTCGCATCAGCGGATTTATCACGATCCCATCCGGGTGGTGGGGTCGCGCGACTATGAACCCGGGGATTCGCAGCGATTGATCAACTGGAAGGCAACGGCGGCCGTGGGGCACCTGATGGTGCGCAACCTGGAGCCGGCGGTAAGCCACGAGGTCCAGATCCTGGTTGACCTGGATCATGCCAGCTACAGCCGCATGTGGCGCGGGCCGGCCTCGGAGATGGCGGTAACCGCGGCGGCGTCGCTGGCGACATTCATGCTGGAGAGCCGCCAGAGCGTGGGCATCGTGGTGAATGGGCTGGACCCGATCTACCTGGGCGGGGTACGCGGCGGGTCGCACGAGGAAATGCGGGATCGGATGTCCGGCCGAGTTCCGCACGTCCCCATCGGGCGAGGCCGCGGGCACCTGATGTCCTGCCTGGACCTGCTGGCACGGGTGGAGTTGCTGGCCGGAGAGAACGCGGCACAGGCGGTGACCGCGGCGGGGCGTTCGCTGCCGTGGGGGGCAACGCTGATTGTGCTGACGGGACTGCGATCAAACGCGTTGTTGGCGAGCCTGGCGGCGCAGCGCAAACTGGGCCATCGAGTGATCGTCGTATTCACTGACGGATCCGCGGCCACGCTGGCCGCTGGGGCCGCCCGCGCCGCCGGGCTGACGGCATTTGCGGTTACGGACAAGGAGCACGTGCGTGTCTGGCGAGACGACCGAGCGGCCGTTTAGCCGGACGATCCTGGGCGCGATTGCGACCGTTTGCTTTGGGCTGTTCGGCGCCGGACTCACGCTGTGGATGCAGACGATCACCGTGGGAGCCGACCGGGCCTACGTCTTCCTGGTGATCATGACCACGGTGTTCGTGGTGTCGATGGTGGTGGCGGCCTACGGCGGGCGGCACGCGGCGGGGAGCTATAGCTGGAAGCACTGGGCGGCGCTGGTGATCCCGATCCTGCTGCTGGTGCGAATCACGGCGTTCTTTGGCCAGGCGCCGGATGAGCGGGATGGGGCGCTGGGGATTGTGGCTGGATTGCTGGACCTGACGGCGCTGATGCTGGTGGTGATCCTGGCGCTGACCTGGATGGCCGGGATGCGGGTGCTGCGCAATATCGAGCTGCTGCATCCGCAGCGGTCGGAGATTCCACCGTCCAAGCGGTCGCCGCAGTACTACGAGTGGCTGAACGATCGGGGTCGCTATGTCGACCGGTCGGCCGCGATTACCGAACTGACGCAACTGGCCGCGACGGCGGGAGGGATCCTGGTTGGATTGACGGCGTTCAACGTGGTCATTGGAACCGAGACGCAACAGGCGGGCGTGGTGCAGACGGCCCTGATCATCATGGTGCTGTACTACGTGAGCGTGCTGCTGCTGCTGAGCTACGCGAACCTGGTGCGGCGGACCTCGCAATGGTCGCTGGAGTTGGCCGCGCAGGCGCCGGGGTTGACGGGGACGTGGATTCGCTCCGCCATCTTCCTGTTGGTGGTGGCGCTGGTGGTGGCGCTGCTGATTCCGGCGGCTGACACGGAAGCGTTTGCCGGAATCGGCCTGTGGATCCTGGACGGCATGCTCTGGGTGGCGCGGATTGTGCTTGCCATTGGCCTGCTGATTCTGAGCGTGATCGCGTGGTTGCTTGAGCTGTTTCGGCCCGGCGGGGACGGGTTCGTCGAACCTCCGCCGCCCGAGGAGTTGTTGCAGGCCGAGGGCCAGGGCATTGACTTCGGCTTGTTCCTGGCGGCCATGATTGTGCTGCTGATGGGCAGCTTCTCGTTGTACTGGCTGTTTCGGGCCGTGCAACGGAACTATCGGCGGGTGTCGGCGCAGCGAGCCAGCCGGTCGCTGCTGAGTCACATCTGGCTGGTGCTACGGGCGCTCCTGGCATCAATCCTGGGACTCTTCGGTTGGACGCGAACGGTCGCGCAGGCGGTGGGTGCCTCGGTACGTGCGCTGGCGGGCCGACGCCGAACGATGCGGGCGGGCCTGGCGTCGATTCGGCGCCGGGGCGAGGGCACGCTGCGGCAGCAACTCCACGAAATCTACGCCGAGACAGTGGACGAGGCGTCGGCGCGAGGCGTGTCTCGAGGGCCATCGGCGACGCCGAGCGAGTACCGGGTACGCCTGGCCGCGCGCTGCCGCGGGGCAACCGCGGCGGTGGACGGTCTGACGGAGATGTACATGGCCGCCCGCTACGCGCCAGAGCTGGGATCGAATCACGGCGTGGAACAGGCGCGCCGCTTGCAGGCCGACGTCGCCCGAGCCCTGCAGGCGCCGCCGGATGACTAAGGACCTCTTCGCCCACGCCGGCGCGGCGGCACAGGCGGCGGCAATGCCACTGGCGGCGCGGATGCGGCCGCGCTCGCTGGACGAATTCAGCGGACACGACGACCTGGTGGGTCCGGGTGCGCCGCTGCGCATGGCGCTGGAACACGACGAAATGTGGTCGGTGGTGTTGTGGGGATCGCCGGGCACGGGCAAAACGAGCCTGGCGCGAATCGCCGCGGCGATGACCCAACGCCGTTTTGTGGAACTGAGCGCGGTATCGGCCACCGTGCGGGACGTGCGCGGGGTGATCGCGCAGGCGGCGAGCGAGCGGGACATGTACCGCAAGCGGACGCTGGTGTTCCTGGACGAGATCCATCGTTTCAACAAGGCGCAGCAGGACGTGCTGCTGCCGGCGGTGGAGGACGGAGTGATCGCGCTGTGGGGCGCGACCACGGAAAACCCGTATTTCGAGTTGAACGCGCCGTTGCTATCGCGGATGCGGGTGCTGCGCTTGCAGCCGCTGGAGGCGGAGGACCTGCGGGCGATCGTGGAGCGGGCGCTGGACTCGGCGGATGGGTTGGGGCCGGACGCCCCGAGATTCGCGGAGGAGGCTGTTGCGCAGGCGGTGGCGGCGTCGGGTGGGGACGCCCGGGTGGCGCTGAACTGGATTGAGTCGGCAGCGGCCTTTGCTCGGGAACGCGGGCTGGCGACGGTGGACGTGGAAACAGCCTCACAGGCGGCGCTTACGCGGCAGGTGCGCTACGACCGAGCGGCGGACGAGCACTACGACACGATTTCGGCGTACATCAAGAGCGTGCGCGGGTCCGACCCGGACGCCTCGTTGTTCTGGCTGGCGAAGATGCTGGAAGGGGGCGAAGCGCCGGAGTTCATTGCCCGGCGGATCGTGATCCTGGCCTCGGAGGACATCGGGAATGCCGATCCCCAGGCGCTGCCGCTGGCGGTGGCGGCGGCCAGCGCGGTGGAACGGCTGGGTCTGCCGGAGGCGCGCTATGCGCTGGCGCAGGCGACGATCTACCTGGCGGCGGCGCCCAAGAGCAACGCGGCGGGCCGAGCGCTGGGGGCGGCGGAACAGGCCATTCGCCGGGGAGCGAACGTGGAGGTCCCGCTACACCTGCGGGGCGCGGCGCATCCGGGGCTGGCCGAGGCGCACGGCCAAAGCGTGGGGTACCGGTACCCGCACGACTTTCCCGGCAACTGGGTGGCGCAGGCGTACATGCCGGGGCAGCAGAGGTTTTACGACGGGCGGGGTGGCGGTCAGGAAGGGGAGCTGTGGCGGCGAAGCCAGGAGCGCCGCGCCCGACCACCTACAGCCGGTAGTGACGAGGATCGGCCCTAGCGCCCGCGCCCGCGACGGGTAGCCGATAATCCGGCGGCAGGCGCCGGATGCACCACCATGTCGCTCGAAGCCATCGCGACAAAGCTCGATCAGGGAATCGCCGAGTTGCGCGCCGGAACGTTGCAGGAGTCCACGCTCGCGGCCATTCGGGAGGAACTGAGGTCCGCGTGCAACGCGCGACAGGACCTGCTGTACCTGCAAGCGGCCGGCACGGCGCTGGACACCCAGGTGATCGGCATGCGCATGGTCACCGATGGCGAGCTCTCGGACGGCGCGGACGACCCCGACGACTGGCCCTACCAAACCGTTCTGGACGCTATCCGGGACGGCTGGCGCATCATTGAGTTTCCCAACCTCGCGCTGTTGCTCGACGAGTCGCGCACGTACGCCTACGGTGCCGAGTTCGTACTCGAGAAGATTCGGAGCGCCTGATGGACACCTCGCACATCGCGCCCACGCTGAGGGACTCCCAGGTCCTCGACTTCTGCAAGCGCGGCTACCTCCTGCTCGACGGCGTCGTGCCGGAGGAGATCAACCGCAAGACCGTTTCCTTCGTCGACAAGAACACGTCCCTCGAGCCGACCGACATCCTGGATGAGAGTTGGTTTGTCGAAAACGTGATCCTCAATCCCGCGGCCGCCGGCGCCGTACGCTCGCTGCTGGGATCGGGATTCGAGATCCCAATACTGATGAGCAACCACCGCGTGCATATGCCGGCGCCGGCGCAAGGCTGGCATCGTGACGGCGGGTCGCGCTATGGGCCTACGCTGCACTACTTGCAGGTCTTCTATTACCCCGAGGCCTGCACGGCTGACATGGGGCCCACCGAGGTGCTCCCCGGATCGCACTTCCTGTTTCAGCACTCCAGCCTGATGGGGCATTACGGGAACCTGCGGCACGGCGTCAAAACTGTCGCATCCGCCGGCTCGATCTTCCTGACCGTCTATTCCATCTGGCACCGCCGTTCCGTGTCGACGGCGCGGGGGACTCGTAACCTCCTCAAGTACAACTACTGGCGCACGTCGCCGCCGACCCGCGACTGGGTGATTGAGCCGGACTTCGACTTTGCCCTGGCCGACTACACGTTCACGCGGCGAGGGATGCGGCAGCAGTTCCGGGACACCGTGGATGCGGCCGAGATGTTCTTCTGGCTGTGCGGCAAGGCCGGCGAGTACCAGACCATGGGCGGTCAGGGCTGGCCCATGCCGGGTCACCGCAACGCATCGCCCAGGGGTTTTCCCGGGGAGCCAACCGCCACTACCTATTGAGATGAGTTGGTCGCCGCGGGAATTCCAGCGAGGCGCGAGCCTACGGCCTTACGTGGACGCTGCCGGGAGATACTCGCGAAGGTAGCGAACCCCGAGCGGGATTACCTCGATGGGATCGTCGCGGCCTTCGTAGACCAGGCTGATCCAGCCGTTGTAGCGGACGCCGCGGATGGTCCGGAAGATGGTGTCGTAGTCCAGCGACTCTTCCCGGCCCGTGGCGATGCGGTAGAGCTTGGTGCGGACTGCGGTGGCGAGCGGCGCGGTGAGGGCAATGCTGTTCAGGTAGTCGTGGCGTTCGCGCTGCTCGTCGTCGGCGAAGCCGGAGGCGCCGGGTGAACCTGCGTATTGGCCGGTGTCAAGCACGTGGCCCAGGTTGGGATGGTCGACCTGGCGGATCAGGCGCAACACGTCTTCGCCGTCGGGGGCAATCTGCTTGTGATTGTGGTTCTGGAGCGAGACGACCACGCCGACCTCGGCGCCGAACTCCGCGCATTCGCGGAGCGCATCGGCGCAGCGGTCCCAGGAGGCGGCGCGGTCTTCTTCAGTGGCAGGGCTGCCGCTGAACACGCGAACCTGCGGCGCGCCGAGCAGCGCCGCGCGTTCGATCCAGGTCTTGGTGCGATGAACGTCGGCGGGAAGCTCGTCGGCGGGACGGGCGAAGTTGTTGGAAATGGCAATACAGGGAATGTCCAACCCGCGGTCCAGGCATTCGCGCTTGACGGCCAGCAGCGAAGCCCGGTCCACCGCCGGAAACGCGGAGTCGTGCAGATCCACGCCTTCCACGCTCAGTTCGCGACAGGTATCCAGGAAGCTCATCAGGTCCATCCGGCCATCGTCGAAGGCCTGACGGTAAGACAGGGTGAGGATGCTGAGCCTCAGCATGGGTGCGCCTCGCCGTTGGGACGGTAGGGCTTAGCGTAAGGCGGCGGGGCGAGCGGGTCGAACGGCGGACTCATGAGGTTGGGAGGTTGGCTGTCCACGATGTCGTGATCGTCGAGAATCGGAACATTGATCACGGGCTCCAAGCGCTGGTTTATCCGCCCGCGAATCATTCAGTACGAGCCAGTATCCCGCCCTGCAGGTTGTATGCCGCCGGAAAGCCAACACGCTCCGCCCAGGTGATCGCATCCGGGCGCCGCTGCATCAGCCGCATCGTTGCCGGGACGTCGTCGGAATCGACCTCAAAGTCCCCGCTGTGAATGTCAATCACGACGAAGTCGCCCTTGGCCGTCCCGCGTGTCAGGTCGCGGATTTTCGTCAGGTACAACTCCTTGCCCCGCGACGCCACGCTTTCCTGCCCTGTAGCCACCAGGGGCTCTCCTTTCGCCGAGTGTCCACACGAACCCGGCACAACGTCTCACGCACACGAGGGCTGGACTTCTCGACAACTGTAGCAATGGACCGTTTCACGGGGCCTCGCAGCCAGCCCGTTGCATATTGCAGTCGGGCAGGACAGGCCTCGGTCAGGTTCTGCCAGACGTGAGGCTGAGGACGCGCTGGATTTGGGCGCCCAGGCCGTCGGCCATTGCGGCAAAGCCGGCGTCGTTGGGGTGGACGTGGTCGGCCAGCAGGTCACCCTGGCCGGGGCCGATGAGGCCGTGGCCTTCGAGCAGGATGAGGTTGGCGTCGCCGAAGCTCTGGCGGCGGTAGACGACTTCGCGGATGACGCGGCGGTACTCCTCGAGCTTGGCGCCGCCGCGGGTGGTCTGCTCGAATTCGCAGGTGTGGAAGAGGGGCGTGACCATGAGGATGGGCACCTCCGGCTGGTGCCAGCGGAGGATGGCCAGAAAGGTGTCGTAGGTGCGTTCGAAGGCGCGCGGCTCTTCGTAGCTGGAGCCGAAGGTATTGACGCCGTAGGCCAGCACAATCACGTCGGCGCGCAGCGAGGCGGCGATCTCGGCCATGGCCGGTTCGCCGCGGGCGGAGCCGCCGACACCGAGGTTGACGAAGTCCACTCCAAGGGTGCGAGCGATGCGCGCCGGGTAGGTCGTGCCCGGCCGCACGGTGGTGCTGCCGTGGGTGATGGAATCGCCGTAGAACAGCAGCCGCGGACCGTCCAGCGGGGGAGGCGGCTGAACGCAGGCGTCTTCGGCCACGCCGATGCCGACAAACCTGACTTCGCCGTAGGGGGGCATATAGAGTTCGACGCAGCGGTCGCGGGCCGGCCCGTCGTAGACCACGCCCTCGGCGGCGCCCAAGCCCTGGGAGCGCAGCTGGCCGTAGAACTCGCCGTTCTGATAGAGGTCGATTTCGGCGTTGGCCCGGTTGGTTTGCCGGGACAGCCACTCGGCGCGAACGGCGATGGTTGGGCTGTCGGTGTGGAAGGCCACGCGCACGCCGGAAGCGGCGCAGAGTCGCATCCAGGTGTCGGCCGGCAGACGTTGGCGCCATGTGTCGGGCACGCGATGGAGCAAGGCGCGGCGTTCGCCGACGAGGCCGCGGTACTCAAACTGAGGGGCCAGGGCGTCCAACCAGCGCATGCCGGTCACGGTACGCAGCCGCGCGGACGTTCGAGCGCCGCGCTGCGAAACACACGGGCCGCCGGGTTGTCGCGGCTCATGCGTGGATCGCGTCTCAGCGATTGGCTCCCGGTTGTCGCTGCCACTCCGCCAGGGGGTTGGCGCGGGTCTGCATGGGGAACGGGACTCGAGCGCCTGTGCGGTGGCCTTCGAGGATGGCCATAACCATTTCCAAGGCTGCCGTGGCCTGGCGGGCGCTGGAGACCGGTTCGCCGTCGCTCTCAATGCATTGGATTATGTCAACTGCTGCATGTCGATTGAGGGCGTCCAGCAACTGGGCATCGTTGGCGGGCCTGCCGTCCGGGTAGGCGAGTTCGGCTACGTCGACCGGTTCCCAGGCGAGGGTGGACTCTGCCGGTAGGTTTGCAGGCGCGGGATAGCGGAGGATCGAGCGGCCCGCGTCTCGAACGGAGATTCCGCCTTCCGTGCCCCATAGCTCGTAGCCGAACCAGGGGGACGGGCCGCCGGCTGGGCGCGTGTAGGTGTCGAAGCGAGCGATGGCGCCGGAGGTGAACGCGAAGTAGCCAGTCAGGGCGTCTCCGGCCATCTGGCCCAAGCCCTCGGGGCCGTCGAAGACGTCGTCGACCGTGACGTCGCGTCCGTCGACCTGCAAGTGGCCGGTGGCCCAAGCCACGTCCCCGGCGATGTAACGGAGCGCATCGAGTACGTGGGTGCCGAGGACGCGAAGGTCGTGAGTCCCGCCGCGCTGGTCGCACTTGCCGACGGCGTGCATGTAGCGGAGGGTCCCGATGGCGCCCGACTGGACGAGTTCAGCCACGCGGTGGGTGCCCGGCCGATAGCGGTTCTGGTGGGCGACGGCGATCTTGGCGCCGGCGGCGTCGGCCGCCTCAAGCACGGCATCGGCTTCGTCGAGGCTGGCGGTGATGGGTTTCTCGATGTAGATGCCCCTGGCGCCGGATTCGATGACGTCCAGCAGCCAACGTCCGTGGTGCTTGAAGTGATGGGGGCAAATGGCGACGAGGTGGGGCGATTCGGCCGCGAGCATGTCGCGGTAGTCGTCGTACTGCTTGGGGTTGCCGATCTCGGCGGCGCGTTCGGCGCGGGGTTTGGCCACGGGGTCGGCCAGGGCGATGGTTTCCACGTTTGGCAGTTCGTAGAACGCCTTGTGGATGGCGTGGCCATAGGCGCGTTCGAGTGTGGAATCGGCGATGGCGGCGGCGCGGTAGGTCGGCATGACGGACTCCGGAGGTTGGCGCGGTGGACGGGGGCATCATGCCTGAGCGTCAAGGACCGGCGCGCGCCCGTTCGGCACGAGTCGCCGGCACGTAAGATCGAACGTCTCCGCTGCAACCCGGACAGGCCTGAATGGCTCGCGTCGCGCTGATTCGGACCACGCCCGAAGGCGTGCTGGACGACGTGGCCCGGGCGATGGATAAAGCCGGCTCCCGGGCCGCGTTGGATCGCCGTGCGGAGACGGCGCTGAAGATCAACGTCTCATGGCATCACTGGTACCCGGCCTGCTCCACCACGCCGTGGCAGTTGGACGGCGTGATCCGGAAGCTGCGAGCCGATGGGTACGCGGCCGAGTCGCTGTTCGCCGCGCACAATCGAACGGTGACCGTGAGCGCGCACGTGGGCGAGCGCCGGAACAAGCATTTGCCGGTGGTAACGGCGCACGGTCTGCGCAACGTTCACCTGTATGAGGACGACGCGTGGGTTCGGTATGAACCGCGCGGGCGGTTGCGGACGCTGCACGAGGTGTACCCGGAGGGCATTCGGATTCCGCAGCGGCTGATCGGCGCGAACATCATTCACCTGCCGACGGTGAAGACGCACGTGTTCACCACGATTACGGGCGCGATGAAGAATGCGTTTGGCGGGTTGCTGTTCGAGAAACGGCACTACTGCCACGCGACGATTCACGAAACGCTGGTGGACCTGTTGATGATCCAGCAGGAGATCCATCCGGGTGTGTTTGCCGTGGTGGACGGCACGTTTACGGGCGACGGCGCGGGACCGCGCTGTATGCGAGTCCAGGAACGCGGGCTCCTGGTAGCCGGGGCAGACCAAGTGGCCGTGGACGCGACGATTGCGCGGTTAATGGGGCTGGATCCCTTCGAGATTCCCTTTCTGCGCATGGCGCATGAGGACGGACTGGGGACGGCGGATGCCCGTGAAATCGAGGTTGTGGGCGCGGACATCGACGAGGTGCGGTGGCAGGTGGCGGCGCGGCAAGACACGTTCGCGAGCCGCGGCCAGAAGGCGATCTATTGGGGACCGCTGAAGCGGCTGGAGAAGATGTTGCTGCGGACGGTGATCGCGCCCTGGTCGTACGCGGCGTCGCGGCTGTATCACGACGTCTACTGGTACAACGCGATTGGGCGCGGTCGGGTTCGGCGGGCGCTGCAAGGGCCGTGGGGCGAGCTGTTTCTACGGTATCCGTCGGATGCCGGGCAGGAGTTGCCGGTGCCGATCGAAGAGGATTCGGCGGCCGTTCGCTCGTAACGGCGAGGGCTGCTTGGTTCAGAAGACGCGGCTGCCGGGTCCGTCCTTGCCAGAGACTTCGATCAGTCGCCCTGCGCTACCTGGCGGATCACGCCGCCGGCTTCCATGCGGGCGAGGGCTCGGGCAGTCCAGTCTTCGCCTTCGGGTGCGTCGGCAGTCCAGGCCAGGTAGTCACGGATTATCTCGTCAAGCGTTCCGGTTGGTCGCCAGCCCAGGGCGCGGATTCGAGCCGTGTCGGACCAGACGTGCCGAGTATCGCCAAGTCGATAGCGTCCGCTCACATCGGGTTGAATGTCGGCGCCCATGGCCGAGAGCACGGCATTGGCGTATTCGAGCACGGTTGTGATCCGGCCGCCGCCGACGTTGAAGGCCTGTCCAACGGCATCCGGGTGCTCAAGCACGAGTTCGACCGCGGATACCGCGTCTCGAATATGGGTGTAGTCGCGTCGCTGCCGGCCATCCTCATAGACGACGGGACGCCGGCCATGCCGGATGTGGCCGACGAAGGCGCGCAGCACGCCGGAATAGGCGTTGGCCGGGCTCTGGCGGGGTCCCTGGATGATGCTGAATCTGAGGGCCGAGGTGGGGATGCCGTGACGGGCGCCCAAGGTGAGCGCGTAGGACTCGGTCGCCAGCTTGGAGATGCCGTAGGCATTGGTGGGCGCCGGACGATCTTCAGACGAGCCGGTCGGCTCGAGCGGCGCTTCACAGGCTGAACATGCCGGGTCCCAGGCGCCACGGGTCAGCTGTGCCAGGGACCGAGGCGGCGGGTATTGCCGCCCGTGGTTCGCGCATTCGTAGGCGCCCTCGCCGTAGACGGCCTGGGAGCTGGCGACGACGACCCGGCGGACGGGCAGGCTGAACTCGACGAGCAGCTCGTAGAGGAGGGCCGTCCCCGCGTCATTGACGAGCGCGAATCGGCTGAAATCGGCCTGGTAATCCTGGTACGCGGCGAGGTGTACGACGGCGTCGGCGCCTTCCAGGGCCACCAGCCAGTCGTCGCGTTCGGTCACATCGCCTCGCACACGCCGTACGTCCGGCGGGATGTCCGGCCAGGTTCGCTCCGGGTGGACGCGAGCAACCAGACTGTCCAGGACGGCGACGGTATGGCCGCGGCTGAGCAGCGCGTCTACGACGTGAGACCCGATGAACCCGGCGCCTCCGGTCACGAGGACGTGCATGCGTCAGCCGCTCACGACAGGGCCTGTGCGCCTAGCGGTGGATGTTGAACACGACGCGGGCGCCGCCAGGATCGAAGGCAATCGGAAGTTCACGCAGCGAGTGAAGCGCCCGGCGGACGTCGTCCTGCCGCGATGGCGGGACATAGAAGACGAGGAATCCCCCACCGCCCGCGCCGGCGATTTTCCCACCCAGGGCTCCGGCGGCGCGGCCGCGCGCGTATAGCTCGTCGATAGCGGAATCGGACACTCCCTCGGCCAGCGCCTTTTTATGACGCCAGGCGGTGTCCAGCAACTCACCAAATTCGTCCAGCCGGCCGGACACGAGCAAATCTCGCGCCTCATGGGCGCAGGCCTTCAGGCGGTCGAGGTCGGTTCGCGACTGCTCAATGCGCTGCTGCTGGTTATCAAGGATGGTGGCCGATGATCGCGTGCGGCCAGTAAAAAACACCAGAATCCGGCCCTGGAGACGTCGAAGTGTGGCGGGGGTCGCGCGAATACGCTTCACGCCGATGGCATCGTCGGGAGAGAAGTCAATGGTCCGAAGGCCGCCGAACGCCGAAACGTACTGGTCCTGCTTGCCAATCGGACGGTCCAGGACATCCAACTCAATCTGGCACGCCTGCTCAGCCAGCGTCCGAGCGTCCACCAACCGTCCGCAATAGGTGTGGAGGGTATGCAGCAGACCGACGGTGACGGCAGAGGAGGATCCGAGACCTGTTCCCGTGCTGGGCACATCGGCGAGCGTGGTGATCTCCACGCCGCGGTCCACGCCGGTCATGCGCATGGCCTCGCGGACAAGGTCGTGCTGAATCGCGTCGACCGACCGGACGATTTCCTTGATTGAGTAGTTGATGTAGATATCGTCGTCGAATCGCTCTTTGGCAATGACGTAGACGTACTTGTCAATTGCGGTGGTGAGTACGGCACCGCCATTGACTCGATAGTAGTCAGGGAAATCGGTGCCGCCGCCAAAAAAGCTGAGGCGGAGTGGTGTCTGCGTAACAATCACAGTTCGCTACCGGGAGCTTTCGAGCCCGCTCGAATCGGAAGCGGCAGCGGACGTCACCGGGTCGTTTCCGCGGCGAGGACGGCCGTCATGTGCAACGTGACCGCATGGCAGACGATGTGGTGCAAGTCCTCCGCGATCTGGACGGTCTCGCCTTCGATGGGGATCAGGATGTCGGCGTCGCGAGCCAGTGAGCTCCGCGGCGGCGCCATGGCCACTGAATGCACGCCACAGTCGCCGGCGGTGACGGCTGCCTTGATGAGGTTGTTCGACTCGCCGCTGGTGCTTATCGCAACAAAGAGATCGTCGCGTCGGGCGAGGTTACGGAGTTGCTCGGCGAAGACGTGCTCGTAGGAACGATCATTGGCCCAGGCGGTCAGCAGACCGGCATTGTCCGTGAGCGCTATCGCGCGGATTCCCCGTGATCCGGGAGCATCTGCGAGGGTGGTCTTGGATAGGTCGGTCGCAAAGTGCGACGCCGTGGCCGCGCTGCCGCCGTTCCCGGCAATGAAAACCGTCCGATCCGCGGCCCAGGCGGCTTCTATCGCGGAAGCCAGGGGCTCAACGGCCGCGGGCGAAAGGGCGGCAACCTGGCCGCCGAGGGCCCGCAGGTGAGCGCGTATGGCTTCGGACACGGCACTCAGGCCGTCAGTGCGCGGACGTTCCTGCTACGCACTAGCGGTCGAGCGGGTTGTGAAAGCATGAGCGAACGCCGAGGTGGCAGGTGGGGCCCGCAGGGTCGACCTTCACGAGCAGAGCGTCCCGGTCGCAGTCGGCAACGAGGTCGACGACTCGCAGGTAGTTTCCCGAGGTGGAGCCCTTGTTCCAGAGTTCCTGGCGGCTCCGGCTGAAGAACCAGACCGTGCCGGAGTCCAGGGTCCTCGCGAAGGCGTCGCGGTTCATATAGCCGAGCATGAGGATGTCGCCGGTGGCGTCATCCTGGCAGATGGCCGGGATCAAACCAGCGGCGTCGTACTTGAGTTCGACGTTAACGGTGGTTTCCGTGGCAGTGTTCATCCGTGGCGTTTCCTGGGCGGCGGCCAAACGGCGGCCGCTAGCTGTTTCCTATCCAACGCGGGTGAATGGCCATGATACGAGCCGTAGCGCGCCCGCTGTCAGGCAGCCGATCCGCGCATCTGCCGTGCCCGTGGACGCGGCGCCTCAGACCAGCACGTCGCGGGGATTATTTGCGACACCGTTGACGCGGTACTCGAAGTGCAGGTGCGGACCGGTGGTCCAGCCGGTGAGGCCGACAAAGCCGATGACCTGGCCGCGGCTGACGAACTGTCCGGGCGAGACGGGGGGCGGAGATGTCCAGTCGTCGAGGTGGGCGTAGAGGGTTTCCTCGTTCTGATTGTGGGCAATGACCACGATCATTCCATAGGAGGCCTGCCGGTTGCCGGGGACAACGTAGTCGGCCACGAGCACGATCCCGTCGTTGGCGGCCACGACGGGGACCAGCATGTCGCCGGCGATATCGATGCCGATGTGCGGGCACTGGCCGAATGTGCAGCCGCCGAACTCGGTGGTGATGAGGCCCCAGAGGGGCCAGGTGTAAACACCGGCCACCGAAGTTCCCTGGGTCGCCGCGACCTGGCGCGCAAGTTCTTTCGCTTGCTCCTGAGCCTGTTGGAGGGCCAGGATCCGTTCAAGCTGGGCGATTTCACGCTCCTGAATGTCTCGCAGCAGCAGGATGCGGTCCGCGACTAGATTCGCTTCAGCATTGAACGCCACGACGTTGGCGTCATACTCGGACTGCTCCTGCTGGATACCAAAGATGAGGTCCTGCTGTTCCTCGGAGCGACGCTGAAGTTCCGCCTGAATCGTGGCCGCCTCCTGGCGAAGTTCGTCCATCTGTTGCAGTCGCGCCGCCAGGTCGGCGGTACGCAACTGCACGGTTTGGCGACTGAGACGGAGAGTCTCGATCTCTTCAAGATCCTGCGCCAAGGCGCGCTCAAGCGACGTGGCACGGTCAAGGGCCTCGGAGAACGAAGTCGACGAAAGCACAGTTTCGAGCGTGGATGTGCGGCCAGCCTTGTACAGCGACCTGACGCGAGCGCCAAGGTTGTCAGTCTCGCGGGCCAGGGCTCGGTTGAGGTTGGCGATGGATGCGTTGATGTCGTAGACCTCGAGCTCGACGGTTTCGAGTTGACGGTTCACATCCCGCAAGCGCTCGACCGCCGCGAAGCGCTGACGGTCGATGACCGCCAGTTGCCGCTGAAGCGCGCCTTCGCGAGCCTGGGCAGCCGCCAATAGCGTCTGCTCCTCCTGGGCCAGGCGTTCGAGCTCGGCCTTCTCGCGCTCAGCCTCCTCGATCTCCTCATCCGTCACCGCGCGGACGATGAGGGGAGTGGCGCCCGCTACCGCGGCGCCGGCCAGGGCCGCGCGCAGGAAGCCGCGGCGCGACGCCACGCGCAGGCCCGGTACATCGAAGAGGACGGCGTCACAGCGACCGGCGCACTGACAGCCAAGGCCGTGATCGGGCGTAGCGGCGCCTGGCTTACGATCGATTGCGGTCAGAGCGTAGGCTCCCGCAGCCACAACTCAGTACCCATCGAGTGTGCCACGAACACCGGACCTCCCGGATAGCATTCGCGCACTTTCCGGACAGGTGCGGCGGATGTCTCGGTCCGACGGCCGCTGAGCCCGCGGCGCTCCGACATCACGGCAATGTCAGGAACATCCGGTCGGGCAACGGCGGGAATGGCGCGGTCGGCAGCGCCTGGTACCAGTAGGCCACGGAGCAGATGTCGTCCTGGCGCGCCATGAACAGCCGGCCCTTGCCGTCGAAGTCCGGGTCGGGGTGGAAGCCGAGGTCCTGGATGGTGACGCGCAGGTCGCTCTGGAAGCGGATCGGGTCCAGGACGTGGAAGCGGTACATGGCGTGGCGGTGCTTGTTGAGCATGTGGCCGTCGGGCTTGATGACCTGGTGCATCCCCAGGAATGGAGTGGTGTAAGTGCGGTATTCGCCATTCACGCTCCAGTCGTAGGAGCCGCCGACGTAGTCCTCGGTGCCGGTGCCGCAGATGGTGGGGTATTCCTCATCGCCATCGATGAAGAACTTGATTTCGCCCTCGCCCCACCAGCGGTCGTCCAGCACGCCCCAGCCCAACGACGTGCCGACGTAATGCCCGCGGCCCTGAATCCCGTCGACGATGGTGTATTCCTCGGCGTACGGCACGGGGTTGGTACGGCGGAACTGGGCGTGGAAGTAGGCGGCGTCCTCCGGCACGTCAGTGAGGGTGTAGTTGACCTGGTAGAAGCAGCGCTGGGGTTGGGCGGGGTGCTGGTTTTCGAGGGTGATGCGACAGTGGCGTCGAAAGGGCATCTGCCAGAAGCAGTTGAGGCCGCAGCCGGGATTGACGGCGATGGGCAGGGCGCTGACCTGGGCGAAGTGGTCCTTCAGATCGCCTTCCCTGGTCGCCCAGGGCACGGCAAAGAAGTCCGGCAACGGCACCTCGACCGCGGCCTGGTCCTGGCCGTCCCAGTACATGCGCAGGATGAGGTTGCGGGAGACGGAGCCGGTAATCCAGATGCTCTGGATGGCGCCGGGGCCCTGGATGTCAGCCATTTCCAGGGTTTCTCCGGGGTCCACCGAGACAGAGGGACGGCACTTCCAGCCGCGCCCCAGGTGACGGGCCTTCCCGTCGGGATCGGCTTCAGCCCGAGCGCCGCCGCCGCGTTCGCCGCGGGGGTTTTCGGCGGAGATGGAGCGGGATTGGGCCGACGAAAGACGGGAGAGGTTGCCGAGATGGAGGTTGAGACCGTTGAAGGCGCGCATGAGCGGGCTCCTGACGTGGCAGGCGACGAGCGTATTGTGGGCGCGCTGAGCCTCATTCGCGACCCTATAGGGATGGGTTGGAGGATGGCCAAACGTCGCTTCCGTCTGGGTCTGTCGTTGGCTACCCGAAGCGGTTCGGCGTTCAGCGGGTCCGTTAGTCATATTTAGGGCCCAATCCTGAATAACTCGCCTGCTTATTCAGTTTGGAATAACAACGGGCCAGCAGCCACGCACAAAAGCTCTGGACTCTAGTCAGCCGCGCTATTTAGACTTCGTGACCTAAGTCTGAATAACGAATTCCGTTATTCAGAGTTGTGTAACAACGGACCAGTTCCCCGACATGAAACGCGGCGTCACCGGCCGATATCAGAGCATGGCCGGGGCCGGCGAGCAGTACAAGGCGTTCGTGCCCAGGCCTCTGCCGCCCGACCCACCGCTCGCGCTCGATGGGACGCTGCAACAGGCCCTGGAGCGCGCGCTGCTCGCCCTGGGGCGGCTGGACAGCATTTCAACGCTGCTGCCGGCCCCTGAACTCTTCATCTACAGCTACGTCCGCAAGGAGGCCGTGCTCTCGTCGCAGATCGAGGGCACACAGTCTTCGCTTTCGGATCTGCTGCTCTACGAATTGGAGCAGGCGCCGGGCGTGCCGCAGGACGACTTGGACCTGTTGGAGGTTTCCAACTACGTCGCGGCCCTCGATCACGGCATCACGCGGCTGCGTGGAGACTTCCCGCTCTCGAACCGGTTAATCCGGGAGATTCACGGCGTACTGCTCGCGCGCGGGCGCGGCAGCGACAAGGATCCCGGCGAGTTCCGGCGCTCGCAGAATTGGATCGGCGGAACGCGTCCGAGCAACGCCGCCTTCGTGCCGCCGCCGCGCACCGCCGTTCCCGATTGCATGTCGGGACTCGAGCGATTCCTGCACGCGGATGACGATGGCCTGCCGCTGCTAGTGCGGGCCGGGCTGGCGCACGTCCAGTTCGAGACCATTCACCCCTTCCTTGACGGCAACGGCCGCGTTGGGCGGCTCCTGATCACGTTTCTTCTCCACCATGGCGGCGCCCTGCGCGAGCCCCTGCTGTATCTCAGCCTGTATTTCAAGCAGCATCGTTCGACCTACTACGACCTGCTGGACCTTGTTCGGCGCGAGGGGGACTGGGAGGCTTGGCTTGAGTTCTTTCTCGAAGGTGTGTGGAGAGTCGCGACAGCCGCCTTGGCTTCCGTGCAGCGTCTGGAAGCGATGTTCCGGAAGGACCGCGCCAAGATCGAAGCCGCAGGCCGGCGCGCGGGTTCCGCCATTCGAGTACATGAGGCGCTCAAAGAGCGACCGGTACGCACCATGCGAAGCACTGTGCAGGCCACCCGCCTCTCGCTCCCTGCCGTCTCGTCGGCGATGAACCTGCTGGCCGAGCTGAATATCGCCCGCGAACTGACCGGCAGACGCCGCAATCGAGTGTTTGCATACGACCGCTATCTCGCCGAACTAGCCGAGGGGACCGAGCTGACCTAGGGGCGCCGCGCGCTGACCGGACGCCTTTAGGCTGAAGGTCCGTAGACCAGCGTGATCCAAGGAATAGATTCCTCTGCTGTCGTGCGTCACAATTCAAGCGCCGACGTTTCGACACCAAGAGTTGACCTGATGCCGTCCACTGAACGTCCGAACGTCATTGTGATCGTGAGCGACACGTACCGGCCGGACCACATTGCGGCGAATGGGCATCCGGACGTGATCACACCCGAGTTGGACGACTGGCTGGGGCGGAGCGTGACGTTTGAGCAGGCGACGGTGTCCAGTTTTCCGACGATTCCTATGCGGACGGACTGGTTTACGGGACGCTTTGGTCATCCGCGGCACGGCTGGCGGGACCTGGATCCGAAGGCGGTGACGCTGCCGGAGGTGCTGGCGGCGAACGGGTATCGCACGCAGCTGATCGCCGACACGACGCACCTGATGAACTCGCACTTCTTTCACCGGTTCGATCGTCATCACTTCAACCGCGGGCACGAAGGGGACGGCAAGTTCCTGCGATTGAACGATCCGATCGAGCACGTGGTGGACGACCCGCGCAAGACGCGGGTGGAGTTTGGGAATCACGCCTACTCGCCGGTGCTGCCCGACATCCACGCGCATACCAACTACTGGCGGCGTTACGAGGACCAGTCGCAGCCGATGCGGATGGCGGACGACGTGTGCCGGTTTCTGGAGGACTGCTACGCGAGCCCGCAGCCGTTCATGCTGTGGGTGGACTGCTTTGACGTGCATGAGCCCTGGTTTCCACCGCGGTACCTGCTGGACCTCTACGACCCGACCTACGAAGGGCCGCCGATCGCGCAGCCGAACTACCGCGAGGCGAGCGTCTATACGCCGGCGGAACTGCGAAATATGCAGGCCCGCTACAAGGCGATGTGCACGCTGCTGAGCAAGGCGGTGGGGCGGATGTTGCGGACGATCGAAGACGCCGGGCTGCTGGAGAACTCCATCGTGGCGTTCATGTCGGACCACGGGATGTACCTGGGTGAACGCGGGCGTACGGGCAAGTCGGGCATCCAGGCCGACGCGCGGAGCGTGTTCCCGTTCCACGGCGAGATCAACCGGATCTGCTGGTCGATGCACGTGCCGGCGTCGCTTGACCGCGCGACGGTCGGGCCCGGATCGCGGCTGGCGGGCCTGGTGCAGGCGCCGGACCTGATGCCGACGGTGCTGGAGTTGTGTGACATCCCGGCGCCTGGCGACGTGGATCTGGAAGGGAGCAGCCTGGTCCCGCTGCTGGAGGGCGACGGGGAGGGGCCGCGTCCGCTGGCGATCACCGCAACGACGACCAACGTCGACGGCGGCTGGGTGCATTCACGCGCGCCGGCGGTGACCGACGGCGAGTGGAAGCTATTGGTGGACGAAGGCGACGGGGACGGCGGCCCCGGGCTGTACCGCATCGCCGACGATCCAGGCGAGTCGGTGAACCGGATTGACGAGGCGCGGGACGAGGCGCAGCGAATCCACTCGAAGATGTTGGATTGGCTGGCGGCGCACGACGCGACGCCCGCAGCATTGGAGCGGCTGAGCGCCGAGCACCTCGGTCTGGACTAAGCCGCTCACAAGGCGGCTCTCATAACGCAAGGGCGGGTGTGCAAGCCACCAGGAGACGCGGCGTGGGCTTTGCCCGCGGGGCAGAATGGCGGAATCCATCCACGGGACCTCGCGCACCGATGAGACGAGACCCATGCACGCGCTGATTACCGGAGGCGCCGGCAGCATCGGATCGCGGCTGGCCGCCGCGCTGATCGAGCGGGGCGACCGCGTGACGGTCGTGGACGTGCGGGCGGACCCGGTGGCGCCGTCAGCATCCTTCGAGCGCGCGGACGTGCGGGTGGGCGAGACGCAGGCCGCCGGGTTTATCGACGGGATCGTGGCGGAGACGCGGCCGGACGCGATCTTCCACCTGGCCTCGCTTCTTTCGGGAAGTTCGGAGACCGATTCAGAGCTGGCCTGGCGGGTGAACCTGGACGGCATCCGCAACGTGCTGGAGGCGGCCCGGATTCATGGTTTGGGGCGGGTGCTGTTTCCCAGTTCGGTGGCCACATTCGGCATGGGCGTCGGCGATACGGTCACCGACGACAGCCCGCAGTGGCCGGCGGGTCTGTACGGCGTGACGAAGGTGCTGGGCGAGCGGCTGGGCGTGTATTACTACCAGCGCTTCGGCGTGGACTTTCGATGTGTCCGGCTCTCGGCCATGGTGGCGCCCACGGCGCCGGCGGCGGGCGCGGCCAGCGCGTTCGTCTGCGAGCTCTACATCGGGGCCGTGCGCGACGGCGGCTATACCTTCAAGGTCTATCCGCACAGCCGCATCCCACTGGTCTGGGTGGATGACGTGGTTGGTTCGATACTGCAACTGCACGACGCCCCGGCCAACCAGCTCAGCCGCCGCGTCTACCAGGTGATGGGCTCGAACCCCACGGTCCAGGAAATGGCCGACGCGGTGCGGCGGCGGATGCCGGACGTAAAGCTCGGGTTCGACCCGGACCCCGTGCCCGCCGGCGTGGTGGACAGCTGGGCGTCCAGCATGGACGACACCACCGCCCGCGCCGACTGGGGCTGGGCGCCCAGGTTTGACCTGGAGGGGATGACGGACGCGGTGCTGGCGGAGTTGGCAGCCGAAGGTTCAGCTGGCTAGCGGCGCCTGAGCCCAGGATCTGTCAGCCGATGGGCTGGAACTTGTAGAGGGCGTCGTCGCGTTGAACTTCGCCCATGTAGATGGCGCCTTCGGGGTCGACCCAGATGCCGTGGGGGGCGCTGAACGTAGCGCCGCCGTCGCCGGGGTCTTCCCAGGAGGTAATGGTCCGGCCGGCGAGATCGAGGATGGAGACGCGGCCGCCGACTTCGGCCAGGTAGATCACGCCGGCGTCCTCGTCCACGAAGAAGTCGGAAGGCTGGCGGAAGCCGGTCCACTGGTCCATGTAGGCGCCCTCGGGATCGAAGACCTGGATGCGGTGGTTTTCGCGGTCGGCCACCAGGATGCGGTCGTCGCTGAGGGCCCAGATGCCGTGGGGTAGATCGAATTGCCCTGGCCCGGTGCCCGGCTCGCCCCAGGTATTGAGCAGCCGTCCGTCGGCCGCGAAGCGGTGGCAGCGGGTGTCGCCGTAGCCATCCGAGACGTAGATGGAGCCGTCGGCCCCGAGGTGGGTGTTGGTGGGATGGCTAAAGTGCCCGCCGTCGGCGCTGGTGAAGTTTGGGTACCCGATGCGTCGCAGGACGCGACCTTCGGTAGTGGTGACCCAGACGACGTGGGCGTAGCGGTCGGTCAGCCAGAGGTGCTCGTTGTCGTCCAGGTAGACGCCGTGGGCATGGTTCAGAAGGTCGTCGCCCCAGGTATCCACGACCTGGCCGTCGGCGTCGAACACGATCATGGGGTGGGTGCCGCGGCAGAAGCAGTAGACACGGCCCCGGCTGTCCACGGCCACGCTGCCGATCCAGCCCAGAAAAACGTCGGCCGGCAGCTGCGGCCAGTCCTGCACGCGCTCGTAGCGATGCGATCCACTTCCTACCGGCATCGGCCTGCCCTTCCGCGTGAACCTGTTGCGCGCCCATCGTAAACGGCGGCGGAGCGCTGCGCTTGTGGCGCATTTTTCACGGACGGGCGGGCCAGCGTCCGCTTAGACTCCCCGTCATGGCGACCTTGGCAACCAGCGGCGCACCGGTTAGGGCCACTGGCCTGTGGAAGCGGTTTGGGGCGCTGGACGTGGTGCGGGACGTTTCGCTGGAGATCGCGCCGGGCGAGGTGGTGGGCTTTGTGGGGCCCAACGGGGCGGGCAAGAGCACCACGATCCGGATGATGCTGGACATCTTTGCGCCGGACCGGGGCACCGTTGAGGTGTTTGGCGCGCCGATCGACGACGCGGCGCGAAGGCGGATCGGATACCTGCCGGAGGAGCGCGGGCTGTATCCGGGGCTGAGGATTCCGCCGATCCTGAAGTACATGGCGGAGTTGAAGGGGGTGCCGTCCCACGAAGCACCCGGGCTGGCAGACGCGGCGCTGGAGCGTCTGGGCCTGACGGAACACCGCACCAAGAAGGTGGGCGAGTTGAGCCGTGGGCTACGGCAGTTGCTGCAGTTTGCGGCGACGATTCAGCACAAGCCCGACTTCCTGGTGCTGGACGAACCGTTCTCGGGCCTGGACCCGGTCAACGTGCGGCTGATGAAGAACACGGTGGCCGACCTGCGCGACGACGGGGTGGCCGTGCTGTTCTCGACGCATCAGATGACGGACGTGGAGGAGCTCTGCGACCGGGTGGTGATGATCAACCACGGCGAGATCGTGCTGAACGGCGGCGTGCGGGAGATTCGACGGCAGCACGCGAGCGACCGGCTGCTCCTGGAGTGCACGTCGGACATGCCGTACGCCCTGTGCCTGCCGGGCGTGGCGGCGGCGGAGATGCGCGGCGATGGCTGGCGCATCAGCCTGACCGAGGAGGGGTCGGCCGAGGGCGTATTGCAAGCGCTGCTGGACGCGGGCATTCAGATCGAGCGGTTCGAACGCGAGGCGCCGACGCTGGAGGAGATCTTCCTGCGGATCGTGGGTAGCTCGGACGGGAACGGGACGGCGGATGAAAGGACGCACACCGGTGGGTAGCGTTCGCATTGTGACCCGGCACGAGTTCCGGACGGCCGTCACCCGTCCCTCATACATCATCCTGACGGCAGCCATGCCGGTGCTGGTGGCGCTGGCGGTGGCGGGCTTTGCAATTTTCACGCTGGTGACACGGGAGGACGCCGAAGCCGAGACCGCATCCAGCGCCGAGTCCAGTGCTCAGACACCAAGGCTGGGCTACGTAGACCTTACGGACGGTCCGGCGCTGTTTGGCGCACATCAGGATCAGCCGGGCGCGGTGTTCGTACCGATGCCTGATCGTGACGCCGGAATAGCGGCGCTCAACGACGAGCAAATCGACGCGCTATTCGTGTTCCCACCGGACTATGCCGAAACAGGAACGGTCGTGCGGGTTCGGTTCGCTGACGACGCGGGCGGCGTGTTCAGACCGGATGGTCCCTCGTATAGCGGGACGCTGCGCGGGTTCGTGCTTTCGAACCTATTCGCCGACGAGGTCCCGGTCGGGTTGGCCGAGCGGCTCCAGATCCCATACAGGCTGGAGATTGAGGAGGTCCGGCCCGACGGAGGGACGGAGGACGAGTCGGCGGGATTCGACCTGGGCCGGGCGGCGTTTTTTGCCGTTGCCGGCATTTCGCTGTTGTTCTCGGTCTTCTTCAGCTCTGGCTACGTACTGAACGCGCTGGTGGAGGAAAAGGAAAACCGGGTGATGGAGGTGCTGCTGTCGTCGGTCAAGCCGGACGCGCTGCTGCTGGGTAAGTTCCTCGGTTTGGGCGCCGCGGGGTTGCTACAGATGGCGGCCTGGCTGGCCTCCGTCGGCGTGGGCGTGCTGGTGGTCGGCCTGATCGTGGACATTCCGGCCGACATTCTGACCATGCCGGGGGTTGGCGATATTGCCATCGCGGCCGGGTACTTCCTGTTCGGCTATGCGCTGTTCGCATCGCTGATGGCGGCGGTGGGAGCGGTCACGACTTCGCTGCGCGAAGCCAACCAGATCTCGGCCATCGTCATCGTTCCGGCCTTCATTCCGGTCTGGCTTAACTTCATCCTGTTCTCAGAGCCGGAGGGCACCGTGGCTCGGGTGCTGACGTACATCCCGGTCACGGCGCCCGTCACCGGTTTCATTCGCCTTGCTATCGGTGCGATGGGTCCGTTAGAGACCGTGGCGGCGCTGCTGGTGCTGGCCGCCAGTGCGGCGGGCGCGCTGTGGCTGGCGATGCGGCTGTTCCGGGCATACCTACTGATGTACGGCAAGCGGCCGACGCTGAAGGAGATGGCCAGGAGCGTGGTGTCGGGCTAGCTGAAGCTGGTCCAGCGTGGGTCCAGAGACTTCGAGTCAAGCAGGTCGCCGCGGACATGCTGGGCTATGGCGCGGCAGTTCCCTGGTCGATCGCCTCAAGGCGTTCCAGGATCCACATGCGCGCCAGAGTTGTCGGGCCGATGCCTTTCCTCTTGGCTATCGCCCGCAGGGTCTCAAGGGTCTCGGGCGTGAAGCGCACGGTGATGCCCTGGGAGAGGTTCCTGGCAAAGCGGACGTTGACCGGCTCGAACTCGTCTTCAAAGTCGGCCGTGTCATGGGTGTCCCAGAACCTGGCCTCTTCTTCGCGGCTCGCGAAAGCCGGGATCCGCGTCTGCTTCTGGCGTTCACTCAATCCGACACAC
Source organism: Chloroflexota bacterium (assembly GCA_022820025.1). Classification (GTDB taxonomy): domain Bacteria; phylum Chloroflexota; class UBA11872; order UBA11872; family UBA11872; genus UBA11872. The sequence goes on from JAJEGF010000037.1 coordinate 45,021, forward strand.
TCCTCTCCGAATCCCAGTGTGTCCGATGGGCGGGGTTCGACGGCTGGATGACGTCTGCTTGAACTGGCCGATGCGGCGGCAATAGGGAAGGCGGCCGCTGCGCTGGGGGCGCGGGATATGGGTTAGGGCTAAGCTGCGGCTCGCGACCGCGCTGGCGCGCACAGGAGCAAGTACCAATGACGATTACGACGTTTCTGGGTGATCGCAGCGTGGGGATGCGGACGGGGTTTACGACGCGGCCGGTGGTGATGGGGACGCGCGGGGTGGTGACCTCGGGGCATTACCTGGCGACGGCGGCCGGGTTCCGGATGATGGAGCAGGGCGGCAACGCCATCGACGCCGCGGCGGCCATGTGCTTCTGCCTGAACCTGCTGGAGCCGCAGAGCAACGGGCTGGCGGGCGAGGTTCCGACGCTGATCTACTCGGCCAGGGAACGCAAGGTCTACGAACTGAGCGGCATGGGCTGGTCGGCCCAGGCGTTCACGATCGACTGGTGCCGGGAGCATGGGATCGACCTGGTGCCGGGCGACGGGTATCTGCCAGCCTGCGTGCCCGCTGTGGTCGGCACCTGGGCGGCGGCGCTGGCGCGCTTTGGAACGCTGAGCTTCGGTGAGGTCTTGCAACCGGCGATCGAGTTGGCCGCAAACGGCTACCCGGTCTACGACAGCCTGCACAACAGCCTGGCCAGCAACGTCGATAAGTTCACGGAGCTATACCCGAGCACCGGTGAGGTGTATCTGCCCGGCGGCAAGGCGCCGAACGTGGGCGAGCTTCATCGCAACCCCGAATGGGCCGAGACGCTGCGTGTCCTGTGCCGAGCGGAAAAAGCTGCCGCCGGACGGGGACGCATCTCCGGCATCGAGGCGGCGCGCGACGCCTTTTACAAGGGCGAGATTGCTGAGCGAATCCTGGACTTCATCAGCACGCCGATCGAGGACGCCAGCGGATCCGCGCACGCGGGACTGCTGAGTTACGAGGATTTCGCGGATTGGGAAGCGGAGTTCAATGAGCCGCCGAGCGTCAACTACCACGGGTTGGACGTTCACAAGTGTTCCAGTTGGACGCAGGGGCCGGTGTTCCTCCAGCAGCTGACGCTGCTGGAAGGGTTCGACCTGGCGGCGATGGGGCATAACTCGGCGGACTACCTGCACACGTTGGTCGAGTGCGCCAAGCTGGCCTTTGCCGACCGCGAGGCGCATTACGGGGACCCGAAGTTCGACGACGTGCCGTTCGACCGGCTGCTCTCGAAGGCCTACGCGGAGGAGCGGCGAGCGCTGGTCGGCGAGATGGCGTCGCCGGATATGCGTCCGGGTGACGTGGGCGCCGGATTCCCGGATTACGCCACGGTCGACGTGGCCGAGGACAACCGGAGGGCGTTGCAGGTGGCGGCGCGTGAGGTGCGGGACCTGGGGCTGGGGCACGCGCACGTGGGCGACACGACGCACCTGGACACGGTGGACCACGAGGGCAACATGGTGGCGGCCACGCCCAGCGGCGGCTGGCTGGGCACCTCGCCGGTTGTCCGCGGATTGGGCTTTCCGTTGGGCACGCGCGGGCAGATGTTCTATTTGAATCCGGCGCGGCCCAACGCGCTGGCGCCGCGCAAACGACCACGAGCCACATTGACGCCGTCGCTGGTGACGCGGCACGGCGAGCCGCTCATGGTGTTCGGCACGCCGGGCGGGGACGGGCAGGACCAGTGGACGCTGCAGTTCTTCCTGAACCACGTGCACTTCGGCATGAACCTGCAGGAAGCGCTGGACGCGCCGACGGTGCACTCGGTGCATTTCCCGTCGTCGTTCTATCCGCGCGAGGCGTATCCGGGGCGACTGGTGGCCGAGGGACGGATTGACCCAGCAGTTTTGGCGGAACTCGAACGACGCGGTCACGAGGTGGAAATCACGACCGATTGGGCCAACGGCAAGCCAATGGGTATCCGCTACGGCGGGCCGGGCGGCGTTATCTCTGGCGCCGTTTCACCGAAGGGAATCATCGGGCACGCGCTGGGGTGGTGACGCCGCACCAGCTTGAATCCCGCGTCCGTCGATCAGAATCGAACGAGTGACGTGCATAGGATCTGCATACGGGCTGCACGTCCGCTCGACAGGTGACCGCTAGGCTCCCAAAATAGATTTAATCCGGCACGTGTTGGGAGGCCGACCGGGGTATGAGCGGAGCCATGGTGACTGAGGCAACAGCGGAAGCTGTGGCCAATGTCGCGCTCCCTGCCGTACGACAACAACCGCAGCGGCGATCAGGTCTGAAGCTTCGCCAGGCGAGACCCAACGACAAGCAATCCGCCGGTCGTCTGCTACGCGAGGCGTTGACGCCTGAGCTGGCGGACGCCGTATTCGGTCTCGGCGTAGAGGGCGGCGCCACGAGCTACCTGGAGCGGCTCTTTGGTCGCACCGGCACGCTGTGGAGCTACGACCTGGCTACGTTGGCCGAAATTGACGGTCAGGTCGTCGGGCTCGTGTCGCACGCGCCCTGGACGGAGTTGGCCCGACGCTACCGGGCAACGCTATGGGCGTATGCGCGTGTGTACGGACCCATACGAGCCTTCAAGCTCCTCCCGCGTCTACGCGCCCTGATTCGAGCGAGCCCGCCTGTACCACCGGATCACTGGTTCGTTCCTTACCTGGCGGTGTCCCGGGAGCACCGGGGCAACGGCGTAGCCAAGGCCCTGCTTGCTGGCGTGCATCGGCGCGCGGACTGGCACGCCTCAGCCTGCAGCCTGTACGTGTTGGCCGAAAACCGGGCCGCTCGCGAGTTTTATCGGCAGGCCGGCTATGTGGAAGCGACGACCAAGACGTCACCCCAACTCAGCGACCTCGCGGGCACGAGCGGCCGTCTGCGCATGGACCGTCGGATTGCCGGCGGGCCAGCCATTCGAACCGAAACGTCGTAGCCGCCAACGTCGGTTCATGGGCTGATTGGGTCTACGGCCTCGAAATGCGCTCGTGGCTTCCGGCGAGCGCGATGGAATCAGAGTCGCGCCGACATCCGGACTAATCCCGTTTACGCAATGAGGCGGCGTTCTACCACTGGCTGGATTCTTCGGCGTACACATGGTCAGGCATCTTGTAGCTGATGCCGGCTTCGTCGAATACGGAAACTTCGAGCAATGACGTGAGGTTGGTGTAGTTGGTCTGGCGCATGTGCTTGTGGAAGAGCCTGCCCAGCGTGCGCTCAATGCGCCCTTGCATACGGAACCAGGGCAATACGCCGAACGCTGGGCTGGACGGATACTTCAGCTTGTTGGCGAGTTCCTTGCCGATGAGCGCACGGGAAACGCGATATACGTACTTGGCAAGGTGGCGGCGCTCTTCGGGATCGGTCAGGCCGATCAGGAGTGGGGCGGAGTTGATCAGTGAGTTCGCCATTGCGATGGATTCATAATCTGGCTCGGGCTCGCACATGCCGCCGATCTCGAAGATCCGCAGCGCCTCCTCTTCGTCGCGATACAGGATTGATTCGGGGATTCCCATCAGGTAGCCGCCGTAGCGCCAGACCTGCATGAAGCTGGCGCGTTCTTCGTCGTCGTAGACGGCGCCCAGGCTCTTCATGTGCTTGAGGAGTCGCGCGGAGAAGGCCGTGATTGCAAAGCCGAGATGCGCGGCGCTGACGGGTTCACCCAGTTCATCAAAGTCCCAGTCGCCTGAATTGGCGAGCAGACGCCTCACCTGGGCGTGGACCATCCGAACGCGAACGGACAGCTTCCAGCCATCGCCGCCCCGATCCATGCCGCCGGGAACGAACATCTCGAGCATGTGGCGGTTGTTCTGTTTGAGTCGCCTGACGCCCTGCTCGCGCAACCGACCGGTCGTAAAGAACGACTTGCTGATGTTGGTGGAGAAGCCTTCGACCAGCGTCCCTCCGACAAAGGCACCAAGAATGATCCTGGAATTCCGATGGAACATGCGCATCCCAGGGATGAGCGCGGCTTCGTCGACCCAGTCGGGAGGGATCTTCAATTCCTCGAAGAAATCCCGGACTTCGCGCGGCGCATCGTTGAGCGCGCTCTCGTCGTCCAGACTGTCCATGGCGGTCTGAACGATCCGCCACGATTCGCGGGGTCCGATTTCTTCCAGGACCGTCATCATCGCGTCGGCCGCCGGGTCGCCGACGCGCGTGTGGGCTACGTAGTTTGAGGCCGTCTCCGGATCGAGGGCGCGAGCCCTGGCGTAGCCGGCGCGGTAACAGGTCGGCAGGTCCAGCCCGTCGGCCCGCGACGGCTCAGGATCCATCTTGCGAACCTATTCGTCCTCCGCAGGCTCGACACGCACGTCCGGAAGCCAGCTGAGGAACGAGGGCAGGTACCAGTTGCGCTTGCCCAGGACCTCCATGCTGGCCGGAACCAGGACGGATCGAACGAGCGTTGCGTCGAGGAACACGGCCACGGCGAGCCCGAAGCCAACCTGCTGGTTGATGATGGTTTCGCCGAGCGCGAAGCCGCCGAACACGGCGACCATGATCAGGGCCGCGCCGGTGATGATGCCCGCGGTGGAACGAAGCCCGTAGGCCACGGCCTCGGCGTTGTCTCCGGTGTGGTCGTAGCGCTCGCGGATGCGGCTCAGAAGGAACACGTGGTAGTCCATCGAAAGACCGAACAGGATGGAAAACAGGAACAGCGGAATCCAGGCATCCACCACCTCGGCGTGGCGGAATCCCAGCAGGTCGGTCGCCACACCCTTCTGGAAAACCAGGACCAGCAACCCGTAGGAAGCGCCGACGGACAGCAGGTTCATGATGACGGCCTTGATCGGGATGACGATGGATCTGAAAACCAGCATCAGCACGATGAAGCTGAACCCAAGGACGAAGAGGAAGACGAAGGGCGTGTAGATCTCAACGATTTCGAATACGTCCGCCGTGATCGCAGTCACGCCGCCGACCAAGACATTCGCGGAGACGCCTTCAAACGCCGCCGGGATGTACTCATCACGCAGAACCGTGACGGTGTCAACCGCAGCCTGGCTGCTCGACTCCCCGTGGATTACAAGCGTCAAGAGCGCCAGGTCACCCGCATCGTTGACGGTTGGAACCGGAGGAATCGGGAACCTGGGGTCATTGCTGAGCGTGGCCTGCAGGCGCTGAACGGCACCCTGGACCTCGGGACTGTTGACGTCGCCGTCAACCACGACTTCGACCGGATTGACGATGCCGAATGAGAAGTTCTCTTCAAGGACATAAAAGGCCTCGCGACTTTTCGTGCCCTCGGGGAAAGCATCGACACCGCTCAGGCCGGTCTTGATGTCGAAGTAGAAGACCGTCAACACGATCATGGGCACGGCGATGGCGAGGATGCTGATGATCGGGAAGCGCATGACTTTCTCGGTGATGAATTCCCAGAACCCTGCCTTTGAATGGTCGGGGCTGGTCACCTTGAAGCGGCCGAGTAAAGGCACGGGCAACAGGTTCACCCTGGGCCCAAGCAGGGCCAGCACAGCCGGGAGAAGCGTGAGCGTGGCCGCCAGGGCAACGGCCACGACCAGGATGGCGCCGATGGCCAGGGACTGGAAGAAGAGGAACGGGACGATCAGCATTCCGCAGATGGCAATAATCACGGTGACGCCGCTGAAGAGGACGGTACGGCCGGCCGTGGAGCCGGCGCGTTCGGCCGCCTCAAGCTTGTCCAGGCCGCGGTCCATTTCCTCGCGGAAACGGGAAATGATGAGCAGCGAATAGTCGATGCCAACGGCCAAGCCGATCATGGTGACCATCAGCGTGACGAAGAACACCAACTGAAAGGCTTGGCCGATAGCCGCGACCAGGCCCAGGGCAATGACGATGGCGACGATGGCGAGGCCAATAGGCGCAAGTGCCGCGACCAGCGATCCGAAGAGCGCCACGAGGATGAGCAAGGCCACGGGAATGCCAAACCGTTCACCCTGCTCCAGGTCATGCAGCGCGAGCTCGTTCTGCTCAACGGAAATACTGGCCCTGCCGCTCGTCAGCACACGGAACCCGTCCACCCCGTCGGCTGCCTCGACGATGTCCAGGATGTGCTCGGCGTGCCCCTCGGCCTCATTGAGGTCGCCGGCAAGCCGGAAGGGCATGAGCGTGGTCCGGCGATCGGGAGATACCTGCCGCTCGTCGCCGGTCAGGTAGTAGTTCAGGCCGGCCGTGACCGCCTCGGGACCGAGGGCAATGATCTGTCCAAATACCGTCTCGACTTTGGCCTTGAACGCGGGATCGTCGACGGTCAGGCTGTCCGACTGAACAATGACGATCTCCGTTATCGGTTCAGGACCTCGGAGCCTGTCTTCCAGCAGGTCTGCCGCCTGCTGTGATCTTGCACCCGATCCGAGTTTGAGCTCGGTGGTCGTGGCGCTGTCGAGCAACGCCTGACTCAGACCGCCCGCAACAACGGCGACGACAAGCCAGATTGCCAGCGTGACGAGCGGTCGCCGGGCACTTATGCGGGCCAGATATCCAGTCAAGGCTTAACTCCCTCCATGCAACAACCCGTGATGAAAAGCCTGTTGGCGTTTCGGTATCGCTCGACGGACTTCAACGGTTGCCAATCCGCCTGAGCGGCACGACCGGAGGAGGCTGCGTCCACGTTGACCCTCAACCGCCCGGATTGGAGAGGAGACTGGCGGCAATATACAGCCCCAAGAACCATAGTTCACGATACGGCAAGTAGCCCTCGGAACCTCAGGCATCGTGAGTACATGACCCAAACAACCAACGTGTGAGGTTATCAGCGCGCAAGCGCCGCTACCGATTCCACCGGGAATCTCCGGACCGCCGACAGCTGCCAGACGCCAATCACTATGTATAGAGCCCGATGACGCCGCGGCGCGCGGCTGCGCGATCGGCGCGGCGGAACATGACGATGCCGCCAAGCACCGCAAGAAGCGCGCTGCCCCCAGCGACGGCAAGGTCGACGGCCAGCGGCGCGATGGTTGGCGTGCCGAGAACCAGGTGCCGCAGGGCGTCGAGCACATACGTGTGCGGAAACGCGTAGCTCAGCCAGCGGACGGACCACGGCAGGATCGTGATTGGAAATACCGTGCCGGCCAATGCCAGGAGGAGGCCGCTCACGATTTGGTCGGCGGCCCACGAGCGCGTGGCCAGGAACACACTGCCGAACACAAGACCAAGCCCCCAGAACATCGCCAGCCCGAACAGCAGTGGAACGACAGCCAGCACGGAGACCGACTGCGTCGACGGACCAAAAAACAGGAACGCTAAACCGATGATGATGGCGCCTTCGACCACCGCATCCGCCAGCGTCGCCAGGGATGCACCGAGGCAGAGGGCCCAGCGCGGGGCGGGCGTGGTCCAGAGGGCGGGCAGGATACCGACGCGATTTGAGTTTGAGAGATAGTAGATGGTGGCCGCCATGGGACGAATGGCTGCATTGATGACCACGAGACCGACGGCCGCGAAGGTGACGAAGTCGCGGCCACCGCCGCTGGCTGCGAAACCCTCGGAACCATAAGCCCGGCTCATCAACAGGATGGGCGCGAGGAACAGGAACGTTGTAACCATGCGAGCAGCCCACACGATCCGAAAGCGGTTGTGCTCGCGCCACATCTGGGTGAACGCGGCCAAAACCACCGTACCCACACGACCAGCCCGCTGAACCTTAGAAGGACTCAAGATGCCCTCGTTGACGGGCGTCGCGGTCGAATCGTGCGAACAACCACATCCCGCAGAGACCGAAGACAAGTCCAAGACCGAGCAACGCCGCAACCGACGCCCACGCGGCCGCGGCGTCGTTGAAGACGAGCGTGGCTCGGAGCCCGCGAATCATCCAGGTCGGGGGAAGCAGATGGCCGACCATTTGGGCCCAATCAGGGAGCACGGTCGTGGGATAGGCGGGGCCGGCCAGGATACCCATGCCCATCAGAAGCGCCTGCACGAGGATCATGCCGGCGCGCGCACGCAGGACAACCGCAGCCCAAATGAGACCGAAGGACCCGACGGCGAAGGTCGACGCGACGAGAACGGCAATCAACGGAAATGGATCCAGGCTGACCGGGAACCTGAGGATGGCCCAAGCAACGGCGAAAGCGATGAGGGTCCGTGCCATGCCAACCAACATTCCAGAGGTACCCAGGCCTGCAACGCGAGCCAGCAAGCTCGTCGGAGTCAACCAGATCGAGCCCAGCGTGCCTGAAAGGCGCTGGGCCTCAAGGACGAATCCGACGCTCGCTCCGGTCTGCGTCGACCAGATCATGGCCGTCGCCCCGATCGTGACGTAGGCCATGTAGTTGTCGGTACCGGCAAGATCAACGAACGTCTGAATGTGCCTGGCGTCGGGCCCAACCAGCGCAACGGCCGCGAGCGCCATGGGAAGCACGGCAAAGGTCGCCAGCCACGCGCTGCTGACCAGGAAGAACGGCTCGCGCTGCTTCATCCGCCAGCTCAGGCTGGTCAGTACCAGGGTCGCCGCGGCGTTCGTCCACGCCAGTCGGACGGCGAGCCTAGACCGGCTCAAACGGTCCCTCGAGACGGCTGCCGGTCAGCTCGATGTAGGCGTCTTCCAGGGTGGCTTCGCGCAGGCGCGACTGGACAATCTCCGCGCCCGCCGCCGCCGCGCGTTGCGTGATGTCCTCCGCCGATCGCCAGCCGCCGGGTGCTCGCACCGCGACCTGAACGGCTCCATCGCTCTCGATCGCCCCCCACCACAGGGCGGCCTCGCCGATCGCGGTGCGTGCCGCGGACGTATTGCCGCGCAGCATCAGTTCCAGGCGCGGCTCCACGCCGGCGCGGCTGATGAGGTCCGCCGGTCGATCTTCGGCAATGAGGCGGCCTTTGTCGATAATCCCGACCCGGTCGCACACCTCGTCGGCTTCGTGCATGTTGTGGGTCGTCAGGAGGATCGCCTTTCCCTCCTGACGGAGTTCATCGACGAATCCTCGGGTCGCGCGCGCCGCGGCGGGGTCGAGGGCGGCCGTCGGCTCGTCCAGGAGCAGCACCGGCGGGTCGTGCATCAGGGTGCGAGCGAGATTGAGCCGCTGCTTCATGCCGGTGCTATAGGACTCGACGAGCTCGTCGGTGCGATCGGCAAGGCCGAGACGCTCCATGAGTTCATCGGTGCGCCGGCGTATCGCATTGCCGTCCATGAACACGAGACGCCCGAACATCTGCAGGTTCTCGCGACCGGTGAGTCGCCAGAAGACACCGCGCTCGCCCGCAAACATCACGCCGATGCGCGTGCGCACCTCGGTGCCGTCGTGAACCGTGTCGTGCCCGCAGATCCGCGCGCTGCCAGAGGTGGGTTCGAGCAGCGTCGAGAGCATGCGAGCCATCGTCGTCTTGCCGGCACCGTTGGGACCCAGCAGCCCGTAAACCTCGCCGGCTTCGACTGAGAGCGATACGTCGTCGACCGCGACGATGAGATCGTCTGTCTCTGGCGCCGGACGTCGACGCAGCAAATCCCAGGGCCTGCGCGGCGGCCGGCGGCGCTCGAAGTGCTTGGTAAGTTCGGCCGCCTCTATGAGAGGCATCGCGACCTCGGCATGCGCCCTCCACAGAATCGAGACTCCGTCCTCCGGCCGCGCCCGGCCACGAGATCGAGAGTGCGCAGGACCTCCGCTATCCAACTCTTGTGAGTTTCGATTCCGGGCCTCCAGACGGGTGGGCCGGGTGGGTCTCGAACCCACGACCTTCGGATTAAAAGTCCTTCCTGGCGAGCATTTTCGAGCCTCGTTTGGCGCCTGCCAACGCTCTCCACTCCCGTTAGTCCGAAACTCCGAGTGGCTCCCCAAGACTGCCAGCACGACCAACATATGGCCCGAATGTTGGCAAAATGTTGGCAGGATGTCGGGTTCACTCTGGAGTCGGCTCAGCCTGGCCTATCGGCCCTTGGCTCCTGGTTTCGGCAAGCCGTACGGTCCCGGCGATGGATCTCGCCGGGTCCAGTCTACGGGTCCAGAAAGCTCAAGTTTGTGCCCCGCTGGCGAGCCTAGCAGCGCACAGCCACGCGCGTTCTTCACGCTCTGCCGCATTGCACGGCCGCCGACAGCAAGTCGATGGCGCTGCGTGACCGATCATGCCGCTGACGACAGGGGAGTTTCACGCTGATGGGAGCCCACCGCAGTCGGCTCACCTGTAAGCACGGACGCACGATACGCATCCGCCGCTTTTCACGGGGCTTCGCCCGCTGAAGCGGGCGAAAACTCGGCCGAGGATCCTAGAACTCTACGGGCGGGTGTGGGCAGGGCGGTCCGTGCCAGTGGAGGCCATCGTATAACGGGGCCGTCGGGCCACGATGCGGAGGCCGAGATCGTACGGGAGCTGATCCATGCATCGGCAGTTGGGAACCACTTCGTTCGCGGACGCGCCGTTGCCAGCGAAGGTTGGCAGCAATGCACGGTTGGAGCAACAAAACGTGGCCCTTGGCTGGGAGCAGGTGGCGAAGGCCTTGTGCGACTTGCACGCCGCCTCTTGGGGAGGTCCCAGCTGTCTGCCGGTGCCGATGGAGACGGTCGAGTCGCCAGCGCAAGATGCCCATGATCCCTTGGGCGATGACGCGACGGTCGCAGCCGGCTACTGACCGCTGTTCTTCCAGCCTTGGTACACCGCCTTGGTCAGCGCATACATGCTGCCCCTGTGTTGCTCCCACTCTTCGGCGGTGAACTGGAACTGGATCTCGGTTCTGGGGTCGTCTAACGGCTCTCGATTCCTCGGCCATGTTTCGTAGCGAATTTCCTCTACGGGCTGCCGAAACTCGTCCAGGCACAGTGCTTTGGCGCGGCCGAAGAAGACTATCGTCACTCCTCCCTTCCACGGATCGATGCGAGAAAATGACCGGTTCTTGAATCTGATACTTAGTCCCAAGCTTGTCGGGTATTTCCTGAATCCGGGCCAGTTCGTCTCGAACATGCGCTCCACGGCGCCGAATGTCTCCGACATGCCGGAGTCATCTATCTTCTTCTTCAACCGCTCTCTTCTCTCCTCCGCGGTCGGTCGCCTTCGCCGGCGAGGTCCGGGCTCTGCAACTGCTTCCACTTCAACCTGCCGGGCAAGCAGCGTCTTGCCGTCGTAGGCAAAGCCGTGGAACGTGAGTAACGAGATATCCATGCCGGTGTTGGCGGCGAGGAATCTCACCATCCGCTCCGTCCTTTCGTCGGCCCCCAAGCCGATCAGGAACAGGCGCAGCGGCCGAAGGGAGTCGAGACTCTGGCCGTCGGTGTTCTCGCCGTACCACTCCTCGAAGTCCTCTATGCCCTCGATGCCACCCACGCCGGAGTTGGCGGCGATGTGCTCGGCTAATGCAACGTCGGTCTTGGCGTCCAGGTCGGAGGCGTAGTCGATAATCTGCGCAACAGCGTCCCGCGATAGCATCCCACGCTTCAACTCGAACACGACCAGCCGACCGTCCTCATCGACTCCGAGCAGATCGAGCGGCCCGCCGTCCGTGGGCGTCTGTCGGCCGACGAGCCTCAGTCCCGGAATCAGCAGGTCGGGGTTCCTGACGAGCGTCTCCTCCAACAAGGATTCCGTGTCCGTCTGATCCTTCGACGCCAGCGGCGTGACCTTCGAGTCGCCATCGAGCGCCCAGATCTTCACTTCGTCCATTGGAGACCTCTGCGAAACTCGTTTTGGATCCGGAGAACCAGACACACGGGGTTCTCCAGCCTCATCCAGATATTGCCAGACCCCCCACTCCCGTTGTCCGAGGATTCGAATGCTATCCCGTAGTCGCCAACCTAACTGAGAGCGGGACGGAATGTTGGCAAGCCAATGCATTGAAGAGCACCCGTTCCGGCTGGAATTGGCCGAAAAGCCTGGCGGGCAGGTGGAACGATGCAACCGCAAGTGGCTCCCGTTGAATGGTTTCGTTGTCGCCAGTGTGGAATCGCACGTCAGCGTCGAAGCGGTGGACTCTGTCGCCTGTGCTTTCTGAGGCGAGGCAGGCAGCGTCGCGACGGCCTTTGGAGACTCAACTCCTCGTGGGAGCGCCGGCGGACGCGCAGACTGATGCGATGGCCGCTACCGACCACTCGCGCGGCGTTGCGCTGACTAGTGTCGCGAGGTCGCCTCAAGCAGGTCTCGGCTGAGAGCGACGCTCGATTCAACGACGAAGTCGGTGTCCTCCAGGCCACGAACGTATTCAACCACGAGACCAGTCCCCGTGCCCGATGGGGAGCTGAACAGGTCCCGAAATAGCACAAGTGCCTCGGAGGTCACACGGCTCGAAACGTCGTGCGCCTGCAGGCGGCGAAACTCGGCGGCCAAGTCGGGGGTGTCAACGGCGCGCAGAAGCCGATACATATCAAAGGCGTCCTTGGCGACAGGGTCCCTACGGCGCACATCGGAGTCCCGAAGGCGCTCGCCTACCTTGTGCACCTTCGCCACCAGCAGCGCCGCCGGCCGGGCCACCTTCAGGATGCACGCTCTGCCGGCACCCGGGACTAACGAGCCGATCGTGATGCGCGTATGGCTGACAAGCGCGCCCTCAAGCCCGTGAACCTTCATCGCCGCCCGGTTGCCATGGACGCCGAGTCGGGCGGCTCGGCGGCCGGGCCCGCCCACGGCCTCCGGCACCAGAAGATCAACCTGTGGCCCCACGTCCCGCCGGTATAGCCCCGGTTGGTCACCCAATTGAAACCCTGCGCGGCTCATCGCGTCCACGATCGCCGGGCTACTTCCCAACAGCTCGGGATCAAGCACGATGTCTGCGTCATACGTGAATGGGGAGAGTGCGAAGCTGGCATCTGTAGGCGCTGTGTGCACGTATATGGCTTGGGCTCCAACCAGGATCACCGCTTCGCTGTGAGGTCCCAATGCCTCGACGGCGTCGAGCAGGGTCTCGCGAGCCTCTATGTGGACTTGGTCATGGGAATCTTCCATCGGTCCTCCGTTTCCCGCATCCATTCCAGGAGGGCCTCCGCCTCCGCCGGTCCTCGCCCCGGCCCCGTCATGAGGTCCAGCAGAACTTGGGTCACGCGCGCGTACGTGAAACCGCTGTCGGACTCGGTGCGCTCGAATACCACGGGGTCAAATGGGCGCACCAGGAGAATGTTTCCTCCGGTATCCGCCGGACGCAGTCCCAACGACTGGGCCGCAGTCTCTGGATCGTCAACGTAGATTGTGGCCAGACGCGGTTCCGCAAAAGGGGCCACGCGGTAGGCAGCAAAGGAGCCGGTGACGCTGTATTGGAGTCCCGCCTCCCGAAGCCGGACGAACAGCGCCCTCGTTCCTCGCGGTTCTAGCCACGTCGTCAGGGTGTTGGACGCGGCGAAGTCGTAATCCGAGGCCCAGCGCCGCGCCAGGGCCTCCCAATCCACCGAATCGATGCGTCCTCGTGGACTCGCCTTGGTGACGATCCCATCCGGCTCCAGCAGGCTGGCAACCCTCGAAACCATGGCCGGAGAGCTGGCGATCTCGTCCGCCAGCTCCCGAATTCCGAAGGGGGGACGGTAGTCAAACAGACCTCTGGCCACACGGGCGGCGCGACCTCCCTTGAGCGAGCGAAGCGGACGCTCGTCCTTGACGGGGTTCCGGTCCGCTCCCTGGGTTTCAATGAAAACCGCGGGACGATTGACGACAAACCGGATGTTGCCGGTTGCGTCGGCATAGCTGATCCCGGCTTCCACCAGTCGCTCCCTGGCCAGAGGGCTCAGATAGGTGGAGACCAGGATGAAGGCAGGGGTCGCGCCAAGCTGCTCGTCCCGCGAGTATGACTTCGCCTTCAATTGGGACGCCACATTGCCGACGAGCCTGGGTTCCACTGGCTTCGACTTGACCTCCACGATGATGTCGGATGCGCGTCCGTCAGGAGCCCGGATCTCCCAGACGGCGTCGATTCTGCGGTTGACGTCCCGTGGGGACCGCGCATTGACACTCTCGGCGCGTTCGAGTAGCCGCCAGCGCGGGGGCAGGCGTGCGCCGATCGCCCGCGCGGCTGTGGCGATCAGTCTTGTTTCAGATATACAGTTGTTTCGCAGCATGTGAAACAGCGTAAGTTCTGCATCAATATGCTGTCAAGGGTGAGCCGCCCACCTGTCGTGGCGTCGCACACCTGGCTCGGCGCGAACCATCCTCACGCAGCGTCAGACGAAACTGGGGTCCTCGCGTCGTCACTTCGCAATCGACGACACCATCAGTCCTCCTCCGGCTCTGCAACCTCAGGCGCTTTGAACGCTGGTCGACCAGTCCCGCGTGCTGTGCGCCAACGGGACGATCGTGCACCCGATGACGTGAGTCACTGGCTCAGCTCGTCACGCTCAACGCCGTCGTGCCCAATGGAGCGCGGTGGACTCACAATTCAAGTGCAACAGGTGGTTCCAGAAAACCTCGGCCGGGGTCTGATAGCTGAGGCAATTGCGTGGTGTGTTGTCGTCGGCCTGCACGAACTGGGTGAAGCGGGTGGCCGCGAGGGTGGCCAAGTCGCTCTTGCCCAGCAAGTTCCGACGCAGGCGGCCGATGGCGTTCTCATCCCGCCATTCTGCCAGGGTGCATACGGGTCGCAGACGAAGGTCGCGATCCCGAGGGCATGGAGGTCGCAATACCAGGCGAACTCGGTGCCGCTGTCAAAGGTGACGGTCTGCCGCTAGGCGGGCGGCAGCGGGGCCAGCAGGTCGGTCAGAGCCTGCGCGATGGGCGCGGCGGCCTTGCCGCGCGGCCGAACGGCCAGCAGCAGGCGTGAGTGGCGCTCGTGCAGGGTCAGGATCGCTTGGCCATAGAGACGGAAGAGCATCAGGTCCGCCTCCCAGTGCCCCGGGGCGCGGCGGGCCGCCGCCGCGGCCGGGCGCTCGCTGATCGGGCGGCGGTGAGCCATGAAGGCGGCCGGACTCAGGGCCTTGCGGCTGCGGCGACCGCGTTTCGACCGGCCCTGGGGCAAGAAGTGGCGCCAGGTGTAGTCCTTGGTGCGCCGGATCTGGGCGTCGATGAACCGGTAGATGGTTTCGTGGGAA